>NZ_QGKL01000041.1 GCF_003172895.1 Leucothrix arctica | reverse complement strand
GGCCATCGCTCAACGGATAAAAGGTACGCCGGGGATAACAGGCTGATACCGCCCAAGAGTTCATATCGACGGCGGTGTTTGGCACCTCGATGTCGGCTCATCACATCCTGGGGCTGAAGCGGGTCCCAAGGGTATGGCTGTTCGCCATTTAAAGTGGTACGCGAGATGGGTTCAGAACGTCGTGAGACAGTTCGGTCCCTATCTGGTGTGGGCGTTAGAATATTGAGGAAAGCTGCTCCTAGTACGAGAGGACCGGAGTGGACGAACCTCTGGTGTACCGGTTGTCACGCCAGTGGCATAGCCGGGTAGCTAAGTTCGGAAAGGATAACCGCTGAAAGCATCTAAGCGGGAAGCCTCATCCAAGATGAGTATTCTCTGGGAACTAGATTCCCCTAAAGGGCCGTTGAAGACTACGACGTTGATAGGCACCATGTGGAAGTCCAGTAATGGATGTAGCTAAGGTGTACTAATTGCCCGTGAGGCTTGATTCTATAACCTTGAATGGTTTGTTGAGCGAAAGTGTGACAAACAGACAATAGTGGGTCACTGCTACTAGATTATTACTTATTCGTGAGCCTGTTGTGGGCCGTTGACTGAGGTTAACGTATTGACAACAGGTATCACACACCGGTTTTCTTGGTAACCATAGAGACATTGAACCACCTGATCCCATCTCGAACTCAGCAGTGAAAAGTGTCATCGCCGATGATAGTGTGGGGTTTCCCCATGTGAAAGTAGGTCATTGCCAAGATTTAATAGGAAGCCCTGTTTACAGATAATACTGTGACAGGGCTTTTTTTATGCCTGAAAGAAAGTGAAATGGAATTAGGTTAAGTACTGAGACTAACTCTTGTATAACTAAAACATAGCGATGAAGTATGAGAATGTTTTAAGTACTTGCTAATTCTTATTACTAACTTCAAAATTAATCATTACAAAAAAAAGTTAGTCTAATATACCAATGATTTTATACATTGCGGAAAAGCCTAGTTTAGGCAGAGCTGTTGCAGATGCACTTCCAAAGCCTCATAGGAAAGGTGATGGCTTTATTACCGTGGGTAATGGTGATGTAGTCAGTTGGTGTATTGGGCACTTGTTAGAGCAAGCACAGCCTGAGGCATATGATGCTGAATTTAAAAAATGGTCAACCGTCCACTTACCTATAATTCCAGAACAGTGGAAATTAGAGGTTAAGTCAAATACACGTAAGCAATTTACTGTACTTAAAAAACTCATCAAAGAGGCTGACACTCTAGTTAACGTTGGAGATCCTGATCGAGAAGGTCAAATTTTGATCGATGAGGTTATAAATCACTGTAAGGTCTCAAAGGCTAAAATAAAGTCAGCACAACGCTGTTTAATCAGTGACTTGAATACAAGTGCAGTGAAAAAGTCTCTTGCTAAGCTTAGAAGTAATACAGAGTTTATTCCTCTAGCTACGTCGGCCCTAGCGCGTGCGCGAGCTGACTGGTTATACGGTATTAATTTGACGCGACTTTGTACTTTGAGAGGACAAAAGTCAGGGTTCAGCGGAGTGTTATCTGTTGGACGTGTTCAAACACCTTTACTAGGCTTAGTTGTTCATAGGGACTTAGATATTGAAAACTTCATTTCAAAACCTTTTTATGAGGTTTTTGTTGAATTAAAAACGTCTAGTAATGAATCATTCAAAGCAAAGTGGAAACCTAGTAAAGCCTGTGAAGATTATATGGATGAAGAGGGGCGGGTTTTATCACGAAAGCTAGCAGAGACCGTCGCGGCAAAAGTCATTAATAGAGCAGGGAAAGTCGTTAATGTTGTTCAGGGCAAAAAGAAGCAAGCAGCTCCGCTTCCTTATAACTTATCGACGTTACAAATAGATGCAGCTAAGCGTTTTGGGCTCAGCGCCAAGCAAGTACTCGATATCTGTCAGCAATTATATGAACGTCATAAGTTAATTACTTATCCGCGCTCGGACTGTCGTTATTTACCAAAGGAGCATTATGCTGACTCAGGAAAAGTGATAGCTGCTATTGCTAAGACTTGTGGAAAGCTGGCTAGTGCTGTTAGTGGGGCAGACTTATCAATTAAGTCTAAAGCGTGGAATGATTGCAAAGTTAGTGCTCACCATGCCATCATTCCTACGATGAAGTCTTTTGACGGAGGGCGTCTATCAAGTGGTGAGGCTAACGTTTACGAACTTGTTGCTCGTCAGTACCTGATTCAGTTCTATCCACCATTTGAATATGGTGAAAAACAAATCGACACGGAAGTGGAAGGTGGTTTGTTTATAGCTAAGCAAAAAGAGGTTTTAAAGGAAGGTTGGAAAGTACTTTTTCCTACAAATAAGGCGTCTCAACAAAGGCAAGAAAATAGTCCTAATAACGCATCTAATAAAGCCACAAAAACAGATGACAATAATGCTTCTACAGCAAGTCTTTCTGATGCGGGTCAAATACAAGATGGTTTTGCATCGGCAAAGTTACCAAATGTCAAAAAGGGTAATGAGTTGCTGTGTACTGATGCACAGTTGATTGATAAGCAAACGAGTCCCCCAAAGCACTTTAATGATGCGACTCTACTTGGAGCAATGACTGGGATAGCTCGATATGTAAATGATCCTGCCATCAAAAAAGTGTTGCGTGAAACTGATGGTTTAGGCACTGAAGCAACACGCGCTGGGATTATAGAGCTACTATTTAAACGAGAGTTTTTGAGCCGGAAAGGGAAAGAAATTCGAGCGACGGTGATTGGGCGCCAATTGATTACAAGTCTACCTGCCAATATGGGTTATCCAGATATGACGGCACATTGGGAGTCTCAGCTTGATGCGATTAGTCAGCGTAAAATGAATTATAATCAATTTATGCAGCCAATGACTCAGGACTTATCGCAACTAATTGATGAAGTTAGTCGCGTTGAGTTTAAAGGCTTGCAAGGTTTAGGTAAGGCTTCTTTTAAAAAGAGAAAGACAGGCACGAAGAAGAAATTTACAGCCAAGAAAAAATGATCTAGCTATTGTATTAAACGACGGTACTTTCTCCACATAATGCAGTCATCATGTACTTCTTTACGTGCTCAGTTGCTAAGTTACTAGCGAGTAAGAAATGTAGCTTGGTAAACGCAGCTTCTAGTGTCATATCATTACCTGATATAACGCCAACTTTGCCTAATGCCGACCCTGTAGCATAGGCACCTTGAGTGACTCCACCTTTCAAGCACTGACTTATATTAACGATACAAATGTCTCTGTCGTTAGCAACTTGAAGAGCCGACATGAAGTCTCGGTTAGCCGCAGGCGGGTTACCCGCGCCATACGTACATAGTACAAGACCTCTAAGCGATTGATTATTTAATAATGCTTCCAGGACGCTTGATTGCATCCCCGGATAGGTATGAATGATCGCTACAGCTGACGGATCAAAATTAGGTACTGTAAATAATGGTTTACCCTGCGGGAGAAGTAGGTGTTTCTTTAGCTCGACGTTGATACCAACCTTGCCTATGCGAGGGTAGTTTGGCGAATCAAAGGCGTCTAGATCTTGACTGCTGACTTTAGTGGCACGACTGCCACGAACTAATAGGCCATTAAAGTAGATACATACTTCTGAAATACTTGGTGTTCCTGCAAGTATTAACGAACTGATTAGGTTATCTATAGCATCATTACGAGCTTCAGTCATAGGGATTTGAGAGCCAGTTACAATGACGGGCTTATCACACCCTTGCAGCATAAATGACAACATAGAGGCCGTATAAGCCATTGTGTCAGTACCATGTAATAAAATAAATCCTTCGTATTTATCCCAGTTTTCTAATAGAGAGTGACCAATATGAGTCCAGTCGGATGGCATTAGATTGGAGCTATCAATAAGGTTTTCAAAACTAATAAAATCAAACTCGGGGATTGGATGACCTGTACGCATTGACATTTGAGCTTGAAGAAACGCTTCAAATCCTTGCATCGGCTGATAGCCAGATGATGTTGACTCCATTCCTATTGTGCCACCAGCATAAAGAACAAGTACTGTCATGCGTCTCCTACCTTGGATAGTAATACGGTTTTTTAGTTTGGTAATAAGCTTAATTTATGCCAATTAAATAGTTTTTATTAAAAAATGCTATTTAATAGATATATCTTTTTTATACGGATAAATACACTATTTAAGATGTTATGCAGTATATAACAAAGTAAATGGTGGTGTTGAAAATCACTGGTACGCTAAGTTTATAGTCGTTTATTAGCGGGCTTGGTTAACCTGATATGGCCAGAAAATTGACAGTTGAGGTGATTTATTATTCTGTTGTTTAATTGAAGAAATTTCACTGATTTATTAAAACAAATATATAGAAAAAGGAAAATTGGCGATTGGATGGTTAATGACGCATAATGATGCGTAAATAGCTACTATTAGCACCAATACCAACAAGTAGAGAATTGAGGTTTGTTTTGTGAATAACGAAGATTTGGGGCGCAATCTACGCTTATTGTGTAGTTATTATAAATCGGTAGCAGAAGTCTGCCGACGCCTAAATATTAATCGGCCTCAATTTAATCGCTACCTGAGTGGTCGTTACAAGCCGTCGGCTAATACGATGAGGCGTTTTTGTGAGTTCTTTGGTGTGGAGGAGCATGAAATGCTACTACCACATAGTCAGTTTAAACTGATGGTCCAAGTTCGCCCAAGTAAAAAGGCAGACGACGTAGGTGAGGTATTAGAAGTAGAGCATCTTGCTCATCTTAAAGAGCTTAGTGGTGATCATTTAGATCGTTATTTAGGTTACTACTTTGAATACTATATTTCTATGGCATGTCCCGGTAAGTTACTGAGAACATTGGTGTGTCTAGAAAAGCGTGGCGGCCAAGTCTACTTTCAACGTACTGAGCGTTTAGCTGAGTTTGAATCGGAGAAGGCTTATCACGGTATTTATAAAGGGGTTGCTCACTTTTTATCTGATCGTATTTTCTTATCAGATTACGAAACACTCACCGACCATGAGATAACCCAAACCATTCTATTCCCTTCGTTTAAAAATAGAGTGTCTCGTCTCACGGGGTTGAAGTTAGGGGTTTCAGGTACTGGAGAGAGAATGCCTTGTTGTGCGCGTGTGTTGTACGAACATATTGGTATGCGGGTTAATATTCGTAAGGCCCTAGCACTATGTGGCTTGTATGAATTGGACTCTCCGGAGATTGATCAAACGATTCTAAACTCGGTGAGTAATGGGATGAAAGAAAATGAGTGGCACTTCCGTGCTCGCTTTTGATTGAAAGCGCTTTGTTTATCTTGAAATAAGTCTCGTAGGTGTAAGCTTATTACAGGACGTGAAAATTTCCAAAAAAAAGCCCTAGAGCAAACACGCTAGGGCTTTTTTATGTTTTTGATTAAGTTGGATAACTTAACAAAAATATCTATTGGTGCTTAGCTATTAGCAGAACCTGAGCTCTTCGGCTTAGGTTTTCTACGACGCTGTTGTGTATTAGCACCATTGCCAGAAGGCTTTCCGCCGCCACCACGATTATCTGAGCGACCACCACGGTTGTTACCGCCTCCGCCACCTGGTTTCTTTGGCTTAGCTTGTCTTACACGCTTCATACCAAAGTTTGATGGAGGTACATCATGACTAGGTTCAAAGCCATCCATTACCTGACGCTCTAGTTCACGACCGATTAGCTTCTCAATGTCTTGTAGTAGCTCAATCTCATCTGCTGAAACAAGAGATACTGCTAAACCTGAAGCGCCTGCTCGACCAGTACGACCGATACGATGAACATAATCCTCAGGTACGTTTGGTAGGTCAAAGTTAACGACAAACGGCAACGAGTCAATATCGATACCGCGCGCTGCAATATCAGTAGCAACTAATACTTGAACAGCACCGGCCTTGAAGTTTTTCAGGGCTTTAGTACGAGCGCCTTGGCTTTTATTGCCGTGAATAGCAGTAGCTGGAATGCCACTTGCATCTAAGTTAGTCGCCAAACGGTTTGCGCCATGCTTAGTACGAGAAAATACTAGAACTTGATTCCACTGCTTTTCTTTAATCAGCTCAGTTAGTAAAGCAGACTTACGCTTTTTGTCTACTGGGCAGATATACTGCTCAACACTTTGCGCTGTCGTGTTACGTGGGCTAACAGAAATCTCAACAGGATCATTAACAATTGTCTTTGCTAAGTTGCGAATTGGGTCAGAAAATGTTGCTGAGAACATAAGGTTCTGACGTTCTTTCGGCATGTTCGAAATGATCTTACGGATGTCATGAATGAAACCCATATCCAGCATGCGGTCAGCTTCATCCAAGATAAGTACTTCAACTTGGTCAAAACGTACGGCATTTTGGTTGTATAGGTCCATCAAACGACCTGGCGTCGCAACCAAAATATCAACACCACGACGCAAACGCATCATCTGTGGGTTAATTTTTACACCACCGTATACAACAGTAGACGTTAGTGAAAGATTTTTACCATAAAGGTCAACGCTTTCAGCAACTTGAGCTGCTAGTTCGCGTGTTGGTGTTAGCACAAGTGCACGAATCTTATTAGGTCCAGGACGTGGTCCTTTTGACAAGATTTCTAGTAGTGGTAGTGTAAATCCAGCTGTCTTACCTGTTCCCGTTTGGGCTGCAGCCATTACGTCCTTGCCCGTTAGGACAAGAGGAATTGCTTTTTCTTGAATCGGTGAAGGCTTGTCGTAGCCTTGCTTCTTGACGGCGTCAAGTATAGGGGCAGATAAGCCCAGTGAGTCAAAGCTCATATTTTTTCTCTTTTACAACTTCATTGGTTGCCGTCTGATACGGCGGGCATGAAGCTTACAGGATTAGTTATAGAAGTGCTATCAATGCTTTAGCGGCGTTGCTTACTATTTGTTCAGGGCTAACCACTGCAAAGCGATAATGGCTAGAGAGGCTTTAATCTTTCCTTCGCGGAGCTGAGTAAGTGCCTCATTTCGAGAAACGATCGATGTTCTTATGTCTTCATTTTCGGAGGCTAGACCGTGAATACCCGTATCTAATGTACTTAGGTCAATGGCTCCATAATACAGGCTGATCAACTCAGTAGATCCACCCGCACTTGGGTAGAAGTCCATAATAAACGCTAGCTCATTAACCTCACAACCCGCTTCTTCAAATGCTTCACGACGTGCGACATCTTCTTTTGTCTCACCTTCTTCAACAATACCCGCAACAATCTCTTGCATCCATGGGCCTTGCTCATCATTGATCGCACCTGCACGAAATTGCTCAACCAATAGCACCGTATCATTAATGGGGTCATGTAATAAAATCGCGACGGCATTTCCACGTTCAAATATCTCGCGAGTAAATGGCTCAGACCAGCCACCGGCAAATAGCTCATGTTGAAATTTATAAACGTCAATTTTGAAGAAACGCTTAAAGGGTGTTTGTTTATCTAGTATTTTGAATTTCATCGATTTACGCTGTAGTGATGTATGTAGCTGTTATTTAGGCGGTTATTTTTTAAAGAGTCGCTCGTAATTCCAACCACGTAAGCCTAGTAGGAAGGTGTAGCCTTTACGTTGCTTAATCGGAAGGCTGGCATCGTCTTTACTAAGTGTATCGAAGTCAGTTGCAAGTTGTGCAATTTTTCGTTGAAACAACGTATTACTAGAGTCACTTAACATGCCATTCAAAACCACCATTTTCTCTGTTTTATCAGTGAATGTGCTCCGGAAAAACTCAGCTTCTATTTTGGCGCAGAATAACTTCATGATAGGGCCGTTATCTAGCCACTTAAAGTTAGCTGCAACGAGTAGTTTGATGCGGTTACCTGCTTGCAACTCAATGATATGTAAACGGTCAAGATGAGCTAGGTGTTGAATAGCTTCAGTTTCTGTGAAAGTCGAGCGGTTTAGCATATCCTTTAAGCTTAAGCGATTAAGCACATAAACCGTAATGACCATTAGGTCTAAGTTTCTCGCTATTTCCTTTTCTTGTTCATAACTCAATTCGCTGATGGCGTGATTATGCTCTGACTCCATTTCACGCACTAAGTCAGAAATCTGAATATCCATCAGACTGCAAATAGCGTCAAGACGCTGAAGGGATAAGTTTTGCTCTGAGAAAAGGCGCTTAACACTAGCTTCAGAGAGATCTATACAGTTAGCAACATCCACATAGGTTTTCCCTTGCTTTTTAAGCAGGCGCTTTAATGTACTAATAAGTGGCGTTGTTTGTGACATAGGCTTTGCGAGCAGTAAGGTTCAGTAGCGTTATTATAACGTGTTCTGTTGATGCTTATTACAAGTGTCAGATTAGGTGTCAGAAAAATCATTAATTTTCAAGCTAGCCTCTAGAAAGATTAAAAACCATTACTCGCTTTCATCAAATTAACTGACTCCCCGCAAACAAAGTATCACCACCCGATACCTTTAGACTTAAATAATGCCACCTATCATTCCTTTCACAGCTCATACTTAAAACCTATCTATACTGCCTGCATATACCAAAAAATGGACAGCTCATGATTTTGTTTATCGTACTCATACTACTAGGGATTTTTTTAGGTTCCATGGATGGTAGTCCCATAACCGGTGGCCTCATAGGTTTCTTAGGTGCTTGGGTGCACCAGCTCTCAAATAAACTTCAACTATTAACAAAGGAGGTTGAGCGAGATGAAATCCTAAGAAGGGATGCTGAGTACGAAGCTCCGGCTAATTCAAGTCAGGAAGCGGTTAATAACTTTCGAGACAGCAAACAAACAGACTGGGTATCAACTGAAGAGCAGCTAGCAGAACCGACACTCCAAGCGTTAACTGTTGAACAACCTATCTCTTCTAACTCAGAAAGTGCGAGCAAAGCCAGAGACGATGCTTGGGCGCAGTCAGCACATGACTCAACCCAAACAAAACAGGCAGCCAAAAAAGAAACGCCTTCATTACTTTCAAAGGCTTTCGGTTACGCAAAAGACTGGTTTATCGGTGGAAACCCATTTGTACGTGCGGGTATCGTTTTACTATTTATCGGTGTCGTTTTCCTATTACGTTACTCACTCGAGAAAGGGTTAATTCCTGTTGAGCTACGTCTCGCCGGAGCCGCAGGTGCAGCACTTACTTTATTATTCTTCGGTTGGCGCTTACGTGACAGAGCAGGGGCTTACGGATTGATATTGCAAGCAGGTGGTATCGGATTACTCTACCTAACGGTATTTGGTGCTCTTAGTTTATATGGCGTTATACCCGCATCCGTTGCATTCGGTTTGTTAGTGATTATTGTGGCCGCGGGTGTCATGTTAGCCGTGTTACAAAATAGCCTAGCATTGGCGATGTTTGCCACTGGGGGTGGCTTTTTAGCACCATTACTAACATCCACAGGCAGTAACAACTACATCGGTTTATTCAGCTTTTATGCGCTCCTTAATATCGGCATCGTTAGCATTGCATGGTTTAAGTCATGGCGTTTGCTCAACCTGCTTGGTTTCGTTTTTACCTTTGTGATTGCCAGCTTGTGGGGGCTAGGCGCTTATCGCTCAGAATTCTTTGCAACGACTGAGCCCTTCCTAATTTTATTCTTCTTAATTTATGTTGTAGTGGCAGTCCTATTTGCCACACGTACACCTGTTAATTATAAAGACAGCGTAGACAGTACCTTAGTGTTTGGTGTCCCTATCATTGGTTTTGGTATGCAGGTCGCGCTTGTTCAAGACTTCGAATACGGCGTCGCGATCAGTGCGCTAGTGTTGGGTTTATTCTACTTACTACTCAGTAAAGTCTTATGGAAACGATACGGCCAATCTCAACGTCTATTAGTCGAAACCTTTCTCTCCTTGGGTGTCATCTTTGCAACCCTTTCCATTCCATTTGCCGTCGATGGCGCATTAACCTCAGCAACTTGGGCTATTGAAGGTGTCGGTATTTTATGGGTGAGTATTCGTCAGCAGCAGTGGGTGCGACGAGCTTTCGCAATCTTCCTACACTTTGCCGCATTGGTTGCACTATTTTTCCAAGCCGCTTTTAACTTGTTTAGCAGTGTGAGTACGAGCGCCTTTGCCAATGGTGATTTCGTCGCGCTACTACTTATTACCGTTTCAATGCTTATTTGTAGTCGTATGCTATCTAGAGACTTTGAAGGTAAAAAGTCTTATGAGTCAGGAATATCTAAAGCCTTTTTCTTCTTGGCGATTGGCTTGCAGTGGTTAGCCTTTGAGTGGGAGATTATCCGCTTTGGTTTGTTTGATGAGGTCGTCAATTTACACTTGGGTTACGCCGTTGTTGCCAGCGCATTGTTATGGCTCTCTACTCGTTTCAAAGAATGGAATCTGATTAAGTATGTAATGGCCTTACCGTTGGTATTGATGTCCATCGCAGGATTAAGAGTGCTGGAAAGTGATGCGTCAATGATCAATGATTACGGTGTCTTTTTATGGTCACTAGTCTTGATAGCGCTAAGTATTGCTTTATATAACATTCAGAAGCAGGAACGTTTTGGCTCTGCGCTAAAAGGGATGCACACAACGTTAATTTGGCTAGTCGCTATACTGTTGACCCATGAAGTACATCACTGGGTCAGTGCAGCGTTCGGCTCAAACAATGCCTGGTACATTGCGAGTTTACCGCTAGTAGGGTTGTCAATTATCTGGTTAATTATGGGTCGCAAGGTTTGGCCTATTAAAGACTTCAGTGACACGCTTATTCAAACAGTTGCGTTACCATTTGCAGGGCTTTCGGCTGTATGGGTGCTGTTATCTCTAGCCTCATCTGGCGGTGCTGAGCCGTTACCTTGGGTTCCAGTACTTAACCCATTAGATGTCGTGGTGGCGTTGACAGGGTTGACGTTATTCAAACTATATCGTCAACTTGCAAAAACGAGCATTAAAGTGGGTGCAGAGTGGATGCGTTACGGTGCTTTACTCATCGCGTTTATGGCTCTTAATGTCACGGTACTGCGTGTGCTACATCACTATTATGCATATGCATGGCAGTTCCCGAGCTTATTGCAACAGCCAGTAACACAAACGACCTTGGCTATTGTTTGGACCTTATTTGGAATGACACTAGCATGGCGTGGTAACCGAGTTTTAAACCGTAAACTTTGGTTTGCAGGGGCCGCCCTGTTAGGGCTAGTCGTACTTAAGTTGTTCTTAGTGGACTTTGCATCATCAGGTACATTGGCTCGCGTAATCTCCTTTATTAGTGTGGGTGGCTTACTGTTGTTTATTGGTTACTTAGCTCCGATGCCAAGTAATCCTCCGTTAGCAGAAGACGAGCAGTTAAAAAAGGAAGAAGCAGATGTTTAAGCCCGTTATATCATTAGTGACTTGTGCGTTTTTAGCTTGCGGTAGCAGTATTGTTTCCGCTGAAACCAAAGCGACTGACTTTCACTTTAAAGCGACCCTAACAGAAGGTTCAGAGTCACTTCGCAGTGTTGAGTTGCCTTGGTCCATCGTGTCTAACTTACTGCAGAAGAGCCAGCGAGATTTGCAGGTTTATAATGCCGAGCAAAAAGCGGTGCCATTTGCCGTTCGGTTTGTGGCAGGGAGTAAGCAGTCAGAACAGCAGACGCGTAAGCTAAACTTTTTCCCAATGGGAGATATAGAAAAGTTAGGAACGATACTCGAAAAAGAAGGCGGTAATGGTCGTTATAAAACGATAAAGCTCGTTCAAACAGGGTCGCGCTACCTGATTATTGATAACCCTAAAAGTACTGATCGTGAAGACCAATTGCCAATGCAGTCTCTTACATTGGGCTGGAAAGATTTGGGGCACTGGTTGCCAAAGAGTATGAAAGTAGAGGTGAGTGATAATCTTGCTCAGTGGCAATCTGTTGGATTAAAGGCATTGCCTTATCGTCTGTCAGAAGGTGGTGTGGCACTGGAAAATAATGAGCTACGTTTTAAGAAATCGATTAGCCAACGTTTCATTCGTTTATCTGGTGCTGAGGACTTTGATCCACTATTGAAATCACTACAAAGTGTGTCTGCACAATATCGACGTGTCAGTGTTGTAAACGACTTGAAATGGAATAACGTCGCGCTGAAACCAACGGGGGTAGTCAATCAATTTCAATATGACCTGCCACCGTCCTTACCGATTCAACAATGGCGTTTTGGTGACTTAACATCGGGCAGTTTGTATAAAGGTAAGCTGTCTACACGCTATGAGCAGCACTTGCCTGCGAAACCAGAGCAGTGGCGTACACGTCAGAATTTTTTACAGTACGCATTACAAACAGAAGCAGGGTTGATCGAGTCAACGCCAGCACATGCTAGTAATTTCGGTCGTACAGACGCTTGGCGTTTTGACTTTGAACAGTCAGTGGATAAGGACAATGTACCAACGTTAGTATTAGCGTGGAAGCCAATGGAGTTGGTATTTGTTGCGCAAGGCAAAGGTCCCTTTGAAATACGTTACGCCAGTCATACGGCAGCGGCGAGTTCTGAGTTTAGTTTAGATGGATTACTAGCGCAGGTGAAACCGGAAAAAGTCATGATTAATGACATTGCTCAGTTGTCCAAAGTGACTAAGCAAGGCGATGGGTCAGATTATAAATACCTATTATGGGGTTTGTTAGCTGCAGCGGTATTGATGTTATTGTTCATGGCAAAAGGTTTGCTCAGAGACATGGACTCATGAATTTCTAAACCGTACTTTACTATACCGTATAAAAAATAAGGTTTTTGGAGGTGGAGTCTTCAATCTCCTTATTTATTTAGGCCAGTCATATATATAAGGGCTTTAAGGCCCTTGTACCCCTTTAGGCTTATTCTACTGTTTTCCTGTGTTAACTAGCATATATCTAAATTATATCTAGTATGTTAGATTTATAGTTCGCTTGAAAAAGCGATCATTTAAAGATTTCTTGGAGGAGAATAAATGAATCATTTTAGCGCTACGGCTATTTCTGCATTACTTTTATGTGCAGGATCCGTTTCTGCAAACACTGCCTGCGATGGTAGTGGGCCACTTACTATCATTTCCGCAACGGACGATGGTATGTTTGACGATGTATCTCATAGCCCAGCTAGCCTGCTTGACGGTAGTACTGATCCAGACTCTCGTTGGTCAAATGAATCACAAGGTTCACCAAAAGAGATCCTATTCGACCTAGGTGCTCAACAAACACTAAAATCTTTTAGTGCAGCTTGGTACAAAGGTGATAGCCGTAAGTCTAACTTCAAAATCGAAGCATCCTTAGACGGTAAAACTTTCCAAACAATTGTTGCTGACCGTACATCTAGTGGTACAACGCTAGAGTTAGAGACTTATGAATTTGACGCTGTGAAAGCACAGTACATCAAGTTTATTGGTAACGGTAACGAAAGTAATAACTGGAACAGCATGACTGAGGTCGTTGCTACAGGTTGTGGTGTTGCTGTTGAAAAGCCAAAAGAAATTGCTGTCGCTGAGCGTAAAGGCGCAGGTATGTTTGGTCTCCACCTAGATAAGCCACCAGGGGAAAACTTTGATTTGCAAAGTTGGTACCTCTCAGTACCTACTGATGAAGATGGTGATGGCAAATCTGACAACGTGTTTGAAAATGAGCTAGCCGCAGGTTGGACTCATCCTAAGTATTTCTATACAGACCCTGCAACAGGTGGAATGGTATTCCATGTTTCAGCGGCAGGTGCTAAAACGTCAAAAAATACTAGCTACACTCGTTCAGAGTTACGCGGCATGTTACGTCGTGGTGACTACAACATCGAAACGCGTATTGAAGGCGGTTACCCAAACAAGAACAACTGGGTATTCTCTTCTGCACCTAAGTCTGCACAAGCAGCTTCTGCAGGTGTTGATGGAAAGATGACAGCAACAATGTCTGTTAACCAAGTAACACGTCTAGGTAAAGCTTACCAAGTAGGTCGTGTTGTTATTGGTCAGATCCATGCGAAAAATGACGAGCCGATTCGTCTTTACTACCGCAAGCTACCAACAAACAAGTTTGGTTCGATTTACTTCGCTCATGACCCAGAAGTAGGTAAAGAGACTTGGGTAGATGTGATTGGTAAGCGCGCGAATAAAATAGCAAACCCTGCCGATGGTATCGCACTGGATGAAGTATTCAGCTATGAGATCGAAGTTAAAGGTAAGCAGGAAGGTGATGTCATCATCCCAATGTTGCACCTAAAGATTATTCGTGACGATGGTACTGAAGTAGTCGCTGATCCTTTCGACATGCGTGACAGTGGTTTCAATGTTGAAGATGAGTTCATGTTTTTTAAAGCAGGTGCTTACTCTGGAAACAACTCAAGCCCAACGCCAGAGACTGACTTTGATAAGGTTACTTTCTTTAAATTAGAAGCAACTCACTCTCCAGCGCCAGAAGCGACTGCTGATATGAAAGCAGTAGCAGAGAAGTCTGCTAAAGCAGCGGCTGTTCCTGCAAAAGCTGCAGTAGCGGGTGTAATCGTTGATGATAGTTTTGCTGACGGTGGCCGTGATAACGGTGCAGATGCATTGGATACTGCATGGTGGGCAACGACAACTAGTGGCGCTATCGAAGTTGCTAAAGGTCATGTTGGTTTAGTATCTGGCGGTTCTGGACGTGGTATTCGTGCAACGTTTGACCCACAGACTTTGGCTGAAGGCCAAACGATCAAAGCGGACTTTACGTTTACTACGCCTGAGACAATGGGTACTAACCGTGACTCAGCGCTTCGTGTTGGTATATATGACAAGTTAGGTCGTGCTGATTTAGAAGGTGATCTATCTGCCTCTTCAAAGAAGCCAAACCTAAACTACAACGGCTTGCCGGGTTACATGATTGACTTTGACGTTAATCTTAAAGATCCAACTAAAGCAAACATCAATATTCGTAAGCACAAAGATGCGACTACTGGCCGTTTGCTAGGTACGACTAAGGGCTACACAGAACTTGGTGCTGGCGGTAATGGATATCAGTTTGTTCCTGGTGAGACTTACACAGGTTCAATCGCTGTTCAGAAGTTAGCTGCAGGTATTAAAGTTACTGGTTCACTAAGCCAAGACGGTACTGTACTTAGCGAGTTCAGCAAGACAGATGAAAAAGGTGATGCAAATAACTTTGGTATGTTGGCATTCCACGTAAATAGTAAGACTTTCGGGTCTTCTAAGAAGAAAGATACGCCTGACAATGGTATCGACATTAAAAACCTTAAGGTAGAAATCTTACCTTAATAATAAGTGCCTAGGCCTTCGGGTCTAGGCATTAAAAATAAAAGCTCAAATTGGAGGAGTTTTATGAAAATCTTAACACTTACATCATTGGCAGTGGCTGGCCTTCTATGTAGCACAGCAATGGCAGGAACTGTTGTTCTAAATGACAGTTTTACAGATGGCGACCGTACGAACAGTGCTGACGCACAAGATTCAAACTGGTGGCAGACAACGAATAGTGCAGCACTTGAAATCAGTAAAGGTTCTTTAGGTCTAGTATCTGGTGGTTCAGGTCGTGGTCTTCGTACAACGTTTGCACCTCAAGCACTATCTCCGGGTAAGTCGATTAAAGCGACGTTTACCTTTGTAACGCCAAGAACAATTGGAACTAAGCGTGACTCTGCATTCCGTATTGGTATGTATAACAAAGCAGGTCGTGCAGCACTAGATAGTGACCAATCAGCATCTTCTAAGAAGCCAAATGCTAACTATAACGGCTTGCCGGGTTACATGATTGACTTCGATGTAGGAATGCCACAAAAATCTAACATCAACATTCGTAAGCACAAGAACGCTGCTACGGGTCGTTTGTTAGGTACTACAAAAGGTTACACGGACTTAAAAGCTGGCGGTAACCCATATAACTTCGCTCCTGGTCAGACTTACACAGGTACTATGACTATCCAGCAAGCAGCTGGTGGTGTTCAAGTGTCTGGTTCATTAAGCCAAGGTGGCCGCGTGTTGAGTCAGTTTAGTAAGCTAGATGCTGGTGCGAAAATTACAAATATCGGTATGTTAGCGTTCCACGTTAACAGTAAGACGTTTGGTTCTTCTAAAAAGAAGAATACGCCAGACAACGGTATCGATTTCAAAAATGTAAAAGTTGAAATGCTACCTTAAGCGTTTAATGCGCTAAGTTGAAAGTGCTAGATATTTAGTACTTTGATAATCGGTTGATAGCTTCTTAGTTATCAGCCGATTTTTCGTTTAAAATCACCACTATTTGAAAATTTTAGGTTTGAACATGTCTGTTGATGCGCTGCTATTAAAACGTGCGAACGCTAAGTGTGAGCTTTGTGGGTCTGATGAGGGCTTAGCGGCTTATGATGTGCCTCCGATTACCCTAAAGAGTTTGGATAAGTCAGTGTTGGTCTGTTCAAACTGTCTTGGTCAAATCGAAAACCCTGAAACAATGGAGCCAAATCATTGGCGCTGCTTGAATGACACAATGTGGTCAGAGACAGCCGCTATTCAAGTGATGAGTTGGCGACTACTCAATCAACTTAAAGGTGAGGGGTGGCCCGATGAGTTATTGGAAATGCTCTATATTGAAGACGATATAAAAAAATGGGCAATGGCTGGGGAAAGAGTGGTTGATGGGCCGACGCTAGATAGCAACGGTGTTGCGTTTGCGGTGGGTGACACGGCGATTATGATTAAAGACGTGTTTATTACAGGGATGAATATAACGGCTAAGCGTGGCATGACGGTTAAGAATATTTCACTGACGGATACAGATCGTAGTATTGAGGGAAACTTGAATGGTACGCGAGTGGTATTGGGAGCTAAAACTGTTAAAAAGGTGTGAGGTGACTCTGTATAATAAAGATATTGTTCCAATCTCTTTAATTAGGTCTTTAAGAAGGCTCTATTAGACAGTTCAAATCACTTTAGGCCAAATATATGAATACAAATTTAACGTTTACCTGCGATGTATGTGAGCAAGATACTGATTGTAGGATTGGCTATTCAAATCGAAAAATTCAGCCCCTAAGTTTTTCATGCCCCCATTGTGGTTCCCTGATGGAAATAACACTTGATATAACCTCTGCCCCCAGAAGTAAGTTTGATTTTAAGAGATGTAAGCCATCCGAAAACCAGCCTGTTGGACTTTTTAAAGGTGATAACCCATTTGTTGATCTTCATTTAGATTTTCCCGTACGGTTTGGAAAGTATGCTATGGGGATGACACCATTCATGATGGCAATCAAAGAGTTAGGTGCTAGCTCAAAAACAGATATGGGTAGCTTTGAAGAAAAAATGATTTTTATAAATTTCAGACTTGATCAGCTGAATTATTTTCACGATAAGTCTTCTGAAATTAAGTTGATAATTAAACTATATAGCGCGAAAAACAAACAGTTATTCAAAAAGCGAGTTGGAGATTTTCTTGAGCTAGATCAGGGCACATCTTTAAAGCCTCAAGATATAAATGCTAGTCTGTATCTTTTCGTTAGCCATGTATTTCGTCCCTTTCTTCGGGTTACAGATGTAAATGTTGTTATTGAAAAAATCGTGGACTTAACAAGTAGGTTGCCTCCTGAACCCTTAAATAAATTTATGGAGAGTATAATTTCGAGCAATTTTCTAAATAGGATACAAAAAGATTGTTTGAAGTTATACCCAGAAATTTATAACGCTGAAATGCCGATGAGGCCTGCTTTGTTTCTGGATTTGGTTAATAACTATGAGAAGGCACAAATGGCTGCACGAGTTTCAACTAAAGACTTCCAGATGTATAAAGATTTGTACAAGGATATAGCTGAGGTCTTTGCCAGACAGCTCATATTAGTTGCGGGTATTAATAATATAATACATAGAGGTGATAGTGAGTCTTTTTTACCAATGAGTGGTAAAGCGTTAAGCTCTCTTGATAAATTCGCGTCAAAACCCCTTTCTGATAAGTTTAAATATTTAGATGACTGTTGGTACCCTCTAGAAAAAGATGTGGTTGATGCTAGCGTTAGAAACGCAATCGCCCACAATAATGTTGAGTACAACGATATTACACAAGAGATAACCTACTTTCCTAAAGGCGGAAGTATTGAGCCAACAGAAGGGCAAGTGATATATTTTTTGGATTTTATGAGGATGATACTAGTACTATTTCGTGAGGTGCATAACTTACATCATTTAATTAAATGCCTTTTCTACTATGAATATCTTATTAGAAGTAAGGATGAAAGCTAAAGAACGATAAATATTAAAACCGTTTGTAATTTATGCGCGAACTTTTTAATTAGCAGGGCTGAACCATATCCTTCCTACACCAACTCTTGACCAATCTCGCAAAACAACGGCATAATCAGCCCATGCACACACCTTATTCGCCCACACAGAACACGTTCACAGGTCTACGACGACGTAGAATACCTAGCTGTGCTTCTATGGAATTGCGAATCTTCTAGCGGTGTTTACGCTCGAAAGAGCAACGAAATTTAAAAAGCCACAGCCTATTCACTGTGGCTTTTTCACGCCTTACATTCAAAAAAATTAAATCAGAAATAAATTACGCGAGAGACTTAACATGAGTAAGCAATTCGACTCGATTATGCAAATTACACCACGTCCTGACACAGTGTTTGAGCGAGGGGAAGGTAGCTGGTTGTTTGATTCTGAAGGGAATAAGTACCTAGATTGTGTTCAAGGTTGGGCAGTTAATACGCTGGGTCATTGTGCACCACAGATTACAGAAGCACTAACTTCACAAGCCGTTCGACTGGTTAACGCTAGCCCTGCTTTTTACAACGGCCCAATGGTTGAGTGCGCTGACTTACTGACTAAAAACTCAGTATTTGATCAGGTGTTTTTTGCTAATACTGGCGCTGAAGCTAACGAAGGCGCGATCAAGCTAGCACGTAAGTGGGGCAAGGTTCATAAAGATGGCGCGTATAAGTTCATCACATTTGATGGCGCGTTTCACGGTCGTACATTAACGACGATGTCGGCAAGCGGTAAAGCGGCCTTTGCTCCAATGTTTGAGCCTAAGACGCCCGGTTTCACTAAGGTTGCATTCAATGACTTAGACGCGACAGAGCGCGCTATTGATGAGCAGACTGTTGCGATTATGCTAGAGCCCATTCAAGGTGAAGCAGGCGTGATTCCGGCTGATCCTGAGTTTATGAAAGGCCTACGTGCCTTGGCTGATGAGCATAATCTGCTTCTGATTGTTGACGAAGTACAGACAGGTATTGGCCGTACAGGTACGTTGTTTGCCTATGAAGGTTACGGTATCGAGCCAGACATGATGACCTTGGGTAAAGGTTTGGGTGGCGGTGTTCCTATCTCTGCACTATTGGCTAAGAAAGAAGTTTGTGTGTTTGAACCGGGCGAGCAGGGCGGAACATACAACGGTAATCCACTAATGACGGCTGTTTCGATAGCCGTATTAGAAGCTGTGACTGAGCCTAGCTTTTTACCAACGGTTCAAGCACGTAGTGAGTACATCACTATGCACCTAATGAACTTGTCTGAGCAGTTCGGTATGGGGAATGTGCGTGGTAAAGGTTTGCTGTTAGCGTTAGATACAGGCGACTTAGATGCTGCAACGATTGCGGCAAAGTGCATGGAAAAGAAGGTTTTGATCAATGCGCCACAAGCTCACGCGATTCGTTTAATGCCTGCGCTGAACTTGAGTAATAGTGAAATTGACCATTTGATGGCTGTGTTGTCAGAAGTGCTGACTGAGATGGCTGAGTAATTTCGAACATGACACTCCCTCAGTCATAGGAGGGAGTGTTTTTGCAAATACCGTTTTACTGATCTTTTGCTTTAACTAGCGCGACTGCGTTAATGCAGTATCTTAAGCCACTTGGCTCTGGTCCATCCGGGAACACATGACCGAGGTGAGCGTCGCAAGTATTACAAACAGTTTCTACACGTGTGCGATCTAAACTGTCATCTACATGATACGCAACGCCATTTTCTGTGACAGGTTGAGTGAATGACGGCCAACCAGTGCCCGACTCAAACTTCTCTCTTGCATCAAATAATACCGTTTCACAACAGGCACAGCTGTATAAGCTCGGCTCAAATAGGCTGCACATTTCAGAGCTGAAAGGACGCTCTGTACCGGCAAGGCGAGTCACTTGATATACTTCTGGGCTGAGTTGTTCGCGCCATTCTTCATCTGTTTTTGTGACTTTGGTGTCGGGTGCTGGGTTATCTTTCCCTGCAAACGCAATCACGTCATCCCACTTAAGCATAGCTGCCCCTTACATGGTGTAAAATTCGAATCCTATCACACACAAATCTAATTAAAAAATAAACGGATTCTTTGTCTTGTAAGTCACACAGCAGCATTTTAATATGTTGTTAAGGATTGCTTTAGTATCATACATCTCCTTGGGGTATTTGAGATGTAAAAGAGGTTTATCGCTTGGAATTGATTATAATTATCATTGGGGTTTTAGTTGCCGTATTTGGCGCATCTGTTTACTATAAAGGTAAGCGGACCAATGAGTTGACTCTTATTTATTCGAATAAGTTGATTGAGTCAACAGCGAATGAATGCGTGGAAATGCTTTACTTAGGCAAACCAACCTCTCATTTTGTCCGTTATGAAATCACATTATTCAATAGTGGCAATCGCGACATCACCCCCTCAGACTTTTTTCCTGAGCCCGAGTTAGCGTTTCACTTTAATGACTTGCAGGTTATTTCGGAGAAAGCAGGCTTTGCCAACGAGGGCACAGTACCTCATTATCAAATAGAGTCACCAGAAGTAGTGGTCTACTTTGAGCGCTTAAAACCCAATCAACATATGACGGTTGAAGTACTTACCGGCTCTCACCACGATCAGTTAACACCTCCCGTATGTGACTCTGTTCTACGTGGCGGTCATCCAGTTAAGCTCCATCACCAATTATTTGATCAGGCTGATGCTCATAAACGCTATCGACACTTAACAAAGCACACCGCGTTAATGATGTTGTCCTTTGCTATTGGTACTACGGGTTTGTTTACGGGGTTATATAGTAAATTTCAAACGTATTTTGTAGGCAAACAGATAAGTGCAGAGCAGCAGTTCATACACTTTTTTAGTGTCGACTCATTACCTTGGCTTGCAGTCTCTATAGTGTCTATTATTGCGTTACTGTATTCGTATGAGTGTCTAAAAGTGATTAGCCCAAAGTTTCGTCGTTATAAGTTTGAACACCTGATTCAAAATAGAGACTAGATGCTGTTTAGTCACGATAATTTATCGCAAGTCTTAGCGAGTTTAGGCGTTACTGATAGTGGCGATATCTTTGAGCAACTTGCTGAGCAATACCGCAGTCCCTCCCGTCATTATCATAGTGATCAACACGTCATTGAATGCTTACGTCATTTCGAAAAGTTTCGACACTTAGCTGAGCATTCTGCCGAGATTAAAGTCGCGATTTGGTTTCATGATGCCATTTATGATTCCCAAAAATCTGATAATGAAGAGCAAAGTGCGGCATGGGCAACGTCCTATTTAACAAGTAAAGGTGTGGCTGAAGGTGTCGTCTCTCGCATAGATGCGATGATTATTGCCACCAAAACGCATAAGCCATTTAATCATGACTCTGCCATTATGTTAGATATAGACTTAGGTATTTTAGGTGCATCTGACGCTGCTTTTGAGGCTTATGATCAAGCCGTAAGACGAGAGTATCAGTGGGTACCTGCGAAAGCGTATGAGTCAGGTCGCAAGCAAGTTTTAGCATCGTTTTTGTCACGTGAGCGTATCTATCATACTGACGCGATGTTTGAGCAATACGAGTCTCAAGCAAGGCGCAATTTAACTCGTCGAATGGATCGTTAACATGTCTTTAGATTTACCCAGCAAGATCATCAATGGTCACGTTGAAACCTTATTGCCATACTTCTTTCGCCCCGTTTTAAAGCAGCCATACCAGCGAGAACGCATCACGACCCCAGATGATGACTTCCTTGACTTGGATTGGCTAAAGGGTGGCCACAGTAAATTACTGATTATCTCTCATGGTTTGGAGTCTAGCTCCCATGCAAAGTACGTGCAGGGCATTGCTAATCTGTTTAAGAATAACGATTACGATGTGTTGGCATGGAACTACCGTGGCTGTTCGGGAGAGATCAATCGTACCAGTAAGTATTATCATTCAGGGGCGACGTATGACCTTGAAACCGTCATGAGTCATGTCCAAGACTCTGCGGATTATCAAAGTATTTATCTGGTGGGTTTTAGTTTAGGTGGAAACCTAACATTGAAGTACGCTGGGGAGCAGTCAACATCGATCAGTCCATTGATCAAAGGTGTTTGTGCCTTTTCCACGCCCTGTGATTTACGTTCTTCTAGTCACCAACTAGCCACAGGCTTTAATAAGGTCTATACGCAAAACTTTGTGAAAAGCTTAAAGCAAAAAGTACTCGCTAAAGAAACGCTGCTTAGGTCGGAAGGTTTTGATGTTGATGCAATGATGGGGTTAAAGAATCTGCCCGATTTTGACGACGTGTTCACTGGGCCCTTGCACGGTTTTAAAGATGCAGATGACTATTATCAGCAGTGTAGTTCACTGCCTTTTATTGAGTCTATCGCAGTGCCCACCTTACTGGTAAATGCTGTAAACGACCCTTTTTTATCACTAGAGTGCTATCCTTACGAGATGGTTAAACATTGCAAGCAAGTGACTTTTGAGGCTCCTATGCATGGTGGTCATGTTGGCTTTTATCAACGTTCAAAAGGAAGTGTGATGTGGTCTGAGTGGCGCGCGTTACAATTTTTTAAAGATGAAAAATAGTTAAAAATATCAATCTCATGACCGTATAGGTAATATTTTTGCTCCAAACAAGTAAGTGTATAACCCAATATATTGCCAACATTGACAGCATATGGTATCCATATGGTCAGGAAGTTTTAATAATTATTAACCCGACCCCCTAAAGAGGTGTTTCATGAAACGATTTATTCCCGTGGTAGCAGTTGCAGGTTTAATGTTAAGTAATGCGATGGCAGCCGATATTTCGCCAGCGGTAGTTTATGACAAAGCTGGTAAAAACGATAAGTCGTTTAACGAAGCTGTTTACCACGGTATTACCAAGTTTACGAAAGACACCGGTATTAAAGTTCGCGAAGTTGAGCCAACAAACGAAGCACAAGTTGGCCAGGGGTTAAGCAAGCTTGCGAAGCGTAAGTCTAGCCCAATCGTTGGTGTTGGTTTCTCAATGGCGAGTGCAGTAGAGAAAGCAGCAACAGAGTATCCAGAGACTAAGTTCACAATCATCGATATGGTTGTTGGACTACCTAATGTTCAATCAATCGTTTTTGCTGAGCACGAAGGGTCATTCCTTGTGGGCGCATTGGCAGCAATGAAGTCAACGACAGCTAAAGTTGGTTTTGTTGGTGGTATGGATATTCCTCTAATCCGTAAGTTCTCTTGTGGTTATGAGCAGGGTGCTAAGTACCAAAATAAAGATATTGAAGTGATGTCTAACATGATCGGCTCCACAGGTGCAGCATTTAACAACCCTAGTAAAGGTGGCGAGCTAGCAAAGAGCCAGTTTGAAAAAGGTGCTGACGTAGTATTTTCAGCAGCAGGTGGTTCAGGCGCGGGTGTATACCAAGCAGCAAAAGATTTGGGTAAGTATGCGATTGGTGTCGATAGTAACCAAAACCACCTTCAGCCAGGCACAATGCTAACGTCTATGGTTAAGCGTGTTGGTGAAGCAGCTTATGTTTCTTTCTCAGAAGCAAAAGAAGGCACTTGGAAGTCAGAAATCAAAGTGATGGATCTTAAAGCCGGTGGTGTTGATTGGGCGCTAGATGACAATAACCGCGACTTGGTTACTCCTGATATGGAAAAGCGTATGGGTGAGTTAAAAGCACTTATCATTTCTGGTCATATCAAAGTACATGACTACATGTCAGATAAGAAGTGCGAATACTAAGCTGATAGTGAAGGCATGACAGTTATTAGAAGTATCGCTGTTATTAGTGCCTATTGGAGTCACCGACTACCAATAAGCTAGTGTACCTAAGAAGGTGGTCAGGTCCTCTGACTACCTTTTTTTACGTTTATAGATAAGGGATTCTATGCATTCTGACATAGCAATTGAACTCACGGATGTGAGTAAGCGGTTTGGTGCCGTTCGCGCAAATGACAAGGTGAACTTGTGTGTCGAGTCAGGGACTATCCATGGCATAGTCGGTGAAAACGGTGCGGGTAAATCCACGCTGATGAGTATTCTATATGGATTCTATCAATACGATACGGGTCATATTGAAGTGTTCGGCAAGGCTCAGTATTTCAATAACTCCCGAGAAGCGTTAGCCGCAGGCGTAGGGATGGTACATCAGCATTTTATGTTGGTTGAGCCATTCACCGTCTTAGAAAATGTCATGCTAGGGAATGAAGGTGGAAAGCTACTCAAAGAAGGTAGAATAGCCGCTGAAACAGAGTTGAAACGTCTAGCAAATGAGTACGGTCTAGCCGTTGATTTGCATGCGCGAGTGTCAAGCCTATCGGTGGGCTTGCAACAACGTGTTGAGATTTTGAAGGCGCTGTATCGTGGTGCGAAAATCCTAATATTGGACGAGCCAACAGGCGTACTGACACCACAAGAAACGGCCGAGCTGTTTCGTATACTCGAATCATTGAAAGCGCAGGGTGTAACGATCTTATTGATTACACATAAGCTGCAAGAAATTATGGCGATTACTGATAATGTATCGGTAATGCGCGCAGGAACCATGGTGGCTCACCGCAAAACGAGTGAGACCTCCAAAGAAGATATTGCTGAGTTGATGGTAGGGCGCAAGGTTCTATTACAAGTTGATAAAATAGATGCCAACGTGGGTGAAGCACTTATTAAAGTGGATAACTTAACGATTAAAGATGCTCAAGGTGTCGAACGCGTTAAGCAGGTTAGCTTTGAAGTGAAAGCGGGTGAAGTTGTCGGTATCGCGGGTGTGTCTGGTAATGGTCAGAGTGAGTTACTCGAAGCATTATCTGGTATCACTAAAGTTAATAGCGGTAGCATGATCATCAATGGCCATGAAGTCAGTCGTAAGAAGCCTGCAAGTCCAGAAAGAATGCGCATTCGTGGTTTGGCACATGTCCCAGAAGATCGTCACCATATGGGAATGGTAACTAGTTTTAGTGCGTCTGAGTCTTCGATTTTGGGTTATCACAACGATAAAGAATATAACGGCCGCTTCATTATGAGCCGTAGCAAAGTGCGTGACTACTGCCGCAAGCTGATGGATGCCTTTGACGTTCGCCCGCGTGACCCTGATCTAAAGTCCGCCAACTTCTCTGGTGGTAATCAGCAAAAACTTATCCTTGCGCGTGAAATGGAGCGTAACCCAGATATTCTATTGGTAGGCCAGCCTACGCGAGGCGTGGATATTGGTGCGATTGAGTTTATTCATCGACGTATTATTGAAATGCGTGATGCGGGTAAAGCGATATTGTTGGTATCAGTTGAATTAGAAGAGATTATATCGGTGAGTGATCGAGTATTAGTAATGTGTGATGGTGTGATTACAGGTGAAGTGCCTGCCGCTGAAGCAACTGAGCGTGAGCTTGGTTTGTTGATGACGAGCAGTGACGCTCAGAAAGAGGTGGTCGCATGAGTCAGTCAAATAGTGAAATGCCGTTTTGGATGGATGCATTACTGCTGCCATTTTTAAATATCATGACGGCATTTGTAGTAATGGTTGGGATTTTCTTGGTGATCGGTGTCGATCCCGTTGAAGCCGGTGAGATTTTATTGTTTGGCGCGTTTGGTTATGGTGAAGGTATTGGTTATACGCTTTACTATATGACGAACTTTGTATTCACAGGTTTGGCGGTAGCCGTTGCATTCCATGCGGGCTTATTCAATATTGGTGGTGAAGGTCAGGCCTATCTTGGTGGCCTGGGCGCAGGCTTAGTTTGTTTGCTTTTAGCTGAGTGGCTACCGGGTCTATTGGTTATCCCAATAGCTATTTTGGGTGCTGCTTTGTTTGGTGCAGCTTGGGCGTATATTCCTGCTTACTTACAGGCTTATCGCGGCAGTCATATCGTTATCACGACAATTATGTTTAACTTTTTAGCGGCATCGCTAATGGTTTACTTAATGGTGAACGTGCTAAATGACCCTTCTAAAATGTCACCAGAAAGTGTCACCTTCCCTGACTCAGTCTGGCTTCCACAGATGCATGAGCTGTTTGCCATGTTTGGTGTGGAAATAGAGTCATCACCGTTAAATGTGTCGATCTTTTTAGCGTTACTAGCGTCAGTGTTTGTTTGGATATTTATTTGGTATACACGCTGGGGGTATCAATTACGTACCACGGGTAGCAATGCGTCAGCGGCTATTTATGCGGGTATCAAACCACCTCGTGTCATTGTATTAAGTATGTGTATCTCAGGTGCACTTGCAGGCATGGTCGGAGTTAATGAGATTTTGGGTGTAAATCACCGTCTTATGTTGGATTTTCATGTCGGTTATGGCTTTGCGGGTATCGCGGTAGCATTGATGGGACGTAATCATCCTATTGGTATTATTTTGGCGGCATTGCTGTTTGGTGTGCTGTCTCAAGGTGGTCAAGAGTTAGCCTTTGAAATGTCAAATATCACACGAGATATTGTTGTCGTTATGCAGGGTTTGGTGATTTTGTTTTGTGGTGCTTTAGAGTTTATGTATCGCCCTTGGTTAATGAAATTATACCTTGCTAGCAAAGGTGAAAATAACGCTCAGGAGGTAACGTCATGACTGATTGGTTTGAAGTGATTCTTCTCACATTTGATGCGACCTTACGCGTGTCAGCACCTTTAGTACTTGCTGCATTGGCTGGACTCTTTTCTGAGCGCGCAGGTGTTGTTGATATCGGGCTTGAAGGTAAGATGTTGGCTGGCGCGTTTATGGCAGCAGCAGTCGCCTCACTCACTGGTTCCGCTTGGCTTGGTTTGGTTGCGGCTATTGGTGTCTCTATTCTATTAGCGTTGTTACATGGTTTTGCATGTATTACTCACCGTGGTAATCAGGTCGTTAGTGGTGTTGCTATTAATATACTAGCGTCTGGTTTGACGATGGTTATTGGTCTTTATTTGTTTAATCAAGGTGGTCAAACACCGAGTTTGATCAATGATGCTCGTTTCCTTTCAATAGAGTTACCCGGCGTGGAGTTGCTCTCTGGTATTCCTTATCTCGGAACGATTTATAAAGAACTTATTAGTGGGCATAACGCCTTAGTGTATGTTGCGTTCGCGATGGTACCGGTTACTTATTGGGTGATTTACAAAACACGCTTTGGTTTACGTCTTCGTGCCGTTGGTGAAAACCCAAATGCAGTCGATACCGCGGGTATTTCAGTGTCTAGACAGCGTTACCTAGCCGTGATTTGTTGTGGTGTGCTTTGTGGTGTTGCTGGTGCGTATATTTCAACGGCTCATAACGCACAATTTGTTCGAGACATGACTGCTGGTCAGGGTTTCATTGCATTGGCGGCATTGATCTTTGGTAAGTGGCGCCCCGTGTCAGTCATGATGGCGTGTCTATTGTTTGGTTTCTTAGATGCACTTGCTGTCCGTTTGCAAGGTGTCGTATTACCTGTGATTGGCGAAGTACCGGTTCAGTTGATTGAGGCTCTGCCTTATATATTGACGGTTATTTTGCTAGCAGGCTTTATTGGTAGGGCTGTTGCGCCAAAGGCAAGTGGCATACCATATGTTAAAGAGCGATAAAGAGAGTTTATTGTTCTGCTTATGAACCGTATTGTAGCTGGTGCGACCTATTTACTATGTCTTGAGGGGTGATCTAAGTAATTGATCACTATAAATTATATATAGGAGCTTACGATGTCGTTCAATCTAGTAGATTTAATTAAAGATCAAGTAAATGGCCAAGTGTTAGGTCAAATTAGTAATGCGGTTGGTGAAACTCCAGAATCAACTAAATCTGTGATCGCAAGCGCAATACCTGCAGTATTGGGCGGCCTGATGAGTAAAGCGTCTTCTGAAGAAGGCGCTGCCTCTTTATTTGATGCGGTAAGTAAGCAAGACGATAGCATTCTGGATAATTTTTCTGGTGTGATCGGTAGCTCAAACAAAGATTCATTAGTTGAGAGCGGCAAGCACATGGTCGGTTCACTGCTTGGTGGTGAAACTGCCACTGGTTTAGTGAGTGCGATTTCTTCAACAACTTCTGTAAACGAGTCCAGCGCTAACTCAATCGTTGGAATGATCGCTCCAATGGCGATGAGTACGATGAAGCGTTTCATGGCGGGTGGTGGTGAGATGAGTCAAGCAGGCTTATCTAGCATGCTAATGAGTCAAAAAGATAATATTTCAGCGGCGCTTCCTAAAGGTTTGTCTGACAGCTTTAATGCTTCAGGTTTACTGGGTGGTCTAGTTGGCGGCGCAGGTGCTGTTGCTGGTTTAGCCGGTGCAGCTTCTGGTTCGGTAGGTGATATCGCAGGTTCTGCTACAGGTGCAGTGACTGGCGCGGTTGACGGGGTAACAGGCGCAGTAGGTGATGTGGCAAGTTCAGCTACAGATGCAGTAACTGGCGCGGTTGACGGCGTAACAGGTGCAGTAGGTGATATCGCAGGTTCTGCTACGGATGCAGTGACTGGCGCGGTTGACGGTGTCACAGGTGCGGTAGGTGATGTTGCAAGTTCAGCTACAGGTGCAGTGACTGGCGCGGTTGACGGTGTAACAGGTGCGGTAGGTGATGTTGCAAGTTCAGCTACAGATGCAGTAACTGGCGCGGTTGACGGTGTCACAGGTGCGGTAGGTGATGTTGCAAGTTCAGCTACCGATGCAGTGACTGGCGCGGTTGATGGTGTCACAGGTGCGGTAGTTGATATCGCAGGTTCTGCTACAGATGCTGTTACTGGAGCTGTTGACGGTGTAACAGGCGCAGTAGGTGATCTTGCAGGTTCTGCTACAGATGCAGTGACTGGAGCGGTTGATGGTGTAACAGGTTCAGCAAGTGATGTAGCAGGTTTAGCGACAGGTGCAGTTGCTGGCGCAGCAGCCGTTGGCGGAGTTGCTGCAGCGGGTGGTTCTTCTTGGATTAAGAAGCTGATTCCAATTGCGATTCTTGCAGTTCTAGCTTTCTTTGGTTACAAGTACTTTGCTGGCGCAGCGATGGACAAAGCGACAGATACTGTTAAAGAAACAACGACGGGCGCAATGAGTACCGCAACTGAAGCAACTTCTGGTGCAGTAGAGTCAATGAAGGAAAAAGCTGCCTCTGCAATGGAAGCGACAACAGGTGCGGTAGCATCAGTTAAAGAAACAGCTACAGCTACGAAGGAAGGCTCAACAGACCCATTAGCAGCAATGAAAGAAAAGGCAGCAGGTGCATTAACTGGAATGGTTTCTGGTGGTGGCGATGTGGCCGGTCAGTTAAAAGGTTTGTTCGACACAGCACAAACAAGTCTAGGTGGTATTACAGATGCTAAGTCTGCCGAATCAGCACTTCCTGCTCTGACTGACTTCAGTGATAAGTTAGATGGCATTACTTCTATGGCAGATAAGTTGCCAGAAGCTGCTAAGCCAATTTTCAACTCAGTACTTCAAGGTGGTCTGGGTCAGATGCAGCCAATGCTTGATAAGGTAATGGCTATCCCTGGTGTTGGTTCAGTACTCGGTGGTGTTATCGAACCGTTAAAAGAAAAGCTTGCTGGTTTATCTGGCGAGTAAAAACTAAGGTCGCATAAGACGGCCTAAATGTTCGAAAATTGATGCCGGTATCCGAATAGGATTCCGGCATTTTCGTTTTTAACACACAGCGTTGATCATGCTATGCTTAGCCATTTTTTAGCGGAATGATGCCTATCATGGATGAAGCAAAGTTGCTCGGTACCGCCGAGTTACCCCGCCAGCAAGGAAAGTTATACTTATTTTCGAATGGTGACTCGCTGAGCTTAACGAAAGACCCTGCCAGCCAAAGTACTTGGGTTGACTCAAAAAGCGCAGAATCAAGACGTGCTCTTGCAAGGATTCCTGCAAAAATCATCTGTAAACGTCATCAACCAAAAGTGTTGCTGGGTGGTTTAGGGATCGGTTTTACGCTCGTTGAATTACTCAAGCAGGTTAACCTTCAAGCTAAAGTAGAAGTGTCGGAATGGCTGCCAGAAGTCATAGAGTGGCATGAAGGAGCTTTGGGAGAGAAGCTTGGTTTCCCGACGAAAGACGAACGTGTAAAGGTAAATGAGTTAGACGTCGCGAGAATACTACGTTCTAAAACCAAACGCTTTGATGCAATCTTGTTAGATACCGATAATGGCCCTGAAGATTTGCACTTTAACGAGAACGATTGGCTTTATACCTTTTCCGGACTCAGTGCATGTTTTGAGGCGTTGGAACCAATGGGTGTTTTAGCAATATGGTCATCTGTTGCCAACGAAGAATTTAAAGGCAAGCTAGTTCGAGCAGGGTTTATGGTAGAGCAGCATAATGTTCCCATGAATGTAGCAGGTACTGTACATCACACTGTTTGGGTTGCCGAGAAATTGCAACGGAATTAATATGTCAAAGCAGGTCTGTGTGTTGGGTTCAGGAGCAATTGGTATTTCTTGTGCCAGTCACTTATTACAACGCGGTTGGGATGTCACTCTAATAGATGCAAAACCACCCGCCAGTAAAACTTCTTTTGGAAGTGCAGGGGTTATTAACAGTGGCGCGTTTATCCCCAATAATAACCCTGACCTGCTATCTGAGTTACCCGCTTATCTAAGCAATCTTCACCCATCCGTTCGATACAATATTGGCTATGGCCTACGAAAGTTACCTTGGCTCATTCGCTTTTTTAGTCAAGCGGGCGAGTCTAAAGCCAGCCAAAATGCGCATGACCTGTTTCAACTAGTTAGCCGTGCGAATGACGCGCATATTGCGATGATGGAGCAGTCAAATAACCGTCATCGCTATAGTGAAGCAGGGTGTTTGAAAGTTTATAGAGAAGACCGTCCAAAAGCAGACCTCAGTTTTGAGCGCCGGTTATTATCTCAGTTCGGTATTGATACCGACGTACTTACTATTCAAGAGTTACGCGATTTGGAGCCTAGCCTCAGCCCCATTTTTAATAGTGCCTTGTGGATCAAAGACGCTGGTATGGTGGATAACCCTGCGGCTTTATTACGTGAGTATGCAGCTAGCTACATTCATGCTGGTGGGCACTTTAAACAGCAAAAAGTGTTGGGTATTGAGCCGCTCGAGCAAGGTTATAGGCTAGAGCTTGATGACGAGTTTATGGAGTTTGATACTATGGTAGTTGCTGCAGGGCCTTGGTCTGGTAAGTTGTTAAGCCCATTAGGCTATAACCTGCCTCTGGCGAGCGAGCGTGGGTATCACCTGCACTTCAAGCTGACCCAAGAAAGTACGCTTTCACGACCCGTTCATGATGTAGATGGCGCTTATATAATGTCGCCATTAGAGCAAGGCTTGCGAGTCACGACGGGCGTAGAGTTTAATCAAACAGATGCCGCCTCCAATGCTTCTCAGTTGTTAGATGCTAGTGCGCGGGTAAACGAAGCGATACAGATAGAATCACAACCGGATGATGATGTTTGGTGTGGTGCAAGACCATCTTTTCCAGACGCTAAGCCAATCATTGGCGAATCACCTCATCACAAAGGATTGTGGTTTGCGTTTGGTCATGGTCATATAGGCTTTAATTGCGGGCCAATTACAGGCAAGCTACTTGCTCAAGCCATGACTGGCGAGCCAACAGATATTGATTTGCAAGCATTTCGCGCAGATCGCTTTAAATAACAAATATAGGTGTGAACGTGAAATCAATACTAGTGCTAAACGGACCAAACTTAAACTTACTCGGCGTACGTGAGCCAGAACAGTATGGTAGCCAAACACTGGCAGATGTTGAGCAGTTGTGTCGCGACGCAGGGCAGCGTTTAGGTATTGAGGTTGACTGTTTGCAGAGTAACCATGAAGGCGTAATGATTGATGCTATTCATGCTGCTAGGGAAGGCGTATTAGATGGGAGTGTACTGGGTATCGTCTTGAATGCTGGCGCATACACGCACACTTCAGTAGCACTTCATGATGCTATAAAAGGGAGTGAAGTACCTGTGATGGAAGTACATATTTCAAATGTTCATGCCCGTGAACCATTCCGCCATCATTCCTATATTTCACCTGCCGCAGCAGGCATCATTGTTGGATTGGGCGTAGATGGTTACGTCTTAGGTATCGAAGCGCTTGTACGCAAAGCGGGTTTACCGACAAGCTAAATAGTGTTTATGTTCAGTGCTTAGAATAATTTGCTACTAGGTCTTGGTCGTACTAGCGGTGACTGTTTAGGGTCGAACTTTAGTTGTACACCCGAATATGCAGCATGTAACTCTGAGAACTTGTTTTGTACCTCTAACATACGCTGGCAGCCAGTACACTGCGTAGTTCGGTGGTTGATATTATCCATCACCGTAAAACAGTGCGTGCAAATAACACGTCGTGTGTCAGAGATAGGCTCAAACATACGAATACTTTCTTTATCGATACCAGACTTCAGCACTAAGTTTTGAATATCCCACATGAACCCTTCAGTCCCTGCGATATAGATAGTCGTTCTAGTCAGTTGTCCTTTCACTAAGCTCGCCACAAATTGAGCCGACTTCGCTCGCGGTATGAGTTGATAGCTATTGGTTTTAATAGGACTTATGTCCAAATCAGTAATCACTAATGATTGTTTGTAATAGCGCTTACAGGCTTCAAATAGCGGCTTTAGTAAGTCTAAGCTAGCCTCTTCCGTTATAAATAAGTGTCGGAGTGATTGTCGATTTAATTTAACGTCCCTGTAGATAGGGCGTTCATGGCCTCTTGTTGTCATTTGCATAATTCCGTCCTTGCTGTATTTTGATTATTAATTTGTTTTAGTAAATATTATGCAATAGGCATGCCAATTCAGAAAATGGCGTTTTAACTCGTCAAAAAATGGTCTGTAAGGTGAGGTTAATATTGGGGAGCACTAAAGTTGAGCTTAGTATTTTTTATCGCTTTAAGTGAGTGCATGCAGGGCTTTCAACTAATAGTTAAATGGTTGTCCCAGTTGATATTACTGTCTTTATAGTGTTCATTAAAACCACTAATCGGGTGCTTTGGGTCTAAGGTCATTAGCGCGCCTTTAGTATTGGAAATAACAAAGCTATTGTCGTAAACACTAATGCCACTTGGCTCACTAAGATTAAATGTCTTAACTGCCGACTGATGTTGTAAGTCCCACAACAATACTTGATTGCCACGAGGCGCTGTCACAACGAGTTGTTGGTTTATATCGTTATAAGCGATATCTGCAATGTAGCCTTTCAGGCTTTCGATAAGAGCCTTAGGCATCTGTAAATTTACTAAATTACCACCATTTTGTTGCCACGCGACTAAGCTATTCGGCTGTCGCTTCGAAAGGTCACCTTGGAACTGAGTTGCAACACCGACGCCACCCGTTGGGCTAACAGCAATATGACGAATACTGAGTTGGTGATCATCTAAGCGGTATTCATCTATTTTCTTGCCTGATGCCACATCGATGTAAACCAAAGAGGGCTGCATGGTCTCTATATTGAGCTTGCGACGACCGTAGTCAGGATGAGTCTCAATACCACCATTGGCGACAACCAAGGTTTTACCATCAGGCATTAAGTGGATATCGTGTGGGCCCATGCCATAGCTTTCATATTCACCAATAGGCTGGAGCGTATTTGCATCTCGCAGACCAATAACACCTCTGGCTTCATCGTATTCACTCTCGGTAGTAAACAGTACCGAATTGTCCGTGTTAAGGCAGCCATGACCGAAGAAGTGTCGTCCTTCGGTCGCATTCATTTCTTTTGCGGTACCGCTGCCATCCGTATTGACGAGTACACATTGCATTTGTGGGCGTCGACCAAAGGCTAGCACTTGGTTTGTTGAGGGTAGTGGGAGTATATCGTGAGCACGAAAAGGCAAGGCGAAGTGCCTTGCCTCGTTAGTCGCTAAGGTAAAAAGGCTGAGTTGGTACTGACCAATATTATTCTCACTGGCTGAAAATAATGTACTCGCTAACCCAGCCCCGCTGCTTGCCATTAACTTAGGCATAGCAAAACTAGCAGCTCCCGCGAAGGCTAGCTTTAACGCATCACGCCTATTCACTGCTAGTCACCGTCGTTGTTATTGAAACCAAGCTGGATGTCCATCGCTAGCGCAAGTTCTTTGATCAAACGAAACAGTTGCATCGATTCTTTGAATAGCGCATCGCCAGCGTCAAGTTTACCGTCTTCAACTTGCTGGAATAAGTCATCACTAGTGAACGATATCGCATCGACTGCAGTGAGTTGCTTCGAAATTTTGTCAGCTAGTTCGCTCTGATTATTATCGTTAAGCCAGTTAATGAAGCCACCTTCGCACAATGTCAGTGTTACACCCAATAGGTTTGCATGAATGTTTTGAAGTGTGTGACCACTGCGCCAAGCTTCGAGTTTATGCGCATTGCGATTTTCACGTTTATCATCTTTGCCTGCTAGGAAAGCGTCTATCGCCAGTGCATGGCGAAGTTTAGTTTCAACGCCCTGTACTGTTTGATTAACCTTGCCAAGGATAAGAGATATCTCTTCGCCTGATGCAATTAGCTCAGCAGGGTAGCCAGTCGCCCAAGCGTTGGCGATCGTATTGATGTCATCTTTCAGTAATATACTGACTGCAAGCAAGTGCTGACAGTGAGCGGTAGACTCAGGCTGATCAAAACGTGCCAAAATCTCGCTGTCAGTCAGTGAACGGTCAAACAATAAATACTCAAGTGTGGCGAAACCTTTCGCGCCAACACCTGCAAAATTAACCGCTTCTAAAGTAATAGGCTTGTCGCTCGCCCAGAGTATTTTAATGACGCGCTTCTTAACCGGGCGGAAGTATATATGTAGGTCACGCTGCTTCTCTAGCGCAGGGCCAAACAGTGAGATCTCAGTCGCTTGCCAAGCTGATAAGGCGAGTGACCACTGCTTACGCAGTTCGTTTAAAGTCTCTGTAGTAGGTTGCTCACAGAAAGCCAAGGTAGATTTATTGAGTAACTCGCTCTTTTCCGCTGCGTCTTTATATAAAGGTAAAATTACATTTTCAATGATTGGCTTAACTAGTGTGTCAGTCGACTTAACGTTTTCAACCGCTTGCAGTGAGTCACTTTTTTCAGAGACTTTTAGTACATTGTTAGTCTCATCTTTGGTAACAGTTTCAGCAAAGCTAGCGTTACTCGCCAGTGCCATTGATATCATCACTGAGTTTAAAATAGTGAGTGTTTTCATAGTGTTTCCAAGAACGTAATTAGGGCATCGCGATCCGCTTTGCTCATTTCAGTGTAGCGTTGTTTTGATTGCTCACCTTCGCCACCATGCCACAAGATTGCCTCGCTTAAGTTTCGAGCGCGTCCGTCATGTAAAAAGCGTGTGTGCGCGTTAACCGTTTCAACTAATCCAATGCCCCATAGTGGAGGCGTGCGCCACTCAGAGCCTGTGGCAAGGAAGTCTGGACGGCCATCGGCCAAACCTTCGCCCATGTCATGCAATAAAAGGTCTGTGTAAGGGTGAATCGTTTGCTGTGATAGCTCAGGAATGCTGCTGTGATCACCGGTCTTGAAGCTCGTCGTGTGGCAACTAGAGCAGCCTGCTGAGGTAAACAGTTGCTTACCTTTTATCGCCGCTTCAGTCTTCGTGTTACGACGTGCAGGTACCGCTAAGGTAGAAGAGTAGAACACCACGGTATCCATGATATTTTTAGGTACTTCGGGTATTCCACCATGGGGTGCTTTCGCACAGTCGGATTGTACGGAGGTACAGTTTTGGTTCTGAAATAGTTCTGAGGTCAATCCCATGTCACCATTGAATGCGCCCATCACTTGCTGTGAAATGGTCGGTTGGTTAGCTTTCCAACCAAATCGCCCAATCACGGTATCTTGCTTGCTAATGTCCCAAACTTTGTTCACACGACCTGAAATACCATCTTTGTCAGTATCGTCTGGGTCTGAATTTTTGATAATATCTTCATCAGAGATAGCATCTAATAAACCAAGTCCAATCATGGCAGGAGTAACACGAACAGACGTCATAAGCTCTGGGTGCAAATCGCCATAGGCTAAGTCTTTGAACGAAAGCGTTGGTTTAATGAGCGTGTAGGCTTCTCCATCTTTGAAGCTGCCTTTGATTTCCTGATACGTTAACCGAGGTTGGGCTTCAGGCTTGATGCCTTGAATGGCTCGGTTTTGGATTTGGCCACCGTAGTTTGGGTCTGCAACAGCACCATCCTTTCGTACCATTTCGCGTTGAGCATCTGTCGTTGCAGGAATACTTAGGCGAATCAGTGCGGATAGGAAGTCTTCATTCTTGCCCATGGGTGGTTTGCCGCGTCCATCTTTAACGTGACAGCTTTGGCAGCTATTGGTATTGAATAGCGGGCCCAATCCATCACGTGCCTTGGTCGATGCTGGAGAGCTTACCCAAGGTTGTGTGAAAAATGCGTTACCAATAAAGAAGTTATCACGTCGTAAAATCCCCAAGTTGTGCGCGGGTAGGGAGAAGGCGTTGCGACCTTGGTCAAAGACCGTTGTCGCACCACCTGATTTTATATCGTTTTCACTATTGGCTAGAGCGGGTAGCGTGATGATTGCCAACGCTGTGACTAGTAGTGTTTGTTTCATTGTTTATCCGCCTGTTGATTCACTGCTATCAGCGCTAAGGCTAGGAATGCCAAATGCTTTTGATGCAGCTTCAATATCGCCTGTTTGCAAACGAAGTGCGTCAATAACTGATTGAACACGTGCGTTACCTGTACTGTTGTTTGCTGCGATTTGCTGGTCAAAGTATTCGCCTGATTCTGCTGCTTTTACAACATCAGCCGCTTTGCTTTGAGAGATTGCCAGCTTTGCAGTTAATGACTTGCTAAGCTCAGGGTTTTTAAGCGCTAATAATTCTGCAAGGCTTGCACCTTTGAATGTCTCGCCATTTACACGCTTGTAAGTACCGGTGTAGATATTCTGAATACCACGTGCATTTTCAGCAATATCAACATGTGTATTATCACTGAAGCATGAGTGCTCATCTTCTTGAGAGTGTGCAAGTAGAGCTACATTAATACGCTGTCCCGCTAACTCACCTAAGCTCAAGCTACCTAAACCAAATAACATGCGACGTAGTGCTTCGTTAGCTTCTAGCGCCAAGAAAGTCTTACGGTAGTTATCTTTCTCAGGTGCCCAGTCAGCGACGATATCATTTAGGTCAGCAACCAAAAGGTCAGTTGCAGCCGTTAGGTATTCACCACGACGGTCGCAGTTGCCGTTTGTGCAGTCAGTGCCTTTTGCATAGTCAGTGAATGTACGAAGACCTGCGTCTGTTTTAGACTTGTTTAGATCTTGCCCCCAAAGTAAAAATTCAATTGCGTGGTAGCCTGTTGCAACATTCGCCTCTGAACCCCCTTTTTCGTGGAAAGAGCGTAGCAGCGCCATATCGATTTTTTCTTTACCAGCGATGATGTTTGCTTCGCCTAAGCTATTACCATCCTCATGCTCGTAAGTGCTGTCAACGTAGTCGATCAAACCTTCGTCTAGTGGCCATGCATTGACTTGTCCTTCCCAGTCATCAACGTTTGGGTTAGCAAAGCGGAATGCTTCAGTTTGGCCATAAGGAATACGCGCAGCCAACCATGCGTCCTTAGCATCTTGCATCGTTTCAGTAGTAGGATTACTAACAAATTCATCAATGGCAACTTTCAGCGTTTTTGCCGTGCTAAGTGAGTCAGCAAATGATGCATGAGCGATGTTAACGTAGGTGTTCATCGTGTCTTTTGGGGTAATAGGAGCGGCTGTTGCAGTGCTAAAGACTAAGATGCTAGTTAGTGCTAGCGTTGATATAAGTGCTTTCATAGGTATAAGAGTTCTGAATTTTGTGGGGGAAATAATGAGTCACACTGGCTAGACACATTTAAGGTGCTTGGCTGCATGTCTAAACGTTGTTTAACCGGATACCAATGTTGAAGTGATCGGTTGGCTGGATGGCTCTTCACTGGCGGTGAGGATTAATTTACCTCGGCGAGTGATACTTAGAAGATAGGGTTTATCCCCATGTCTTAAGATAATTTTTTTACTATCAGCCATGATTTCTTTCAGCTTTATGCTTGGAAGGTTGGGGTTACTCATAATCATCTCTATTGCTTAATAGGAAGTGTTCTCATTTAATGTAGACGATAGCAAAGCCTTTTTATAAATGCAAATCATTCTTGTTTAAGTTTGAATGATAGATTTGCTGATACCCGCGTATCGGTTAAGTGTTTGCTTTTGTTGTATACGGAGTCAGGATTAACGTTATTCTTAGGGGATTGGCTGCTTTTTAATAGTTGTCGAATTAAAGTATCATATAATGTGTGTTTTAAAGAAAAGAATACCCCCTGAGTAAAGCCGTTTTCTCTTATGCTTTTGCGGCTACAAATATTCTTTACGACAGTTGGTTACCAATAGACTGTAATGAACCAAACGAGATTTAAGGAGTTAGCATGAGATTAGTTAGACAAGCCATACAAAAGGACGAGAAGCTTATTAACAGTCCTGCGTGGCAAGCTTTAACCAAGCACTACGAAGAAAATAAGTCAGTACACATACTCGATTTATTTGCTACTGACCCTAAGCGGTTTGAAAATTTCTCATTACAGCAGGGCAACCTACTGTTAGATTATTCTAAAAATAGAGTGAGCAAAGAGACGCTGGCACTATTGTTCGACCTAGCTAAGCAAGCAGGTGTTGAGGACTGGCGTGAGAAGCTATTCTCTGGTGAAAAGATTAATACGACTGAAGACCGTTCAGTACTTCACACAGCGTTACGCAATCGTTCGAATAAGCCGGTCTTAAGTGACGGTGAAGATGTTATGCCAAGCATTAATGATGTCTTGGATAAGATGCGTGGCTTTAGTGAACGAGTACGCTCGGGTGAATGGAAAGGTCATACAGGTAAGGCGATTACTGACATTGTAAATATCGGTATCGGTGGTTCTGATCTTGGACCAGATATGATTTGTACGGCATTGCAGCCTTACGCTTCACACTTAAATGTTCACTTCGTTTCTAATGTCGATGCGATGCAAGTGACTCAAATATTGAGTGGTCTAAGTTCTGAAACGACGCTATTTATTGTCGCGTCAAAGACATTCACCACACAAGAAACACTGACTAACGCTAAGACGTGTCGCGCATGGTTCTTGGACCAAGATGCAACGACAGAGCAAGATGTGGCTAAGCACTTTGCAGCGGTATCCACCAATTCAGACGCGGTGTCAGCGTTTGGTATTGATACTGACAATATGTTTAGTTTCTGGGATTGGGTGGGCGGTCGTTACTCGCTATGGTCTGCGGTTGGTTTATCAATCATTCTTTATGTCGGCATGGATAACTACATTGAGTTGTTATCTGGCGCGCATGATATGGATACGCACTTTGCTGAGCAGCCATTCGAAACGAACATTCCAGTGATTTTAGCGGTCTTGGGTGTTTGGTACGTGAATTTTTACGGTGCTGAGTCTCAGGCTGTTTTGCCATACGACCATAACTTAGGTCTACTGCCTGCTTATCTTGAGCAAGCGGATATGGAGAGTAATGGTAAGTCGGTGACTCGTGATGGCGCTGCCGTGAGTTACGGTACAGGTCCAATTGTTTGGGGTGCTGAGGGTATTAATGGACAACATGCGTTTTACCAGCTGTTGCATCAAGGTACACGTATTATTCCTGCTGACTTTATTGCATCCGTTCAGTCGCAAACAGATAACCAGCATCATTCGGATATTCTAGCGTCAAACTTCCTTGCTCAAACAGAAGCGCTTATGCGTGGCCGTTCTTTAGAAGAAACAGCACAAGAGCTTGAGAGTCAGGGTGTTAGCAAAGAAGAAGCGGCAATGCGTTTACCGCATATGTACTTTGAAGGTAACCAGCCGACAAACTCTATCGTGATGGATAAGCTAACGCCTTATAACCTAGGAAGTATCGTTGCTATGTATGAGCATAAGATTTTTGTCCAAGGCATTATTTGGAATGTGAACTCTTATGACCAGTGGGGCGTTGAGCTAGGTAAAAAACTGGCTAAAAACGTGCTTCAGGAACTTGAAAGCGGCGAAGATAAGTTTGATCACGATAGCTCAACACAAGGGCTAATTAGTTGGTTTAGACAACACCGTAAGTAATTAACTACGGCTGCTTTTGTACGAAGGGTAGGTTGTCGGGTAGTAGACGATGACCTATCAATTTGTAGGTGCCTGCTGATGTAAACGTATCAGCAAAGCTTCGTGGGCTGGGTGCAAAAAAGCATAGTGCTACCGTCAGCAATACAATAAAACTACTGCTAATCGCGTAACGCGTATCAATTAGCTTGAGTGCTGTCCCAAATGAACGTTTTATTCTGCGATTCATAAAGTCCACGCTGTACAACTCGTCTAGCAGCAAGTGGATAATAAAACCAAAAAACATCATAAAACCAATGAGCCATGAGATGAATTCATTCTTTTGAAATACGTCGTAGCTCAGTACGGTTGTTAGCACCATCGCGAGTACGCCAGCTGCCACGGAGTGTATCGGCCCTCGATGCTTGGTATAAAGATGGAATATCTTCCATAAGCCATAACGTATTCCGAGATAAATAAGCGCCCCGATAGCCCATAGCTCGGTAATGGATAAATCGTTTTCGGCTGACAATATCCAGAGAAATGACGTAATAATACCCAGCAGCGAGAATATGATTCGGCTGGGGTAGGAGTAGTGCAAATCAATGTCAGGCAGTATGCCGCCGATGGTTCCCATTAAAATCAGTATCATTGCTTCTTTTGAGTCAACAAAACCGACTTGTAAACACAGTGTGCTTAGCAAGCCAGATGCGACAGCGGCAACGCCGATATGGGTGTTAAAGTTAGCCATGAATAACCAATTTAATTGCTAGAATCTCGGGCTGCGAGTTTAGCCGCTTTTTGTTTCATTTTGCGAACTTTTCTATTCATTCCTGCGGTATAGAGTGTCGGGATAGTAAACAGCGTCAAAAATGCTGAGAAACCAACGCCCCAAACGATAGCGGTTGCTACCGGCCCCCACAGTAATGACTTACCACCAATACCTGTTGCCAGAGAAAATAACCCTGCAATAGTCGTCAGCGTTGTGATCAAGATGGGAATAACACGGCGACGTGCTGCGTAAACCGCTGACTTAACCACGCTCATACCTGCGTCAAAGCGATCATTAGCCGCTGAAATTAGTACGATTGCTGCATTTACTGCAATACCTGCCAGTGCTACAACCCCATAAAGCGTGTACAAACTGAGTGGGTTTTGTGTCACTAGCAAGCCGAGAACAACCCCGGTAAAGGCTAACGGCACTGTTGCTAGAATCATCAGTGGTTGGTAGTAGCTTTTGAACTGCGTTCCTAAAATCAAATACATGATGCCGATACCAATGAGAAACAACACACCAATTGAATCTAGGCTTTCGTTGATATCATCTAACTGTCCTGAGAAATCTAAGTCAATCGTTGGGAACTTAGCTTGGTGATCCTTCCAACCTTCTTTTAATAGATCATTTGCAGTGACGGTATCCAGTTGGCACTGGTTATAATCGCGCTCAACTTTCCCCAAAGCCGGGCCTAGACGGCACAGCCAGAAGTCTTCTTTTTCCGTCAGCTTGACGAGATCCGCTTCGAGCGTAATTGCTTTTTTGAAGTTGTAGTGACGGATATTACCGAGCGATATTTTACGCGTGTCGTTTACTAAACTATTCAGCGGGACGGAGCCGCCAGCAGGAAGGGGGATTCGGAAGCTAAGCAGCTTGTCCATATCGTCAATTTGTGTACGAGCGGATTTCACTCGAACCTGGAGTTTTTCACCGTTGTCCTGCATCTCAGAAACAACTTCGCCATCAACTAATAAACGAATAGTACGAGTAATGTTGCTTGGGTTTAAACCTGCTCGACGAATCGCATCATGATCCATTTCCAAGGTGAGCTCCATGCGTCCACGACTAGCATCATTACTGATGTCTTTTATGCCTTTAATATTACCCAGTATGTCGGTGAGCACAGCACTGGCTTTTTGGATTTCTTGGTAGTCATCGCCACGTACTTTAAGGCTGATCGGTTTGCTAGAGGGTGGTCCAGACGCGAGTGATAAGAATGAAATGTTCTCAGCACCGACGACCGAGGTTACATCCTTACGCATCTCCTCAATGATCGTGTATACATCCCGTGCGTCTTCGCTTTGTGGTAATAAGCTAACGACGATTTGACCATATTGGTCGCCATCTTTAGGTTCTGTCTGAGTTAGCATTCTGCCAGCATAAGCGGCAACGGAGCGTACATCTTTAGGTGTTAGGTTTTTCTTAACTTGCTGCTCAACTTCCAAGACCTTCTTTAATGTTTCAGAGAGGGGCGTCGAGGCGGTCATTTCTACATTAACGTAGAACAGACGTATGGTGTCGCCTGCAAAAAAGTCTACCTTGATCATGCCTAATGACAGTACCGCAATGGATGTCAGAAAGGCAAAAATGATACTGAGGAGTGTCATCTTAGGCCAGCGCAAGGCTTTTATGAGTAGCTTCGTGTACTTGAGCTGTATCCAACGAATCATTGACTCACGCCAGCGTTGTACGCGGGATTTTTTGGTTAAATCAATATTCGCAGCAGTGATATGTGCGGGTAGCATCCAAAAGGCTTCAATCAAGCTGATCGCTAGTGCAATGGTAACGACCATTGGGATGACCTTCATGAATTTACCTAAAATACCAGGCAGTAACATAAGCGGCAAAAAGGCAGCGATAGTTGTACAAACAGCGGTTGTGACAGGGAGTGCGACCTCCTTCATCGAATCAACAGCAGCATCCAGTGCCGTTGCTCCGCGCTGTAAACGGTAGTAGATAGCTTCAACCACCACAACGGCATCATCTACCAACATTCCTAGGACAATAACCACCCCTAGTAGCACTGTTACATTTAGCGTCTCGCCTGTGGCGGAGAGCACCCAGAAAGTAAGGGCTAGGACAAAAGGAATACCTATAGACGTTAATATCGCAATTTTAGTCCCTAGAAATATCCAAGCGACCAATAGTACAAGCAGTAAACCAATCAATGCATTGCTCTGCATAATGTCGATGGCTTTTTGCGTCGGTAGCGTTTGATCATCAATCAGTTGGTATTGAACACCAGTGGTTTTATTCAGATCATTTTGGTCGCTTACCCACTCATTTAGCTTTTCGATAAGGACTAATATATTGGTGTTGTCTTGCTTCATTACAGACAAAATGACAGCTGGCTTTCCGTCAACTCTAGCGTCTTGGGACGCTTTTTTACGGGTTCGTTGTACCGTGGCGACACGCGCTAAATCTATTTCACCATCCAGTGCTGGAATCGGTAGCTCACTGACCTTTCTTGGGTCTGACGTTTTACCGACTAAACGCACTAACCAGCTTTGTTTACCGATATCAATATTTCCTGCAGCGGTGTCTTGAAACCATAACTGTAATGCATCAGAGAGTTGCCCCGGAAGTAAGCCGTAAGCCTCTAGTGCGTCAGGGTCAAAGTTGATTTGTAGCTCTGGGTCATCTAGTGCAATGGTATCAACACGGTCAACACCTGAGATTTGGTCAATGCTTTGGGCAGCATTACGTGCGGAGCGTCGAAGCAGTTCGTCATCTGCGAGCGTAGTGACTGCAATCAGAGCAGCAGGGAACGCATTTCCACTCGTGATTTCAATGATTTGAGACTCAATTGTTTCAGAAGGTAATTGAGCCTGTACGCTTTGTAATTGACGGCGTAAGTCCGATAGGTACTTTTCGTATACGGCAGGTTCTAAGTCTTCAAAGCGTACGAGGACACTAGAGATATTTTCACGACTATTGCTTGAGACGAAATTAATGTCAGGGATGCCGTTGATAGCATCTTCAATAGGGTCGGTGATGCGTGACTCAACATCGCTTGCCGATGCACCGGGCAGCGACGTAACAATGGTGATCCAGTTGAAGTTGATGGTTGGGTCTTGTTGGCGCGGCATACCTTGGTAAGAAAGGTAACCGATGACCAAGATCAGAATGAAGGTTAGGTTTGCGAGTACGTGGTTTTGTAAGAGGCGTCGATACATTAGTCTATTGCAACCGCTTGACCATCTTCAGCAGAGTAGCGATTAACAATAATCACTTGCGTGTTGCTTAATAAACTCACCGTAGCGGGCTGACCTTCTTTAGCATTTTTAATCGCGTGGAACTTAGCAATACCGTTTTCAACTAGCATAATGCCGAGTGCTGTGCCGCGACGAACCAAATATTCTGGTGGGATTTTACGAGCAGTATCTTGCCACTCTAAGCGACCGTTAAGTCCTGCTATCACACCGTCATCCATGTCTATCTTTAAGCGTATACGTTGGGTGTTACTGGTACTGCTGAGTTGTTTTATAACGGTTCTTAGCGTTACATCACGAGACTGTTCTTTAGTTGTAAAGCGGAGTTGCCTGCTTGTTTTAGCTTTAGTGAGTTCGAGAGGTGACAGTTCAGCCTCTACTTCTAAAGTATCGGTTTCTAGTAGTCTCATCAAAGGTGTTCCTGGACTAACTATCTGCCCTTGCTGCACCTGTTTTTCTGTTACTTGGCCATTAAATGGCGCATAGATTTTACACTTTGAAATTGCAATTGTAGCGGAGTCGATAGAGGTTTGTTTTAACGCGATATCTGCACTACTAGACCGTACTTCTGACTCTGCGAGATCTAGGCTCTCTCGTGGTAACGCGCCACGTTGGAATAAGCGAGTATTTCGAGTGAGTTGTTTTCTTGCTAGGTCTAGTCCTACCTTGCTTAAGTTGAATGTTGCTTCAGCTTGTTTTTTGGTATTTATAAAATTACGACAATCCAGCTCAACTAATAGTTTTCCTTTTTTGATTTGCTCGCCAACGAATGCGTTTATTTTGATCGCACGCGCTTGAATTTCGGCGCTAATATTACTGTCATTTAAACTGACTACCGTTGCAGGTGCGCTGTAGTTGGTGGTAAATAACAACTCAGATAAGGCTTGAGTTGTGACTCGAAGAAAAGAGGGTTTACTTGTATCAGTTGGCTCAGGGCCAGCGGCGATAACAGAAAACATGCTGCTTAGAACTAATAGAGTGGCCCATATTTTTGCCTGAATTGTTATCATTTTTTACCAGCAACATAATTGAAATTATTGTTGGTTAGCATTCTTTAACTAAGAACTTATGTCAATAGTTATGAGTAAGTAGCGTACATTATGGGTTACTGCGCGTACTAATTGCACCATCAGGAAAGCTGAGTGAAGTGACTTGCGGCATAGAGCTATGAAGGTTTTGATCAGCCACTAAAATAGAGCTTGGGACTTCCGGTGGTGATTTGATAAGGTCTTTTTTAAGTGCACGGTAGACCATCATCATAATGCATGCGTAGAACACACAGCCGACCATGCCGACCCAATAATAAAAACCACCGCCACGAGCAATAATTTTAACTGACTCGCCACTCGTATCGACAGGGATTTCACTAAACATGAAGGCTTGTGATAAGCAGATGAGCGCAAGTGTACTGGAGACCAGAGCCCAGCCTGTTCTACGTCTAAATAACATTAAAGAAAGTAGGGTGAGTGGGTTAGCGAACCATGCGAATTGGAATATTACAAAGCCCATCCAGCCAGTCAGTAACACCCAGTAACCTTTAATAGGATGCTCTGTTGTCACAAATACCGTGTCAGCCATCGACAGCAAAAATAGCACTGCTGCGATAAGAAGTAGTAGGATTGTTAGCCCACGAAAAATTGATGTTTTTAGGTCTCTCATCGTTAGATATTCTAGTGCTCTTGATCAGCGAATTATTTGTTCCTAGGACAGTCTGTACTAGCTAACAGACCAGCGAGAGTAGCAACCGCTTGTTGCATTTTTACGAGTGCAAATTGTTTGCCCGTAATGGATAACGTGCTGCAACAGCTCGCCCAGTCATGATGTTGTAAAACTCTCATAACGAGTAACTGAGCATCTTCAGCAGTCAGTTGTTCGCCATGCATTGCTAGGGCTGGGGGAAGCCATTGTTTTAAACTAGCCATCACAAGATCATAACCACACTGACCTTGAGAAAATCTTATTATATCTCTCTGTTCTGCAATAGATAAAGACAGATTCGCTGATAATTGGTATTGCTTGAGTAGTACTAATACTAAATTTGGTTTAAATGTTTTTAAAGCGTCGGCCAGTAACGCGACAAAATTACGTGAAAAATGGCTGCTAGCGTCGACGAGTAAAGTCTCACCTTCTGCAGACATTGGTAATATAAAGACAGCCGAATGGTAACCGCTACTGGCTTCTCGCTTTAGTCCTAAATGAATAGGGCGATAACCTGATTTGCTCCAAAAGTTTAATAAGCTGGATGACAGTCCAAAACTAGTCGAAAGGTAGTCTGCTGTTGAGTGCTGGCGAATATGAGCTAGTAATTCGGTGCCTAGTGTTTGATTTTGACACTCAGGGTGTACTGCAATTCGCATAATACGATCGGTACGCAAGCAAGCGGCATTGGGTATCCCTGATTGAAAGGTGAGTACTTGTGGGACTAAATGGCCTTGAGGGCGACGCTTACCTTCAAAGATGCTCTGTGTCAGCTCGGCGTCTAAACCACCTTCATGGCTCACTACTGCAACGGCCACTACCTTGTCGTCTAACATTAAAGTGTAGATGCTTAAGTCGTCACTATCGAGCAACTGAAGTAAGTCAGAAGGGCGTGTTTGGTAATGAGCGATGACTAACAAGCCGAAGATTTGGCGTAGTAAATACTCATCTTCAATAAGTTGGTCAGATGACACTTGTTGGTAAGTGATTTTATCCTGCGCTACTGGCATCGTTAGTTCTGTCGCTGCAGTGCCTAGTAATAACAGGTCATTCAATAGTGACTCAAGTGGGTCATTGACAGCCCAACGAATTGGCGCTTCTAGCGTTGCGGAGCGCCAGCTAGGTGTGTATTGGTCTAACTGATCTTGAAAGCGAATAGCAAAACCACGACCGTTACCTTCATAGCCCAGCACCGTTGTTGAAAACACGATGCGTGAATAATGTTGTAGCAATCGAGTTAATAGTGGCACGGGTATAGCACCCGCCTCATCAATAATAACAAGGTCTGCTGTTGGGCGCTTTTGGTCTAACTCATCTGGCGCGTAAAAGGTCAGGTTGTCTGCACCTGCCGCATGCTGAAATAGCGGTTGCACCATCGCTTTTGCTGGGGCACAGACAATGATGTTTTCAATGCCTTTCTCAGTCAAAGCCAGTGCAGCAGCGCCAAGTACGCTTGTTTTCCCTCGACCTCTGTCGGCAGTGATGACTAGTGGACGTTTACGACGGCCTTTCGCAACATTAATAATCGCTGAGGCTATGGTTTGTTGTTCTGCGGTTAGTTCAAACGTTTTGACTGGTTTAAGAACTGGCAGGTCATAAAGGGGAACATTGGTAGTCACACTCTCGGCGGCATAGTTTTTTATATTGTGGCTGGTCAGCAGTGTATTAAGTCGCTTTATAAAACGGGGCTGTTGGTGATTATTGGTATTAGCTGGCAATAGCAGAATGAGTAAGCCGCCACCGATTAATGTCCCAGCAACGGCACCTAGAGCATTGGCGTCAAAGTGATCAATCGCATCAAATACTATGGCAGTATTTTCTTGTCCAAGTTGCGTGCGTGCTTTTTTAAAGGGGGTTGTATCAATCGAGTCGATTTGCTGGTCGCTGAGCCAGAAAGACTGCCGTCCGTTCAGAATTATTTGACACTGTGCGACAGATTGTTGACGATTGCCGTTAATTACCAGTATTTGTCGGTGTTCAATATTCATTATTTCGTATTATACACCTGACAGCTTTGAATGCACCGTTCGTCACGAATACTAGAGAGTGGAACTAATCCCCCGTTTTACACTCTCATATTATTGATGATAAACATAAAATGATACTCTAGCCTAAAACAGAGACTATCATCGGGAGTGTTGATGTTTAAACAAATAGGGTTGATAGCACTACTAACTATTATGGTTGGTTGCTCTGAAAATTCGACATCCAATCTATCGAGTGACAATACAGAAGAACGCGCTGAGTTTATGACCGCCTCTATGGGTGAGTCTGTGATATTAACCGATGATGAGCTTGACGAGTTCTCACTTATTCGCAGTGAGTCCATTGGTGATATCAAAGTCGACATGGCTATTGCTGATTTCATCCCTCTACTACCGTGTAGCGTTGAAAAAAGTGAGCCGGTGTTATGGACCGGTATTGGCGAAATTATCCAAGAGTGGCGATATGATGAGTGTGGTGTGAAAATCCAACTCAGTACGATCGACGCAAAAGTTGACCAATCTGTATCGTCAATCACTGTTATTGCGCCGAGTGAGTTCAAAACAGCACGCGGTATAGGTATAGGCAGTACAGAAGAAGCTGTCTTTGAAGCCTATGAAGATCAAGTTGATCCAACGATTTCTGAGCTGGGTGAGAGCTTTGTTGCTGGATCTATTTATGGTGGATTAGTGTTCACGTTTAAAGAAGGTCAAGTGACTAAAATGTTTCTTGGCGGCGGCGCTGAATAAACTTTCCTGAGATTCAGATTTTCCCGTATCCTCTAACGAATCGTTATCCATCTTCCCCTAAGGTAGTGTTATATGTTTCGTTTGATTTTATTGTTTGTTCTGCTTGCAGTCAGCTTGTATGCCGTAAAGTTGTGGCAACGGGGACGATTAGAAAAAACTAAAAAGCCGCTGACAAAGTCAACACAAAGCCAAAAAATGGTTCCCTGTGATGAATGTGGTTTACATGTCCCCGAACAAGAAGCGATAAAAATAGGGGATAACAATTTTTGCAGTCTAGAGCACGCCAAGCCTCCCAAGTGAGCAGCGGGGGAAATCAGGCCTACCCGGCTTTTGTCCTTCACCAAAATCCGTGGAATCCACTCCAACTTTATAGCATCTACCGACTCATTTTAGTGGGTGTCTTGCAGTTAGTAACAACTTCAACTCAAATACCCATGCAGCTTGGGAGTTATGACGATAAGTTATTTTCTCTTGGGCTTAATGTCTTTACTGTTATTGCCGTCCTTGCTGTTTTTAGTGCGCACTTTCGCTGGCCATTTTATTTAGCTCAAGTCTACTTGCATCCAGTCGTTGATATTCTTTGTCTGTTGGTGCTTATTTTTGCTAGCGGTGGTTTGCATTCAGGCATGGGCTTATTACTTAGCTTGCCTATTATCCTACAAAATATACTGCGACCCGGTCAGTTTGCGTTGATGTTAACTGCTATGGCCATAATGGGCTTGCTCGGTGTTGAAGTTTACATGCAGCAAGAAGCTGCCCGTACCGCATCTGATTTATCCTATGCAGGTATTTTGGCAATGTTTGTTTTTGCCGCTTCTTGGATGTTAGGTAAATGGTTTGAAAAAGCATCAATAACAGCCGCGCTAGCAAAGCGTCGTGGTGTTGACCTTGCTAATCTTTCACAGCTTAACCAGTCTATTCTTGATCAACTTCAAACCGGTATTTTGGTCGTGGAGCGCTCAGGTGTGATTCGTCATATGAACCCAACCGCTTGGGATATGTTGGGTCGCCCAGATGATTGGCGCAGTAAGCCGCTACGAGACTTTGCTCCAGAGCTAAATGCGCACTTTAAGCACTGGGTTGCGAATGTGTGCCCTAAGGTTGTGAGCTATGACATCAAGCACTGGCGCACAACGGAGCTCAGTTTTCGCTTATCGCAATTAGGCACGAGCTCAAACGGCGCAGCATTGATTTACCTAGAAGATACCAGTGCCCAACGTGAGAAGCAGCAGGGCGTTAAGATGGCATCCTTGGGTCAGTTAACAGCCAACATTGCTCATGAGATTCGTAATCCATTAGGTGCGATTAGTCACGCGGCCCAGTTATTATCTGAGTCACCAGAGCTAAGTAAACCTGACCAGCGAATGATTCAAATCATTCAAGAAAACTCCAAGCGCATGAATACGACGATTGAAAGCGTGCTGAACTTGTCTCGTAAGCGTGAAGCAACACGTGAAAACATTGTATTGGAATCATGGATTCAGAAGTTCAGAGAAGACTTTGCTCGTCAGTCGACGCTGCAAATTAATCAGATCAATGTATTCCTAGAACCTACTGATGCAGAGATTCAGTTTGATCCAAATCACTTTGACCAGATCATGTGGAACTTGTGTCGAAATGCAGAAAAGTATGCGCATGAAGACGCGAGTCAGTTACAGCTAGAAATCCAGTGCATGCAGCCCGCTCATACCAGAGATATGATTTTGAGCGTGATGGATAACGGTGTTGGTATTAGCGAGACTGGGCAAGAACGTTTGTTTGAGCCTTTCTACACAACAAGCACTAAAGGCACAGGCTTAGGTCTCTTCATGGCGCGAGAATTATGTTTAAGCAATGGCGCGAACTTAGAGTACGTTCAGCTTAATGGAAGGGGTAGTTGCTTTAGAATCGTATTCGCTCATCGTAAAAGTAATTAGAAAAATAATAGAGAAGGCTTATGGCACAACAAAAAGTATTAGTCATTGATGACGAGCCAGATATTCGTGAGTTGCTGGAAATCACCCTGTTACGCATGGGATTGGATACGGCAACGGCTGGTTCAGTAAAAGAAGGACTGCTGGCTATTCAGTCGTTCAAGCCTGACTTGTGTCTGACGGATATGAAACTTCCAGACGGTACGGGTCTCGATATCGTGCGTTATATTCAGCGTGAATACGCTCATGTTCCAGTGGCGGTAATTACTGCCTTCGGAAGCATGGAGTCAGCCGTTGAAGCGCTTAAAGCAGGTGCTTACGACTTCGTCTCTAAGCCTGTTGATCTAAGTAAGTTACGTGACCTTGTACAGACAGCGCTCACTTTATCGGGTCAAGTGAGCTCGCCCACAGGTCAGTCTGCATCCGGTGGGAGTAGTTCTGAAGGTAATTCTATTATTGGTCAATCGGATGCTATTAAGCGTTTGAATGCAACGATTGCCAAGCTTGCACGAAGCCAAGCACCAGTATTTATTCATGGTGAGTCGGGCAGTGGTAAAGAGCTGGTTGCCAATGAAATTCACAAGCTGAGTCCGCGTGCTACTGGCGCGTTCGTACCCGTTAACTGTGGTGCGATTCCTGAGAACTTGATGGAGAGTGAATTCTTCGGTCATAAGAAGGGAAGTTTTACGGGCGCAGTTGAAGATAAGAAAGGATTATTCCAAGCAGCTCATCGAGGTACTTTATTCTTGGATGAGGTTGCCGATTTGCCGCTAGGTATGCAGGTGAAGTTACTGCGTGCGATTCAGGAAAAAGCGATTAAGCCCGTTGGTGGCACAGAAGAGTTGCCGGTCGATATTCGTATTTTGAGTGCGACACATAAAGATTTAGAAAAAGCGGTTGAGGACGGAGGGTTCCGTCAAGATTTATACTATCGCTTAAACGTGATCAAGCTAGATGTACCGCCGTTACATGCGCGTGGTGGGGATATTCAGCTGCTTGCAAACTTCTTCCTTAAGTTGATTGCGAAGCGTTGGGAGTTACCAGAGATTTTCTTGTCAGCGGAAGCGATGGAAGCACTCAATGCTTATCCGTTCCCAGGTAATGTACGTGAGTTGGAAAATATTCTGGAGCGTGCTTCAACGCTTTGTGAGGATAATATGATTCAGCCGTTTGACTTGCAGCTACCTAATGTTAGCCCTGTTGTGAAGACGACAGAAGCGATGCAGGCAAAGATTAGTGCTCACCCTGATTGGCAAGCACAACCGTCAGTTGACGATGAAAAGAATCAAATATTGGATGCACTTGAGCAAACTCGTTGGAACCGTACTGCTGCGGCAAAACAGTTGGGTATGACATTCCGACAGTTACGCTACCGTATTAAGAAGTATGACTTGGATGATGCAGGTTAGTATAAAGCATACCAATGCAGCTAGAGACGATTAGAGGTTAATCATGTTTGAACTTAACCTCTTCACCATTAGCTTTTACAACTTTTGATGAGCCAAAGTGTTTGTCTTCGAGAGTAAGCACGCCGAAACAACTACTATTAACCAGTCGTCTAGGGCTGAGTCCTTCAGGCTTTTGTGATTGAACGCTCATACGTCTACGCTTGGTGAACAAGTTGAGAGGGGATCGTCGAGAGTAAAGAAACCGGTCGACTCTATCAAAGATGTTTAACAGACGATCTGGGAATTCATTTTTAAAGCCACTAGCCGTAACTTGAGTGATATCAGGGCCACCGTCTCTAAAGCGTAGCGTGATATCGTAGTTAAACGAGTAGTGCACATCCCCGGATAAAATAATGAAGTGTTTAGGCGTCTTCGGGTGTCTGAAAATATTGAGAATGACATTGGCAGAGCCGTTATGTGCCATCCAGTTTTCAGCGTCGACCATGAGCGCCTGCCCAAAAAATGAGAAGATACGCTGTACCGTCTCAATGAATTTCACACCAAACACCGGTGCGGGTGACACTAAAATCACCGTATCATGATGGATTAGCTTTTGCTGCAAATCACTGAGTGCTTCCCAGTCCATTAAACCAGAAGGTGCGGATAGATTGTTTTCGGAGCGCCATCGGTTAGTCCGAGTATCGATGACAATAATGGCAGGTGAGGTACCGATCGTATAATCCCACTCACGAAAGGTGAGTAGGGTGTCGATTAACTCATCTTGGTCTAGCTGCTCCGTGTTTTCAAATTTAGCTTTGTTGTCTTCATAGATGTCATCAAAGACCTCAGGATTGTTTCCCCAGCCTTGGCAAAGTAAGTAGCCAAGCAGTGTATTACCAATGATACGTTTGGAAAAAGGGTGGCCATAAGCCGCTTGCTCCCAGCCGATAGACAAATTCCAGTCATCAGTAATGTCATGATCATCAAAGATCATATAAGTAGGCGTATGTGCCAATGCACGTTGTACTGCCGTCATTCCTGATTGAAACTGTTCTATGAGGTGTTGTTCTTTTTCGAAGACTTCAATGAACTCGTCAGCGACAAGTGATTTATCAAACGTAATGTACTTCCAGAGTCTGTCCGACCATACGAGTAAATACATGGCTATCACTTCAGCCAATGTAATCAGGTGGTTATGAGCAGAAACGGTAGTGAATATTGGTTTGCTGCTGCCGCCGAAAAACAGGTTAAGTAAGTTCTCACTGTCCTTACACTTAGGCAGTAACTTCTCACTGTCCTTACACTTAGGCAGTAACTTCTCACGTTGGTAGTAGCAAAACTCATGATTAAATAGCGCTTCTGAGTCTGAAGCGTTTGATCCATCTAGCGTTTCTGGTGTTAGCCCAAGTAGTTTAATGACTTGATGAATGCCCTGTAGCATGGGGCCTGCAACATCGTCTGCATAAATCTGGTCCCCCGACATCATAATAATATCTGGGCGGTTACCATCACCCTTTAAGCTATTTCCAATAGTGTTATCAATTTGAGGTAGCGCATCATCACAATGTGCGTGAGGCTTTCTGCAGGACCCATGAATAATGTTATCCAAGGTTTCTTTAATAACAAAGTTGGGAAGGTTATGTTCGGGGTAGCAAAGCGACGGTGCAAGTTCAGTGAGTGTTTGAGTCTTATTTTCATCATTGAAGGCTAGTTGATATTCAATGGTTTCATTGATTGGTAGCGCGTCATCGAGCGCTAAATCAATGAGCGTAATATGCGCGTGTTTACCGACACAAATAGACTTGAGTTGCTGCTCACTTAACGCACCATCGAACAGTATTTTACCTGTTTCTCTTAAGCGCAAAGTTAGGCAAATACTTGACGGTTGGCTGCTGAGTGCAAGCCAGATAGTTACTTGTTGCTTGTGGCACTTTCTAAGGATAGGGCCAGCAAGAATGAGCGGTAATGTTTCGTGCATAGTACGAAGCCAATCAACTCTAAAAAGAATTGATCATACCGAGAATAGGGAATCACAGGAATAAAAAAAGGCCGCTATTGTTAGCGGCCTTTTTATCACACAGTTAAGTCGTTAGATTACTTAATGAAAAGCATCTCACGGTACTTAGCTAGTGGCCACATGTCGTCAGCTACTTCGCCTTCAAGTGTGTCAGCGTGTAAACGAACTTCAGCCATTAGAGAACAAACATCGTTAGCCAAGAACTGCATGTGCTCTTCGATATTTGCAAAGTCTTCTTTCTCGATTGCTGTGCTTAGCTTAGCAACTGCCGCCATCATCGCGTTAGTTTCAACGGCAACAACCTCAGCAGAAGTCTTGTCTACTTCAAGACCCATCTGAGCCATGCCAGAATAAGTCGTTGCTAGATCCATCATGTAAGTAGAAGCAGCTGGGTAGATAGTTGTCTTAGCCATCTCAATCACTAGCTTAGCTTCAACTTCAATCGAAAGAACATACTGCTCAGAGTAAACTTCATAACGACTCTCAAGCTCAACTGCGCTTAGTACGCCTGTTGATTCAAACAGTGCCTTAACTTCGTCAGACTGGAATGCAGGAAGTGCGTCAGCAGTCGTTGGAATATTCTTAAGACCACGCTCTTCAACAGCCGCTTTATGCCACTCAGCAGAATAACCGTCACCGCCGAATACAGCGTTGCCGTGTAGTTCCATAAGCTCTTTAAGCACAACAATAACCGCAGCGTTCTTATCAGCGCCGCCGCTTAGTGCTGCTTCAAGCTTCTCAGCAATCCAGTTTAGAGAGTCAGCAAGCATTGTGTTCATTGCTACCAATGGGCCAGATACTGACTGAGCAGAACCTACCGCACGGAACTCAAAACGGTTACCAGTGAATGCGAATGGAGAAGTACGGTTACGATCGCCTGGATCGCGAGTGAAGTTCAAGATCTGTGATAGACCTGAATCCATTTCACCGCCGTCTGCAACAGCTTCTAGCTTACCTTCTTTAATGTCGCTATAAACTTGCTCTAGCTGATCACCAAGGTATACAGAAAGGATCGCAGGAGGCGCTTCGTTAGCACCTAGACGATGGTCATTACCAGCAGAAGCGATTACTGCACGTAGTAGTGGTCCATGAAGGTGCACTCCACGAATTACTGCACCACAAAAGAGCAGGAAGTTCAGGTTTTCGTTTGGCGTCTTACCAGGATCTAGTAAGTTACCTTGTGTTGGGTTACCAACTGACCAGTTAACGTGCTTACCAGAACCATTGATTCCTGCGAATGGCTTCTCATGAAGAAGACATAGGAAACCGTGCTCTTTCGCAGTGATCTTCATAACAGTCATCAATAACTGCTGGTGATCGGCTGCAACGTTAGCTGCTTCATAGTAAGGCGCAATTTCAAACTGACCAGGAGCAACTTCGTTGTGGTGAGTTTTAGCTGGGATACCTAGCTTGTAAAGTCTGTCTTCGAAGTCTTGCATGAACACTTGAACGCGCGGTGGGATAGCACCGAAGTAGTGATCATCAAACTCTTGACCTTTAGGTGATGGAGCACCAAATAGTGTACGACCTGCTAGTAGTAAGTCAGGACGGCTATTAGCGAAGTTTTCATCAACTAGGAAATATTCTTGCTCTGCACCACAGCTTGAGTTTAGAGGAGCGATTTCTGTCTCGCCCATCAAGCTTAGTACTTTCTGTGCAGCAGTATTCATTGCCGCGTTAGAGCGTAGTAATGGGATCTTTTTATCTAGTGCTTCACCAGTCCATGACATAAATACACTAGGAATCATTAGTGTAGCGCCATTAGCCGTGTGCATGATGTATGCAGGGCTGGTTGGATCCCAAGCAGTATAACCACGCGCAGCGTTAGTCATACGTAGGCTACCATTAGGGAATGATGAACCGTCTGGCTCTCCCTTAATTAATAGGCTACCAGTGAATTCTGTAATGCAGCTGCCATCTGGGCTAGTGATAACGAAACCGTCATGCTTCTCAGCAGTCGCGTTTGTCATTGGGTAGAAAATGTGTGAGAAGAACTTAACGCCTTTCTTAGTTGCCCACTCTTTCATTGCAGCAGCAACTACATCAGCAGTCGCAGCATCTAGTGGAGCACCTGTCTGTACAGTTTTCTTGATTGCTTTGTAAGCGCTCTTAGAAAGTGCTTCTTCCATTTTAGCTAGGTTGAAAACGTCTTGTGCCCAGATCTTACTTAATGACTTAGGCTTATCGACTAGCGTAGGTTCACGGTTAGTGATTTGGTAGATAGCTTGATTACGACTCTCGTTTCCACTCATACAAAATTCCTTAATATAAATTTAAATCATGTAACTGATATTAATGTTAAGCAAACATCATGCCAAACGGTAATATTAATATTGGGTAAATGTATCCAATTGATTTTTATAGAACTATGCACCGAGAAGGTGCTGATAGTTGTTTAAAAAGGATACCGCTAATCGCGATTTTCGCACTATTTTGGTGCTTATGTAGGGTTTAAATCAAAGAAATCCTATCATTAACGGTAATAGTAACGCTTTCTGGCGAAGATATGAGTTTTACGTTAATGCCCATGATGGGCTCTTTTTTAGCGTTGCTGTGCTTTTTTATTAGTGACAACATTGGTTCTAGTTTTGGGTGTCTTTCACCAGTGTCTGGGTCACGAGTGACGAGTACGCATCGAGAGCAGGTATCGAGCATTTCGTATGTCGCATCCCCTATAGTAAAGCGAGTCCAATTTTCTTCTTCAAATGCTTCTACTCCGCTGACGATGATGTTTGGTCGAAAGCGACGGTAATCATTATCGACACCACCCCAGTCACAAGCTTGTTTCATACTCGCTTCACTAGTAATTAGAATCGGAGCGGCATCGGCAAAAGTGGTTTCTAAACTGTACTTTCTTGAAGTGCGAGCTTGAGGTTTCCAAATAGCGATGTGCGACTTTGTATTCAATACATTACTAATCCACTCTGATGCCTCATCACCTGCGTTATTTGCATGGATTGGGTCACTCCAAACATCACCGCTTAGTTCTATTGTGGAATGGTTACTTATGGTTAAAGTACTTTGGGCTTTTGGGTGGGCCAGTAGCCACCCAGTAAGCGTTGGCTCGCATGATATTTGTAGTAACTCAGGGCTATTACGAGCGGTCATAAAGGTACCTTCCTCATCTACTGCCATTAAGCGTCGATCGTTAGTTAGTCCTTCAGCGTCAAAGCCTGTGTGGGGGAGTTCTATACCTTTGGCTGACTTAAATGGGTATGTGATTAGTTTTGAGATGGTAATCATATGGACACTCAATTGTTTAAGTTAAGTTGGTGAGGATGAAATAGTTAATTAATAAAGGCTATAGCCTTTATTTCTCTCTCTTATTTGCTCATGAGTGTTTGTTTGATTATCGTGAGGCTAGTGAAAACCCACCAGAGCTGTGGCAATAGTAAACTATACAAGGAGGTAATTATGCAGAACTCGGTTCAGATTCCGTGGCAGCATCGTATTCAAACTAAAGTGAGTTTCTTTCTCGCGATTTTCTTAACGTTAATCTTATCTGGTCTAGGGGTATACCAAGTCTTTCAGACTCAAAAAACCTTAGGTGCTGAGTTAGTTATCGAAAATAAAAACACAGGTATTCGCCTGAGTAATCATGTTGAGTTACCTCTGTGGCAACTAGATGAGGAGCTGATTTTAGCGTCTGTTAAGTCTGAGATGCTCAATGATGATATCTATGGCATTGTTGTGTTAGATGAAAATAAGGACTTTTATTTAGGGGTTGATCGTAATTCAACGTGGCAAATAAATGAGCTTAGTGATCCGACAGTTTCTGAGACTGCTTATTCTGGTGGTTTAGTTTCATCGCTGAAAGAAGTTCAGCATAAGGGAAAGAATATTGGCTTTATAGAAGTCTTCTCATCTGACAAGTTTAATACTGAGCAGATCAAAAGTGTTTATAAATCGCAGTTGTTTTCCGCCTTTTTGCTTATCGTTATGATTACCATCGTAACGTTTTTAGTATTGCGTCGTTTAGTGGTTACGCCATTAACACACCTTACCGACGTGGCTCATAGTGTCAGTCGTGGTGATTTTGATGTGCCACTTGAAATGAATGCCAAGGATGAAGTAGGTGAGCTATCAAGGTCCATTAACCTTCTTAAAAAGAGCTATGTTATCGCTATGAAGCGTGTTTCACCTATTTAAGTTAATAAGAGGGAGGGGGTTGTAATATGCAGAATAAACTACTGAAGCTATTGGCTTTAATGATCTTGTTGGTTCCAAACTTAGCATTTTCTCAAACGATGGAGGTTGTGTACCCAAAAACTCAATCTGAGGGCGATGCGCGCTTCAATGACTTACTGACGTTGTTGGAAGCGTCCCTAGAAGCGACACGTGATACTCATGGAGACTATATTTTAAGACCCAGTAATGAGCCAATGAGCGAAGGGCGTTATTTGCAAGAAGTCCAAGCTGGGGATAGTGTCAATCTTGTTTATTCGGGGACATCTGTCGAGCAGGAACAGTTACTGATACCGATTCGTATTCCGCTAAGAAAGGGACTGTTGGGGTATCGATTATTTCTTATTCACAAAGATAAGCAGCCAGTATTTTCTAAGGTAACTAGTCTAGAGCAATTGAAGCAACTGACACTAGGGCAGGGGCATGACTGGGGTGATTTAAAAGTATATCGGCCTAACAAATTTAGTATTGAAACAGCTAGCAAATATGAGAGCTTGTTTAAAATGGTGGTTAAGGGACGTTTTGATTATTTTCCACGGGGGATAAACGAAGCACCGGTTGAATATAGTCAACGTGTCGAAAGCTTGCCAGATTTGGCCGTCGAGAAAGAGTTGATGTTATTTTACACGTGGCCATATTACTTCTTTGTTTCAAAAAAACACCCTGAAATTGCGGAGCGTGTTGAAGCAGGCCTAAGAAAAATGATCCAGTCAGGTGAGTTTGATAAAATCTTCTACGAATATCATGGTGATACGATCAAGCGAGGCAATATTGAAAGTCGGCGTTTATTTAAAGTCATTAATCCTGTGTTGCCACCAGAAACGCCAATCGATGATGTTGAGCTTTGGTTTGATCCAGTGCGTGATCTGGATAAGTTGAGCAACTACTGATTAACTGAACGTTGATTTGTTAGTAGCTGGAATATATCACTTTAGGCTTTAAGGAGAGAGTGGCGCTATCGTTGCTAGTGATTGGCTCTTACCTAGTTTGATATATGTTTCATATAGTGGGGCTAATTATTAATCCCTATAAGGAATGTTAGTGGAACATATTTGGTATGTATTACCCGTCGTGATTTTTGCGGGCATTGTGCGAGGCTATAGCGGCTTCGGTTTTACCGTGATCGCAGTGGTTGGTTTAAATTTCTTTTTTGAGCCGCAGCAAAGTGTAGTTATCGTGTTGTCGTTGGATGTTATTTGCAGTTTGAATTTAATGAAGCAAGCGTTTGAGCAGGCGCATTATCCTACCTTAAAAACGCTAATTATTGGTTCAGTCCTTGGGATTCCTGTTGGTTACTGCTTCTTGTTATTGATTCCGCCAAGCATACTAAAACTACTGATCTGTATAGCTATTCTAATTCTGGCAGGATTGTTGTTTTCCAAGAGTCGACCGTTTAATGCGGATAAAACACAGACTAAGCTTGGGTTTGGGGTTGCATCAGGTGCAGGTACTGTCAGTGCTTCTATCGGTGGCCCTATGATTGTGTACTACATGTCATCAAGTAACTTGAGTACCGTTAATCAGCGCGCAACAATGATTTTATTCTTTGTCGCTAGTGAGGCGCTAGCAGTCGCGACCTTAATTGGCTCCGGATTAGTCGACAGCACATTATCTAATGCATTATTGATTTTGACACTGCCGACATTAATTGCCGTTCAGTATGGTCAATATTTGTTTAATCGTAAGCCGCCTCAGTCACTTAAAAGCTTTGCATTGCCGGTGATGGTAACGGTGGCTTTGTTGGGTATTGGTAATTCGGCGATGAGTGTGGTTGCTTGAGTTACGACACCAATAGGCTGAGAGAAGAAAGTGAGCTACAAAAATTAAAAAAGCCTGCCGTAAATGTGATGCTTACGGCAGGAGTTAAATAAAGCTTGCCTGATTTTTTAGGTTCATAGTTCATATGACTAGACATGGTATTTTATGGCGTGATTATTGCTTTAATTTAAACAATAAAATCTAAAATTATGCCAACAAATCCCCCACAAAATTAGTGCCCATGTTCTGGTAGGTAGTATATGACTGAGTTTTTAATCAATATGGAGCTGCATCAGAGCAGCACATATCAGCAACAGATTCGCGAAAAGCTAGTTGAGTTGATTGAGCAAGATGCCTTTGGTGAGAAGGCCTTGCCTTCTGGCCGTAAAATGGCGGAGATGCTTGGTGTCTCCCGAAACACCGTTGTATTGGTCTACGAAAGCTTGGTTGATGAGGGCTATCTTGTTGCTCGAAAGCGCAGTGGCTTCTTTGTAAATCCTGACTTATCAATAAACAATGCAAAGTCCAATCTAGTGCATTTGGGTCAAATTGGTGCATCACAAGATATTCGTCAACCAGATTGGTCAACTCGTATACAAAAACACCCCAGCCAATTTTCATCACTTAACAAAGATGAAAATTGGTTGAAGTATCAGTACCCCTTTATTTACGGACACATTGATGTCAATGACTTTCCCTTGTATCAGTGGCGAGAGTGCTCCCGTATAGCTGAAAGCAAAGGCAAGGTGCATGAGTGGGTAGAAGGGTATATCGGTATTGATGATCCTCAGCTTGTCTCTCAAATACGTCAGCAGGTGCTATCCAAGCGGGGCATTAGTGCACAAGCTGAAGAGGTGTTGATCACTCTCGGCACGCAAAGTTCTTTGTTCTTACTCGCCAGTTTGTTAGCCGACCCCTCGGTCGTGTTTGGTGTGGAAAACCCTGGTTACCCCAACTTACGTCACGCGATTGAATTGTGCGGTAGTCCGATGAAGCCGTTGGCGCTTGATCAAGAAGGTATGGAAATAGGTCAGCAATTAAAAGGCTGTGACTATGTATGTGTGACACCGAGTCATCAGCACCCAATGACGGTAACTATGCCGGTTGAACGTCGCAAAGCTTTATTGGCACAAGCACGTCAAGATGACTTTGTGGTGATTGAGGACGACTATGAAAGTGAAGTTAATTTCATAGAAGAGCCGCTGCCTGCATTAAAAAGTTTCGACCAAGATGGACGAGTAATCTATGTAGGTAGTTTATCGAAATCGTTGACGCCCGGTATTCGTATTGGCTACCTAGTGGCAGATCGCACACTAATTACAGAGTTACGTCGGCTGCGTGAGCTACAGTACCGTCACCCGCCATCGAACAATCAACGTATTACCGCTATGTTTATTAGTCAGGGTTATTACGATAGTCATGTTCGGCGTATGCGTCGCACCTATGAAACAAAATGGTTACGGATGCAGCAGGGGGTTGAGCAGTACTTATCTAGTTGCGAAATACATTCAACGCCCGGTAGTTTTTGTTTTTGGATTGGTTTGCCAAAAGGAATGACCAGTTGCTCACTGCGTGAAGTGGCCGCAAAACATGGGGTTTTAGTTGAGTCGGGTGATACCTTGTTTATGGAGGATGATGCGCCGAAGAACTATATCCGGTTGGGTTTTTCCGCGATTAATACCGAAAAAATATTAGGTGGTTTGAAGGTCTTAGGCGGCTTAATTGATAGTTTTGATAGCACCTCTCAGCCCTATTTAAATGAGCTTTGTGACGCAAGATTAGCGAGTGGATAGTTTACTGGCTCTAATAAAACCTATCGTTGGCGCTAGCGGCAAAAAGTAATGGAGGCTCATACTTAGGCTTATGTTTTCAATCATACAGCGTTAACAGGAGTATCCGCCCTAATGGAGAATGACCTACACCCCGCTCTAATTGGTTCACTGAGTTCAACAGCCCCGACTGCTGATATTATCAATTTTAGCCCTGGGCCTACCTCACTGCCAAAAGCAGTTGAGGTGCGTATTGCTCAAAGCTTTCAACAATCAGGCTTTACTTCACTGGCCCTGTCGCATCGTACGCCAGAGTTCCTTAAGATTTTGGAGCATGCAACAAGCACTGTAAAACGAGTGATGGAAATACCCGATGACTACGAGGTGCTATTTACCCACGCAGGTGGCCATGGCCAGTTTGCAGCATTGCCGTTAAACCTTTGCCCATCTTCTTCAGACTTAGCAACTTATGTAGTTAATGGAACATGGTCTGAGCGAGGTAGTGACGAAGCGAAACGTTATTGTCAGGTAAAAACTATCGATGCGAAAGACCCTGAGACGGGCCGTTACACGAGCTTTCCTGAACTGACTGAAGAAAACGTAGATGCTGAGTCAAAGTATGTTTATGTTTGTTCTAATGAGACGGTGAATGGTATTGAGCTGCATCGTCTGCCTGTCTTGCCTGAGTCTCGTAAGCATATACCTTTGATCGTTGATGCAAGTTCGGACTTTTCTACAAAACCAGTTGATTGGCATGGCGCTGGAGTGGGTGTGCTGTTTGCTTGTGCGTCTAAAAATATTGGACACCCAGGTGTTACGATCACCGTTGTTCGTAAAGACTTACTGAATAACGCGTCGCCACTATGTCCGGGTGTGTTTAATTACACAACCAATAGCGAAGCTGGAAACCTTTGGAATACACCTGCGACATTTAATATCGAGGTTATCGGCTTTGTCATGGACTGGTTGGAGGCTGAAGGTGGCATCGAGTCCTGTGAGCAACGTTCGATCAGTAAAGCGAAAGCGTTGTATGAAGTGATTGATGAGTCTAATGGGTTCTACAAGACGCCAGTATCAGATGTGTCGGTCAGAAGCCGTATGAATGTCCCTTTTAATGTCAATTCTGGCGACGAAGCACTGACTAATCAGTTTTTAATTGAGAGCTTTGAGCAGGGTATGGTGGGCTTACGAACACCGACGCCATTTGGTGTGGGAGACTACCTAAGAGCAAGTCTTTATAACGGTGTTACTGTTGATGAGACTAATCGACTTGCCGACTTCATGCGAGAGTTTGCAAAGAAACATTGGTAAGTGAATATACTGCCGCAGCAATGACTGCGGCAGTGGTATGTAGCTATACAAACTGTCCTGCACACCATCCAGACGCCCATGCCCATTGAAAGTTAAACCCTCCCAAGTGTCCAGTCACATCAATACTCTCACCAATAAAATAAAGTCCCTTTACCGACTTGCACTCCATTGTCTTTGAAGACAGCTCATCACAGTCAAGGCCACCCAAGGCAACCTCAGCGGTACGCATGCCTTCGGTACCATGGGGTTTAAGTTTCCAGTTACTAAGCACTTCAGCGACCGCTTCAAGTTCACCTGGTGTGTATTGCTTCATTGGTTTATTGATAATAAACAGTTCGCAAAGCTTAGACGCAAGGCGCTTTGCAATGACGCGAGATAGTAAGGTCTTAAGTTCAGCGTTAGGGCTTTCATCGCGTTGCGCGTTTAGCCAGTCCAGAGCATTGTCATTAGGCAGTAAGTTTACGGATATTTCGTCACCGAGTGTCCAATAGGATGATATCTGTAGTGCAGCAGGGCCACTCAATCCACGGTGTGTGAATAGGATTGCTTCTTTAAAGCTAGTGTTGCCGACAGATAAAACGACATCGACAGCAGTTCCCGATAACTCCCTAAACAGGTTTTCAAGTTGATCCTCGGGAAACGTAAAAGGAACGAGCGCCGCAACAAAGTTATGTGTCTTTAGGCCAAACTGTTTAGCAATGCGCACAGCGAAGTCAGTGGCACCCATTTTAGGAATAGATGGGCCACCTGTTGCGATAACAACATTGTTACTAGAGTAATCTGCTAAATTGGTTCGAACAGAGTATTGCTCATCATGTGTGATCGCCTCTACATCACAGTTCAGTTTGATCTCAACGTTGGCCAGTTGACATTCAGTCAATAGCATCTCAACGATAGCGCCTGATTTTTGGTCGCAGAACAATTGTCCAAGTGTTTTTTCAGTCCAGCCAAGTGCATGTTTATCGACCAGGCTAATAAAGTCCCACTGAGTGTAGCGAGAAAGTGCTGACTTACAAAAGTGAGAATTATTAGATAGATATGATGAAGGTTCGGTATAGAGGTTGGTGAAGTTGCATCGGCCACCCCCAGAGATCAGTATTTTCTTCCCTGGTTTGTTGGATTTTTCTATTACTAGAACAGATCGACCGCGCTGACCTGCTTCTATCGCGCACATCAAGCCAGCAGCGCCAGCACCAATAATTATTGTGTCGTATTTATTCACTAAAGTTCTCTTCAGGGGTAGTTTCTTACTAGTAATTTGAGCGGATAACTAACAACTTGTATCCATACCGCATAGTATTTATTGTTGGGTCAACTTTTTCTTGGCGTCATAATAAATATAGGTATTTGATGGTGTTGTTAATCTCTTGTTTCGGTTGTGTCGGTGATAATGGAACAACAATAAAAAAAGATTCATGGAGCTAGTCATGATCGCAAAAAAGAAGTCGTTTATCGTTGGGGCTGACGACATAGTGCCAACATATACTTTAGCAGCTGTATTTGCAATTTCGCTTGTAATGGGGGCTGTAGCGGTATCAGGGTTTTTAACAAAGCCGTATGAAGCTAAGGAAGTTGTTGAAAATATTCATCAGAGAATACTGCTAGAAAAAGAAATGCGCGAATTTCGTCGCATGGGTTATGGGCAGCGCCTGCTTGCACAAGGAAGCGGTTCTACAATTATCAAACCATCTTTCGTACGTATTGCTCAAAGAACAGAGCGCGCTGAAGATTTTGAACGTGAAGTTCGTTCTGAAGAGTACTGGGCTAGTTTACAAGACAGTGTGAGAAGTGGAGTACCTGTGTCACCAGGTTCTACTCCTGTCGTTATTCCGCCGGTAGCTATTGCTCCGGCAGAATAGAACTGATCAAAGGAACGTTACAGCTCTGCTTGCTGTAGCGTTTCCTTAATCGCATCTCTAATATCCTTCTGCATATTCTTATCCGTTATCGGCTGATTTACCAATGTGGTGATATAGAAGATATCTTCCGCTTGCTCTCCTAATGTCGCAATTCTTGCATTGTGCACTACAATTCCTTTCGTATGAAACACTTTACTGACTCTACTAAGTAGCCCCGGTGTATCAGCTGCCTGCAGTGTTAGTATCGTTTGCTTATTAGCATTGCCTTGTGAGAAATGAACCGTCGTTGGCGTGTCAAAATATTGCAATTGGCGCGGTACTCGATAGTGACCATCGTCTATATCAAAGTTTTTCTTCTTCAGGCTTCTCTTAATAGTTTTAAGAATAACTTCCTGATCGCTTTTTAGGCTGACAGGCTTACCTTTGCTGTTTAGAAAGATAATCGTATCGAGTGCAAACCCATCATTACCTGTAGCAAGGTAGGCAGCAACGATGTTTAGTTGCATTTGCTCTAGCACCGCACAGATTTTAGGGAATAAAACATCTTTATCCTTGGTGTAGATAAATAATTGAGTACTAGTGCCTTTGGCTGCTTCTCTGATGCGAATGACGGTTTTTTTCTTTTCGGCACGTTTAAGTTCTTTTATGTGCCAAGCCTGAATGTTTACAGGTTGCTGTATCAGGTACTCTTGTCTCATGTTGGTCCAGAACTCTGAGCAGTACTCTTCCGGTACATCATCATTTGCTAGCAAGCCAAGTACAGATTCTTTTTTCTCTTGAAGCAGCTCTTGCGTGCTAATTGAGAGTGTCTCTTGTTGTTTTAAGCAGTTACTTGTTGATTTAAATAACTCGACGAGTAACGAACTTTTCCAAGCGGTCAATAAGGTAGGGTTGGTACTACGAATGTCACTGACCGTTAATAGATACAGATGATCTAAACGGTGCGGTAGCGCAATGATATCTGCAAACTTCTGTATAACTTCAGGATCACTAATATCCTTACGCTGAGCGGTTGTGCTCATAGTGAGGTGGTGTTTTACCAGCCAGCTAACAAGATTCGAGTCATAATCACTGAGTCCGTGACTCTTACAAAACTCAAGAGCATCAACTGCGCCTAGTTCTGAGTGAGAGCCTTTACGTCCTTTGGCGATGTCGTGAAACAGCGCGGCTAAGTACAGTAGTTCAGGCTTGTGAATTTTATCGAAGACTTTTGCTTGAAATGGGTTCTTTTTGCGGCCTTTTGCTATCGTTAATTGACGAAGGTTACGAACCAAGCCTAGCGTATGGTCATCGACAGTAAACGCGTGGAATAAGTCATATTGCATACGACCAACAATATTAGCAAAGGCCGGAATGTAAGCGGCTAGCACGCCGTATCGGTTCATGCGACGTAGTACAAAGGTAATCCCATTTGACTCTTTTAATATGTCTATGAAGATTTCTTTGTGTTCAGCCTTGTTTCGAAACGCGTCATTAATGAGTGGCAGGTTGTTACGAATTGCGCGAATGGTGTCAGGTGTTAGGTCTTTTAAATCGGGAGTTAACTGCAGTTGATGAAAGACGCCCAGTAATGCATGAGGGTGTTTTTTGAAAATATCAGGTGCTGAAATAGCAAGATACCCATCATCATTCATATAAAGCGGTGAAATCTCAACAGGGTCAACATTTGATGGCGGTAAAATACGTTTACGTAGGACGCCTAGTAATACTTCATTCAGACGCTCTAGTTCTGTAATTGTTCGATAGTAGCGTTGCATGAATTGTTCAACAGACTGATTGTCAGCATCTTCCGTGTAACCAAATGCGTGTGCAAGGTCGCGCTGGTAGTCGAAGAGTAGTCTATCTTCTTTTCGTGCGGCAAGCATGTGTAAGGCAAATCGTACTGACCAAAGAAAGTGTTTTCCTTCGATAAGTAGATTTAGTTCGACAGGGTTAAGCAACTTTTGTTCTGAAGATGTCGGTGTGTTTTGCAGCGTGATATTGTAAGTACGTTCAATAACCCAATCGATCGTTTGGATGTCACGTAAGCCACCAGGGCCTTCTTTAAGGTTTGGCTCAACACGATAAGCTGTATCACCATATTGGCGGTAGCGTTGGCGCTGCTCTTCCATTTTTGCGTCAAAGAAGGTGTGGCTAGGCCATATCTTATCTGTCGAAATTTGCTCATGAAGATCTTCGAATAACCCTTTATTACCAATGATGTGGCGTGACTCAATGAGATTGGTAATGACTGTTAGGTCTAACACCGCTTCTTCAACGCACTGCTCAACCGTTCTTACGCTATGGCCTATCTCAAGCCCCAAGTCCCAGAGAGATGTTAGGAAGTCAGATAGTTTTTCTTCTAGTGCGCTGTCAGGTTCGTCCTTCAGAAGTAGTAGCAGATCAACATCTGAAGCAGGGTGCATTTCAGCTCGACCATAGCCGCCAACGGCTACTAGTGAGGTCGAGTCATTATCCATCAAGCCACAGCTATTCCATAGCTCGCTTACGACGTGGTCAATAGTGTTACTGCGATCGAGTAATAGTTGCTTTATATGGACTTTTTTTTCGAAATCTTGTTTTAGTTTTAGGTAAGATTCGTCCAGTAATTCTTTAAGTATCACAGGTATTCTAAAGCCTCTTCTAGTCGTTGAGCTGGGTAAAGGGTAAGTCCCTTAATCGGTGAGCGCGGCATATTTCCTTTTGGGATAATGGCGCGTTTGAAACCATGTTTCTGTGCTTCTTTTAGTCGTTCTTCGCCGTTCGGTACGGGGCGAATTTCACCCGCAAGACCAATTTCGCCAAACACAATCATATCTGAAGGGTGTGGCTTGCTTCTAAAGCTAGATAGCGCAGCAATCATCAGCGGAAGATCTGCTGCTGTTTCAGTGATTTTTACGCCACCCACTACATTCGCAAAGACATCTTGATCAAACATAGAGATGCCACCGTGACGATGCATAACGGCTAGCAGCATGGCCATACGGTTTTGCTCTAGACCCAGTGCCACACGACGCGGTTGTGAGCCATGGCTTTCATCGACCAGTGCTTGAACCTCAACAAGTAGTGGGCGTGTACCTTCACGGGTAACCATGATGACACTGCCTGGAACGTCTTCTTCATGTCTAGACAGAAAGATGGATGACGGATTAGCGACACCTTTTAAACCCTTGTCAGTCATGGCAAATACACCAAGCTCGTTGACCGCACCAAAACGGTTTTTAACAGCACGAAGTAAGCGGTATCTGCTGCCAGGGTCACCTTCAAAGTAGAGAACAGTGTCAACCATATGCTCAAGTACACGAGGCCCAGCAAGCGTGCCTTCTTTAGTCACGTGTCCTGCGATAAAGACGGCTGTGTTTGTTTGTTTTGCGTAGCGTGTGAGCTTGGCGGTCGCTTCACGAATTTGACTAACCGACCCAGGTGCAGAAGTAAGATGCTCGGTGTAAATGGTCTGAATTGAGTCTATAACCATTACCTCCGGCTTTTCTTTGTTAGCCAGCTCGATAATGCGCTCAATGCAGGTTTCCGTAAGTAGCCGTAATGCGTCAGTGTTTAGCTCTAGGCGTTGCGCTCTCATAGAGACCTGTTGCAATGACTCTTCACCCGTCACGTATAGCGTCTTCATGTCTGGCAGACTGCAAAGTGTTTGGATGAGTATGGTTGATTTACCAATACCGGGGTCACCACCAATCAATACGACAGAGCCTTGAACTAAGCCGCCACCAAGAACACGATCTAGTTCTGACTGTCCCGTATAAGTACGTGCTTCTTCTTTTGTATCAATATCACTGACTGACTTGATACGACTGGTTTCACCCGCGTATCCCGCACGATGTGGTGCTTTGTCAGCAGGTGCAGCTGCGACAACTGTTTCTTCCTGAAGTGTGTTCCATTCATTGCAGTCGCTACATTGGCCGCCCCATTTGAGGTGTATAGAGCCACACTCCGTACACACATATTGTATTTTTGGTTTAGCCATCGTCGTTGTCCGCCATTATGTATCGCTCAATACGGGGATACAGAATTAATGTTTTTACTGCATTATTTCGTGTTTGTCTTATTTCCAAAGGGTATCCATTAATTAAAACGGTCACGCCAGGGGCAGGCAAGGAGCCAAGGTGTTCAGTGATTAAACCATTCACTGTCTTTGCTCCGTCTGTGGGTAATTCAATGTTTAGTTGGCGGTTAAGTTCTCGGGTATGCATGCTGCCATCAACCCATATTGTGCCATCATCCTGAGGGATTAATTCGCCGTTAAATAGCGTAGGGGAGAAGGCACCCACTATTTCTTCCATGATGTCTTCTAAAGTCACAATACCTTGGATTTCGCCATACTCATCAACAACAATCGCCGCTCGTCGCTTTTCTGATTGGAAGTTAATAAGTTGTTGTGTCAGTACCGTACCGGCAGGTGTGAAGTAGGCTGGCCTTATGGTTTCAGTTAAGTCGTCTCTAGAGAGTCTGTCTTCATGCAATAGCGGCAATAGCGAACGTATATTGACGAAACCTAATACGTTATCTAATTGACCTTGGTATATAAGTAGTCGTGTGTAGTGTGTATGGAGAATCTGTTCTTCTATATCATTCCAATCATCATCGATATTAATACCCGTTACGTCTGTTCGAGCAATCATAATGTCTTCGACGGTGGTGGATTGCATATCCAGCACACTAACCAGCATGTCTTGATGGGTTGCTGGTATGTTGTCACCAGACTCACTGACTACGGCCTTGAGTTCCTCATGATTAAGAGACTCCAAATTGGCGTCTTTTGGGTCTACCCCAAACAATCTGACGATCGCATTTGCGGCTAAGTTAATTAACCATACCAGCGGATAGGCTACTTTTAGCAGTGGTGTGTATACATAAGCGGATGGGAACGCGACGGCCTCAGACTTTAGTGCAGCGATGGTCTTTGGCGTTACTTCTGCAAAAATTAACAGCATGATTGTCAGCGCACCCGTGGCCAGACCGACACCAAGGTTACCGGCAAGGCGGAAGCCGATAAGTGTCGCAAGCTGAGTAATGAGGATGTTGACGAGGTTATTGCCAAGCAGTATCAACCCGATTAAACGGTCGGGCTCTTCTAGCAGTTTTGAAGCTAACCTAGCCCCTTTGTTGTGCTTAACTAGGTGCTTTAGTTTGTATCTGTTGAGCGCCATAAGCGCCGTTTCAGAGCCAGAAAAAAAGGCAGATAGTAGAAATAGAACGAATAGTATAAAGAATAATAACCCCAAGGGGATGCTGTCTATATTCACGGTGTTAGTAAGTACTCTTGAACGAATTTTGTACCAAAGAATGCCAGCATGAGTAGAGCGAATCCACTTAATGTCCAGCGAGTTGCCGTAATGCCTCTCCAACCATAACGCCATCTACCGACGATTAAGGCAGAAAATACCAGCCATGCAATTATTGAAAGAATTGTTTTGTGTGCGACGTGTTGTCCAAATAAATCTTCCAGAAAAATAAAACCAGTCAGTAACGCGATGCTTAGTAGTGTCAAGCCGACACCTATAAAGCGGAATAACAGCTTATCCATGTCTTGTAACGAAGGTAATGTCCGTAACAAAACATTAGGTTTTTGATTATGTAGCGAGTTGTGCTGATAGGCCAGAAGCACTGCCTGAATTGTGGCAATCATTAGCATGCTGTAGGCGAGTAGGGCTGAAAGAATATGTGCGCCAACACCGTTGCTGATGATGAGCGTCGCTTCACTCGGGTTGGAAAAAACCAGCTGAAGTAATAGCGCTAAAATTATGAATGGCAGTAAAAACAAACTTAGGCTTTCCAGTTTGTTGGTGCTCGATGTAACAAGGAGAACAAGGCCTGCTAGCCACATGACATGTGACGAAGCACTAAAAAAATCTAGCGCTAACTGCTGTTGATAGAACAGCGGTAAGTATAAATAGGTCGCGTGGAGGACTGTCGCGAGTACCCATGCCCATAAGTAATGTTTGGACAACGAAGGTATATCTTCACGTTTAACGGTCGCCCGCCACCCTACGGCCAGTGCGAACCACGTGCTGGCATACAAGAGAATTGCGATGGTACCAATTGTTATCATTATTTTAGTTCAGGTGAATATTCTTAGTGCATAATGGTATAATGTAACCTGCTTTGTGCATAGAGCGTAATGGCTAAGATTTTTTTTAGTTAATGTTGCCTCGCTCAGTACATCCATTAATACGCTAGTAACAATTAAAAAAGTACTAATAATATGTTTGAGAATTTAAGCGATCGCCTGTCGGATACGGTCAAAAAGTTACGCGGTCAAGCGAGACTTACTGACGATAATATTAAAGATGCTTTACGTGAAGTGCGTATGGCTTTACTGGAAGCTGACGTTGCGCTGCCAGTTGTTCGTGACTTCGTCTCACGTGTAAAAGAGCGAGCGGTTGGTAAAGAAGTTATTTCTAGCCTGTCTCCGGGTCAAGCCCTAATCAAGATCGTAAATGACGAACTTGTTGAGACGATGGGTAAGGCCAACGAATCACTAGACCTTAATGCCCAACCCCCAGCTGTTATTTTGATGGCGGGTTTGCAGGGTGCGGGTAAAACGACTACCGCTGGTAAGCTAGCGCAGTTGTTGAAAACACGTGAAAAGAAAAAAGTTGGTGTGGTCAGTTGTGATATTTACCGACCAGCTGCGATCAAGCAGTTAGAAACATTGGCAGAACAAACCGGTGCGGTTTTCATACCAAGTAGTATTGATCAGTCGCCAGTAGAGATTGCTCGTAATGCGTTGGCAGAAGCTAAAAAGCAGTATCTTGATGTATTGATTGTCGATACAGCGGGTCGCTTGCATATTGATTCTGAGATGATGGCAGAGATTCAAGCGGTTCATGCTGAGATAACGCCGGTAGAAACACTGTTTGTTGTCGATAGTATGACCGGACAGGATGCTGCGAATACGGCAAAAGCCTTTGGTGATGCATTACCGCTAACAGGTGTTGTGTTAACGAAAGCGGATGGTGATTCTCGAGGTGGTGCAGCATTATCCGTAAGGCAAATCACTGGTAAGCCAATCAAGTTTATCGGTATGGGTGAGAAGCTTGATGCGCTTGAGCCATTCCATCCCGATCGTATTGCGTCTCGTATCTTAGGTATGGGTGACGTGCTGTCACTTGTCGAAGAAGCGCAGCGTAATGTTGACCATAAGCAATCACAGAAGTTAGCGAAAAAGCTTAATAAGGGTAAAGGCTTCGATTTAGAAGACCTTAAAACTCAAATGATGCAGATGGAAAAGATGGGCGGTATGAGCGGTATGGTCGATAAATTACCGGGTATGGGTAAGATGGCCGATGTTGTTAACCAAGAGTCAACCAAGATACAAACAAAGCGCATGGTTGCTGTTATTAACTCAATGACTCCGCAAGAACGTCGTGCTCCTGATTTGATTAAAGGCTCACGTAAGCGCCGAATCGCTAATGGTTGTGGGCTTCAGATTCAAGATGTTAATCGCTTGTTGAAGCAGCACAAGCAGATGAGCAAGATGATGAAGAAGTTCTCCGGTGGTGGTTTGAAGAAGATGATGCGCGGAATGCAAGGTCAGTTACCTCCTGGAATGGGCGGTGGTGGCGGTGGTTTTCCCGGAATGTAATGTTTAAAAAGGCCCGCTAGAAATAGTGGGCCTTTTTTGTTTAAAGTTTGTGAGTGTACTGAAGAAGGTAGCTAGACTTGCTTAAGTGGGCTTTAACTTTTTGTTTTTTGCCGTACTTGAAGCTAGTTAACTTATTTAAGGCTCGTTTAGCCCGTTTGATGCTTTTGGATATCTTGCTGTCGCGCTTAACTGAGGTTGTTTTCTCAAAAGTATGTTTCTTTTTTTCTACAAGGCTGAAGCTGATTAGCTTCGATGTGTCAATCTCAAGTACTAATGTCGCGCTTTTTGGTGTGATATCGCTTGCTGAGCATAGGTTGCATGCGCCAAATGATAAAGTGAAGGCGAGTGCGTAGGGTGTAATTGTTCTTATGTGATTCATGGATGATCCTCGGGGGCGGCTCATTTGTTTATTATAATTTTTATATTGCCTTTAGATGCTATAATCCTCAGGATTTTATGATTCGTACGTACCCCTCAAATGACACTAACGTGTTGAAAATGAAGCGGACATGGCTAGATAATTACATATTATTTAGGCTGTTTCTATCATGAGATGTACGGGCGGCACTAATCGACGTGTGAACTATTACAGTATTCTTTGTAAATACCTCTTTTAATATTTCAAGATTAGAGTACAATTCCGCGTTTCCTTTTCTGACAGGATGCCTCGTGCTGTCCTGACAACTGACTGAAGATATTAAGTATGGTTACAATTCGTATGGCAAGAGGCGGTTCTAAGAAGCGTCCATTTTACTCTATCGTAGTTACTGATTCTCGTAAGCCACGCGATAGTGGTTATATTGAGCGTCTAGGTTACTTCAACCCAAGCGCACGTGGACAAGAAGTTCGTCTACATCTTGAGCAAGAGCGCATTACACATTGGCTTGGTTTAGGCGCACAGCCTAGCGACCGTGTTGCTACATTGCTAAAAGATGCTGCTAAGACTGCTGTTGCAGCAGCATAAGTTATCAGCACTTTACAAATGGTTGAAGATCAAGAGTCTCTAGTAGAGTTAGGTAATATCAACGGTGTGTTTGGTATTCAGGGTTGGGTGAAGATATTTTCTTATACCAATCCTCGTATTCAAATAACTGATTACCGTCGCTGGCTAGTGAAGCACAAAGGTTCAGAGTCTGAATACAAAGTTCTTAGAGGGCGTGTTCAGGGGAAGTCGATAGTCGCACAGTTAGAAGGTGTTGATGATCGGAACCAAGCTGAGGCTTTGGTTGGTGCAGAGCTTTTTGTAAGATCTGATCAGCTAGAAAAGTTAGAAAAAGGCGAATATTACTGGTCTCAATTGATTGGTTTGAAAGTAGTTAATTTACAAGATGTTGAATTAGGTACTGTCGATTGGTTATTTGAAACGGGCAATAATGACGTCATGGTTGTTGATGGTGAAAGAGAGCGTTTTATTCCTTACATTAAAGATAACTTTGTGAAAAATGTTGATTTAGAATCTGGAAAGATTTTGGTTGATTGGGATGCAGAATTTTAAAAATGCAATTCTCGGTCATAACGCTGTTTCCAGAGTTGGTTGAATCAGTTGTTGCCGAAGGTGTAGTAGGTCGTGCTGAAAAGCGCGGTTTGATGGAATTAAAGTGTGTTAATCCTAGAGATTTCACCGAAGATGTTCATCGAACTGTAGATGACAGGCCTTATGGTGGCGGACCAGGCATGCTTATGCGGCCTGATTGTTTGTTAAAAACAATACGTTCAGAGCGTGAGCGACTTGGTAAGGCTAAAGTTATTTACTTAAGTCCCCAAGGGAAGCCTTTAGAGCAGTCAATGCTTCAAGCATTGAGCGAAGAAGGTAGCGCTATTTTGCTTTGCGGTCGATATGAAGGTATTGATGAGCGTGTAATTGATCTTGAAGTGGACGAAGAATGGTCCATAGGCGATTACGTGCTAAGCGGTGGTGAGTTAGCTGCGATGGTTGTAGTAGATGGTGTGACACGGTTGTTACCTGAAGCCTTAGGGCATAAGGGGTCAGCTATTGAAGATTCATTTACTGATGGTCTTTTAGATTGTCCGCATTATACTAGGCCAGAAAGAATTGAAGACCTTGACGTGCCAAAGGTTTTGTTGAGTGGAAATCACCAGCATATAGAGAAATGGCGCAAGAAGCAGGCTTTGGGAAGAACGCAATTAAGGCGTCCTGATTTACTGCAAAACACAGAATTAAATGAGTCAGACAAGGTTCTACTCATTGAGTTTATGAAAGAAATAAAGACTTCAGAGGTTAAGTCATGAGTTTAATTATTCAACAGCTCGAAGCTGAGCAAATGAAAAAAGAAATCCCAGAATTTGGCCCTGGAGATACGGTTGTAGTTCAGGTCAAAGTTCGTGAAGGTGATCGTGAGCGTCTACAGGCGTTTGAAGGTGTTGTAATCGCTACTCGTAGTCGTGGTTTGAACTCTTCATTCACTGTTCGTAAGATCTCTTACGGTGAAGGTGTTGAGCGTGTATTCCAGACTCACAGCGCACAAATCGGTAACATTGAAGTTAAGCGTCGCGGTGCAGTTCGTCGTGCGAAGCTTTATTACCTACGTGGTTTGACTGGTAAAGCAGCAAGAATCAAAGAGAAAGTATAAGTCCTACGACTTATCTTCTTTTAAAAAAAGCCGGTACCTTGTAAAAGGTATCGGCTTTTTTTATGTCTGCCGTAAAGTATCGGTTTGAGTTATAGAGTATTGCCATACAGCAGCTATTCAGTTGCGTTGTCATAGAGTACTAAGACAATAATTAAAATAATAAAGGTTCTAAGGTATTGTGGCTTCCTTCATAGATCCATTCACGCTCGCGGGTATTTGCCTTGCGTTATCACTTGTGGGTGCAGTAGCTTATTTTTTGTATAAACGTCGTCGATCGCCGGTAACAGTGTCGGCATCTTCTGACTTGTTTGATATAAAAAGAGAAGTTATAAAAGTAGTGCCTTTTCCTGTTGCTGTAATAACGGGGCAGTACCTTATTGTCTATTTAAACCCGGCAGCTGAGGCGTTATTTGATAGCCCTATGCGTCGAAGTGTTGGGTTGTCAGTATCTAGTTTATTTATCCTTAAAAATTCTCAGACTAAAAACCCATTAAGAAACTTTCTAGAAGGAAGTGATACGGATAATGCTGCGCATTTTTCGAAATCAATAAGTTGTGTTGTGGATTACAACAGAGTTATTGATGCGGATATGAATGTGACTATTGAGACTATCGGTGACTCTCCTGAGTTGGGGCATAAGCAATATGCAATCTTCTTAGAGGATATGACGGCAACGAAAAGGGTTGAAAATCAGCTAAGGTATTTGCGACTACATGACAGTCAGACAGGCTTGCTAAGCCGTAACGCTTTCGAGTTAAAGTTAAGGTCGGCTTTAGATGACTCGAGAAAGCATGGTTCAACACATGTGTTTGCAACATTGTCGATTGATCAGTTCAAAACAATTAATGATACCTTGGGTTATGACGCAGGAGAGTCTCTGCTTAAAAAGGTGTCGGCAGTTTTGAAGAAAATATTGCCATCAGGTGGGCAAGGCATCAGTGGTCGCCTGTCTGGTAATGAGTTTGGTGTAATGTTTCGCGAAAGTACAGTGGCCGCTGCAACCCATAAAATGAAGTTAATTCGTGAAGAAATTGCTGAGTTTAGATTTGATTGGAATTCTAGAAAATTCTCAGTCACTTTGAGTGGTGGTTTTGTTGTTATCCAGAAAGGCGCTACATCAGTATCTAAAGTCCTGACTGAGTCAGACATCGCCTGTCGTGCTGCTAGAAATAGTGGTGGTAATCGAATTCTGGCCTTCAGAAAAGACAGTAAAGAGATGCGACAAGAGCAGAGTTCAATGGAAGGGCTTTGGGAGCTAAAGCAGGCCTTTGAAAATGATAGTTTTCAGCTCTACGCGCAGCCAATTCACCCTCTAAAACAAGAAGAATTCGCCAAACCGTATTATCACTACGAGTTGTTAATTCGAATGTTTACTGAGGATGGGCGCTTTGTTCCACCCGATGACTTTATTCCAGTAGCCGAGTATTTCTCTATGATGAATGAGTTGGATCGATGGGTGGTCAAGGAAGCGTTTAGGCATATCTCTAAGATCAAGCAAGCTGATCCGCTACCAGTGTTTTCAATTAATTTGTCAGGCCAGAGCCTATGTGAGTTTGGTTTCTTAGATTACGTGTTAAATCTTATTCAAGAATCAAAAGTAGACCCAAAGATGGTTTGTTTTGAGATTACAGAGGCAGTTGCAGTCGGTGATATGGAGATGGGTGAGCGCTTCATTAAAACCTTAAAGGCTTTAGGGTCTAGCTTTGCGCTTGATGACTTTGGAACGGGTGTTAGTTCATATGGTTACCTTCAGTCTCTAGATGTTGATTATTTGAAGATAGATGGTATTTTCGTGAAAGAATTAATGACTGATAAAGTGTCACGAGACATTGTTCAGTCAGTCACTCAGGTAGGCCATACGATGAATCTAAAGGTCGTTGCTGAGTATGTAGAAAATGATAAAATAATGGCCGTACTGCGAGGTATGGGTGTTGATTACGGTCAGGGTTATGGGATATCAAGACCAAAGCCAATTGAAGAGATGATTGCTCCACATATATAAGCCCTTCTAAAGTGCTTGTTAAAAGTAATCTTTCCAGCGAGGTCTGTGTGACTCGCTTTCTTGGCCCTATTCAGGGTCAATACTAAATAGTAAAAAACAATAAGTTGTATTTTCTACTAATTCTAGGGTTTCCATTACCGCACATTAAGTGTGCAGGAAGCCACTTATCGGAAAAAGTGATACTATTTAGTTAATCAAAAAAATCACTGGAAATTAAGAATAAAATGAAAGTTCATATTTTGGGTATTTGTGGCACCTTTATGGGTGGGGTTGCGACGTTGGCTCGTGCGGAAGGGCACGAAGTAAGCGGTGCTGATGAAAATGTTTACCCGCCGATGAGTACTTTGTTGGAATCACAGGGTATTGATATACAGCAAGGCTTTCATAGTAGTGATATCCCAAAAGATGTAGATCAGGTGGTTGTGGGTAATGTTATGACTCGTGGCAAGGCCGTTGTTGAAGACATGTTGGATCAGCGTCTTAGATATACGTCTGGCCCTCAGTGGTTATACGAAAATGTTCTGCAGGATCGTTGGGTTTTAGCAGTTGCGGGCACCCATGGTAAAACCACAACGGCAAGTATGTTGGCGTGGATTTTAGAGTACGCAAAGATGTCGCCAGGTTTTCTAATCGGTGGTGTGCCGGAAAACTTTGGTGTGTCTGCTCGTTTAGGTGATACACCTTTTTTCGTTGTAGAGGCTGATGAGTACGATACTGCCTTCTTTGATAAGCGTTCGAAATTCGTTCATTATCATCCGCGTACCTTGGTTCTAAATAATCTTGAGTATGATCATGCCGATATCTTCCCTGATCTAGACGCTATAAAAACCCAGTTCCATCATTTAATGCGCACCGTGCCAAGTAATGGTTTGGTAGTGAGCAATAGTGAAGAAAGTAACCTTCAAGACGTATTGGATAAAGGCTGCTGGACGCCAGTTGAAACTTTTGCATCATCATCTCCCGATGCAACTTGGACAGTTGAATTAAAAGATGAGTTTGGAGGAGAGTTTGAGGTTTACCTGAAAGGTGAGTTGCAGGGTACCGTTTCGTGGTCTTTGATGGGGCAGCATAATATTAGTAATGCACTGGCTTCAATTGCTGCAGCGAGACATGTTGGTGTACCTGCTGAACACGCTATTGATGCGTTGTCAGAATTCAAAGGTGTTAAACGTCGCATGCAGCTACGTGGTGAGGTCGGTGGCGTTCGTGTTTATGATGATTTCGCACATCATCCAACAGCGATCGAAACAACACTTAGCGGTTTACGTAAAAATGTTGGGGATAAGCGCATTGTTGCTATTTTAGAGCCACGCTCGAATACGATGCGTATGGGTGTGCATGAAGGCCGTTTGGCTGAGTCTTTAGCGTTGGCGGATGAGGTGATTCTGTTTCAGCCTGAGGGTTTAGATTGGGATTTGCATCATGTAACGGATGCGATGTCAGATAAGGCAAAAATTCTCGAGAGTACCGATGCGATAGTGGATTACTTGGTAAGTATTGCAACTACGGGTGATCAGTTCTTAATTATGAGTAACGGTGGTTTTGGCGGTATTCATGATAAGTTGCTGACTGGGCTAGAGGCAAAGTTATGAGCAAGATTCCTGATGTAGTGACGCTGATTATGACTGGGGCCTCCGGTGCTCAGTATGGTTTGCGCTTGCTTCAGGTGTTGGTTGAAAAGGGCGTTAAAGTGAATTTATTGCTTTCTCGCCCTGGGCAATTAGTGATTAATATGGAAACTGACTTGAAGGTGCCGGGTAGGGCTAAGGAAGCTCAGAAGTACTTCACTCAATTATATGGCGCTGCAGATGGTCAAATCAGTGTGTTTGAACGTGAGCAATGGGCTTCCCCAATAGCGAGTGGTAGTGGCGTTTCAGATGCTACGGTTGTGTGTCCGTGTACAGCGTCAACATTATCTGCGATTGCGGTTGGGGCCAGTAAAAGCCTAATAGAGCGAGCGGCTGATGTTTGCTTAAAAGAGCGTAAAAAACTAATTTTAGTCATACGTGAAACGCCATTCTCTGATATTCATTTAGAAAATATGTTGAAGTTGTCACGTATGGGAGCGGTGATTATGCCTGCCAACCCTGGTTTCTACTGGAAGCCTAAGAGTATTGATGAGTTAATCGATTTTATGGTGGCGAGGATTTTAGATCATCTAAATGTTCCCCACGAACTGACGCATCGATGGGGTGATGAAGGCTCTTTTTCTTGATATTCAAGAGGCAAGCCCCTATATTCCCATGTTCAAATAAAATATAAGGAGCCTGTTGTGGCCACCGTCGATATTACAGCTGAAACGTTCGAAGAAACTATTGAAAAGAATGAAATCGTTATTGTAGATTTCTGGGCTGAGTGGTGCGGACCATGTAAGTCTTTTGCGCCTATTTATGAAGAAGTTTCTAAGGAATATGATGATGTCGTATTCGGTAAGATCGATACAGAAGCTCAGCAAGAGCTTGCATCACACTTTCAGATTCGTTCAATTCCAACACTGATGATCTTCCGTGAGCAAGTTGTTCTATACTCTGAAGCGGGTATGTTGAATAACACTCAACTGAAAGAAGTGATTAGTAAGGTACAAGAGCTAGATATGGCGACAGTTCATGCAGAGATTGCTAAACAGCAAGCTGCAGAAGAATAAGCTATTATTGGTTAGAATTGTTTTTGGCGCTGCTCTTTAGTTTAACAAGAGTGGCGTTTAGGGTTTCGCGGAGAAAAATACTTAGTTATGAATCCAGATTATCTAGATTTTGAACAGCCCATTGCCAAGCTACAAGCTCAGATAGAAGAGTTGCGCTCGGTTAGTGACCAAGATATTAACCTGACTGATGATGTGGCCCGTTTAGAAAAAAAGGCTGAATCCTTAACTACGTCTATATTTTCAAAACTTACTGCAAAGCAAGTTGGTCAAATAGCGCGTCACCCTAAGCGTCCATATACGTTGGATATTGTTAACGGCATATGTACCGACTTCCAAGAGCTACATGGTGATCGTATGTATGCGGATGACCATGCAACGGTTGGCGGTATTGCTCGCTTTGAAGGTCGTCCAGTGATGATTATTGGTCATCAAAAAGGGCGCGACACAAAAGAAAATATTCGCCGTAACTTCGGCATGCCAAGACCTGAAGGTTACCGTAAAGCATTGCGCCTTTTACGTTTGGCTGAGAAGTTTCACTTGCCAGTATTGACGTTTATCGACACCGCTGGAGCATATCCAGGTATTGGTGCTGAAGAGCGTGGACAGAGTGAAGCGATTGCTCGTAACTTGTTTGAAATGGCTAAGCTTAAAACGCCAATCATTGCGACAATTATGGGTGAAGGTGGGTCTGGTGGTGCATTGGCAATCGGTGTTGGTGACATTGTACAGATGATGCAGTATTCAACGTATTCAGTTATTTCGCCAGAAGGTTGTGCGTCAATCCTTTGGAAGAGTGCTGATAAAGCCGCTGAAGCTGCTGAAGCGATGGGTATAACTGCTCAGAAGCTACATGCTTTGGGTCTGGTTGATCGTATTATTCCAGAGCCTATAGGTGGTGCACACCGTGATTATGCTGCAACGATGGATAGCTTGCGTGAAGCAATTAAGGGTAGTCTACGAGAAGTAGGTGCTCTAAATACTCAGCAGCTTTTAGATCGTCGTTATGAGCGTTTAATGAGCTACGGTCAGTTTGAGTCATGATCTGCTAGCTGAAATTTCTCTGCTGTTCTCTGTGCTGGGGCAGCGAAAATTTCTGGTCGCCTATAGTGGAGGCCTAGATTCACACGTGCTTCTTCATGTGATGAGTCAAATTCCCGATATAAGCTTGCGAGCCGTGTATATAGATCATGGCTTGCAAGAGTCCTCGCTATGGTGGGGGCGACATTGCAGAGGTATCTGTAGTGACCTTTCTGTTCCTTTTCAGTTAATTCCTCTTAATCTCCAAGTACCATCGGGCGAAAGTCTTGAGGCTTATGCGCGCGACAAGCGTTATCAAGCGTTTGCAGGTCTATTGGAAGAGGGTGAGGTACTGTTGACTGGGCATCATCAAAACGATCAAGCTGAAACGTTATTGATTCAATTGATGCGTGGGGCTGGTGGTGCAGGTTTGTCTGCGATGCCAATGATTACTTCGTTCTCTGGTGGTCACTTGATGAGGCCTTTTTTAAACTTCCATCGCTCTGCCCTGGAAGATTATGCGGCTAAGTATCAGCTCGACTTTGTGGAAGACGAGAGTAATGCAGACCTTCGTTATGATCGAAATTACCTTAGGCATCAAATATTACCTCAGCTAGAAGATCGCTGGCCTGGTTGTTATGGGACGTTGGCTCGTGCAGCATTACTGCAGGGTGAGACGCAGCGCTTGTTAGATGGTTATTTATCTGAAGATATGACGTCGATGACCGGATCGGTTGTGGGTACTTTGTCAGTTAAGGCGCTTAAGCAGTGTGAATCCGCCAGGCAGCGTGCTTTATTGCGGTTATGGATCACAACTTCTGGCTTTATAGCGCCGTCTGCGAAGAAGCTTCAGCACGTTGTGTCAGACGCCTTGTTTTGTTCAGAAGAGGCTTCTCCTTGTGTTCACTGGGGGAGTGTAGAAGTGCGTCGTTTTCGTGATGATCTTTATGCGATGGAAGCATTGTCTGAGCATGACGAGTCTCAGTCGTTCTATTGGGATGAGTTGAGTGAGGACTTGCCAGTAGAATCTCTTGGTTTATCGTTACAATCGTCGTTGCTCGGTGGTTGGAGGGCGTTGGCTCAGCAAGAAGAGATAGGGCTAACTGTAAAGTTTCGACAGGGTGGGGAATCAATAAAACCATCTGGGCGAGATAAATCAATCAGTCTCAAAAACTTGTTTCAACAACTTGCTGTACCGCCTTGGATGCGATCGCGTATGCCACTCATTTATTTCAAGGATGACTTAATTATGGTGTATGGCTTGTGTCAGGTGGAGCTAGACTAACTCGAAGTATTAGGTTTGTTTTATTGGAATGCTACCAGCGCAGTTTCATCAAGTTCTTTTTTGTCGACCTTTAAATATGCTATGCCTTCTTCTATGGCGATAGCGACTTCTTTGATTCCCTTTATTTCATAGAGTGCAATAGTCGTCGCTTGGCTGTCTTGCAGCATCAACGGGCTAAGTTTAACTAACTGACTTTTGTAGAAGTGAGGTTTTGGTAGTGATATTGCAGCGACTAGCCATACCAATGCTGCGCACCCGCCGAATAAAAATACCGCGCTTTGGCTGTTGTGCTCAAGCAAGAAGCCGCCCGTAATACCGCCCACAAATATTCCCATAAATTGCCATGTGCTAAAGATGCCCATGGCTGTGCCCTTATTGCTAACACTAGAATATTTCGCGACAAGTGACGGTTGTATTGCTTCAAGAAAATTAAAGCTTATAAAGAACATTAGAAAACTGGCGAGTACTAAGTAGTTGGTTTCTAGTCCGAATGATAACCCTAATTGCGCCAGTATTAGCGTTGCGACTGTACCAATGAGGAGTGGTTTAATCTTTTGGTACTTCTCGGCAATAATAATTAAAGGTAGAGCGAAGATGAATGACAGTGCAAATACCGGTAAGTAGATTTTCCAGTGCGACGCGCTCTCAATATTCATTTGGTTCTTAAAGAGTAGAGGGAGTACGGTGAAGTTTGCGGTCATCACCATGTGCAAAATGAACACCCCAATGTTCATTCTCAATAAGTTGGCATTCTTAATTGCCGGTAGTAAGTAGTCGCTCATAACGCCAGCATCGCGATGATGGAAGAGTTTTTTGGGTGTTGGAACTACGAATGCAACAAGACCGATACCGACAAGTGCAAGTAGTGCTGTAATCCAAAAGATGCCTGAAAGACCGTACCAGTCGTTTATGAGCGGGCCAACAACCATTGCAACAGCGAATGCGACACCGATAGTCATTCCAATGCTCGCCATGACCTTGGCTCGGTTGTTTTCTTCGGTTAGGTCGGCGGCTAGTGCCATAGTTGCTGCGGCGATAGCGCCCATGCCCTGAATAGCCCTACCAATAATAATGCTGTAGATGTTATCTGAGAGTGCTGAAACCACGCTACCAATAGCAAAAATAATCAGTCCCGCAATAATAATTCGTTTACGTCCAAAGCGGTCAGACATGAGTCCGAGCGGAATTTGGAAAGTTGCTTGAGTAAGGCCGTAGATCCCTATGGCTAAGCCAATTAGGAAGGGTGTGGCTTCTTCAAAATTCTCAGCGTACAGCGGTAGTACTGGCAAAATCATGAATAAACCAAGCATTCGAACAGCATAAACAGCGGCTAGGGATAGAGCGGTACGGCGTTCAAGTTTATTCATGGGGAGATAACAAGGTTGTCATGAGGTTGGCAAGTCGGCATATTAGCAGATAATTTTTTGAAAGAAGAATATCCCACAGTGAAAAAAATCAGTTTGCGCGGAGCGCGTACCCATAACCTCAAAAATATTGATATTGATTTACCTCGTGATAAGTTAATCGTTATTACAGGGTTGTCAGGTTCGGGTAAGTCATCATTAGCCTTTGATACGATATTTGCGGAAGGACAGAGACGTTATGTCGAGTCTCTGTCGTCTTATGCTCGTCAGTTTTTATCGATGATGGAGAAGCCGGATCTTGATCATATTGAAGGTTTGTCTCCAGCTATCTCTATTGAGCAGAAAACAACATCGCACAACCCTCGCTCAACGGTAGGTACGGTAACGGAGATCTATGACTATCTGCGTTTACTTTATGCGCGTGCAGGTCAGCCTAGGTGTCCTGAGCATGGTCAGGAGCTAGAGGCTCAGACTGTCTCGCAAATGGTGGATGCTGTCATGGCACTACCGGAAGGGTCTAAGCTGATGTTGCTTGCGCCGGTTGTGCGCAATCGAAAAGGTGAGTATGCAAAGCTATTTGAAGAGTTGCGTGCTCAGGGCTTCTTGCGAGCTAGGATTAATGGTGAAGTGTGTGAGTTAGATGACACACCAACATTAGCACTTCGTAAAAAACATACGATTGAAGTCGTTGTGGATCGTTTCAAGGTACGTGAAGACTTAGCGTTGCGTTTGTCTGAGTCATTTGAGACCGCCTTGCGAATCGCTGATGGTTTGGCGGGTGTCGCTTGGATGGATGATTCGGGTAATGAGGAGTTAATGTTCTCTGCTAACTACGCCTGTGCGCATTGTGGATATTCGTTACCTGATTTGGAGCCGCGCTTATTCTCATTCAATAGTCCAAGTGGTGCATGTCCAACATGTGATGGTCTAGGTGTGCATCAAGCGTTTGATGAAGCCCGTGTAGTGAGTAAGCCAGAGTTGAGTTTGGCTGAAGGTGCTGTGCGTGGTTGGGACCGTAGAAATGCTTACTACTTTCATCTGATAGATTCGCTAGCCGCAGAATATGGTTTTGATGTAGATACGCCCTATAAGAAACTACCAAAGAGCGTCCGTGATGTACTAATGCATGGAAGTGGTAAGAAAGAAATTGAGTTCCGTTATGTGGGTCAAAAGGGGCAGGTCTACCAAAAGATGCATCCATTTGAAGGTATTCTAAATAATCTAGACCGACGTTATCGGGATACTGACTCTAATGGTGTGCGTGAAGAGTTGATGAAATACCTTTCAACGCATACTTGTCCAAGTTGTGAAGGTGCGCGTTTAAATCTCGCGGCACGAAATGTATTTGTTGATAATAAAGATTTGTCAGAAATAACTGAGTGGGCGATTGGCGATACGTTGTTATTCTTTACTGAGTTGGAGTTACCCGGTAAGCAAGGTCAGATCGCCGAAAAAATTCTACGAGAAATCAAACTGCGCTTAGAGTTCTTGGTGAATGTCGGATTGGACTATTTGTCGCTAAATCGTAGTGCTGATAGTTTGTCGGGCGGAGAGTCGCAGCGAATTCGTCTAGCTTCGCAGATTGGTGCAGGTCTAGTGGGTGTCATGTATGTATTAGATGAGCCGTCAATAGGTTTGCATCAGCGTGATAATGATCGATTACTAAAGACGCTTATTCACCTTCGTGACTTGGGTAATACGGTCATTGTCGTTGAGCATGATGAAGATGCAATTAGATTGGCTGACTATGTGGTTGATATAGGGCCGGGAGCGGGTGTGCATGGTGGTCGCATTATCGCGGAAGGAACACCCGAAGAAGTTATGGCGGTTGAAGAGTCATGTACAGGGCAGTTCTTGTCGGGTAAGCGAGCAATTGAAGTACCTAAGAAGCGTGTACCAATAGATAAAGATAAAGTGCTCCGTATGATCGGTGCTGAAGGTAATAACTTAAAAAATGTCACGGCAGAAATCCCTATAGGTGTGATGACCTGTATTACGGGGGTGTCAGGTTCGGGTAAGTCAACGTTAATCAATGCAACACTGTATCCAAATATAGCTAAGTTCTTAAATGGATCGAGTGACGTTGGAGCAAAAGTAAAAGAGATAGAAGGTTTAGACTATTTAGATAAGGTTGTTGATATCAGTCAAAGCCCTATAGGGCGTACACCGCGATCTAACCCTGCAACCTATACAGGTGTGTTTACGCCTATACGCGACTTATTCGCTGCTACACAGGAGGCTAGGTCACGTGGTTATACACCGGGGCGCTTTAGTTTCAATGTAAAGGGTGGTCGCTGTGAGGCTTGTCGTGGTGATGGTGTGATAAAGGTGGAGATGCATTTCCTGCCTGACGTTTATGTGCCCTGCGATGCATGTGAGAGTAAGCGATATAATCGAGAGACTCTGGATATACGCTTTAAGGGTAAGAATATCTACGAAGTATTAGCAATGACCGTAGAAGAAGCGGTTGTGTTTTTCAGTGCTATACCAGGTATTCATAATAAATTGTCTGCCATGATGGATGTGGGTCTCTCGTATATAACGTTAGGGCAGAATGCGACGACGTTATCAGGTGGTGAGGCGCAGCGTGTAAAACTGGCTAAGGAGTTATCCAAGCGAGGAACAGGTAAGACCATCTATATATTGGATGAGCCAACGACAGGTTTGCACTTTCATGATGTGGATGTATTGCTAAAGGTATTGCATCGACTAAGAGATGAAGGAAATACTGTTGTTATTATTGAGCATAATCTGGATGTTATCAAAACTGCAGACTGGGTTATTGACCTTGGGCCAGAGGGTGGTAATAAAGGTGGAAAGATTATTGCTGTTGGCACACCGGAGCAGGTGGCAAAAAAGAAAGGTTCGTATACCGGTAAGTATTTGAAGCAAGTTTTAGAAAAGACAAAATAAAGTGTAAATGTTTGAGTGGGTGTGTTTTTGGGTGATTGTAGTCAGTTAGAAGCTAGTGAAGATGAAGGATTGTTGTAGTTATCTAGATGAAAAATCTGTGGAATCAATAATTTATAAAAACGAAGATATGACTGAGTAGCCTAGGCGCAGAAAGGTTTGAACAGGTCTAAAAGGTGATGTGTGTTTCGGCTAAGTAAATTATTTTTATTAAATTGAAAAAAAGATGAATTAAAAGGTTGACAGGGTAGGGTGTTTCGCACAAAATGCCGCCCTCGTTTGGAGGGATTCCCGAGCGGTCAAAGGGGGCAGACTGTAAATCTGCTGCTTCGGCTTCGGAGGTTCGAATCCTCCTCCCTCCACCAAATTGAGCATGTGCGGATTTACATTAATTTGTAAATCCGCATTTGTGTAAAGAAGCTTTGCTTCTTGCAAAGGGTTAAATAGGCGGGTGTAGCTTAATGGTAAAGCTCCAGCCTTCCAAGCTGATCACGTGGGTTCGATTCCCATCACCCGCTCCATTGTAAGAAAAAGCTGAGTTAGATAGTTGTTGGCCCATATAGCTCAGCTCGGTAGAGCGCATCCTTGGTAAGGATGAGGTCACCGGTTCAAATCCGGTTATGGGCTCCATTATATATTTTGAATAAATCTCTACTACAAGGTGTTGCGAGATGTCTAAAGAAACTTTTGTACGTTCGAAGCCGCACGTTAACGTCGGCACAATTGGTCACGTTGATCATGGTAAAACTACGTTAACCGCAGCACTGACTAAGGTCATGGCAGAGAAGATGGGTGGTGCTGTAAGAGCATTTGACGAAATCGATAACGCTCCTGAAGAAAAGGCACGTGGTATCACTATCTCAACGTCACACGTTGAGTATGAGTCTGAGACTCGTCATTACGCTCACGTTGACTGCCCAGGTCACGCGGATTATGTAAAGAATATGATTACTGGTGCTGCGCAGATGGATGGCGCGATTCTAGTATGTGGTGCTACAGATGGCCCGATGCCTCAAACTCGTGAGCACATCTTGTTGTCTCGCCAGGTAGGTGTTCCATATATCGTTGTATACTTGAACAAAGCTGATCTACTTGCTGAAGATTGCGGTGGTTACGGTTCTGAAGAGTACAATGAAATGGTTGAGCTTGTTGAGATGGAGCTACGCGACATCCTAGAAGCTAACGAATTTGGCGACGATACTCCAATCGTTGTTGGTTCGGCTCTAATGGCCCTTCAAGGTGAAGATACAGATGAGTTGGGTGTTTCATCAGTAGTTAAGTTGGTTGATGCTCTTGATACGTTTATTCCTCTTCCACAGCGTGCTGTTGAAGGTGACTTTATCATGCCTGTAGAAGATGTTTTCTCTATCTCTGGTCGTGGTACTGTTGTTACTGGTCGTATCGAGCGTGGTGTTATCAACGTTGGTGATGAAGTTGAGATTGTCGGTATCCGTGAGATGCAGAAGTCAACTTGTACTGGTGTTGAGATGTTCCGTAAGCTTCTTGATCGTGGAGAAGCTGGTGATAACGTAGGTATCCTTCTTCGTGGTACTAAGCGTGAAGATGTTGAGCGTGGTCAGGTTCTTTGTAAGCCTGGTTCAATCAACCCTCACACTAAGTTCGAAGCTGAGATCTATGTTTTGTCGAAGGATGAAGGTGGTCGTCATACTCCTTTCTTCTCTAACTACCGTCCACAGTTTTACTTCCGTACCACGGATGTAACAGGTGCATGTGAGTTACCAGAAGGTGTTGAGATGGTTATGCCTGGTGATAACATCAAGATGGTTGTTACACTAATCAATCCTATCGCAATGGATGAAGGTCTACGCTTCGCGATTCGTGAGGGTGGCCGTACTGTTGGTGCTGGTGTTGTAGCGAAAGTTATTGCTTAAGATAGCTTAGTTGTTATAATCCCGTTCCAATGCAAAAAACGAGGGAACATCCTTCCCTCGTTTTTGTTGTTTCAGCTAGTTTAAGATGTATTTTAAATTAGGCCAGTAGCTCAATTGGCAGAGCGACGGTCTCCAAAACCGTAGGTTGGGGGTTCGATTCCCTCCTGGCCTGCCATCTGAAACACAATAAGATTAAATACAAATAGGTGATTAAATAGATGTCAACTAATGCTGAGCCTAAAAGTTCAACACTCGATATAGTTAAGCTAGTGCTTGCGCTTGGTTTGTTGGTCGCTTCTATAGTTGGTTTTTACTTATTCGAAGAAGCTTCTTTGCTTTACCGTGTTCTAGGTCTGCTAGCTGTAGCAGGTTTGGGTGTGTTCGTTGCTTCAACGACGAATAAAGGTAAAGGTCTGCTTTCGTTTATGGGAGCTGCACGTACAGAAGTTCGCAAGGTCGTCTGGCCTTCGCGTCAAGAAACAATGCAAACCACTTTGATGGTTTTTATCATTGTGACCATTCTTTCTATCTTTCTATGGTTTGTAGATATGCTCTTAGGTTGGGGCGTTAAAGTTCTACTTGCGACTGGAGGTTAATGTAATGGCTATGCGATGGTATGTTGTTCATGCGTATTCAAATTTCGAAGCACGTGTAAAAGCGTCTATTGAAGAAAGAATAGAAAGACTTAGTCTGCATGATTATTTTGGCAATATCTTGGTTCCAACTGAAGAAGTAGTTGAGATGCGAGATGGTCAAAAGCGAAAAAGTTCAAGAAAGTTTTTCCCAGGTTATGTTTTAGTTGAAATGGACATGAACGATGAGTCATGGCATTTAATTAAAGACACACCTAAAGTTTTAGGCTTCATTGGTGGTACCAGTGATAAGCCAGCTCCAATCACTGAGAAAGAAGCGAATGCGATAATGAATCGCATAGAGGAGGGTGTTGATGCTCCTCGTCCTAAAGTTCTGTTTGAAGTGGGTGAAGTTGTTCGTGTTAAAGATGGTCCGTTCAATGACTTTAATGGAGTTGTTGAAGAGGCTAATTACGAGAAGAGTAAGTTACTTGTCTCGGTACAGATTTTCGGACGCTCAACACCAGTTGAGCTAGAGTTCTTTCAGGTTGAAAAGATCTGATTTTAGATAGTCTACTGGGAAGCTGAGAAGCGTTATTACCCACTGGAGAATAGAATGGCTAAGAAAGTACAAGCATATATTAAGTTGCAGGTTCCTGCAGGTAAAGCAAATCCAAGTCCGCCAGTAGGTCCAGCATTGGGTCAGCACGGTGTTCAAATTATGGAATTTTGTAAGGCGTTCAATGCTGCTACACAGAGCATGGAAGCTGGTTTACCGATTCCTGTAGTAATTACAGTTTATAATGACCGTAGTTTTACGTTCGTTACTAAAACTCCTCCGGCGGCAGTACTGATTCTGAAGGCTTTAGGTCTTAAGAGCGGTAGTGCAACTCCTAACAGTGTAAAAGTTGGTACGATGTCTCGTGAGCAACTTGAAGAAATTGTTAAGATGAAAGAGCCTGATCTGACTGCAGCCAATATGGATGCAGCGGTTCGTACAATTGCCGGTACTGCTCGCAGTATGGGTGTAGATGTGGAGGGAGTGTAAGATGGCTAAGCTAACAAAACGTCAAAAGCAGATTGCTGAGAAAGTAAATCCAGAAACTGTTTATGGTATTACTGAAGGTTTTGATCTTCTTAAGAGTCTACCTCAAGTTAAATTCACAGAAAGTATTGATGTGAGTATTAACCTAGGTGTTGATGCAAAGAAGTCTGATCAAGTTGTACGTGGTGCTACAGTACTGCCAAACGGTACTGGTAAGACAGTTCGTGTTGCTGTGTTTACACAGGGTGCAAATGCAGAGGCTGCTAAAGAAGCCGGTGCAGATATTGTTGGGTTCGAAGATTTAGCTGAAGAAGTTAAGAAAGGCAACATGGATTTCGATGTTGTTATTGCTAGTCCAGATGCTATGCGTATCGTAGGTCAGTTGGGTCAGATTCTTGGTCCACGTGGTCTAATGCCTAACCCTAAGGTTGGTACAGTTACGCCAAACGTTGCTGAAGCAGTAAAGAATGCTAAGTCTGGTCAGGTACGTTACCGTACAGATCGTGGTGGAATCGTTCATTGCCGTATCGGAAGTGTTGACTTTGAATCTGCTAAGCTGGAAGAGAACCTTATTTCTTTGCTAGCTGCTTTGAATAAAGGTAAGCCTTCTACAGCGAAGGGTATCTTCTTCAAGAAAGTTTCAGTATCTACAACTATGGGTCCAGGCCTTGTTGTTGATCATACTGCGATCAAGTTTTAAAAATATTTAAAACACATATTCTCGGATATGTGTTTTACTATGCCCCTTGGGGCTGCCAGTGATGGCAAGTTGATATACTTTATAGTATGTCGTCAAAGACCGTAGGTGCTCTACTTGTTTAGTAAGGGCTTAAAGAGTTAAATATGTGCCTGCGTAGATGACGTAAGCTAAGTCAGTAATGATTTGGTGCACGTCGTTATAGATTACTCTATTTTTAGAGTGTTTATTTACCGGTGGGTTTTGCACCGAATTAGAGAGGTAGATGCTGTGGCATTAACTTTGGAAGACAAAAAGAAGATTGTCTCTGAGGTCGCTGCGGTGGCTGCAGAAGCTCATTCCGCGGTGGCTGCTGAGTACCGTGGTTTGACTGTTGATGAAATGACTGAGATGCGTGTTAAAGCACGTGAGTCAGGCGTTTATCTGCGTGTTGTTAAGAATAACCTAGCTAAGTTAGCTGTTGCGAATACAGATTTTGCTTGTATGAGTGATAGTTTTTCTGGGCCTTTGGTGTTGGCATTTTCTAAGGAAGATCCAGGTTCTGCTGCGCGTTTAGTTGAAGCTTTTGCAAAAGATCATGACAAGCTGATCGTTAAGTCTTTGGCTGTAGGTGGGGAAGTTTATCCTGCATCTGAGTTGAAGCGATTGTCCAAATTGCCTACACGTGACCAAGCGTTGGCTATTTTGGCTGGTACTCTTAGAGCACCATTGGACAAGTTGGCACGTACTGTTAATGAAGTGCCAGGTAAGCTTGTACGTACTGTTGCCGCTGTGCGCGACAAGAAAGAAGAGACAGCTGCCTAATTTGGGTGGCTTGTTTATTAAACTGTTTATACTGACTTAAAGTTTTAGGAGAAATACAATGGCTCTTTCTAAAGAAGATATTCTAGAAGGCATTGCTGAGTTAAGCGTTATGGAAATCGTTGATTTGATTTCTGCAATGGAAGAGAAATTTGGCGTATCAGCTGCTGCTGCAGTTGCTGCTGCTCCTGCTGGTGGCGAAGCTGCTGGCGAAGCTGCTGCAGAAAAGACTGAATTTGATGTTGTAATGACAGGTTTCGGCGATAACAAAATCGGCGTAATCAAAGTTGTTCGCGGAATCACTGGTCTTGGTCTGAAAGAAGCTAAGGCAATGGTTGAAGGCGTACCTGCAACTGTTAAAGAAGGTGTTGCTAAAGACGACGCTGAAGATACACAGAAGCAACTAATCGAAGCTGGCGCAACTGTCGAGCTTAAGTAAGTTGTAATACCCGAAAGTGGTTTAACTGCTTTCAAGAACGATTGGCTGGTAACTAAATATAGTTGCCGGCCTTTTGTCGCTTTAAAAGTGCTCCCGCCCGTTACTAGTTGAGGAAACACGATGGCTCTGACCTTCACTGATAAGAAACGCATCCGTAAGGATTTTGGTAAACGTCCACAAGTTATGGATATTCCATCCTTACTCGCGATTCAACTAAGCTCGTTTAGACAATTTTTACAGCCAGGTTTGAAGCCTGACGAACGTAAAAATATTGGTCTGCACGGTGCATTTAGTTCAGTATTTCCTATTAATAGTTATTCTGGTTTTGTGCATCTTGAGTATGTAGATTACCGTCTAAGTGAGCCAGTATTTGACGTGCGTGAGTGTCAATTACGTGGATTGACATATGCTGCTTCTCTACGAGTGCTATTGCGCTTGGTTATCTATGATAAGGAAGCACCAAAGAACACACGCGTAGTTAAAGATATAAAAGAACAAGAAGTTTACCTTGGCGAAATGCCTTTAATGACAGATAAAGGAACTTTTGTCATTAACGGTACAGAGCGTGTAATCGTATCTCAGTTGCACCGTTCCCCTGGTGTTTTCTTTGATCATGATAAAGGAAAGACTAATACCTCTGGTAAGATATTACATAACGCTCGCGTTATTCCTTACCGTGGTTCGTGGTTGGATTTTGAATTCGATCCTAAAGACTCTGTATTTGTTCGTATTGATCGTCGTCGTAAATTACCAGCGACAGTATTACTACGAGCATTGGGTATGGAAACTGAAGAGATTCTAGATTTCTTCTTCGATAATGTTTCTGTGACTCTGGCTAAATCAAAGATTCAAATCGCATTGGACCCACAGCGTTTACGTGGTGAGCTTGCGACTTTTGATATCGAAATCAATGGCGAAACTGTTGTTGAAAAAGGTCGTCGTATTACGGCTAAGCACATCCGTACGCTAGAAAAAGCGGATGTGAAGACTTTAGATGTGCCAGATGAATACATGGTATCTAAAGTTCTTGCGAAAAACATTGTAGACAAGTCAACGGGTGAGATGATTGCTCACGCTAATGCTGAAGTTACTGAAGTAGTGCTAGAAGCGCTTCGTGACAACGGTATTAAGAAGTTTGAGATCATTTACTCAAATGAGTTGGATTGTGGTGCGTTCATTTCTAATACGTTAAATGTCGATCAGACTCAAACTCAGCTAGAAGCTCAGGTTGAAATCTATCGCATGATGCGTCCTGGTGAACCACCAACTAAAGAATCTGCTGAAAACCTATTCCATAACTTATTCTTCTCAGAAGAGCGTTATGACTTGTCAGACGTTGGACGTATGAAATTCAATCGTCGTCTTGAGTACACGGAAGAAGTTGGCCCAGCAATTCTATTTGATAAAGGCTATTTGAGCTCTCGCTCAGATGCGATGTCAAAAGAACAAGTTGCAAAGTTTGGTTCTCAGTACGATAAGCTTAAAGCTGACGGTAAAGCGGACTCTGATATCGTTAATGTACTTAAGTGCTTGATCGATATTCGTAATGGTCATGGTGTGGTTGATGATATCGATCATCTTGGTAACAGACGTATCCGTAGTGTTGGTGAGATGGCAGAAAATGCTTTCCGTATCGGTTTGGTTCGAGTTGAGCGTGCTGTTAAAGAACGCTTGACTGTAGCTGAAAGTGAAGGCTTGATGCCTCAAGATATGGTTAACGCAAAACCTGTATCTGCTGCTGTTAAAGAGTTTTTTGGCTCAAGTCAGTTATCTCAGTTCATGGATCAAAATAATCCATTATCTGAAGTGACTCACAAGCGTCGTATTTCAGCATTAGGGCCTGGTGGTCTGACACGTGAGCGAGCTGGTTTTGAAGTTCGTGACGTTCATCCGACACATTATGGTCGTGTATGTCCGATCGAAACACCTGAGGGACCAAACATTGGTTTGATCAACTCATTGGCTGTATTCGCTAAGACAAATGACTATGGTTTCTTAGAGACGCCATATCGTAAAGTTATTGATGGTATTGCTACAGATAAAATTGATTACCTGTCTGCTATCGAAGAATCACGTTTTGTTATCGCTCAGGCAAATGCTGAGTTAGATGAAAAGAACGGGTTTATTAAGGACTTGATTTCTACGCGTTACCAAAATGAATTCACATTGTCAGCATCGGCTGATGTTGAATACATGGATGTATCTCCTAAGCAGATTGTATCTGTTGCTGCGTCACTGATTCCGTTCCTAGAACATGATGATGCTAACCGTGCATTGATGGGCTCAAACATGCAGCGTCAAGCTGTGCCATGTTTGCGTGCTGATACACCGGTTTGTGGAACAGGCATGGAGCGAGTTGTTGCTGTAGATTCTGGTTCGACTGTTTCTGCTCGCCGTGGTGGTGTTGTAGATGCTGTTGACGCTGCGCGTATCGTTGTTCGAGTGAATGATGATGAGGCTCAGGGTGGTGGTGTTGATATCTACAACCTGATCAAGTACACACGTTCTAACCAGAACACATGTTTGAATCAGCGTCCTATCGTTAAAGTGGGTGATGTTATTGCTCGCGGTGATGTTATGGCTGATGGTTCTTCAACAGACTTGGGTGAGTTAGCGCTAGGACAAAACATGAAGATTGCCTTCATGCCTTGGAATGGTTATAACTTTGAGGATTCGATCCTTATCTCTGAGCGTGTTGTTGAAGAAGATCGCTTTACTTCGATTCACATCGAAGAGATTACTTGTTTAGCGCGTGACACTAAGTTGGGGCCTGAAGAAATTACTTCAGATATTCCTAATGTAAGTGAAGGTCTACTGTCGAAGCTAGATGAGTCTGGAATCGTACATGTTGGTGCTGAAGTTAAGCCGGGTGATTTGTTAGTTGGTAAGGTTACGCCTAAGGGTGAGACTCAGCTAACTCCTGAAGAGAAGCTGCTTCGTGCGATCTTTGGTGAGAAGGCGTCTGACGTAAAAGATACTTCTTCACGTGTATCGACGAGTATGTTCGGTACGGTAATCGATGTTCGAGTATTTACTCGTGACGGTGTTGAGAAGGATGAGCGAGCTAAGTCGATCTGTGAAACAGAGTTGGCGAAAGTACGTAATGACCTTCGTGATGAGTTGCGTGTATTTGAAGAAGATCTATTTGATCGTGTTGCAAAGCAGGTATTAAACAAGGTCGCTGATGGCGGGCTTGGTGATATTAAAGCGGGCGGCAAAGTTACTCGAACTTACCTAGATGAGCTAGATCGTAAAGATTGGTTCGCACTACGTATGCGTAACGAAGAAGTAAATGAACAGCTTGAAACGGCGCATCGTTTGCTTCTTGATCAAAAGAAATACTACGAAGAGCGTCTTCAAAAGCAGAAAGAGAAATTGACTGCTGGTGATGACCTTGCACCGGGTGTGTTGAAGATGATTAAAGTATACGTTGCTGTTAAGCGCCGTATGCAGCCTGGTGATAAGATGGCTGGTCGTCACGGAAACAAGGGTGTTGTATCACGTATTGTTCCTGTTGAAGATATGCCGTACATGGCAAATGGTGAGCCAGTAGATATCGTACTGAACCCATTGGGTGTACCGTCACGAATGAATGTTGGTCAGGTTCTAGAGACTCATCTTGGTTGGGCTGCTAAAGGTCTTGGTGACAAGATTGGTCGTATGATCGAAGCTAAGGCTAAGGTAGATGAGCTTCGTGAATTCCTATCTGAGATTTATTCTACAGGTGGTAACCCAAATCAGGGTGCAGGTGATATTGCTGAGATGACTGACATCGAAGTGGTTGAAATGTCAAAGAACTTGCGTCGTGGTGTTCCGATGGCTACTCAGGTATTTGATGGAGCTTCTGAGAAGGAAATCCATGCAATGCTTAAGCTTGCAGATCTTCCGGAGTCTGGTCAGATCGCGCTGCATGATGGTCGTACGGGTGAGGTGTTTGAGCGTGAAGTAACTGTTGGTTACATGCATATGCTTAAGTTGAATCACTTGGTTGATGACAAGATGCATGCACGTTCAACCGGTCCATATAGTCTTGTTACGCAGCAGCCGCTGGGTGGTAAAGCTATGTTTGGTGGTCAGCGATTTGGTGAGATGGAGGTTTGGGCGCTTGAAGCATATGGTGCTGCTCATACCTTGCAGGAAATGCTGACAGTTAAATCGGATGACGTACAGGGTCGTAACCGCATGTACAAAAACATTGTTGATGGCAACCTGCAGATGGAACCGGGTATGCCAGAGTCCTTCAATGTATTGATGAAGGAAATTCGCTCGCTAGGTATTCATATCGAGCTTGAGAGTGACTAAAGTAGTAATTTTGGTGGAGTGTTAATTCACTCCACCAATTTATAGTTACGTAGTAGCAATGTAGACGCAGAATTTAAGGCGATTAATATGAAAGATTTGTTAAATATCTTTAAGCAGCAGACAGAGGCAGAAGAGTTCGATCGTATACGTATCGGTCTAGCTTCACCTCAAATTATCCGCTCTTGGTCGTTCGGTGAAGTTAAGAAGCCGGAAACAATTAACTACAGAACGTTTAAGCCTGAGCGTGACGGTTTGTTCTGTGCAAAGATATTCGGTCCTGTTAAGGATTATGAGTGTCTTTGTGGTAAGTATAAGCGCTTGAAGCACCGTGGTGTTGTGTGTGAAAAGTGTGGTGTTGAAGTAACGCAGACTAAAGTTCGTCGTGACCGTATGGGTCATATCGACCTAGCTTGTCCTGTGGCTCATATCTGGTTCTTGAAATCACTACCTTCACGAATTGGTTTGTTCTTGGATATGACGCTGCGTGATATTGAGCGTGTATTGTACTTTGAGGCATTTGTAGTTGTTGATCCTGGTATGACAACACTTGAGCGCGGTCAGCTTTTAAGTGATGAAGCATACCTTGAAGCAGTAGAAGAATTTGGTGAAGAGTTTGATGCAGCAATGGGAGCTGAGGCAGTACTAGCAATGCTTCGTTCTGTTGATCTAAAAGATGCGATCGCAGAGATGCGTGAAGAAGCTGCTGCAACGAATTCAGAAACAAAACTTAAGCGTATCGGTAAGCGTTTGAAGTTAATGGAAGCATTCCTTGAGTCTGATAACAGTCCTGAGTGGATGATTCTGACGATTCTTCCAGTTCTACCGCCTGATCTTCGTCCTCTAGTGCCACTAGATGGTGGTCGTTTTGCGACATCTGATCTAAATGATTTATATCGTCGTGTTATTAACCGTAACAACCGTTTACGTCGCCTTCTAGATCTTAATGCTCCAGACATCATTGTTCGCAATGAGAAGCGTATGCTTCAAGAGTCTGTTGATGCATTGTTGGATAACGGTCGCCGTGGTCGTGCTATTACTGGTTCTAACAGACGTCCTCTGAAATCTTTGGCTGACATGATCAAAGGTAAGCAGGGTCGTTTCCGTCAAAACTTACTTGGTAAGCGTGTTGATTATTCTGGCCGTTCAGTAATCGTTGTTGGTCCTACGCTTCGCTTGCACCAGTGTGGTCTTCCTAAGAAAATGGCGCTTGAGTTATTCAAGCCATTCATCTTTGGTAAGTTGCAGCGTTTAGGTTTGGCTACAACAGTTAAAGCAGCTAAGAAATTAGTTGAGCGTGAAACATCAGAAGTTTGGGATATTCTTGCGGATATTATTCGCCAGCATCCGGTTATGTTAAACCGTGCACCAACACTTCACCGCTTGGGTATTCAAGCATTCGAGCCAGTACTAATTGAAGGTAAGGCAATTCAGTTGCACCCTCTAGTATGTACAGCATTCAACGCTGACTTCGATGGAGATCAGATGGCGGTACACGTGCCACTGTCGCTTGAAGCTCAGATGGAAGCTCGTGTTCTGATGATGGCTACAAATAATGTTCTGTCGCCAGCTAATGGTGAGCCGATCATTGTACCTTCTCAAGATATCGTACTTGGTTTGTACTATATGAGTCGTGAAAGTGTTAATGCTCAGGGTGAGGGGATGATTTTTGCCTCTACTGATGAAGCATTAAGAGCTTATGAGACAAAGCAAGCGTCTCTTCATGCGCGCGTTAAGGTTCGTATTAAAGATACGTCTCTTAATGAGGCGGGTGAAGTTGAGCATACTAGCCGTATCGTTGATACAACTGTTGGTCGTGCAATTCTACAGGTTGTTTTACCTGAAGGTATGCCGTTTGACTTGCTGAATCGTGTATTGAAGAAGAAGTCGATCTCTACTTTGATCAACGAAGCGTACCGTATGGTTGGTCTTAAGAAGACAGTAATATTTGCCGATCAGTTGATGTATACAGGTTATCGTTATGCAACTAAAGCAGGTATGTCATTCTGTGCTAACGATATGGAAATTCCAGCGGAAAAGGCTGATATTCTAGCGCGTGCAGAAAGCGATGTTAAAGAGATTCAGGATCAGTATTCATCGGGTCTTGTGACGCAAGGTGAGCGTTACAATAAAGTTGTTGATATTTGGGCTCGTACCAATGATCAAGTCGCTAAGGCGATGATGGATAACTTGGGTAAAGAGACTGTTATTAATGCTAAAGGCGAAGAGGAAGAGCAAGACTCTTTCAACTCGGTTTACATGATGGCTGACTCTGGAGCTCGTGGTTCTGCAGCTCAGATTAGACAGTTGGCAGGTATGCGTGGTCTGATGGCGAAGCCGGATGGCTCTATCATCGAGACGCCGATCACTTCAAACTTCCGTGAAGGACTAAACGTACTTCAGTACTTTATCTCTACTCACGGAGCTCGTAAGGGTCTTGCTGATACGGCACTAAAGACAGCTAACTCAGGTTACCTAACGCGTCGTCTAGTTGATGTTTCTCAGGATATGGTTGTTACAAGTGATGACTGTGGTACTGAGGGTGGCTTGATGATGAAGCCAATTATCGACGGTGGTGATGTTGTAGAGCCATTGAGTTCTCGTGTTCTTGGTCGTGTAACTGCTATTGATGTGGTTAATGCTAAAGATGAAGTAGTTATTCCTGCAAATACATTGTTAGATGAAAGCTGGACTAATCGTCTTGAGCCACTTGGAGTGGATGAGGTGATTGTACGTTCTGCAATTACTTGTGAAGCTGTTCATGGTGTGTGTGCTCAGTGTTATGGTCGTGACTTAGGTCGTGGTCATAAAGTAAGTATGGGTGAGGCTGTTGGTGTAGTAGCTGCGCAATCAATCGGTGAGCCAGGAACACAGCTTACTATGCGTACGTTCCACATCGGTGGTGCTGCAAGTCGTTCTGCTGCTGAAAGTAATATTACGGTTAAGTCGACGGGTAAAATTCGACTAACTAACGTGAAGACAGTTATCAATAAAGACAATAACTTAGTGGCGGTATCTCGTTCCGGTGAGTTAAGTGTTGAAGATGATAACGGTCGTGAGCGTGAGCGATATAAAGTTGTCTATGGTGCGGTAATTACCGTTGCTGAAGGTGATGAGGTTATTCGTGGTCAGATTGTTGCAAACTGGGATCCGCATACTCATCCAATCGTTTCGGAAGTAACGGGTCAGCTAGACTTCGTTGATTTCCTTGATGGTGCGACAATTAATACACAGATTGATGAAATGACAGGTCTGAGCTCTACTGTTATTACAGACCCTGCAAGTCGTGGTGCTGGTGCTAAAGATATGAACCCTATGGTTCGTCTATTGGATAGTAATGGTGAGAGTATGTTCTTTGAGAATACTCGAATTCCTGTTCAGTATCCGTTAGCAGGTGGTGCAATCATTAGTTTGTCAAACGGTGTAATGGTAAATGTCGGTGATGTTATCGCTCGTTTGCCGCAGGAGTCTTCTAAGACTCGTGATATTACCGGTGGTCTACCTCGTGTTGCTGACTTGTTCGAAGCGCGTAGACCTAAGAACGCAGCTATCCTTGCTGAGATATCAGGTACGGTATCTTGGGGTAAGGAGACTAAGGGTAAGAAGCGTTTGGTTCTTACTGCTGATGACGGTGAGGTTTATGAGGTTCTAATACCTAAATGGCGTAACCTTGATGTATTTGAAGGTGCTAAAGTAGAGAAGGGTGAAATGATTGCTGGTGGTGAGCCAAGTTCTCATGACATCATTCGTTTGTTAGGCCCTGCACGTCTTGCTGAGTACTTAGTTAAAGAGATTCAAGAGGTTTACCGTCTACAGGGTGTAAAGATCAACGATAAGCATATCGAGATTATTTCACGTCAGATGATGCGTAAGGTACTTATCACAGCTTCTGGAGATAGTGACTTCCTGAAGGGTGAGCAAGTAGATTACAAAGCTGTTAAAGCAGTTAATGAGGCTCTAGAGGCAGAAGGTAAGTTACCAGTTGTCTTCGATCGCTTGTTGTTAGGTATTACGAAGGCGTCACTCGTGACAGACTCGTTTATCTCGGCTGCTTCGTTCCAGGAAACAACACGTGTATTGACTGAGGCGGCTGTTAAAGGTGCTGCAGATCCTCTACGTGGTTTGAAAGAAAATGTTATTGTAGGTCGCTTGATTCCTGCAGGTACGGGTCTAAAGCATCACATAAAACGTAAGGCGGCTGGAAAGTCTGGTTTGTCTGCGAATCTTGGTTTAGGTTCAATTCCAGCTCCTTCTGTACAGCCAATATTTGACGTAGAAAATGCGTCAAATGCTGATCCAGTAGAGATCGAGATTGCACCAATTGAGATAAAAGAATAATCCAGTAGGTTAGTAGCTTACTGATATTGATAGTTTAGGTAGCGCGCGAGGAGAAATTCTCTAACTATTCTATGCTTCGAGCTTGACACAGAAGAGCTTGGAGCATAGAATTTCGCGCCTTCAATGGGCTTAATAAGAGTCTATTGTATTTGTGGGAGCTTTGCTGTTGAAACAAAGTTCCTTGGAAATTAGGAGAAGTTTTTTCAATGGCAACGATTAACCAGTTGGTTCGCAAGCCACGTGCTCGCAAGCAGGAAAAAAGTAATGTTCCTGCACTAGAGGCGTGTCCTCAGAAGCGTGGTGTTTGCACTCGTGTATATACCACAACCCCTAAAAAGCCTAACTCGGCTCTCCGTAAAGTTGCGCGTGTTCGCCTAACTAACGGATTTGAAGTGAGTAGTTACATCGGTGGTGAAGGTCACAACCTACAAGAGCATTCGGTTGTTCTTATTCGTGGTGGTCGTGTTAAAGATTTACCTGGTGTGCGATATCATGTTGTACGCGGTAGCTTGGATACACAGGGTGTTCAAAGCCGTAAGCAAGGTCGTTCTAAGTACGGCGCAAAGCGTCCGAAGAGCTAATTGAAATAACGAATCGTAAGTGAGATAGAGCATGCCTAGAAGAAGAGAAGTCCCCAAGCGTATTATCCTTCCAGATCCAAAGTTCGGAAGTGAGTTGCTTGCAAAGTTTGTAAATACCATCATGAAAGATGGTAAAAAGTCTATTGCTGAAAGTGTTGTTTATGGCGCTTTAGAAGCTATTGCTGCTAAGAAAGGCACTGAAGGTGTTCAGGTTCTTGAGGAAGCGTTGGATAATGTACGTCCTTCGGTCGAGGTTAAGTCTCGCCGTGTTGGTGGTGCTACATACCAAGTTCCTGTTGAAGTTCGTTCATCACGCCAAAACGCGCTTGGTATGCGTTGGTTGGTTGATGCTGCGCGTAAGCGTGGTGAGAAGTCAATGGCTCTTAAGTTGGCTGGTGAGTTGATGGATGCATCTGAGAAGCGCGGTAGTGCAGTTAAGAAGCGTGAAGATACGCATCGTATGGCTGAAGCGAATAAAGCGTTCGCCCATTTCCGCTGGTAAGCTGAAAGTAGTTTAAAAGGAAATAACATCGTGTCCAGAGAGACTTCAGTCGAGCGTTACCGCAATGTCGGGATAATGGCGCATATCGATGCGGGTAAGACAACAACAACAGAGCGTGTTTTGTTTTACACAGGTGTGTCGCATAGGATTGGAGAAGTACACGATGGTGCTGCCACTATGGATTGGATGGAGCAGGAGCAGGAAAGAGGGATAACAATTACCTCTGCTGCTACTACTTGTTTCTGGTCTGGAATGGATAAGCAGTTTGAGCAGCACAGAATTAACATTATTGACACGCCGGGGCACGTTGACTTCACTATTGAAGTTGAGCGGTCCTTGCGTGTTCTTGATGGTGCTGTTGCAGTCTTTTGTGCTGTAGGGGGTGTTGAGCCTCAGTCAGAGACAGTCTGGCGTCAAGCAAATAAATATAATGTTCCACGGGTCGCGTTTATTAATAAAATGGACCGTGCTGGAGCTGACTTTCTACGTGTCGTAGAGCAAATCCAAGAACGCCTTGGGGCAACTACAGTGCCTTTGCAGCTTCCTATTGGTGCAGAAGAAGCATTCGAAGGTGTGGTTGATTTGATTCGAATGAAAGCCCTGCGTTGGAATGCGTCTGATAAAGGTCTTACTTACCAAGAAAGTGAAATCCCTGACGACTTGCAGGCTCTTGCTGAAAAGTGGCGAGAGAATTTGATTGAGTCTGCGGCAGAGAGTTCTGATGATCTGATGGAGTTATATCTTGATGATGGTGAGTTATCGAATGATCAGATTGTCGAAGGTGTAAGAAAGCGCACAATTGCCGGAGAAATAGTTCCGACCTTGTGTGGTTCTGCGTTTAAAAATAAAGGTGTTCAAGCGGTTCTTGATGCTGTTGTTCAATATTTACCTTCACCTGCGGATGTTCCAGCTATTGAGGGTTTTGATGAAGGTGGCGAATTGAGTGGCTTGGTTAGGCAGGCAAGTGATGATGAGCCTTTTGCTGCGCTTGCTTTTAAAATAGCAAATGATGCCTTTGTGGGTAGCTTGTGCTTCTTTCGTGTTTACTCTGGTGTTTTAAAGTCTGGTAGCGTTATTTTTAATCCTCGTAAAGGTAAGCGCGAGCGCGTCGGTAGGATTTTACAGATGCACTCAAACTCACGAGAGGAGGTTAAGGAAGTCCGTGCTGGCGATATAGCGGCGGCGGTTGGCCTTAAAGAAGTTATAACAGGTGACACTCTGTGTGATCTTGATAGTGTTATTACTCTTGAGTTGATGGAGTTTCCTGAGCCGGTTATCGCAGTTGCGGTAGAGCCTAAGACTTCAGGTGATCAAGATAAGATGGATGTTGCATTAACTAAGCTTGCACAAGAAGATCCATCTTTCCGTGTTCGGACAGATGAGGATAGTGGTCAAACTATAATTTCTGGAATGGGTGAGTTGCACCTGGATATTATTGTTGATCGGATGAAGCGAGAGTTTGGTGTAAGCGCTAATGTGGGTGATCCGCAGGTGTCCTACCGGGAATGTATTCGTAAATCTGTAGAAGCGGAAGGTAAGTTTATTAGAGAGGCAGGTCCTAAGAATCAATATGGACATGTTTTTCTGCGCCTTGAGCCTCTTGTCGAGGGTTCGGGTTATCAATTCGAAAATATTATGCCTGCTGGTGTTATTCCTGCGGCATTTATCCCGTCCATTGATCAAGGTGCTCAAGAGCAGCTTGAAAATGGCGTGTTGGCAGGGTATCCCTGTGTAGATATTAAAGTTACTTTGTATGATGGGTCGTTTCATGATGTTGATTCGACAGAGGTGTCATTCAAGGTGGCTAGTTCAATGGCAATTAGAGAGGGTGTCCTTGCGGCAGATCCTGTGCTACTAGAGCCAATGATGAAGGTTGAGGTGGTAACGCCTGAAGAAAGTATGGGTGATGTCATGGGTGATCTTAATAGGCGCCGTGGTGTTGTTCAGGGTATGGATGACTCTCCAGCAGGGAAGGTTGTACGTGCTGAGGTTCCGTTGAGTGAAATGTTTGGTTATGCGACGGGGCTTAGGTCTGCAACGCAAGGTCGGGCTAGTTATTCGATGGAGTTTGCTCATTACGCTGAGGCTTCTAAAAATGTAGCTAATGCGGTAATGAATAAAGGTTATTGATTGGCAGTAAGTGTGTCGATTATATGTGTGGTCATCCTTATAAGGGGTGAATGTAGGTTTAGGTAGAGTTATATAGTGCCTATTTTAGCTCGTTTACTGAGGTATCGTTTTAGATATGTTTAGTATTGCGAGATTTTGGTCGTGCCATTGGGTACGAGCGTTCGTTGAAGCCAAGTTTTAGAGTAATAGTTATGTCTAATCAAAGAATCCGTATTCGCTTGAAAGCATTTGATCACAAGTTGATTGATCGTTCTGCAAGTGAGATTGTTGAAACTGCAAAAAGAACAGGTGCTCGAGTTAAGGGTCCAATCCCTTTGCCTACTCGTAAAGAGCGTTTCACTGTTTTGACTTCACCACACGTAAACAAAGATGCTCGTGACCAGTATGAAATTCGTACTCATAAGCGTTTGATGGATATTGTTGATCCAACAGAAAGAACAGTTGATGCATTGATGAAGTTAGATCTTGCTGCTGGTGTTGATGTTCAGATCAAACTGAATTAATTGTTTTAAGGCTGGTGTTAACGTCATAAGGTTCGTGGTGATATTGGTTTTTTATCAGTGTTACAGAAATATGAATTTTATTGTATATTAATGCCCGGTCTTCTGGCATAATTCGTCGCTTTATTGGCTCGACCCTTGGTCGGGCCAGTTTTTTCCTACAAAATTAAGTTAGGAAATGGCTCTTTTTTAGAGTGATTTTTTAAGAGAGGTGCCGTATGGCAATCAGTCTGCTGGGTCTAAAAGTTGGAATGACTCGAGTATTTAATGAAGATGGATCTGCTATTCCGGTAACAGTTCTAGAAGTAACGCCTAATCGCGTATCACAAGTGAAAACAGTTGAGACTGATGGCTATAACGCTGTTCAGTTGATTCGTGGTACAAAAAAGGCGTCTCGTGTCACTAAGGCTCTTGCTGGTCACTACGCTAAAGCGGGTGTTGAAGCAGGTGCTGCATGTCGCGAAATTCGTATTGACCCAGCTAATTATGAGTTGGGTTCAAGTGTCGAAGTAGATGTATTTGAAGCAGGTCAGAACGTTGATGTTGCTGGTGTTACTAAGGGTAAAGGTTTTGCTGGTGTTCTGAAGCGTTGGAACTTTGCTGGTAAAGATGCAACTCATGGTAACTCGGTCAATCATCGTACACCTGGTTCTATTGGTCAGTGTCAAACTCCTGGTCGCGTTTTCAAAGGTAAGAAAATGGCGGGTCACATGGGTTCGGTAAGTCACACTACTCATAATCTTGAGATTATTCGTGTTGATGCTGAAAGAAATCTGCTGTTGGTTAAAGGCGCGGTACCTGGAGCTAAAGGCTCTACTATCCTTGTCAAGCCGGCTATTAAAGGTTAATTAAGATGGAATTACAAATCACCAATGGTGGTTCGTTGGAAGTCAATGATGCGATATTCGCAAAAGATTTCAATGAAACACTGGTTCACCAAGCGGTAGTCACCTATATGGCTGGCGGTCGCTCTGGGACTAAGGCACAAAAGACTCGCTCTGAAGTGAGTGGCGGTGGCGCTAAGCCATGGCGTCAAAAAGGTACTGGCCGAGCGCGTGCTGGTACTTCTCGTGGTCCAATCTGGCGTAAAGGTGGTGTTACATTTGCTGCTAAGCCTCGTGATTACACGAAAAAGTTAAATAAGAAAATGTATCGTGCTGCGATACGTTCAATCTTCTCTGAACTTGTAAGACAAGATCGTTTGGTAGTAGTTGATAGCTTCACAGCTGATGCTCCTAAGACTCAAGCGATGATTGCTAAGTTAAAAGAGTTGGATTGCTTGAATGCGTTAATCGTTACTGATGTTGATGATATGAATGTGTATTTATCTACACGTAATATCCCACATTGTGAGGCGCTTGATGTTCAAGGTCTTAACCCAGTTAGTTTGGTAGGTCATGAGAAAGTTCTGATCACTACAGCTGCACTTGCTAAAGTACAGGAGTGGTTGTCATGAATCAGGAACGTATTTATCAAGTTGTATTTGGCCCGCACGTTACTGAGAAGACAGTTGGTATGTCTGAGTCAGCTAATATGCAAGCTTTCAAAGTATCGGTTGATGCTAGTAAGCTAGAAATCAAAAAGGCTATTGAGCAGCTTTTTGAAGTCAAAGTTGACGAAGTTCGTACCGTTAAAGTTAAGGGTAAGAAAAAGAACTTCGGAAAACGTGCTGGTAAGCGTAAAGATTGGAAGAAAGCTTATGTGAAGCTTGCTGAAGGTCAGTCGCTTGATATTCAGGGTGAGGGATAAATCATGGCATTAGTAAAGATGAAGCCAACTTCTCCTGGGCGTCGCCATCAGGTTAAAGTTGTAAATAAAGAATTGCATAAAGGAAAGCCTTTTAAGGCTTTGCTTGAGAGTCAAAGCAAGTCAGGTGGTCGTAATAATAACGGTCGTATCACTACTCGTCATATTGGTGGTGGTCATAAGCAGCATTACCGTATTATTGACTTTAAGCGTAACAAGGATGGCATTCCGGCTGTTGTTGAGCGTTTAGAGTATGATCCAAACCGTAGTGCTAATATTGCATTGTTGAAATATGCTGATGGTGAGCGACGTTACATTATTGCCCCTAAGAATGTTTCTGCAGGCGCGGCAATCGTTTCAGGTGATGCTGTAGTTATTTCTGCTGGTAATTCAATGCAGTTGAAGAACATACCTGTTGGTACTGTTGTTCATTGTGTAGAGATGAAGCCTCAGAAGGGTGCTCAGATCGCACGTAGTGCTGGTACTTCAGCTCAGCTAATCGCTCGTGAAGGTCGTTACTCGACACTTCGTTTGCGTTCAGGTGAGATGCGCAAAGTTTTATCAGATTGCCGTGCTACTATTGGTGAAGTTGGTAATTCAGAGCACGGTCTGCGTAAGCTTGGTAAGGCAGGTGCGTCACGTCATATGGGTGTTCGCCCTACAGTACGTGGTGTAGCGATGAATCCTATCGATCACCCACATGGTGGTGGTGAAGGTAAAACATCGGGTGGTCGTCATCCTGTATCGCCTTGGGGTACTCCTACTAAGGGCTTCAAGACTCGTAAGAATAAGCGTACGGATAGTTTGATCGTTCGCCGCAGAAATAAGAGGTAGTCGGGCTATGCCACGTTCTCTAAAGAAAGGTCCTTTTGTTGATCATCATTTGATGAGCAAAGTACTTACAGCTGTTAAGAATAATGATCGCAAGCCTGTTAAGACATGGTCTCGCCGTTCAATGATTCTTCCTGAAATGGTTGGTTTAACTATTGCGGTACATAATGGACGTCAACATGTTCCCGTATTGATCAACGAAAATATGGTTGGACACAAGTTAGGTGAGTTTTCTCCTACACGCTTGTTCCGTGGTCATGTTGCGGACAAAAAAGCCAGGTAATTGATGATGGAAGTTTCAGCAAATTTAAGATTCGCACGAATCTCACCTCAAAAATGTCGTTTGGTGGCCGATCAAGTTCGTGGAATGCCTGTAGAGCAAGCGCTTGAGTTATTAGCGTTTAGCCCTAAGAAAGGCGCTACGATCATTAAAAAAGTATTGAATTCTGCTATTGCTAACGCTGAGCATAATGAAGGTGCTGATATTGACGAATTGTCAGTGACTAAGATCTATATTGATCAAGGTCCTACAATGAAGCGTATCATGCCGCGTGCTAAGGGTCGTGCAGATAGAATTATCAAGCGTACTAGTCATATAACGCTAGTTGTCGGCGATTCAGGGGTATAATGTAATGGGTCAAAAAGTAAATCCAACAGGTATTCGCCTTGGTATCGCTACAGATTGGCGTTCAAAGTGGTACGCAGAAGGTAAAGAGTATTCTGCCTTTTTGCACAAAGATTTAGAAGTTCGCGCTTTCTTGGAAAAGAAGTTAGCAAGCGCTTCTGTTAGCCGCATTCAGATCGAACGTCCTGCTAAGTCAGCGTTCATTACAATTCACACTGCTCGTCCGGGTGTTGTAATTGGTCAGAAGGGTGCTGATATTGAGAAGCTTCGTCAACAGACGGCAGTTTTGATGGATATTCATCCAAACAACGTTAAGTTAAATATCGAAGAGATTCGCAAGCCAGAGCTAGATGCAAAATTAGTTGCGGAAAGTATTGCAAATCAGCTGGAACGTCGTATTATGTTCCGCCGAGCTATGAAGCGTGCAGTAAGTAATGCGATGCGTCTTGGAGCTCTTGGTATTAAGGTAGCTGTTGCTGGTCGTTTAAACGGCGCTGAGATCGCTCGTACTGAATGGTACAGAGAAGGTCGTGTTCCACTTCACACATTACGTGCTGATATTGACTACGCTACATCGCGTGCCAATACTACATACGGCGTTATTGGCGTGAAAGTATGGATCTATAAGGGCGAGGTTTTTGATCTCGAGCAGAAGCAAGCCAGTTCTAGCCAGAAAAACGGCAAGAAAAAGTAAACTAGAGGTTCGAGATGTTACAGCCTAAAAGAACAAAATTCCGTAAGCAGTTTAAAGGCCGCAATCGTGGTTTGGCTGTTACGGGAAGTAAGGTTAGCTTTGGAGAGTATGGTCTCAAAGCTGCTGACCGTGGTAGATTGACAGCACGTCAAATTGAGTCAGCACGTCGTGCTATGACTCGTCATATTAAACGTGGTGGTAAAATTTGGATCCGTGTTTTTCCTGATAAGCCGATTACTAGTAAGCCTCTTGAAGTGCGTATGGGTAAAGGTAAGGGTAACGTTGAGTACTGGGTTTGCCAGATTCAGCCAGGCCGGATGTTATATGAAATGGAAGGTGTTTCTGAAGAGCTTGCTAGAGAAGCATTCGCACTTGCAGCAGCTAAGCTTCCAATGAAAACTGTATTTGTTACACGGCAGGTAATGTGATGAAAGCTAGCGAATTACGTAATAAAAGTGTTGAAGAGCTAAATGTTGAATTGCTTGAGACACTTAAAGAGCAGTTTGCTCTACGCATGCAGCGTGCTACTGGCCAGCTTGCTCGTCCATCTGATATGAAGGTGGCCCGTCGCAAGATCGCTAGAATCAAAACGATCTTGGCAGAAATGCAGTCTACAGGTAAGTGAAAATGAGCGAAGAAGCACAGGTAGCAGTAGAGAAAACTGCAAGCAAGTTGCAAGGTGTTGTTGTCAGCGATAAAATGGATAAAACCATTACTGTTATGACAGAGCGAAAAGTACGTCACCCTTTATATGGTAAGTACATTCGCCGCTCAACAAAATACCATGTCCATGACGAGAATAATGTCTGCAAAGAAGGTGATACTGTGATTTTTCAACAGTGTCGCCCTATGTCTAAGACTAAATCTTGGTCTTTAATTAAAGTGGTCGAAGGCGCTTAATCAGCCTCTTTGATCTGACTCAAGCTGAAGTCGGGATATAATCATGATTCAGATGCAAACAGTTTTACAAGTAGCAGATAACAGTGGTGCTAGACGAGTCAAGTGCATAAAAGTACTTGGTGGTTCACACCGTCGTTATGCTGCTATTGGTGATATCATCAAAGTAAGTATCCAGGAAGCAATTCCACGTGGAAAAGTAAAGAAGGGTGACGTTTATAGCGCCGTTGTTGTTCGTACAGCGACTGGTGTAAGACGTAGAGATGGTTCTCTAATCCGTTTTGATAATAATTCTGCGGTTTTGCTTAACTCTAAAAACGAGCCAATGGGTACACGTATCTTTGGCCCTGTAACTCGCGAGTTGAGAGCTAAAAACTTCATGAAGATTATCTCTCTTGCTCCAGAAGTTCTGTAAGGCAGGTAGGTATTTATGAAGAAGTTAAATAAAGGTGACGAAGTTTTAGTAATTAGCGGTAAAGACAAAGGTCGCCGCAGTACAATTACTACAGTTCTGAACAATGGTAAAGTTTTGGTTCAAGGCGTGAATACTGCCAAGAAGCATCAGAAAGGTAATCCTAATGCAGGTATTGCTGGTGGTATAATCGATAAAGATTTACCTATTGAAGCTTCTAACGTGATGCTGGTTAATCCAGCAACAGGTAAGGGTGACCGTGTTGGTTTTAAAGTTCTGGAAGATGGAAAAAAGGTTCGCTTTTTTAAGTCTAACGGCGAAATTGTAGGCGCTTAAGGTAATCACGATGGCTAGGTTAGAAGATTATTACAGAGAGACGCTTGTAAAAGAATTACAAGAGACTCTAGGTTTAGAAAATGTAATGGAAGTGCCACGTTTGACACACATTACTTTGAATATGGGTCTAGGCGAGGCAGTTGGTGATAAGAAAATCATCGAGAAAGCTGTTGAAGAAATGGCACTTATTTCTGGTCAAAAGCCAGTTGTAACAATGTCACGTAAATCTATCGCTGGGTTCAAGATTCGTGATAATTGGCCGATTGGTTGTATGGTTACTTTACGTCGCGAAAAGATGTATGAGTTTTTAGATCGTCTGATCACTGTTTCAATTCCTCGTGTACGTGATTTCCGTGGACTTAACCCTCGTTCATTTGATGGTCGCGGTAACTACAATCTTGGTTTTAGCGAGCAAATCATTTTCCCTGAAATTGATTATGACAAGATTGACGCGATCAGAGGGCTGGACATTGCTATTGCAACTACAGCTAAGACGAATGAAGAAGGTAAAGCTCTGTTAGATGCCTTCAAGTTCCCTTTTAAGAAATAGAGGATCTAGGAATGGCTAAGAAATCAATGATTGCACGCGAAACTAAGCGTACGAAGTTGGTAGAAAAGTTCGCTAAAAAGCGTGCTGAGCTAAAGACTATTATCGCTAAGCCAACAAGTAGCTTCGAAGAAGTTATGGCTGCGGTAGATAGTTTGCAAAAGTTACCAAGAAATAGTAGTCCAGCTCGTCAGCGTCGCCGTTGTGTCTTGACTGGTCGACCTCATGGTGTTTATCGTAAGTTTGGTTTGTCTCGTATTCAGCTTCGTGAAGCTACAATGCGTGGCGATGTACCTGGCTTGTCAAAAGCTAGCTGGTAAGGAATACGTATTATGAGTATGAGCGATCCAATTGCAGATATGTTAACGCGTATCCGTAACGGCCAAACAGCAAATAAAAGTAATGTTTCTTTTCCGGCGTCAAAGCTGAAGAAGTCAGTACTTGAAGTGTTGGTTGGTGAAGGTTATGTTGCAGGTTTTTCTGATGGTCAAGTAGACGGTAAGCCAAGTATTACTGTTGATCTTAAGTACTATCAAGGTAAGCCTGTTATTAGTAAGATCAAGCGCGTTAGTCGTCCAGGTCTTCGTATTTTCAGAGGTAAGGATGAAATGCCAGAGGTCTTAGGTGGCCTAGGTGTTGCAATCGTTTCAACTTCTCAAGGTGTGATGAGCGGAACTGCTGCTAAAGCGGCTGGCTTCGGTGGCGAAGTAATCTGCTCAGTTGAATAAGAAGGCTTAATCATGTCAAGAATTGCTAAAAATCCTATTATTTTGCCATCAGGTGTAAACCTTAAAATTGATGGTCAAAATGTCGGTATTAAAGGAGCTAATGGCTCTTTTGATTACACTGTTCATAAGACGGTAAGTATTACTGAAGACGAAGGTAAGATCGTTTTTGCTCCAGCAGAAGGTTGTAATGACTCTGCTTGGGCAATGGCTGGTACTATGCGTTCGCTAGTAAGCAACATGATTCAAGGTGTTAGCACTGGTTTCGAGCGTAAGCTTGAGTTAGTCGGTGTTGGTTACAGAGCACAGTTGAAGGGTAAAGCGATTAACCTATCATTAGGTTTTTCACACCCAGTTGTATACGAGCTGCCTGAAGGTGTTACTGCTGAATTACCAAGCCAAACTGAAATCGTCCTTAAGGGCGCTGACAAGCAGGCATTAGGTCAAGCAGCAGCTAACATTCGCGCTTATCGTCCACCAGAGCCTTATAAAGGTAAGGGTGTGAAGTATGCGGGCGAACATATTCTTCGTAAAGAAGCGAAAAAGAAGTAAGATTTAACAGAGGTTTGTGATGAACAAGAAAACTGCTCGTATTCGTCGTGGTAAGCGTAGTCGTTTTAAGATGCGTGAGTTACGCGTAGATCGATTGTCAGTACACCGTTCTTCCAATCACATTTATGCTCAGGTTATCTCAGCAGTAACAAATGAAGTACTAGCTAGTGCTTCAACTGTAGAGAGCTCTTTGCGTGGTGAATTGGCTTCAACTGGTAATATAGATGCAGCTATGGCTGTTGGTAAACTAGTTGCAGAGCGTGCAAAAGAGAAAGGCGTTGAATCTGTTGCATTCGATCGCTCAGGTTTTAAATATCATGGCCGTATTAAGGCGCTTGCAGATGCAGCGCGTGAAGCGGGACTACAGTTCTAAGGTGACCCTGAATGGCGAAGCAAGATAATACAGATGTAGCTGCAGATGGTTTGCAAGAGAAACTGATTCACGTTAACCGCGTTGCAAAAGTTGTAAAAGGTGGACGTGTTTTTGGTTTCACAGCTCTAACAGTTGTTGGTGACGGTAATGGTCGCATTGGTTTTGGTTACGGTAAAGCACGTGAAGTGCCGGTAGCTATCCAAAAAGCAATGGAAAAAGCTCGTAAGAGCATGGTTACAGTTCCATTGAACAACGGTACTTTACAATACCCAATTGACGCTCGTCACGGTGCAGCTCATGTTTTCATGAAGCCAGCTTCTGACGGTACTGGTATCATCGCAGGTGGCGCTATGCGTGCTGTTTTCGAAGTTGTCGGTGTCAAGAATGTTTTGGCTAAATGTGTTGGTTCACGTAACCCAATTAATGTAGTTCGCGCTACAATTAAAGGTTTAGGCGATATGAACTCACCAGAAATGATTGCTGCAAAGCGTGGTAAAACAGTTGAAGAGGTTAAGGGCTAATGGCTACTACTCCTAATTCTGTTAAAGTGACATTGTATAAGAGTCTTAATGGACGTCTTAAGTCACACCAAGATTGCGCACATGGTTTGGGTATTCGTAAAATACACAGATCTGTAGTAGTTATTGATACTCCTGAAAACCGTGGCATGATCAATAAGATCTCGTACATGGTTAAGGTTGAAGAGGTTTAGTCATGAGATTAAATACACTAAAGCCAGCTGACGGCAGTACTAAAGATCGTAAGCGTGTCGGTCGCGGTATTGGTTCTGGTTTAGGAAAGACAGCTGGTCGTGGTCATAAAGGCCAAAAATCTCGTTCTGGTGGTTTCACTAAGACTGGATTTGAAGGTGGTCAGATGCCTTTGCAGCGTCGTCTGCCTAAGGTCGGATTTACTTCAAGAAAATCACGTGTTACTGCTGAAGTTCGTCTAAGTGAGATTGCTTCATTAGGTTCTGAAGTTGTTGATCTTGATGTGTTGAAGGCTGCTAACATTGTTAGTAAAAATATTCGTTTTGCTAAAGTTATCTTATCAGGTGAGATTGCTACTGCAGTAACACTTAAAGGTATCGGCGCTACAAAGGGTGCTCAATCAGCCATTGAAGCAGCCGGGGGCAAAGTCGAAGCATAATAATTCGGAGATAACTCTGTGGCACGTCAGAATCCTACAAGTATGCTTGGTGGTATGAGCAATTCTGCTGAAATAAAACAAAGATTACTCTTTGTTTTTTTCGCTCTAATTGTTTATAGAATTGGTACATTTATTCCAATCCCTGGGGTTAACCCGGTTGCTTTACAGCAGTTTTTTGATCAAAACACCGGAACAATTCTCGGTGTTTTTAATATGTTTTCTGGCGGCGCCTTGCAGCGTTTAAGTCTATTTGCACTTGGTATCATGCCGTATATTTCGGCATCTATCATTGTGCAATTGATGACTACCGTTGTACCGTCTCTAGAACAACTTAAGAAAGAAGGTGAGTCAGGAAAGCGTAAAATTACTCAGTACACGCGATATGGTACTGTTGGTCTTGCACTTTTTCAAAGTATAGGTATTGCAGTCGCTCTAGGTGGTCAAGATCTAGGTGGTGGACAAACAATTGCACTCTATCCTGGTACTGGTTTCATTATCACAACTGTAATCTCTTTAGTTACAGGAACTTTGTTCCTAATGTGGCTAGGTGAGCAGATTACTGAGCGTGGTATTGGAAATGGTATTTCACTGATCATCTTTGCAGGTATCGTTGCAGGTTTGCCTACCGCAATAGGTGGAACTTTGGAGTTAGCTCGTAATGGTGAGTTGCGTCCTGAGTTTGTTATTATTCTATTAGCGATGGCTGTGCTCGTAACTGCCTTTGTGGTGTTTGTTGAGCGTGCTCAACGTCGTATCACTGTCAATTATGCCAATCGTCAGCAAGGTCGACGTATGGCAATGGGGCAATCGAGTCATTTGCCTCTTAAGTTAAATATGGCGGGTGTTATCCCACCTATATTTGCTTCTAGTATTATATTGTTTCCATCGACATTGGGTTCTTGGTTTGCAAGATCTGATGGCATGGAGTGGTTGCAGCCTATAGTTAGTAAATTGCAACCAGGTCAACCTTTGTATATTTTGTTTTATGCTTTGGCGATTATTTTCTTTACGTTTTTCTACACAGCTCTTGTGTTTAACTCAAGAGAGACAGCAGATAACTTAAAGAAAGCAGGTGCGTTTATTCCTGGTATAAGACCTGGAAGAGAGACTGCTAAGTATATCGATGGTGTAATGACGCGATTAACTGCTGTCGGTGCGATCTATATTACGTTAGTATGCTTGCTCCCAGAATTTCTTATCTACGGTTGGCGCGTTCCGTTCTACTTCGGTGGTACTTCGTTGCTAATTATTGTAGTTGTTGTGATGGATTTCTTGGCTCAAGTCCAAGGCATGATGATGTCCCAGCAATACGAAGGTTTGATGAAGAAAGCTAATTTTAAAGCTGGTGGGAAGAACAAACCCCGGACTAGTTGATAGTATTCTGTTAGAGGATTAAAAAATGAAGGTACGTGCTTCTGTTAAAAAGATGTGTCGCAACTGTCGTGTAGTAAAGCGTAAAGGTGTTGTGAGAATCATTTGTTCAGACCCAAGACACAAACAGCGTCAGGGTTAAAAGCTAGGTAGGAAAAAAGCTACTCTAAAAATACAGTTTGTATCTTTAGAAGTTTTTTTTCGCTTGTATTGATTAACGTCGATGATTGGGGTAAAGTCCCCACCTCTCGACTGCCTGGAGATAGGTAAATGGCTCGAATAGCGGGTATTAATATCCCTGTTAACAAACATGTTGTTATCGCATTAACTGCGATTTATGGCATAGGACGTTCACGCTCAGAAGATGTGTGTGTTGCTACTAATGTGGCGCCTAACACTAAAATTCGCGACCTTACTGAAGAAGAAGTAGAGTTACTTCGTGGTGAGATTGCTAAATTTACTGTTGAAGGTGATTTACGTCGTGAAGTATCTATGAACATCAAGCGTTTGATGGACTTAGGCTGCTACCGTGGTATTCGTCATCGTCGTGGTTTACCACTTCGTGGACAACGTACCAAAACGAATGCACGCACGCGTAAAGGCCCTAGAAAGCCAATTCGCAAGTAACAGACGACAGGAATTGAAACATGGCTAAAGCCACTAAAGCTCGTAAAAAAGTCAAAAAGTCCGTAAGCGATGGTATTGCTCACGTTCATGCGTCTTTTAATAATACTATTATTACAATTACTGACCGTCAGGGTAATGCTCTATCTTGGGCAACTGCTGGTGGATCAGGTTTCCGTGGTTCTCGTAAAAGCACACCTTTTGCTGCACAGGTTGCTGCTGAACGTGCTGGAGAAGCTGCAAAAGAATATGGTCTTAAGAACCTTGACGTAATGGTCAAAGGTCCTGGTCCTGGTCGTGAATCAGCGGTTCGTGCGTTGAATAACATCGGATATAAGATCACTCAGATTATGGATGTAACGCCGATTCCACATAATGGCTGCCGTCCACCAAAGAAACGTCGCGTTTAGTCGCAATATAAAGGAGATTTGTTATGGCCCGTTATATTGGTGCTAAGTGTAAGCTAATGCGTCGTGAAGGAACTGATTTGTTCCTGAAAGGTCGCGGACGTTCTTTAGAGAACAAATGTAAGCTAGATAAGATTCCAGGTGTACACGCTGAGCGTCGTACTCGTTTATCTGAATATGGTTCACAACTACGTGAAAAGCAGAAAGTAAAACGTACTTATGGCGTTTTAGAAAAGCAATTCCGTAACTACTTTAAAAAGGCAGCACGTCTTAAAGGTTCTACAGGTGAAAACTTGCTACAACTTTTAGAGTGTCGTTTGGATAACGTTGTTTATCGTATGGGTTATGCATCTACTAGAGCAGAAGCTCGTCAGATGGTTAGCCACAAGTCGATAGTTGTTAACGGTACTTTAGTTAACATCCCTTCATACCAAGTTAAAGCTGGCGACGCGGTTTCTATCCGTGAGAAAGCAAAGAAGCAGATTCGTATTCAAGATGCGATGTCTGTTGCTGATCAGCTTGGTTTTGTTGGCTGGGTAGAAGTTGACACTAAGAAATTAGATGGTGTTTTCAAATCTGTACCAGAGCGTGATGAGTTATCATCAGAGATTAATGAGTCTCTCATTGTTGAACTTTACTCTAAGTAATCTCTTGGCTTTTAGCCTTGTTGGAAACTTAGTTAATTTAGAGGGATTGTTATAGTGTCTACTGCAACAGATTTACTAAAGCCTCGTAATATTCAGGTTAGTGAAGTCAATAGCCGGACATCTAAGATAGTACTGGAGCCGCTAGAACGCGGCTTTGGTCATACTCTTGGTAATGCTCTGCGTAGAATACTTCTATCTTCTATCTCTGGTTGTGCTGTTACTGAAGTTAAGATTAGTGGTGTTGATCATGAATACACTGCTATTGAAGGTATTAAGGAAGACGTAGTTGAGATTCTGTTGAATCTTAAAGGTCTTGCTGTACGTCTTAACGAAAAAGATAGCGTAACTTTGGATTTAAGAAAGTCAGGCCCAGGTGTTGTTACTGCTGCTGATATCCGTCTTGATCATGACGTTGAGTTAATTGATCCTGACCATGTTATCGCAACGATTACATCTGATGTTGAACTAGATATGAGCATTACTATTGCTCGTGGTCGTGGTTATCAGCCTGCTAGTGTTCGTCGTGGTCCAGAGGCTGAAGAATTACCATTAGGAACTTTAGTTCTTGATGCTAGCTTTAGTCCAGTTATTCGAGTTGCATACACTGTAGATAGTGCACGTGTTGAGCAACGTACGGATATGGACAAGTTGATCATTGAACTAGAAACTGATGGTTCAGTTGGTCCACAAGAAGCGATTAGTCGTGCTGCTACGATTTTGCATGAACAATTGGCTGTATTCTTCGATCTAACTATCGTTGAGCCAGAGCCAGATGTAGAGCCAGAACCAGAAGTTGACCCTGTGCTATTACGCCCAGTTGATGATTTAGAGCTAACAGTACGCTCTGCTAATTGTCTAAAGGCTGAGCAGGTTTACTACATCGGTGACTTGGTTCAAAAGACAGAAAACGAGCTGTTGAAGACTCCAAACCTTGGTAAGAAGTCTCTAACAGAAATCAAAGATGTTTTGGCGTCGCATGGTCTGACACTAGGTGCAAGACTAGAAAACTGGCCGCCATCAACTATTGAGAAGTGATTGCCGGTTGGCATAGATTAGAATTTAGGTAAGGATGTAGAACATGCGCCATCGTAATATTGGTCGTCAACTTAGTCGTAACAGCAGTCACCGTAAGGCGACTTTGCAAGCTCTATGTAATGCAGTAATTTTACATGGCGCTATCAAGACTACAGTTGCTAAAGCAAAAGAACTACGTCGTGTAGTAGAGCCACTAGTAACACGTGCGAAAAATGACTCTGTTCATAATCGTCGTATTATTTTTGCTCGTCTACGTGACAAAGAAACAACAGGTATCTTATTCAACGACTTAGGAACACGTTATCAGGAACGTCCTGGTGGCTACCTTCGTATCATTAAGTGTGGTTACCGTGCTGGTGACAATGCTCCAATGGCATATGTTGAGTTTGTTGACCGTCCTGAAGAAGTAGCTTAATTAGCTTAATCTTTTGGTTTGGTTATAAAAAAAGCTGAGTTTATCTCGGCTTTTTTTATGCCTGTAATTTAAGGATTTAGGTTAGAGCTATGGCATACTTCACTTCATATACTGTAAGCATTGTTAGGTAGAGGTTATGGATCAACTAGTGACTAAAGTTCAAGCTGCAGAAGATTCAAAAAAGACAGCTCGTTTTTTTACATATGGCAATTTATTAGCAATTACATTCCCTGCTTTATTTGTTTTATGGTTCGGGGCTTCTATTCTTGTATATGCTATTTGTCGCCATCACCCCAATCCAAGAGTAGGTTTCTATACCCAAAGAGCCGCTTATTGCTATTATGCAGTTGCTGGGCTTCTAGTGCCTTGTTTAGCTTTCTCTCCAGAAGGCTTCATTAAGAGTTACTGGCTATTACTATGGGCGGTTTGCGCCTTGATTATATTAACGTTCTCCATTGTCACTCTCCGACAGATCAGTCGCGAGCCATGGCAAGATATTGAGTATAAAGGAAAAGCATGACTGAATTACGCAATGATTGGTCTGTGGAAGAGGTTGAAGCACTTTTTGACCTACCATTTAACGACCTAATATTCCGTGCGCAAACGCTGCACCGTGAAACTTTTAACCCAAACGAAGTGCAAATAAGTACATTGTTAAGTATTAAAACGGGTGCTTGTCCTGAAGATTGCTCATATTGTTCGCAAAGTGCTATTAATGATTCTGGGCTTGAGCGTGAAAGACTTCTAGAGCTTACGGCTGTTAAGAAAGCTGCAGCAGAAGCTAAAGCAAACGGTTCAACTCGTTTTTGCATGGGCGCTGCTTGGCGTAACCCAACAGATAAAAGTCTAGATAAAGTAATCGATATGATCACTGAAGTTAAGGCAATGGGTATGGAAACATGCGTAACCTTGGGTATGCTTAAAGAAGAGCAAGCTAAGCGGCTTAAGGAAGCTGGACTAGATTATTACAACCATAATTTGGATACATCACCTGAGTTTTATGGCGAAGTAATTACAACACGTACTTACCAAGATCGTATAGACACTATCTCTCATGTAAGAGGTTCTGGGATTAACGTATGTTCCGGTGGTATCTTGGGTATGGGTGAGACTCGTTTTGATCGTGCTCGTCTGTTACAAGAGCTTGCAAACCTACCAGAGCATCCTGGTTCAGTACCAATTAATGACTTAGTTCAAGTAAAAGGTACACCTTTGGATGGTATTGATAAGTTAGATGCATTTGAGTTTATCCGTACAATTGCCGTTGCACGTATCATGATGCCTAAATCATACGTTCGACTGTCAGCAGGTCGCATGGAAATGAACGAGCAAACTCAATCGTTATGTTTCTTTGCAGGTGCTAACTCAATGTTCTACGGAGATAGGTTGTTAACAACTGATAATCCAAATGAAGGTCATGACCAAGCATTGTTCGCTAAGTTAGGAATAGAGCCTGAAAAGGCTAAGTTTGAAGCGACTGCGGAAGATATGCCAATCAGTGCTTTAGATAGTATTAAAGTGTCTGTGGAAGATAAGAAAGAATCTCTACACACATTGCCGTTAGCTCACTAAGCAATAGGTCTAGCGAAGCTATATAAAGCCCAGTACTTGTAATGAGTACTGGGCTTTTTTTATTAAGTTAACTCTTTGATTAAATCTGGTATTAGCTTCGATAGCTCACCAGTCATCAACGTAAACTCAATATCCATTCTTTCTTCGTTTGACTGAGGGTCTTGTTCATTACGTTGTTCTTCAAGTACGTCTAAGAACTTCAGTTTCTTAACAATCAGATCGTCGCCTACTACAAAGCTAACTTTCTTATCCCATACAAGTGCTAACTTTGAAACAACCTTACCTGTTTCTAAGTTACTCTTTACTTCATCTGTGCCAAGTTCATGCTTTTTAAATGCAGCAATCCCTTGATCTTCACCGCTTCCTTTTAGTTCACACTCATCACCAATCTCAAACGGCTCTGGTGATTCATACTTAGTAAGCCAATCAGTGAGTATTGGGCTGACTGCTTCACTTTTTGGTGGTACTACTGGCAATGTCCCGATGGTCTTACGAAGTAGGGTGCTGAGCGCTTCTGCACGTGTTGCTGAAGGAGTATTGATAACTAACCAGCCACCTTTTACGTCAATCCATGCATCAAGTTTTTGTGTGCGTGTGAATGCACGTGGTAATAACTCATCTTCAATACGCTCACGAAGTTCTTTCTTTTCTTTAGAGCCAACTTTTCTGTTTTCGCGATCTTGGATTTCAATGACTCGCTCATCAAGCTCTTCACGTACAACAGATGCTGGTAATAGGCGTTCTTGACGAGCCATTGTAAGCAGGATGAAATTATTCACAGAGTGAGTATATGACTCAGACTTTTTACCTAATGGTTGAACCCAGCCCATGCTTTCGCGCTGTGTTGCAGAGCATTCTGTAAATGGTTTGGTACTTAACTCTTCGTGCAGAGTCTCTGCATCATGAGTAAAGTCCTTTTCGAATTGGTACAAGTATAAGTTTTTAAACCACATAATATTTTATTCTTAGCGGGAAATTGAGGCGAGATTATGCACTAATTATGAAAATCGTACAAAGAGAATACCTTTGGAGCTAGCTCGATTTGCTGCCACCTAAACACTCTGGAGAGTCTGCTACTTTGCCCGCTTTTTCAAAGTATTGCTCAGGTGTGAGTGTATGAATTGCTAATGCATGGATAGATTTTAATTCTTCTTCTAAGGCTTTGTTAACTAACCTATGACGGCCAATTAACATCTTACCTTCGAAGTCTTTACTAACAACTGTTACCTTGAAGTGTGACTCAGAACCTTCTGGTACGTTGTGCATATAGCTTTCATTAACGACTTCTAAAAACTCAGGTGTAAATACTTGTTCGAGCTTTTGCTCAATAATAGATTGAATGGTCATGAATTAAAAATCCTTAACGATCAGAAATTGGCTTGAAATTAGGCTACTCTGTTACCATCTTATCCAGTAACCCAAATGAAATGAATAACAAATTGGAAAGGCAGCATGCAGCAGAAACAACGATTTGACAAGCTTCAGCAATATGTCAGCAGTAAAATAATAGGGCAAAGTGAGTTAGTAAACCGTCTCTTGGTAACGATGCTCGCGGATGGCCATTTATTAGTTGAAGGCGCTCCCGGTCTTGCAAAAACACGTGCAATACAAGTGTTGAGTGAAGCCATTGAGAGTGACTTTCATCGTATTCAGTTTACGCCAGACTTATTACCCGCTGATGTTACGGGCACTGAAATATTTCAACCGCAAACAGGTGAGTTTCAGTTTAGAAAAGGGCCGCTGTTTCATAATCTAGTCCTTGCTGATGAAATTAATCGTGCCCCCGCGAAAGTACAGTCAGCGCTGTTAGAGGCAATGGCGGAAAGGCAGATTACTGTTGCAGGTACTACGCACAAATTAGCTGAGCCATTTATGGTTATGGCAACGCAAAACCCAATTGAGCAAGAGGGCACATACCATTTGCCAGAAGCTCAACTTGATCGTTTCTTAATGCATGTGCGTGTTGGTTATCCGAGTCTAGAGGCTGAAAGAGAAATTTTGCAGCTGAATCGTCGTGAGGCGATACAGAGCATTAAAAAAGATGCTGTTAAGCCAGAGATACAAGTTACCAAGGACGACATCCTTGAGGCTCGACAGCAAGTGATGCAGCTTCACATGGCAGACAGTGTTGAAGAGTATATCTTGCAACTGGTCATGGCGACACGTAACCCAGACGCTTATAGCGCAGATCTTGCTGGAATTATTGCTTACGGTGCAAGCCCTAGAGCAACAATGGCCCTTGACCGTTGCGCTAGAGCGCACGCTTGGTTGCAAGGTCGTGACTTTGTTGGTCCCGACGATGTTCAAAGCATTGCACATGATGTTTTACGTCATCGTATCCTTCTTAGCTTCGAGGGTGAGGCGAGTGGACAGACAAGCGATCAAGTTATTGATACTTTATTGAGTCTGGTTGCAGTTCCATAACGATGAATAAGGCTTCTGATAATGGTGTAGGGCTAGTTTATAGCTCACTAGAGGGCTTACTCTTTCAGCAGCAGTCTGCAAGGCTGTTACAAAAGCGTAGTCGCTATCGCAAAACAGCCATACAAACGGGTAATCATCAAGTTCGCCACCTTGGCCGTGGAATGGAATTTGCCGAGTCTCGTCCTTATAGCCCGGGTGACGATATCCGAAGTATTGACTGGAAGGTAACCGCTCGAACGGGCGAGCCACATACAAAATTGTTTGAAGAAGAGCGTGAGCGTCCTGTTTTATTGTGGTGTGACTTACGATCAAATATGTTTTTTGCGACGCGTGGGCAGTTCAAGTCTGTTGTGGCGACTGAGTTAGCTTCGTTACTTGCTTGGAAAAGCTGGCTTGATGGTGATCGTGTTGGTGGGGCTATAATCTCATCTGATCAACAGCATGAAATGCGCCCAGCACGGAGTAAGTCTAAGCTTTTGCAATTATTACAAAGCTTAGCGAGTACTTCTCAACAAATCCCTGATTTTTCCCAAGCTAGCACTGTTTCATTGAGTGATTCATGGAAGCGTTTGCGACGTGTGTTACCAACAGGTAGCCAAGTTATCCTATTCAGTGACTTCAGAGGGTTAGATGACTCTGCTGAAAGGCAGTTACGTCGTATCGCTCGTCACAGTACCGTCACTATTATTCATATTACCGACCCGTTTGAGCATCAACTGCCGCAAAAAACGCAGTTGAAGTTAAGTGATGGTTTACGTTTTCTGCGTTTAAATACTACTAAAAAAGACGTTAACGATGATTACTCTCAACGAGACCTTAATCAGTCAAAACGCTTGAAGCAATTAAGTATGCAATGTCATGCGCGCCTAATAGAAATATCGACAGATGATAGTGTTAAACAACGTTTAGCAAAGTTGAGAGGGGCTATATTATGAACCCATTAGATCAACTTAAAGATATTCACTTACCGAGTGAAGTTAATTGGTGGCCATTGTCGGTAGGTTGGTGTTTGGCAGGACTGATAGTGCTTGCTTTAGTCATTTCACTAGTGATTCTATTTAAGCGCTACCTAAACAAAAAACAACTGCTGAAGACGGGTTTAGAGCCTATTGACCAGTTAGTTGCTGATCAGTCGCTATCAGCTCAAGATTGGTTGAATGAGTTATCTATCTTGCTTAGAAGAATAGCCATCAATGTTAATGGCCGCAGTGATATCGCAGGGTTAGTGGGTAATGACTGGCTAGCGTACCTCGATGATAGTGGTAATACCCGTGAGTTTTCTGAAGGCCCAGGGCAAGTGCTTGCTAAGCAACCTTACCAGCCTGCGGTGGAGTATGACCGTGAAGCTATTGCAACGCTGTCTCGCGCATGGGTGAAAGAGCAATATAAGCGAGGTCAGCATGCTTGAATGGCAATGGCTTTGGGCGTTATACATATTGCCCGTACCCCTATTAATTTGGTTGTTACTACCGGCTAAAAAGGATCAGGCACAAGCGGCTTTAAAAGTCCCTTTTCTTCAAGACCTTCCGCAGTCCGGAGATATTAAAAACCCTCATCGCTGGCGTTGGTTGGCAAGACTTTTTGTATTGCTAGGTTGGTGTTGTTTTATTGCTGCTTTAGCGCGTCCTGTTATGGTCGGTGAGCTGGTTCAGTTACCACAGAGTGGTCGAAATATCATGTTGGCTGTCGATCTATCACTGAGTATGCAGGAAGCAGATTATCAAATAGGTAATCGCATGGTTGATCGTCTCACCGCAACCAAGTTTGTGGCGGGTGAGTTTATTGAGCGAAGAGAGGGGGACCGTATTGGTCTAGTCCTGTTTGGTGATCAAGCATACCTCCAAGCGCCACTGACTTTTGATCGTCAGACCGTCCGTCGTTTACTTGATGAGTCAGCACTAGGTTTAGCAGGTAGAAACACGGCTATTGGTGATGCGATTGGTCTAGCACTAAAGCGACTCAAAGAGCAGCCTGATAATGAGCATATATTAGTGCTAATGACTGATGGTGAAAATACCGCAGGTGTTGTGTCAGTTGATGATGCTGCAGAGATGGCTAAGAAAAATGGCCTGAAAATTTATACGGTTGGTATTGGTGCTCAGCAACGGGCATCGCGTGATTTTTTTGGTAATCGTGGTTCAAGTCTAGATGAAGAGACCTTGATTAAGGTGGCAGAAATGACTGGAGGCCGTTACTTTCGAGCAACCGACACAGATACATTCCGTCAAATTTACGCGGAGCTAGATCGTTTAGAACCTATCGAGCGTAAAGAACAGCAATGGCGTCCTCGTACTGATTTATTCTTCTGGCCGCTGGCGGCTGCATTGTTACTGGTATTGCTTGGTCTCGCGATAAGAGAGAAAAACGAATGACTGCGCTGAGTGAATTTCATTTTTTATATCCATACTGGTTTTTGCTATTACCATTGGTAGGTGTGTTGTTTTGGTGGCTAGCAAAGCGCAATACTAAAAGCCAAGCATGGCAGCATTTTATTGATGAACGTCTTAGGCCGTTTGTCATCAGTGGGCAGGACTCCTCAGGGACTGCTTGGTTGCGATACAGTATGTTGTTGGTATCCGTTGTTGCGATTTTTGCTTTAGCGGGACCCAGTTGGCAAAAGCGAGAACTTCCTGCATTTCAGAAGCAACAAGGTTTGGTTGCGGTTTTAGACTTGTCTCAGTCAATGTATGCTCAAGATGTGAAGCCTGATCGTTTATCTCGCGCACGTTTTAAGTTGCTCGATTTGCTCAAAATTAGAGAGGAAGGGCAGACAGGCTTAGTCGTTTTTGCAGGAGATGCATTTGCAGTTTCTCCACTGACCGATGATGTCGAAAATATTATAGAGCAAGTGAAAAACCTCTCACCAGCCATCATGCCGTCACAGGGTAGTTTTGTGTCTACGGGGATTGACGAGGCGGTAAAGTTGCTTGAACAAGCCGGTTATACCAATGGCGATATTCTATTATTTACTGATGGTGTTGCTAGTCAGTCTCAAAGTCAAAGTAGTGCAAAGGCGGCAAACGCAGAAGGTTATCGAGTATCCGTCGCTTCGATCGGCACAGTTGAGGGTGCACCAGTACCGGTCTCGCAAAATGATGTTTACCGTAATGCTCAGGGTGTGGCGATTTTGGCTAAGGTTAATAAAGACGCTTTAGAGAACGTTGCGAACAGTGGTGGTGGATTATTTTTAGCGACGTCGCTAGGTGATCAAGATGTTGAGCGTTTTCAAGGTTTTTTCCAGCGAGATAACACTGAAGTTTTAAAAGATAAGCAGCGAGTCGTTGAACATTGGCAAAATGAAGGTATTTGGTTGCTGTGGGGAATATTACCCTTTGCGCTACTGCTGTTTAGAAAGGGTTATTTATTTTCTATAGCGAGTGTAGGCTTCGTTGTGAGCGCTTTAATGCCTCAGCCTGCTAGCGCGTTTGAGTGGGATGAGTTGTGGTTGAATCAAGACCAGCAAGCACATAAGGCATTAATAGCGGATGATGCTGAGAAAGCAAAGTCGTTATTTCAGTCGCCAGAATGGAAGGCGTCTGCGGCGTACCGTAATGGTGACTTTGATGAGTCAGCACAGCTTTTTGAAAATATGAATACAGCGACGGCTCATTACAACCGAGGTACAGCATTAGCTAAAGCGAATAAAATAAAAGAAGCAATTGAGGCTTATGATGCAGCATTGGCCTTGCAAGAGGATTTTGAAGATGCGAAATTTAATCGTGATTTATTAAAACAAATGCAAGACCAGCAAGACCAGCAAGACCAGCAAGACCAGCAAGACCAGCAAGACCAGCAAGACCAGCAAGACCAGCAAGACCAACAGAACCAAGACGGCGAGCAACAAAAGTCCGAAGAGCAAAAAGCTCAAGAACAAAAAGCGAAAGAAGAAGCCAAAAAAGCAGAAGCTGAGAAAGCCAAAAAAGAAGAGTCAGAGAAGCAAAATGAGTCAAAAGAAGACGGGGAAGAGAAAGAAGGTGAAGCCCCGCCTCAGAAAGAGTTAAGCAAAGAAGAAAAAGAACAGGCAGAACAAACGAAACAATGGCTCTACCAGATCCCAGACGATAGCTCGGGACTGTGGCGACGTAAGTTTCAATACCAGTACCAGCAACGTCAGCTATCCAGGCAAACTCAGGAGGCACAGCCATGGTAGTTAGATTAGGTCTATTGATTACACTGTTATGTTTGTCCTTAAGTGCGTATGCCAAAGGGTTTACAGCGCAAGTAGATCGTTTTTCAGTGGGTATGGGCGATCATATTCAGCTAGTGTTATCGCTTGATGATATTCATGGTTCACGCCCTGATGTATCGGCGTTAAATAAAGATTTTACTATCCTCAGAACGTCTCAAAGCTCGAATATGCGGATCACTAATGGCATCGTAAGTCAGGAAGTTAAGTGGATATTTCTGCTATCCCCAAATCGTAAAGGCACACTAACAATTCCGTCATTTACGACAGGTGGCTTCAAATCAGAAGTCATTAATATTGAAGTGGGCGACGCTCCAGTGGCTCAGTCGACTTCGGATGAGGTGCTGTTAGAAGTAGAAGTTAAGCCACTAAACCCTTACGTAAAAAGTCAGGCAATTTTTACTCAACGTCTTTATTTTGCACAAGAGTTAGTGAATAACGCCTCTTTGGGTCACCCTACGTTAGAAAAGGGTGATGCCGAAATTATCTTTCTAGCTTCAAGTAATCCTAGTTACGTTAAGCGTAATGGTCGTAGCTACCAGATGATTGAACGCTACTACGCTGTGTTTCCAAGTAGTGATGGTGAGTTAGTATTTGCACCATCAGTATTTCGAGGCAGCATTGCAGACCAGCGCCAACAGCGTGGTTTCAATATGCCGATGTTTAACACAGGGAAGCGCGTAACTGCTTATTCATCCAAGGCATCACTAAACGTTGCTGAGCAGCCTAAAGGTTTCACGGGGAACAATTGGTTACCTAGTTCACAGTTAAGTTTGGATATGACATGGTCTCAGTCTCCCGAAACGATGAAAGCAGGTGAACCGGTTACAGCGACTATCATGGTAATGGCTCAAGGTTTGAAGGCCGAGGCTTTACCAGAAATAACCATAAACTGGCCTGGCTCGATTAAGTCCTATCCCGAGAAGCCAGAGTTCCGGACGGATAAACGAGTCAATGGATTAGTAGGCCTAAGGCAGGAAAAAGTTGTTTTAGTTGCTAATCAAAATGGTGAGTTTCAAATTCCGGCTATTGAAGTAGCGTGGTGGAATACCGCCACCAATCAGCAACAAGTAGAACGCATAAATGGTTTTACCGTTAAAGTTGATGGAGCTGCGGCTGTTCAATTATTATCCCCAGCCCCGCTAGCAGCAGAGCCTGAGCCATTGGCCAATAAAGACGCTGAAGATAGTGCGCTAGTGAAAGAAGAGCAGTCTATTTTTGATACAGTATCTGCTGTCTATGCCGAACACAAAAAACATCTGCCAGTAGCGCTATCTGTCTTGGGTCTTTTGTTGTTAGGAATAGGTGCAGCTTACTTTTATTTCAATCGACCTAAAACACAAGTAGAGATAAATCGAAAGATATTAGCGTCTGCTCAAGTTCAGTTAGCTGAAGCATGTAATGCTAATAACGCCAAAGCTGCTATTTCAGCATTGCCCCAGTGGGCTGAAGCTGCTGAGATATATCCTGCAACATTATCTGGAATTGAGCGTTGCGGTGACCCACTGTTATCAAAAGAAGTTGCTGCGCTATCACACTCTCGTTACTCACAAAATGCTCAGGCGTGGAACGGTGAGAAATTATTAGTCGCAGTTAAGCAATTCAGTCATGCTCCAAAAGTTGACAATGTTAGTGATTCTCTTGAGGCGCTTCATCCCTTGCATTAAATAGCAAGGCTGATTCAGAGGCTTGCTATTGAAAGCCTCTGAATCAAAGAATATCTCCAGATAACTCAGGCTAATTATTAAGGTTGCTTGAGTGCTTCAGGATCAAAAGAGTCTACTCGAATAGCATTAAGCATGGCGTCACGTGCTTCTCGCAACAATGCGGCATCCTTTGTGCTGATTAAGGACTTCTCTAGTGCTTCCTCAGTGCGTGCCGTTGCCGTTTTTGCTTCTAGCCGGCCATCCTTCGCTAATCGCTTTATCCTAACTTCTATCGCTCTTGCCGCCTGTGCAAGGTTGAATGCGTGTTCAATACGGCCAGTTGGATCTGTAGGGTCATCGGTTGTGTAAATACCTTCGCATAATCTATCTCGTGTCGCACTTGACTTAATCGCTAGCTGCGCAACATCATGCATTAACTTATCTGAAGGCGGAGAGTAGGGTTTGCCGAACGGAAACATGAATAATCGTAATGCTTTACCTAGCAGGGGGATCGGTAAATTATGAAACACCGCAAGCATTGCCTGTTGTGCGTCATGAATTAGGCTTTGGCAGCTATAATCGAGTAGTGGTAAGTCAGCATGAGGCTCACCTTGGTCTTCAAAGTGTTTAAGCACCGCTGAGCAGAGGTAAAGGCTTGAAAGTATGTCAGCAAAGCGTCCAGAGAGACGCTCACGCCTTTTCAGTGTGCCACCGAGTGTCAGTAGTGCGTAATCGGTCAGTAGTGCGAAGCTAGCGCTTAAGCGAGCCAGTCGACGATAGTATTTTCGAGTCACAGGCGTGCCCGGTGACTCAAAAAAGGCATTAGTAAATCCGAACCAAACACTGCGTGTCAAGTTGCTGAATACAAACCCAAAGTGTGAAAACAATGTTTTGTCTAAAAGCGCTAAGTCATCATTTTGTGCCGCTTTAATTTCAGTCAGCAAGTAGGGGTGACAACGAATAGCGCCTTGACCGAATATAATCAAACTACGAGTAAGAATATTGGCACCTTCAACCGTTATGCCAATAGGGACTGCTTGGTATAAGCGACCAATGAAATTACTTGGACCTAAACATATTCCTGAGCCACCTTGAATATCCATCGCATGATTGACGACGCTTCTCATGCGCTCAGTCAGTTGGTACTTCATAAGGGCGGTAATAACGGCAGGTTTTTGTTCTTGATCAATGGCAGTGGCCGTTAAAATACGACCAGCGTCCATGATATAAGTATTCGCCAAAATCTCTGCTAGTGGTTCTTCAATACCTTCGAAGCGGCCAATGGCTGTGCCAAACTGTTTACGTGTGCCAGCATAAGCACCAGTGACGTGACTCAGTAGTTTGCCTGAACCTGTTGCGAGCGCGGGTAAAGAAATTCCACGGCCATCACCTAAGCACTCCACCAGCATCTGCCAGCCATTTCCTGCTTGCTCAGTACCACCGATTAGCCAATCAATAGGCATAAAAACGTCTTCCCCCCAAATAGGGCCGTTTTGAAAAGGTATATTCAATGGAAAATGGCGCTTACCAATATTGATACCATCGGTACCTGTAGGAATTAACGCAAGGCTAATGCCTATATCGTTGTTATCACCCAGTAATTGGTCCGGGTCGGTCAGTCGGAAGGCCAAGCCTAATAACGTAGCCACGGGGGCTAGTGTTATATATCGTTTTTCAAAGTTTAAACGAATCCCTAAAACGTCTTTTTTACCTTCAAAGTCTTGCTTGCAAACAACACCCGTGTCAGGAATGGCACTTGCATCACTGCCTGCCTCTGGCCCAGTTAAAGCAAAGCAGGGGATGTCGATACCCTGTGCTAGACGAGGGAGGTAAAAGTCCTTTTGTTCTTTAGTGCCATAGCGGTGAAGAAGCTCACCGGGCCCCAGAGAATTTGGAACCATGGCTGTCACTGCAGCAGTAATACTTCTAGATGCTATTTTCATGACTACAGCCGAGTGAGCGGTGGCTGAAAACCCTAAGCCACCATATGCTCTAGGTATCACCATTCCAAATAGGCGGTCATGCTTCATTTGTTGCCAAATTTTAGGTGGCAGGTCTAGGTCGCGGTGACAGATTTCCCAGTCATTGAGATCCTTGCAAAGATCCTCAACAGGTCCGTCAAGGTAAGCTTGTTCCTCAAAAGTTAGGGAGCTAGTTGTTAAGTCTCTAAGATTCTTGAAGTTGGGCTTACCTGAAAATAGCTCAGCATCCCACCATGTATTTCCCGCTTCTAGTGCTTGCTGCTCCGTCTCTGATATTTTTGGAAGGTTACGCTTTAGCAGCTTTAGTGAAGGTTTGCTTACAAGGTTTAAGCGCAAGCTAGAAATATTGATAATCGCTAAAATGACACACGCTAAAACGACAAGTACCCAAACTCCGTTGTGCCAGCTTCCAGTTAAGAGCGTTAGTGCGGCCCACCCAGCAACTATTAGAGAACCAGTCTTTTGGTTAAATCGACAATATCCGATGGTGAGTAACGCAGCAATAAAAGTAAAAAGTGAGATGAGTGAGAGTGTCATAGTGTGTCTCCATTTAACTGCGTTGTTTTACGAGCAACAGCAATCGGTTGTTCTAACTCTACATTGGGTACTTCATGTTCCCAGGGGAGGTATTGATGTGCTCGTGTGCTAGAGACGTGTAGCTCGGGGTATTTGACGATGTCAAAGTAAGGTGAGTAATCAAAGTCGGCAGGTACGAATAAGCGGAAGTTTCGTTTGTAGATCTTTTTCTTTTTATGATCCTTAGTCACGACTATAGGCAAGATGGGGTAATGCACACTCTGAAAGCAGCGGGCAATCATGCCAGAACAAACTACGTGAGTAGGCTTGCCCGCATTGTGTTGAAATAGTGTGGAACGCCAATGCCTCGGCAGTATGCCATAAGGAAAGAGGAAGCGAGCTAGGTCAAGTAGCTGACGAACATCGTAAGCGAGTCCCAAATGCTCAGCAGCAAAGCAAACGACTTTTTGCCGGTCTTTCTTTTCCAAATAGGTAGGTCGACAGATACGCAAGTTATCATGTAAGTAGTCTTTCATGGGTCTAACAACGGTGCCGTAACCCAGTAGCGACTCGATAACCAATTGCTCGTTTTCTGCACCATCGTAGAATTTGCGGATGCGCTTTGCTAAAAGAGGGTCTTCTATTTGGTCGAGTCGTCCAATATAGAGTGCAGAATGTATCCAAGGAGATAGGGTGATAAGTTTTATGATGTCTCCAACTCGCGTGCGTCCCTCAAACAAGATGACGTCAGCAGGTTTTAGTTCGGAGAGTAGTTTTTCCTGATTATTGATGGCGCTCATATTTTGGTTTGCCTCAGGAATGGCAATTAACCAAGAAACAATCGTGTCCCAGATCTGATTTTTTAATCGACTAAGCATTAACTCCTCCACTACGATTATGATTTTTATGTAATCGTGAATACATAGATTATAACGCTCAAACTGAGATTTTGGACTCTTTCAGGGGTGAGTGGTTTGGTTTTTCAGCTTGGCAATTTCAAATAATGAGAAAAAGCGCTTGAGTCTAAGAGGTGATTAACCTAGAATGCTGCGTTCTTTGAATCTGATCAGATTTACTTCTGAACGCGTATTCAATACCAAACAGAATTAGCTTCATTTCCTGGAGAATTGACATGGGAACATACAGTGCAAAGCCGTCAGAGGTTAAGCGCGACTGGTTTGTCGTAGACGCTGAGGGCAAAGCACTTGGTCGTTTGGCCAGCGAGATTGCATCACGTTTACGTGGTAAGCATAAGCCAATCTACACGCCTCACATCGACACAGGTGATTACATCGTTGTTATCAACGCTGAAAAAGTCGCAGTAACTGGTAAAAAGTTTACTGACAAGGTTTATTACAGACATACTGGTTATATCGGTAATCTGAAATCAATCACTTTTGATAAACTTCAGGAAAAAGCTCCTGAGCGTATCATCGAACTAGCGGTTAAGGGCATGTTGCCTAAAGGTCCGCTAGGTCGCGATATGTATCGCAAACTTAAAGTGTACGCAGGTCCAGAGCATAATCATCATGCTCAGCAGCCTCAACTTTTAGAAGTTTAAGATTAATAAGTTTTAGAGAATCAGATCAATGGCTGATACACAGTATTACGGAACAGGACGTCGAAAGTCTTCTTCAGCGCGCGTTTTCATGAAAAGCGGCTCTGGAAAAATCACAATCAATAAGTTGGCGATTGAAGATTACTTCGGACGTGAGACTTCTCGCATGGTTGTTCGTCAGCCATTAGATGCGACTGAGTCTGTAGAAACATTCGATATCAATGTTACTGTTAAAGGTGGCGGAGATAGTGGTCAAGCGGGCGCAGTTCGTTTGGGCATCGCAAGAGCACTTCTTGAGTTCAATCAAGAGCATCGTGACGTACTTAAGAAAGCAGGTTTCTTAACACGTGATGCTCGTAAAGTTGAGCGTAAGAAAGTTGGTCTGCACAAAGCACGTAAGGCAACACAGTTCTCTAAGCGTTAATTTTACGCCGAACTGTTTTACCGTTACATCAAAAAAGGATCACATGTTTACATGTGGTCCTTTTTTGTGTCTATTGTCCGTTCGTATGAACTTTGTTGCATAGAAGCAACACTCAGTCTATTATGAAATTAAATGGCGATTTATTAATAGTCGCATGCCATGGGCAAAGGCAGAATAATGAAAAAAATAATAATCCTCATTTCGTTATGTTCAGTGATAACGACACACGCAGCAGATATCAATTCTGTTGGTGCTAGTTACGGCCTTCTTTCAGAGTCAAATTATAGTGTGACCGCAGGTTCAAACCTTGGTAGTCGTATTGGTTATACTAATTATAACCTTTTCCCCGCTTCTCCTAATGATGCAGAGTCTCAAAGTGCGCGAGTAGGTCTTGGTAATAAGTATGGTGAATTAAGACTTGGTGTTCATGATTCTCTCGATAGTTTGGTAACCACGGGTGCTGATCAGCAGTTTTACGACGGAGCTTACGACTTATTGATTCAAGATGAGAGCGAGATTTCGCAATCGTTTACTTACGTTGGAAGTGCAGGTGCCGTTTCATTGGGCGCGCAAGTTGCTAGTGATAATACTGACGAAAGAACAAAATCTACTGGTATATTGTTGAATGCGCAGTCTCGTTCGGTAGAGGCAGCTATTGCTTATCGAAGAACGACTGACGAAGCAAAGGCTGTAAAAGGGCGGCTGACTTATAAAAGTCGTAATAATAGTCGAGTCAGAGTCGACTTGGTTGCAGAAAAAGTAGCTATAGATGATGCGTCTACTAGTCTTTCAGTTGATTCGACGTCATTTATGGTTGGTGCTAAATACAGTATGACCCGTAATGCTTATGTTGTTGGTCAATATGGAGTGGTTGGATTTGATGATGATGTAAACTTGTCATCTGAAGCTCTAGCTGAAAACCAAGATTACAACGCTCTGTCTTTTGAGGCTGGGTATAGTCTTAGCGATAATTCATCTGTTTATATCAATCATACGCAAAAAAGTTTTGATTCTAGTCTGCAACTTCCGTTTGCTGACAATCTCAGCGGTGGTTCGCAAACTAACTCAATTGGCGTTCGCTTAAACTGGTAATGCCTGTTTGACGAGTTTGCTGGAACAATCTACATAAGCTGTTTATAGTAACCCTACATAAATAAAAAAGTGTAGACGGCTGCTATGCAAAAACGACTAACAACTCGCGATACCATTCTTTATACCCTCTTAACACTGATGGTCATACTTCTAGTGCTTGTCATGTACCAGATTGATAGGCAGTGGAATAAGCTCAATGAAATGGGAGTGGCTGTTTCAGAGCAGGCTAAAGATGTGCAGGGCGTCCGTAGCTCAGTCAGTAGTTTGCAGAGTTCTTTTAATGATGTGGTTGCTTCTGCATCAAAGACATGTGTTTCTTCAGGCGTTCCTCTTGCGACGAAAGCACTCGAAGAACAGACTTCCGATGCGTCTTTTACTGCCGCTACCAATAATAATTCAGACTTGGAAGTCCCAGCTGCTTTTCAGCGAGCTTATCAAGCAAGTCAGAAGAGTGACTACTCCCAAGGTGATTGGAAGGTCAACTCTTTCTCTAGTACGATCAAAACGATTACCCCTTTGGTGTCTAGCGATGCTTATGCGTCTGATATTCAGCAAAATGTTCTGGAGTCACTGTTAATTCGTGATCCTGAAACGCTTGAATGGAGCGGGTTGATCGCGAAAGACTGGACGGTTAGTGAAGACGGTTTGACGATTACGTTTAACTTGCACGATAACGTTCGCTTTTCAGATGGTGTGCCGTTAACCGCAGAAGATGTTGCATTCACATACAGCTTCATCATGAATGAGTCGATCAAGGCGCCGGGTGAGCGTGCTTTTTACGAAAAGATTGAGAGTGTTACCGCAGTTTCACCTTATCAAGTTAAATTCGTTTATAAAGAGCCTTATTTTCAAGCGTTGGGCACAGCGGGTGGTTTGTCGATTTTAGCAAAGCACTTTTATAAGGAGTATATGGATAAAGGTGAGGAGTTTAACGAGTCAAAAGGATTGTTACTGGGTTCTGGGCCTTATCGATTAGCCGATCCTAAGTCATGGACGTCGGATCAAGGTGCTATTGAGTTGGTTCGAAATACACGTTATTGGGGAGCGGTTAGCCCTAGTTTTGATAAGTTAGTATGGAAAGTTATTCAAAACGATAGTGCGCGTTTAACGACTTATAGAAATGGCGATATTGATTTATATAGTGCTCGCCCTGTTGAATACGACAAGCTGCTAAAAGATGAGCAGGTCAAAGAGAAGAGTCAAAATTTCGAATATATGAGTCCTGTGGCAGGTTATAGCTATATCGCTTGGAATCAAAAGGCAGGTAAAGAAAAAACAAAGTTTGCAGATGAACGTGTTCGTCAGGCAATGACGTACTTAACTGATCGCGACTTGATTATTCGGGATATTTATCGAGGGTACGCTGAAGTGGCAATTAGTCCATTTAGCCCTCGCAGCAAACAACATGACCCTGAGTTAATAGCTCGACAAGCCAATGTAGGCAAAGCCAAGGCCTTGTTAAAAGAAGTCGGTTATGAAGACCGAAATAATGATGGTTTGCTAGAAGACGAAAATGGTAAAGCATTCAGTTTTAAACTGACGTATTTTCAAGGGAATGATGATACAAAAAGACTAGTGTTACTACTGAAAGACATGTTTGCCAAGGCTGGCGTAGAGCTTATACCTGACCCAACTGAGTGGTCGGTCATGTTGGAGCGTTTGGATCAGAAGAATTTTGATGCAATCGCGCTCGCTTGGACAAGTGGTTTGGAAACGGATGTTTATCAAATGTTCCATAGTTCGCAAACAAAAACGAATGGTAACAACTTCATTAATTATGAAAGTGATGCTTTGGATGGGTTGATTGACCAAGCGCGTGTGATTGTTGATGAAGTAAAGCGAATGGCTGTTTGGAAAAAAGCCGAAGCTGTTTTTTATAAGGAGCAGCCTTACACTTTTCTGGTGCGACGTAAGTCTTTAGTCTTTATTGATAAGCGCATTAAAAACTTAGAATTAACGAATACTGGATTGAATCAGGATATTCATCCATTTGAAATCTACGTCCCTAAATCAGAACAAAAATACCAACAATAGGAGCGTAGAGGTATGTTGACTTATCTTCTGCGGCGCATCTTGCTGATGATTCCTACTTTGCTGGGAATTACTTTAGTGGTATTCACTGTAATGGCTATCTCGCCAGGTGGTCTAACCGGCGCATCAATGGTGGGTGGTGCTGATATGAAGCCTGAGGAAAAGCAGGCGCGGATTGACTACTATAACAAACGATATGGGTTGGATGATCCAGCGCCTGTGCAGTACCTGCGTTGGTTAAATAATGTGTCGCCTATTGGCTTTCTAACGGATGAAAATAACGACTATTTGCGATTTTCTTTTACCAAGGGTTCTGACTTAGGAGAGAGTGTATTCTTTGGTCAGACTGTTGCTGCATTAATAAAAGATCGCCTGCCGATCACGCTACTATTAAATGTAATCACCATTCCTTTGATTTACCTCATTGCGATCATCGTAGGGATGAATGCTGCTCGTGACCGAGGAGGGCGATTTGATGTCAGTTCAAATGTTTTAATGCTGGCGCTTTGGTCTCTACCTTCCATGTTGGTCGGAGTATTGTTGATCGGTTTATTCTCAAGTATTCAAAATTGGCAGTGGTTTCCAACGGGCGGACTTAGTTCAAGTGCCGCTTATCAAATGCCTTTTTTACCCCATTGGTCATCAGTAGCAGATATTTTGAAGTTGCTAGTCTTTGGTGTGACAGGTGTCGTTGCAGGCTTAGTACTTGCCCAGTTGAGATCGGTATCCTTAAGAAAGTTAATAGCAGGACTGTCAGGTCTTGCACTTGGTGCCAGCATGGCGTGGTCTCATCCCGAATTTATATTGGCAAACTGGGTTGTATGGCCATTATTGTTTGCATTAGTAATGGTGCTGATCTCCTCAAGCGGTTCAGCAGCGCTGCGGATAACTTTATTTGTTTTAATTGGTTTTGGTCTGGCGTGGTATTGCACCATGAACTGGTTAAGTGACGAGTTTGTACGAGGGTATTTGCTAGATAGGCTTTGGCACTTAGTCTTGCCGATAATTGTGCTTTCTTATGGAAGCTTCGCTTCATTATCCAAGATTATGCGAACCTCTATTCTTGAAAATCTAAATGCTGACTATGCACGAACCGCACGAGCGAAAGGTGTTGCAGAAGAAGATGTACTTTGGCAGCACGTATTCAGAAATAGTTTGCTGCCATTAATTACGATTTTTGCGGGTATCTTGCCAAGTTTATTAGCAGGGTCAGTTATCGTAGAGCAAATATTTTCGATTGATGGGATGGGTAAGTTAGTCGTCGAAGCAACCATGGCGCGTGACCGAGAGTTGATATTATCAATCACACTAATTTCAGGTATTTTGACACTCGTGGGTTATTTAATCTCAGACTTGATGTACACACTTGTAGATCCGAGGGTGCAATATGACTAAGCGTCAAACTATCGGTGAATCTTATTCAAAGCAAATTCTTCGTACCGCCTTTTCAGGTTGGGGAGCGAGGATTGGTTTAACTTGGGTGCTATTTCTTGCCTTCATTGCTTGCTTTGCACCACTCATAGCAAATAGCGCACCTTTATTGGTGAGTCAGGGCGGTGAGTTGTTCATGCCTGTTATTCGCTTTTTGACGGTTCAGGACTTGGTGTTGATGGCCTTGTTCATCATGTTACTGTTGCTTTGGTGGCTACCAATATCAGTCGCGACCAAATTTTGGATTATGGCAGGTGTTTGCGCGGTCAGCATTGTAGTTGGTTTGTCTTTCCTGTCACCACCTAAACTCATTATCTATGAACAGTTTAGAGAGCAGGTTGCCGCTGGGGTCTATGATTGGGTTGTCATGCCTGTAATTCCTTATTCTCCAAGTGATTACTTACGAGATTTTGGTGATACCGCACTACAAGCACCCAGTTACCAAGGTGTAGCTGCTCATTATATGGGGACTGACTCTGTTGGCTCTGATGTGGCGAGTCGTATGGTGCATGCATCTCGAGTTGCTTTGAGTATTGGTTTCATTGCGACCGGTATTGCGATTTTTATAGGCGTTATCATCGGTGGGCAAATGGGTTACTTTGCAGGTCGCTTTGACATGCTGGGTATGCGTCTTGTTGAGATTTTTGAAGCTATTCCGGTGTTGTTTTTGCTGCTCGCGTTTGTTGCATTCTTCGGGCGTAGTGTTTACATCATTATGGTGATTATCGGTGTGACTGGCTGGTCGGGCTATGCGCGTTATGTCCGCGCTGAGTTTTTGAAATTGCGTAAGCAAGACTATGTTCAAGCCGCGGTTGCGAGTGGTTTACCTCTGCGTTCCATCTTATTCCGTCATATGTTGCCGAATGGTGTTGCGCCGGTATTGGTTGTTGCAAGCTTTGGTGTGGCCTCGGCCATTTTAACGGAAGCAATGTTAAGCTTTTTGGGGCTTGGCCCTGTAGAGGCGCCATCGTGGGGTGGAATGTTGAATGAAGCGGTAAAGTCTTCTGTGTTTAATTGGTGGATGGCTGCTTTCCCAGGTGGTGCGATTTTCCTAACCGTCTTTGGTTATAACCTAATGGGTGAGGCGTTACGAGATGCTGTTGATCCTCAGTTGGCGAGTAAAGCTGGGGTAGTGTCATGAGTTTATTAGACGTTCGCAATTTACATACTTACCTCAATAGTGGTGGAGAAGTAGTCAAAGCTGTTGATGGTGTCAGTCTCTCTATCGATAAAGGTGAAACATTTTGTTTGGTTGGTGAGTCAGGCAGCGGTAAGTCGATTTGTGCGCTCTCCATCATTCAATTATTACCCGCAGGTATTGCTTCACACCCGAAAGGTGAGGTGCAGTTTCAATTACGAAAAGAGTCTGGTGATGTTGAAAGTGTTAACCTTTTAGCGCTTGAGGATACTGAGTTGCGAAAGGTGCGTGGTGCGCGTATTGCAATGATTTTCCAAGAGCCGATGAGTTCGCTCAATCCAGTGTTCAGCATAGGGGAGCAGATTGTTGAAGCCTTGCAGTTACATAATCCTGAGATGTCAGAGTCTGAAGCAAAAATGGTCGCTATTCAGTCGCTGGAGCAGGTTCAGATAAAATCACCCGCTGAGCGTTTTGATGATTATCCGCATAGGCTCTCGGGTGGTCAGCGTCAACGTGTCATGATTGCTATGGCTTTAGCGTGTAAGCCAGACTTACTTATTGCAGACGAGCCGACAACGGCTCTCGACGTAACTGTTCAAGCAGAAATCCTTCAGTTGATTAAAGACTTACAAGCTAAAAATGGCATGGCCGTGTTATTCATTACCCATGACTTTGGTGTGGTTGCACAGATGGCGCATAAAGTGGGTGTTATGCAGTCTGGGCGATTGGTCGAGTCAGGGTTAGTCAGCGATATATTGAGAACCCCGAAACATGATTATACTCAGCAGTTACTAGCGGCAATTCCTGAAAACCTGGCTCGTCCTGATGATAGCTTAAGACTGTTTAATGAAAATGCCGATACTTTGGTGAGCGTGACTGATCTAAATGTATGGTTTCCAATACGTAAGGGTGTTTTTCGGCGAGTAGTTGATCATGTTAAAGCGGTTGATTGTGTTAATTTAAATATCCGCAAAGGCAGTATTATGGCCTTGGTTGGTGAGTCGGGGTGTGGAAAGACGACTTTGGCTCGAGCCATCATTCAGCTGCAGAGGCCTACTTCAGGTAGTGTGAAAATAGATGATCAGGAGTTGTGTGGTTTAAGCGAAGATCAACTTCGACCTATACGTCCTCGTATGCAAATAGCCTTTCAAGATCCATTGTCATCATTAAACCCACGATTGAAAGTCGCAACGACCTTGATCGAACCAATGACCGCACACGGTATAGGGGAAAATAAGGATGACCGTATCGCACGGGCCATTAAAGTATTAGAGCAAGTGCAGTTGAGTGAAGAGCACCTTTGGCGTTATCCGCATGAGTTTTCTGGTGGTCAGCGTCAGCGTATTGGTTTAGCAAGAGCTTTGGTATTAAACCCAGAGTTCATCGTTTGTGATGAGATCACAAGTGCTTTGGATGTGTCGGTACAGGCGGAAGTGTTACAATTACTGCTAGAGATTAGACAGCAGAGTGATCTGACGTTATTATTCATCACCCACAATATTGCTGTGGTGGAATATCTCAGTGATGAAGTGGTCGTCATGAAATCAGGAAGAGTAGTGGAGCAGGGTTTAACTACTTCAGTGTGCGGAAATCCCCAAGATATTTATACCCAAACATTATTAAGTGCCGTCCCTAGGCTTAATCTTTCATAGATATTGTGAATACTTGACTAACCTAGTCAAGTATTCTACTATTCGCTCAAATGCAGTGTCGAGAGCGGAGCATCAATCATGAAACTGACAACGAAAGGGCGCTATGCCGTGACAGCAATGTTAGATTTATCATTGCACAGTCAATCAGGGCCAGTGTCATTGGCTGATATTTCAGTACGACAAGATATCTCATTATCATACCTTGAGCAGCTATTCTCAAAGTTACGTAAGCGTGGCTTAGTCGTTAGTATGCGTGGGCCTGGTGGTGGATACAGCCTAAGTCGTGATCCAAAAGAGATTGCGATGTCGAGTATAATTTTGGCGGTTGACGAGAGTGTTGATGTCACTAACTGTAGTGGTAAAAGTGACTGTCAGGACTCAAAACGCTGCCTAACCCACGATTTGTGGGCAGATTTAAGCGGAAGAATTCAAAGTTTTTTAGATGACATAACTCTAGATGACATGATGAACCGCAAAGAAGTATTAGCAGTTGCCGATAGACAGAATAAAAAGGCTGTCGTTGAAGCAACATTGCACAACCTAAACGGTTGATATTGTTTTTAAAGAATTGAACACAGGTAATACACCGATGAGTGAGTTTAAAAAGCCGATTTACATGGATTATTCATCAACAACGCCAGTAGATCCTCGCGTTGCGGAAAAGATGATGAAGTGCCTAACGCTAGATGGCGTTTTTGGTAATCCTGCATCGCGTAGTCATGCACATGGCTGGGCTGCTGAAGATCTCGTTAAAGAAGCTCGTGAAGAAGTCGCGAAGACTGTTGGTGCTGATTCACGCGAAATCGTTTGGACAAGTGGTGCTACTGAATCAAATAACCTAGCGATCAAAGGTGCTGCGCACTTTAATGAGCGTCGTGGTAAGCACATTGTTACAATGAAGACTGAGCACAAGGCTGTTTTAGATACTTGTCGTCAGTTAGAGCGTGAAGGCTACGAAGTTACTTACCTTGATCCAATGCCTAATGGTTTGTTAGATCTAGACGTATTTAAAGCGGCGCTACGTGATGACACAACAGTTGTTTCTGTTATGCATGTTAATAATGAAACCGGCGTTATCCAAGATATCGCAGCGATCGGTGCAATTTGCCGTGAACGCAAGATTGTATTCCATGTGGATGCAGCGCAGAGTGTAGGTAAGGTTCCAGTTGATGTTGAAGCACTAAACGTTGATTTGATGAGCTTCTCTGCACATAAAGCTTACGGCCCTAAGGGTATCGGTGCTTTATTTGTTCGACGTAAGCCACGTGTTCGTATCGAAGCACAGATTCACGGTGGTGGTCATGAGCGTGGCATGCGTTCTGGAACGTTACCGACTCACCAGATTGTTGGTATGGGTGAAGCGTTTAAGATTGCTAGAGAAGAAATGGCCGCAGAAGGCGAGCATATCCGTGTATTACGTGATCGCTTATATGCTGGTTTCGCAGACATGGAAGAGGTTTACGTGAATGGTGATTTAGATCACCGTATTCCGGGTAACCTAAACATCAGTTTCAACTTTGTTGAAGGTGAGAGTTTGATGATGTCTTTGAGTGATGTTGCAGTATCATCGGGTTCGGCATGTACAAGTGCAAGTCTTGAGCCGAGTTATGTACTGCGTGCATTAGGTCGTAGTGACGAGTTAGCTCATAGCTCATTACGTTTCACAATCGGTCGTTTTACAACGGAAGAAGATGTGGACGTTGCGATTAAACAAACACGAGCAGCCGTTGAAAAACTACGTGATCTATCTCCATTGTGGGATATGTTCAAAGACGGTGTTGATTTAGATTCGGTAGTTTGGGCTGCGCACTAAGCGTATTTCACTCTCATAGCGATTAAAAGACTTTAGAGGATATAGACATGGCATACGGCGAAAAGGTAATGGATCACTACGATAACCCACGTAACGTTGGTTCGTTTGATGCAAAAGATGCAGAAATTGGTACTGGTATGGTTGGTGCTCCTGCATGTGGTGACGTAATGCGCCTACAGATTAAAGTAGGTAAGGACGGTATCATTGAAGATGCTAAGTTCAAGACTTACGGTTGTGGTTCAGCAATTGCTTCTTCTAGCCTACTGACTGAGTGGGTTAAAGGTAAGACATTGGATCAAGCTAAAGAAATTAAGAACACAGATATTGCTGATGAGCTAGAGTTGCCACCAGTAAAGGTTCATTGCTCTGTACTTGCAGAAGATGCAATCAAAGCAGCAATCGACGACTATCAAAGTAAGCAGTAATTACGTTTTAGGCGTGATGAGGGTATAAACATGACAATTGCACTAACAGAAACAGCAGCAAAGCGTGTAACGACGTTTTTAGAGCAACGTGGAAAAGGTGTGGGTTTGCGTTTAGGCGTAAAGACACATGGTTGTTCGGGAATGGCTTATGTCATGGAGTTTGCTGATAAGGTTGATGAGCACGATACTGTGTTTGAAGATCACGGTGTGAGTTTGATTGTTGACCCTAAAAGCTTAGTTTATCTAGATGGTACGACAATGGACTACACTAAGGAAGGGTTGAACGAAGGTTTCAAGTTCACTAATCCTAACGAGTCTGGTGCTTGTGGTTGCGGCGAAAGTTTTACCGTTTAAACGCAGTAGAATATTTGCAGACAATGAGCCGATTTTTATCGGCTCATTGTTATTATGGACTTATAGATAGATACCAATATGTCGATAGATTTCAAGAAGAACTACTTTGAATTATTTGGGCTGCCAGTGCAGTTTGATGTTGATAACTCTCAGTTAGCTGTAGCTTTTCGCGCTTTACAGACGCAGCACCATCCTGATCGTTTTGCTTCTGAGTCAGATGAAGCACGCCGCATTGCTCAACAAGTCACTAGTTTTATAAATACTGCACAGGAAACTCTGAAGAGTAACCGCTTACGTGCGCGTTATTTATTGTCGTTAAGTGATGTTGATTTTGATGATGAGCGTGATACAACCAGTGACATGATGTTTTTGATGTCGCAAATGGAGCGCCGTGAAGTACTTGAGCAAGTACCTAATGCAGTAGATCCATTTGATGCGGTTGACGCGTTATCAAAAGATGTGAAAGCGGAAAATAAGGCACTAGAGCAAGCATTTGAAACAGCGTATGACGCTGGTGACTTAGAAGAAGCAAAGCAGGTTGTTTTAAAATTAAAATTCTTTGAGCGTTTGTTGGGTGAAATCAAGCAGCTCGAAGAAAAGTTAGAAGACGAAGCACTTTAAAGGTTGATTCATGGCGTTATTACAAATTTCTGAACCCGGTATGTCTACAGCACCGCACGAGCATCGCCTCGCGGTGGGTATTGATTTGGGTACAACAAATTCTCTAGTGGCGTCAGTTCGCAGTGGTGAAGCAAGTACATTGGCTAATGCTGATGGACAGCACCTGCTGCCATCGGTAGTGCGCTACCTTGAGAGTGGTGAAGTTATTATTGGAAGTGAGGCTCAGGCAGCCTTAGGTTCTGATCTGAAAAATACTATTGCTTCAGCAAAGCGTTTGGTAGGGCGTGCAGTTAGTGAGTTGAAAACACTAGCAGGTCAATTGCCTTACGATTTTGTTGAAACAGAGGGGAACGTTCCTCAAATTCAAACCGTTGCAGGCAATGTTACTGCGATTGAAGTGTCATCGGAAATTCTTAAAGCACTTAAAAGTCGTGCAGAAGAAAGTTTAGGCGGTGAGTTAACGGGTGTCGTTATTACCGTACCTGCCTACTTTGATGATGCACAGCGACAAGCCACTAAAGATGCTGCACGTCTTGCTGGTCTAAACGTATATCGTTTGTTGAATGAGCCAACTGCGGCCGCTGTCGCTTATGGTTTAGATCAGCAAACAGATGTTGATAATAAAATTATCGCGATCTATGACTTAGGTGGCGGTACGTTTGATGTTTCATTATTACGCTTGAATAAAGGCGTGTTTGAAGTTATGTCGACTGGTGGAGATTCTGCTTTAGGTGGTGATGATTTTGATCACTTAATTGCGGAGTGGATGTTAAAGGAAAGTGCTCAGCAAGATACTAAAGATGCGCACCTGTTAAGAGCTGCAATGATCGAAGCGCGTCGTGCCAAAGAAGCATTGAGCGATAACGATACTGTTGCTGTAACTTTGGGTGATTGGCAAGGCAGTATCGATGTTGCAACGTTTAATGAACTATCTGAGTCGCTAGTTAAGAAAACATTGATGGCTTGCCGTCGCGCAGTGCGCGATGCAGGTATCGAAAAAGAAGACATTGCTGATGTGGTTATGGTCGGCGGTTCAACCCGCGTACCATATGTGCGACAGCGAGTAGGTGAGTTTTTTGATCGCCCACCATTGGTTGATATTGATCCGGATAAAGTTGTTGCGATTGGCGCGGCGATTCAAGCGGACTTATTAGCAGGTAACAAACCTGATAGTGAAATGCTGTTATTAGATGTAACACCGTTATCGCTAGGTCTTGAGACTTATGGCGGATTGGTAGAGAAAGTTGTTGCGCGTAACACAACGATCCCAATTACTCGTGCGCAAGAGTTCACAACGTTTAAAGATAATCAGACGGCGATGACGATTCACGTACTGCAAGGTGAGCGTGAAACAGTTGAAGAAAATCGTTCATTGGCGAAGTTTGCACTACGTGGTATTCCACCAATGGTTGCCGGCGCTGCAAGAATTAAAGTGACGTTTCAGGTAGATGCTGACGGTTTGTTGAGTGTTTTTGCTGAAGAAGAGTCAACAGGTGTTAAAGCCGCTGTTGAAGTTAAGCCTTCTTATGGTCTGTCAGACAATGAAATCGAATCAATGATTCGTGCGTCGATGGAAAATGCGAAGCATGATGTTGAAATGCGACGCTTACGTGAGCAGCAAGTTGAAGCGGATCGTTCTTTGCAAGCACTTGATGCTGCGATGACGTCAGATGCCGACCGCTTACTAAATGAATCAGAAAAACAGCAATTGTTAGCTGCACGTGGAGACTTGCAAGTCGCGCGTGATAGTGATGATGCTGAAGTGGTGAAAGCCGCTATTAAATCGCTTGAGAAAGCAGCAGAGTTTTATGTTGCACGTCGTATGGATAATAATATTCAAGCGGCGATGTCAGGTCACAATATTACTGAGTTTGAGAGTTAAGTCCTATGCCACAGATTATATTTTTACCTCATCCAGAGCTTTGTCCAGATGGGGCAGTTTTTGAAGCAGAAAGCGGTACAACGATCTGCGACGCAGCGTTGAAAAATGGTATTTCGATTGAGCATGCATGTGAAAAGTCATGTGCGTGTACTACGTGTCATGTCCAAGTTCGTGAAGGCTTCGATTCACTGGAAGTAGCAACTGATCTTGAGGAGGACTACCTAGATAAAGCTTGGGGTGTAGACCCTGATTCTCGACTAAGTTGTCAGGCGAAGGTTGCTGATAAAGACTTGGTTATCGAAGTGCCTAAGTACACTATTAATATGGTTTCTGAGACTCACTAAAAGAGGTTTACTATGAAAATCGGTTGGACTGATACTTTAGAGGTTGTTTTGGATTTGGATGAAGCTCACCCAGATGTTGATCCTCAGTATGTTCGTTTTACGGACTTACACCGTTGGGTCACGGAGTTGGAGCGTTTTGAGGATGACCCAGAGCGTTCAAATGAGAAGATTTTAGAAGCAATCCAAATGACTTGGATTGAAGAGAAAGATTAAATAAAAGGAGACTGTTAATGTCTAAAATAGCTGAACGTGAATTCATTCCACTTAACTTGGCGATATTAACTGTCTCTGACTCTCGAACTGAGGCCGACGATAAGTCGGGGCAAACCTTGGTGTCGATGTTAGAAAAAGACGGTCACATCCTCTCCGACAAGCAAATTGTCAAAGATGATCGTTATGATTTACGCGCCATCGTTTCTCAGTGGATTGCAGACCCAAGTGTTGATGCCATTGTTACTACGGGTGGAACAGGCTTGACTGGTCGTGATGGAACGCCAGAAGCACTGACTCCGTTATTTGATAAAACCATTGATGGTTTTGGTGAAATGTTCCGTGTGTTGTCTTATGATTTGATAGGAACATCAACCTTGCAATCGAGAGCAGTCGCAGGCGTTGCAAACGGAACATTCATTTTCTGTTTACCTGGTTCTACAGGTGCTTGCAATGATGGTTGGTCAAAGTTAATTTCTGCACAATTGGACAATAGAACGTGTCCCTGTAATTTGGTAGAAATCATGCCGCGGCTCACAGAAACTTAAATTATTTCTTAATTTATTTTAGGTGATAAAAAAGCTTGCCATAAGCATTAGTTAACGTCGGTTTTAAATAAAATGAGTACCATGAGAAAGTAGGTGAATTATATCTGCTTTGTGCAATCATGTTGGTTATAACCTGTTAGGATATGCGAAAACGCCAGTTGATTCGACTAGTGCCAACGTGGCGCAGTGTGTTTCACTTTAGTGTAGATAAAACATGGTGTTGGAAGCGTTTATTTTAAAAAAATGGTATAATATTCTGCTCAATTTTTTCTATTAATCGTCGAAGCAGGGAGCAGTGTTCAACGATTAAACTTTTTTAGCGAGGACAGTATGCATTTAGGATCATTGCCTGAAAAGCAAGGTTTGTACGACCCAGCCAACGAGCATGATGCCTGTGGTGTGGGTTTTGTTGCCCATATTAAAGGTGAGAAAAGTCATGACATTGTTGAACAAGGTCTGACTATTCTTAAACGTATCGTACACCGCGGAGCAGTAGGCGCTGATCCAAAAGCAGGTGATGGTGCAGGCTTGTTGATGCAGATTCCCGACACTTACTTTCGTGAAGTAGTCGACTTTGAACTACCTGCTTTAGGCGACTACGGTGTGGGTATGCTTTTCTTGCCAAAAGATGCCACAGAGCGTCAAGCACTTGAAGCGACAGTTAATAAGGTTGTAGAGTCGGAAGGGCAGATAGTTTTAGGCTGGAGAGATGTACCGGTCGATAGTTCTGATCTTGGTGATAGTGTTAAGCCAACAGAGCCATCAATTCGTCAAATCTTCATTGGTCGTGGCGATAATATTGCTGACCAAAATGGCTTAGAGCGTAAGTTGTTTGTAATACACAAGATGTTGGGTTCACAAATTTCTAAAGCTGCGGAAGCTGGTTACAGAGATTTCTACATCAACTCAATGTCAACACGTACTATTGTCTACAAAGGTATGTTATTGGCAGAGCAAGTTGGTGAGTACTACCTTGATTTGTTAGACAAACGAACGACATCAGCGATTGTGCTTGTTCATCAGCGTTTCTCTACAAATACTTTCCCTACATGGGATCTTGCACATCCTTTCCGCATGATGGCTCACAACGGTGAGATCAACACAAACCGCGGAAACGTTAACTGGATGGCTGCACGTAAGCATTCAATGCAATCAGATATTTTGGGTGATGATCTTAAAAAGATTTGGCCTGTAATCCCTGAAGGACAATCAGACACAGCTTGTTTAGATAATGCATTGGAATTACTGGTTGCTGGTGGCTATTCACTAGTACAAGCAATGACGATGTTGATTCCTGAAGCTTGGGCTCATAGCTCAAACAGGATGGATGCTAAGCGTCGCGCATACTACGAGTACAATGCAGCATTGATGGAGCCATGGGATGGTCCAGCAGCGGTTGCATTTACAGATGGCCGTCAAGTCGGTGCAATGCTTGATCGTAATGGTTTACGTCCAGCACGTTACTTGATCACAGATGATAACTTAGTGGTTATGGCATCTGAGATGGGTGTCCTAGACATTCCTGAAGACAAGATTGTTAAGAAATGGCGTTTAGAGCCAGGTAAGACTTTCCTAATTGACACGGAAGAAGGTCGTATCATTTCTGATGAAGAAGTGAAAACTGCTTTGGCCAATGCACACCCTTACCAAGATTGGTTGGAAAAAGGTCAGATTGAGTTAGAAGATCTAACAACGGATGCTAATCCTCCTGCGTCACTAGCTAAAGCTGACTTGCTTAAGACTCAGCAAGCATTTGGATATACGCAAGAGTATGTGAAGTTTTTACTAGATCCGATGGTTAACAACGGTGAAGAAGGCTTAGCGTCAATGGGGACAGATACTCCAGTAGCTGTGCTTTCAGATCGCTCGCGTCATTTGTCTAACTATTTTAAACAGAACTTTGCACAAGTTACTAATCCTCCGATCGATCCAATTCGTGAAGAAGTGGTGATGTCATTGGTTACTCTGATTGGGCCTCGTCCAAACTTGCTAGGTCATGATGACCAAGGCTCGCACATGCGCCTTGAGTCTTCTCAGCCAGTATTGAGTAATGAAGATCTAGATCGTATTCGTCATATCCATGACCATGTGGGTAATGCATTCCAAACCGCTACATTAGACATTACTTACTATGCGTCTAAAGGCGCAGAAGGCATGCGTGAAGCGATTTATGACCTTTGTGCAGCAGCGAAGCAAGCCGTTTTAGGCCATTACAATATTCTGATTTTGTCTGACCGTGCGGTTAGTGCACAGCGTCTATCAATTCCAGCGCTATTGGCGACTTCTGCTGTTCATCAGTATCTGATTCAAGAAGGTTTGAGAACAGAGACTGGTTTGGTTGTTGAGACGGGTGCTGCGCTTGAGATACACCACATTGCTACATTGGCAGGTTACGGTGCTGAAGCAGTTAACCCCTGGTTAGCGCTTGAGACTATCACTGATAACCTAGACGATATTGCGCCGGGTATGACGGTTGAGTCAGCTCATAAAAACTATGTCAAGGCAGTAGGTAAAGGCCTTAAGAAAGTGATGTCTAAGATGGGTATTTCAACCTACCAATCTTACTGTGGTGCTCAAATCTTTGATGCGATTGGTTTGTCTACGGCGTTCTTGGATGAGTTCTTCACAGGTACTCAAACTACCGTTGAGGGTATGGAGCTAGACGGTGTTGCAAAAGAAGCAGCGATCTTGCATGACCAAGGTTTTGGTAACCGTATGCGTTTTGCTAAGCACCTCGATATTGGTGGTGATTATGCTTACCGTACAAAAGGTGAAGCACACGTTTGGACGCCTGATACTATTTCCAAGTTACAGCATGCTGTACGTGGAAACGACCCTAAGACGTTCAAAGAGTTCTGTAAGCTAGTAGATGAGCAGTCAGAAAAGCTACTGACGTTACGTGGTTTGATGAAGTTCAATCTTGATAAAGCATCAGTTCCATTGGATGAAGTAGAGTCAGCAACAGAAATCGTTAAGCGTTTTGCAACGGGTGCAATGTCATTCGGTAGTATTTCGCACGAAGCTCATTCAACACTGGCTATTGCTATGAATGAGATAGGCGGTAAGTCAAATACTGGTGAGGGTGGAGAAGAGCCTTCTCGCTACTTGCCTTTGGCTGATGGCAAAATGAACCCTATGCGCTCTGCTATCAAGCAAGTTGCGTCTGGTCGTTTTGGTGTGACTGCTGAGTACCTTGTTAACTCTGACATGATCCAGATCAAAATGGCTCAGGGTGCTAAGCCTGGTGAAGGTGGTCAGCTACCGGGTCATAAGGTTGATGAGCGTATTGCTAAAGTACGTCACTCGACAGAAGGTGTTGGTCTAATTTCACCGCCACCACATCACGATATCTACTCTATCGAAGATTTGGCTCAGTTGATTCACGATCTTAAGAATGTGAATCCTATTGCTGACATCTCAGTGAAGCTAGTATCTGAAATCGGTGTTGGTACGGTTGCAGCAGGTGTTTCTAAAGCACATGCCGATCATCTGACTATCTCTGGTTTTGAAGGTGGTACTGGTGCGTCACCAATTACGTCTATTAAGCACGCAGGTTCGCCCTGGGAGCTTGGTCTAGCAGAAACTCACCAAACACTTGTATTGAACAAACTACGTAATCGTATTTGTGTTCAAGCGGATGGTGGTTTACGTACAGGTCGTGACGTAATCATTGCAGCGCTATTAGGTGCTGATGAGTTTGGTTTCGCGACTGCGCCATTGATTGCTGAAGGTTGCATTATGATGCGTAAGTGTCATTTGAATACTTGCCCAGTCGGTGTTGCTACTCAGGATCCTGAGTTACGTAAGCGCTTCACAGGTAAGCCTGAGCACGTTATCAACTACTTCTTCTACGTTGCTGAAGAGATACGTGAAATCATGGCTGAGCTTGGCTACCGTAACTTCAATGACATGATTGGTCAGTCTGATCGTCTGGATATGAAGACTGCTGTTGAGCATTGGAAGACACAAGGCTTGGATTACAGCCGTTTGTTAGCTAAGCCAGAAGCAGACTCTCCAGAAGATATTTATTGGACAGAAAAGCAAGACCACGGTCTTGATGCTGCATTGGATAATGAGCTTATTAAACAAGCTGCACCTGCGCTAGAAAATGGCGACAAGGTTGAGATAAATATCGAGCTTCAAAACCACAACCGTACCTTTGGGACGATGTTGTCGGGTCGCGTTGCAGAGAAGTATGGTCACGCAGGTTTGCCTGATGACACGATTATGATCAGAGCAACGGGTACAGCAGGACAGTCTTTCGGTGCTTGGTTGGCCAAAGGTGTCACGGCTGAGTTGTTTGGAACAGGTAATGACTACGTTGGTAAAGGTCTGTCTGGCGGACGTATTGTTATTGCGCCACCAAAAAACTCTAAGATGGGTCGTGCTGATCAGAATATTATTTCTGGTAACACTTTGTTATACGGCGCAATCAGTGGTGAAGCTTACCTTTCTGGTGTCGTAGGCGAGCGTTTCGCAGTTCGTAACTCAGGCGCTTCTGCAGTCGTTGAAGGTGTCGGTGATCACGGTTGTGAGTACATGACAGGTGGAACGGTTGTTTGTCTTGGTGGCACAGGTCGTAACTTTGCTGCGGGTATGTCCGGCGGTATTGCTTATGTACTTGATCTTAAAGGTGAGTTCGCATCTAACTGCAATACGCAGATGGTTGAGCTAGAAACAGTTGATACTGATGAAGGTGATGAAGACATTAGCGATCCAATGATGGCCGATGAGCAACGCCTAAAGCAGTTAATCGTTAACCATTACGAGTACACAGGTTCACAGCTTGCTGAAGAGATATTGGCAGATTGGGAAGGCTACCTTACGAAGTTTGTGAAGGTAACACCTACTGATTACCGTCACGCTTTGAAAGTATTGAAAAAACGTCGCGCAGCGGCTTAATAGGAGGAATTTGCAATGGGAAAAGTTACAGGATTTAAAGAAATCGCACGCAAAGAACGTACCTATGCGCCGATTGAAACACGTGTCATTAATTTCAAAGAGTTTGTTATTCCGCTAACGGATACAGAGCTTAGTGATCAGGGCGCACGCTGCATGGATTGCGGTATTCCGTTCTGTCATAAAGGATGTCCGGTTAATAACCTGATTCCTGATTGGAATGACTTGGTTTACAAAAACAAATGGAAAGAGGCAGTTGAGGTACTACACAGTACAAACAACTTCCCTGAAGTGACTGGACGTATTTGTCCAGCACCTTGCCAAGAGTCATGTACGCTAAACTTGGATGATGTACCCGTTACTATCAAGTCAATCGAATGTGCGATTGTTGATAAGGGTTTTGAGAATGACTGGATCAAACCAGAAGTTGCTCTAATCAAGACGGGTCAGCGAGTTGCCGTTGTTGGTTCAGGCCCTGCGGGCTTGGCAGCAGCACAGCAGTTATCACGTGCTGGTCATCGTGTCGTTGTCTTTGAAAAAGAGCCAAAAGTGGGTGGTCTGATGCGTTTTGGTATTCCAGACTTTAAGTTGGATAAATCATTGCTAGACCGTCGTGCAGAGCAAATGGTCGCTGAAGGTGTTGAATTCAAAACAAACACTTGCGTTGGTACTGATGTGAGCACTCAAGAGTTGTTGAACAACTTTGATGCTATTGCATTGACAGGTGGTTCTGAAAAGCCACGTGATTTAACAATTCCTGGTCGTGATCTAAACGGTGTTTACTTCGCAATGGACTACCTGAAAGCAAACACTAAGTTTGTTCAAGGCATTCACGGTGAAGAGCATGTTGTATCAGTTGAAGGTAAGCACGTTGTGGTTATCGGTGGTGGTGATACTGGTTCTGATTGTATTGGTACATCGACTCGTAATGGTGCAGCATCAGTTACACAGCTAGAGATTATGCCTCGTCCTCCTGAGAAGGAAGATAAGCAGCTTGTATGGCCTGATTGGCCGGATAAGTTCCGTACGTCGACGTCTCAGGAAGAGGGTGCAGTACGTAAGTTCTCTGTATCAACTAAATCATTCGTTGATGATGGTAATGGCAATGTAAAAGCAATTATCTGTGTTGAAGTTCAGTGGAACAAAGACGAAAATGGTCAATGGAAACTAAGTGAAGTTGAAGGTTCTGAGTTTGAACTGAAAGCGGATGTCGTTACATTGGCAATGGGTTTTGTTCATCCAGTTCATGAAAACATGATCGATAGCTTAGGTGTTGAGCTTGATGGTCGTGGTAACGTGAAGGGCGACACTGAAGGTAAGCAAGCTTATTACACTTCGATTGATAAAGTGTTTGCTGCGGGTGATATGCGTCGTGGTCAGTCTCTTGTAGTCTGGGCAATTCGTGAAGGTCGCCAGTGCGCGCATGCCATTGATAAATACTTAATGGGCAGCTCCGTGCTACCTCGCTAATTATTTCTTTTGCTTAAAAAAAGCCTGTAGAATGGGAGACCTTCTACGGGCTTTTTTGTCCCCATAAAAACTAAAACGAATTCACTATGGCAGCTTCTGGTTTAATACCACGAGAATTTATTGATCAATTGCTTGCGCGATGCGATATCGTGGATGTAATTAACGCGCGCGTGCCTTTAAAAAAGCATGGTCGAGAGTATCAAGCGTGCTGTCCATTTCATAACGAAAAAACTCCGTCGTTCACGGTAAGCCCGAACAAACAGTTCTACCACTGTTTTGGGTGCGGCATGAACGGTTCTGCCATTACATTTTTGATGGAGTACGAACACCTAGAATTTGTTGAAGCTATCGAGTCTATTGCTAGCTCAATGGGGCTAGAAGTGCCTCGCGAAGAAGGGCGAAAACGGAGTCCTCAACAACAGCAAAAGCAAAAGGGTCTAGTTGACCTAATGGCCGAGGCTAGCACCTATTATCAAAAACAGCTTAAGTTAAATACAGCAGCTGTCGAATACATGAAAAACCGCGGTTTAAGTGGTGAAATAGCTCAAGCTTATGGCGTGGGTTATTCCAAAAAGTCGTGGGACGCTGCGATTAAACATCTGTCCTCCCGATATCGTCAGGAACAGATCGTTGAGTCAGGTATCGCGATTGCGAAAGATGAGGGTGGCAGTTATGACCGCTACCGTGATCGTATTATGTTTCCCATTCGTAACCGTAAAGGCCAAGTAATAGGCTTTGGTGGTCGAGTGATGGGGGATGACACGCCCAAGTACATTAACTCGCCTGAGACGCCTCTGTTTCACAAAAGTAATGAGCTTTATGGATTGTATGAAGCGCGACAGGCTACACGTAAACTTGAGCGTATTATTGTTGTTGAAGGCTATATGGATGTTATCTCCTTAGCCCAGTTTGGTATTACTTATGGCGTGGCTACTTTAGGTACCGCAACGACCCAGCAACATATTGAAATATTGTATCGTACGGTGCCAGAAATCATTTTTTGTTTTGATGGTGACCGTGCGGGTAAAGAAGCCGCTTGGCGTGCTTTAGATAACACGCTTCCGGTACTACGCGATGATAAAGCTATTCACTTTATGTTTTTACCAGACGGTGAAGATCCAGATAGTTTGGTGCGAAGTATTGGAAAAGAGGCGTTTGAAGAGTCGTTTAGCAGTGCGACACCGCTAAGTGCTTATTTTATTGAAGCTTTAAGTGCGAAATTTAATATTACGCAAAATGAAGGTAAGGCGCAGTTTTTAAACGAAGCGAGTACTTTGTTAAAGAAAGTGCCAGAGAGTCAGCTTAAAGATTTGATTTTGCAAGATATTGCAAAGTTGACCGGTGTTGATAGAAAGTCAATTTTGAAAGGTAAGCAGGACGTTGCTGAGCAAGAAACACCCAGACGGTCGTCGCGCAGAAATAACGCTAGCTATCAACGGTCGGTTACGCATCCACCGATTCAATATGCCTGTATATTACTTTTGAATAAGCCTTCACTGGCTCAGTTAGTCAAAAATCCAGAGCAAATTGCCTTTTCTGGACTGCCTGGAACGGATTTATTGACCACACTCATTGAATCTGTGGAAGAGAGTCCTCATATTAATGCCATAACGTTATTAGAACGATGGCGTCATTCCGATTTAGAGTCGGATTTATTGCAACTCATGAAGTCGCAACCCAATAGTGATGATGATGAAATAATGTCAAAAGAGTTTAGTGATTGCTTGGCTTCTATAGAGAAGCAGGCTCGAAAGTCCAAACTTGAAATATTATTTCACAAACAAGTAACTGATGGATTATCAGATCAGGAAAAAGGCGATATACGCTACCTGACTGACCAATTATCAGTTCAATAAAACAAGCGACTTGCTATTTAAGTAAAATAGACAGTACGTATTTCATGTAACGCATCTCAGTGTGTTAACATGGCCGATTAACTTTTTTTCGGGAACTCAGCTACATGAGTGGACAAGAGAAGCAGAAATCCAGTTTAAAGACATTGATTTCCAAAGGTAAGGAGCAGGGCTACCTTACTTATGCGGAGGTCAACGATCATTTGCCTGATACTATAGTTGATCCAGAGCAGATCGAAGATATAGTACGCATGATTAACGACATGGGTATTAAGGTGTTTGAGAAGGCACCTGATGAAGATAGCATCAACATGGGCGACGAAGCCGTTGATGCAGACGAGGATGCTGCTGAAGAAGCGGCAGCGGCACTTAGCAGCGTCGATACAGACTTCGGTCGTACCACTGACCCTGTGCGCATGTATATGCGTGAAATGGGTACGGTTGAGCTTTTGACGCGTGAAGGCGAGATTCAGATAGCGATTCGTATTGAAGAAGGTTTGTACGAAGTTCTGACATCACTAGCAGAATTCCCAGCATCTACCGAGTTTGTCTTAGACAAGTTCGAAAAGATTGAACTTGAAGAAGCACGTCTTACAGATGTGGTTAACTCGTTTGTTGATCCAGATGCTGATCGTCATGCAATTCCAGTACCTCCTCCAGTAATTGTTGTTCCTGAAGTCAAAGCTGACGAAAAAGTTGAAGGCGAAGAGGAAGAGTCTGATGGTGAAGACGACGATGACGAAGAAGAGGAAGAAGTAGATACAGGTCCTGATCCTGAAGAAGCGCGTGAAAAGTTCTTAGAACTTAAAGCATTGTATGAAGAAGCCTGTAGTGCGCGTGATGCGGACAACATGGAAGCTTATGCAAAGGCACGTGCTGCACAGGCCCATAAGTTACTTGAATTTAAGTTTACTCAGCCAATCATCGATCAGATTGGTGGTCAGTTAAGCAGTATCATTACTCAAATCCGTGGCTTCGAAAGAAAGATCATGCGTTTGTGTATCGATAAAGCGGGAATGGCGCGTAGAGAGTTTGTAAAGACTTTCCCACAGCACGAGACTAGCCCTGAATGGTTGACTGGTGTTATGGAAGCAAGCCCTAAGTTTGCTGAAGCGGTTGCTCCATATATTGATGAGATTACTAAGTTCCAGCGTCACTTGACTCGCATTGAAACTGATACTCGTTTATCGATTACTCAGATCAAAGACATTAGTCGTAGTGTCTCTGTCGGTGAAGCGAAAGCGCGTCGTGCAAAGAAAGAAATGGTTGAGGCTAACTTACGTTTGGTTATCTCGATCGCTAAGAAATACACAAACCGTGGTTTACAGTTCTTGGATCTGATTCAAGAAGGAAACATTGGTTTGATGAAAGCGGTAGATAAGTTTGAATACCGCCGTGGTTACAAGTTCTCGACATATGCGACATGGTGGATTCGTCAGGCGATAACTCGCTCGATTGCTGACCAGGCACGTACTATCCGTATTCCTGTACACATGATTGAAACGATTAATAAGTTGAATCGTATCTCTCGTAAGCTACTTCAGGAAAAAGGACGTGAAGGTACGCCAGAAGAGCTAGCTGAAGCGATGGACATGCCTGAGGACAAAGTTCGCAAGGTCATGAAGATTGCTAAAGAGCCAATCTCAATGGAAACGCCGATCGGTGATGACGAAGATTCTCACTTAGGTGACTTTATTGAAGACGGTAACGTACAGTCTCCTATGGACAATGCAACGGCATCTAGCCTTGGCGAGAGTACGCGTGATGTCTTGAGTAGTTTGACGCCTCGTGAAGCGAAAGTACTGAGAATGCGTTTTGGTATTGATATGAATACTGATCATACGCTTGAAGAAGTAGGTAAGCAGTTTGACGTGACGCGTGAGCGTATTCGACAAATTGAAGCTAAAGCGTTAAGAAAATTGCGTCATCCGAGTAGATCGGATATGCTACGCAGCTTCTTAGAATTAGATAACGATCCTACACCTCGTTAACATTCTAATTTAGGGCCCATAGCTCAGTTGGTTAGAGCAGTAGACTCATAATCTATTGGTCGAAGGTTCGAGTCCTTCTGGGCCCACCATATCTATCGAAAAAGCCTCATCAGTTAACGCTGATGGGGCTTTTTTGTATCTGCTAAATACGCTTTGTTTACATTCAGTAAATAAGACAGGGGGAATGATTGCAAATAGAGTGAAATTACGCCACTATTTGTATGTGCAAAAAACACGCATTGCTTGCGCGTAAATCGTCCCTATTCGCCCCCAAATTAGAGTGTCTGCTTTCACTATGATGAATAAATTTGCAGCTATCTGCGTGCTGATTTTATCTTCAGCCCTAACCCTGTGTTGGTATCCATTGGATATTATTAGTAAAACTCACCTCGTTGATACTCAGATTTTATTTTATGCTTTTTCATCGGCAGCGATATTGACAGTGCCTTTCTTGTTCAAGCAGGCTAATCAGTGGCGGCCACATGCACCGCTGCTCGTCATTTTTGCGATTATTAGTTCGATGGCGAATACCTTGCTCCAGTATTCGCTGTTAGAAGGTGAGTCACTTATTATTGTTAGCCTTATTTGTATAACCTTATCGAGCCTACTGTTATTTTCTAAAACCGAATCGATAATTACGTTAGATTTTTTGGTTATCATCCCAATAATTATATCGGCGATTATGGTACTTTTTCTTATAGGCGGTGGATTAAAAAATCACTGGACTGAGTGGTCCTCAGTGCTAGTTGGAGTCCTATTTTTCGGTCTACTACGTTTGGATTTATATAGTAGCGTGATTCCCTTAGGGAGTCGGTTGTCTGCAACTTTAATTGGCAGTACGTGGCTCATTGGAATGATAACTATATTTTCAGAGCGCTTTTCTAGTTATATTCAGGACAATGCGGTAGGTTTAAGTATTACTTATGGCTCTATTTTCTTAATACCTATCATGGCGTCTGTCTTGTATGTATTATCAGTTAAAAGAGTCAACTGTGTCTTGTTATGGTTGCCTTTAATGTTAATGGTTAACCTTTTTGGCTATTTACTTAATGAGGGTGCTGATGATATCACTAGTTATTTTTGGCTGTTGGGGGTGCTTAGTTTTGTAGTCATAGCGCAGATAGTAAGGTCGACTAATCAGCGCATCCCTTCGCCATAAATGATTGTCCAGTAAATGACTTTTGTTGTATGATTAATGCTCATATAATTTTTTTAAATGGTTTTATTTCCTTCCGATACGATTACTTATTTAAGGCAATTGTACCTACTTCTTTTAACATGGCTTTTTTATGTTTCTAACCCCTGTTGTTAATTTGTTTCAAACAATTGTTAATAAAACAGCAGTATCTGAAACAATACCAGCACTTCATAGCTGGGAGGGTTTAGCCTATGCTTGTGATAATAAAATAATAGTCACAGGTTACATGGCTCACAAGGTCGAAAGCGGATACAAGGTTCGTTTTGGTGGGATATCAGGTTTTTGTCCTCGCTACCGTTTTGACTTATGTGAATACGATGACGTTCCAGAAGTTTTTTTGAATAAGCCTTTGAAGTTTTACGTGTTAAGTGTTGATGAAGCAAACGATCACTTAGTTGTGTCTCGTATGGATGTCATTAAGGATACCTATTCTGATTACTTTGAAGGGCTGACTAAGGGGGAAGTCGTTCAAGGTGAAGTAAGTTCTATTTCTAATCGTTTAGTGACTCTAGATCTAGGAGGGGTGACTTGCCTGGTGTCACAAAATGAGGTTTCTTGGGGTGCAAACAGTCATGCCGATGATGCACTTACTGTCGGCGACAATGTTAGTGCCAAGCTTTTAAAAGTGGTTCCTAGCAAGGCTTATATTACCGCTAGTATTAAACAATTAGACGATAAACATTGGCAGCGATTTTACAAAACTTATACGGTAGGCGATGAAGTAAAAGTAACAATCAATAGTGTTGCTGACTTTGGTTATTTTGTTGTTTGTGAAGATTATATTGCAGGCATCCTTCATTGGTCAGAATTAAGCTGGAATGCACGAAGCCGACTCCAGGTGATGACTTTTGAGAGAGGTGATGTGCTTAGTGTTAAAATTAGCGATATCGATGCTGACAAGCAGCAAGTATCGTTTAGTTTAAAAGAGATGACTCCAAACCCTTCGGAAGTCGTATTTAAAGATTATGCCGTGGGAGATGTGGTAACAGGGGTGATACGCTCTAGAACTGATTTTGGTCTTTTTGTTGAAATTTCAGAAGGCTTTAATGGTTTATTACATTTTTCAAATTTGTCTTGGTTTACTAATTCTAAAAATAATCTAGTGAACTTTAGAGCGGGTTTGTCGATTACCTGTAAAGTGATTGATATCGATAAGAGTACTGGTCGTATTGGATTAGGGCTGAAGCAGTTATGCGAAAACCCTTTTTTAGAACAACCCTCGCCATATAGTTTAATTAAGCCACAAGAGTTTCCTCGGACTGTACGGGTGGCGGTGAGTTCTTTTTTTCAAGCTAATTGCCATAACCAGATTGTAGCTTTGTTGGATGAGGTGCAGATTAAAATGCGCCAACATATCAACCTCGAGATTGACAATATATTTTTTGATGAAGAGCAGGTAACAGTACCCGATATATTAATTGTTTTACTAAGTGATGATTACCTCGAGTCAGACACTTATAAAGCGTTAGAGTATTTTCTTTCGAAGCATGAAGGATTAGCGCCTTTAATATTACCTATAACTGCTGAGGAGCTTAGTGAAGAAACATCTGATCCATTTGCGGATTTGGCTTGGTTACCTGTGGACAGAAAGCCGTTCCATATGTGGCGTGTAAAAAGTGCTTATTGGGCAACTATCAATAAGGCACTGGTTAAAAGCATTCGTTATGCGGCTGGTCTCAAGTAATTTCACATTTTTTTTCGCTGATTGGCTTAGTACTATTGTCAAATGGCACGTTTGTCGCTAATCTTGAAGTGTAGATTGATCCGGCAAGTAAGGTCGTTTGAAAAATAGGTACGGGCTTTAAAAATTATAAATACCGTTTAGCTGATGCTGATTTTTTCTAAAAATTCGTAGTTAGTAGAATACATTATCCTTCTAAATTAACACTAATGAGACTTTCAATGAGCCAAAATAAGATTCGCAAAGCAGTCATACCCGTCGCTGGTCTAGGTACACGTATGTTACCGGCGACAAAAGCTATTCCTAAAGAAATGCTTCCAATTGTAGATAAGCCAATGATTCAATACATCGTCAATGAATGTATTGCCGCTGGTATAAAAGAAATCGTATTGGTGACCCACTCAAGTAAAAACTCGATCGAAAATCACTTTGATACTAGTTATGAACTTGAAGCGACACTGGAAAAACGTGTTAAGCGTCAGTTGTTAGATGAAGTTCGCTCTATATGCCCAGCTGATGTAACAATCATGCAAGTGCGTCAAGGTGTTGCAAAAGGTTTGGGTCATGCTGTTCTTTGTGCGGAGCCTTTAGTGGGTGATGAGCCGTTTGTAGTGGTTCTACCTGATGTGATTATCGATGAGTACCACAGTAACCTAAAAACAGAAAATCTTGCTGAAATGATGCGCCAGTTTGATGAGAATGGTGAGAGTCAGATCATGGTAGAGCCAGTTCCAATGGAGTTGGTGAGTGGTTATGGTGTTGCTGATGTTGGTGGGCATGATCTTAAAGCGGGTGAATGTGCACGTCTTGACCAAGTGGTTGAAAAACCACCCACTGATCAAGCGCCATCAAACTTAGCGGTTGTTGGTCGTTATGTGCTTTCTAAGAAAATTTGGGAACTGCTTAAATATACGCCTGTTGGCGCGGGTGATGAAATTCAGTTAACTGATGCGATTGCAATGTTGATGAAGGAAGAGCCAGTTAATGCATTCCACATTACAGGGAAGAGCCATGACTGTGGTTCTAAACTTAGCTATATGATGGCTAATGTTGAATACGGTTTACGTCACCCAGGTATCGGTGAGCGCTTTAAGAAAGCATTGTCAGAGTTAAAGTTGTAAACAAGCTTTTTTTATATAAGTCAGGTGGGCATAATATATTCATCAAATAATATGAAGAATAATTATGTCCATCGACCACCGCTTAGAAGATTTAACTCACTGGGTTCACCAAGAAAGGCCTACAGCGACACTTGAAGTTGCCTCCGCAGATGCTAGCTTCCGTCGTTACTTTCGCGTTCAGCAAGGTCAGTCAACTTGGGTTGCGATGGATGCTCCGCCGGATAAAGAAACACTCATTCCCTTTATAGACATTACCGAACGCTTATTAGCGCAACAGGTTAATGCTCCCGCCATTTTTCAACGCTCTCTTGAACAAGGCTTTCTATTACTCAGTGATTTAGGTAGCACGCCTTACTTACCTGAGTTAAATACAAAAACAGCTGATTCACTTTACCAAGATGCTTTTACTGCGCTACTGCAAATTCAACAAGCAAATGTCGAAGGCTTACCTTGTTATGACGACGCTTTATTACAGCGTGAAATGGATCTTATGCCTGACTGGTTCCTTGCTGAGCACTTGGGTATTACATTGTCTAGCGATGAGCAGAAAATGTTACAGGGCGTCTTTAATTGTCTAAAAGCGAATGCTTTAGAACAGCCTCAAGTATTTGTACACCGTGACTACCACTCACGTAACCTAATGGTGACAGTAGAAAACAACCCTGGTGTCATAGATTTTCAGGATGCAGTCTTAGGGCCTATCTGCTACGACTTAGTGTCACTGCTTAGAGATTGCTATATCTCATGGCCAGAGGCACGTGTGTATCAATGGGTGTCAGATTACCAAACGCGTGCGACGGAGCAGGGTTTAATGTCTGCTGTTAGCACGGATGTATTTATGACGTGGTTTGATTTCATCGGGTTGCAGCGTCACATTAAAGTGCTGGGCATTTTTGCTCGACTTAATCACCGTGACGGAAAGTCCGGCTACCTCAAAGATTTACCGCTAACACTGAGTTATGTGATTACAGTCACTAAGCGTTACCCAGAGCTATCTGATTTATTGACGATATTTGAGCGTTACGATATCGCAGAAAAAATTGGTACGGTGGAAATAGTAGCATGAAAGCAATGATTCTAGCGGCAGGACTTGGCTCACGCATGCGTCCTCTAACAGACCACTTACCCAAGCCTATGTTAGCGGTTGGTGGTAAGCCGCTGATCGTTTGGCACTTAGAGCGCTTAAAGCAATGTGGCTTTTCCGAGGTTGTTATTAATGTTGCCTGGAAAGGTGACAAGCTGATCGAGGCTTTAGGGGCAGGTGAGCAACTTGGACTGTCTATCCAATATTCTGATGAGAGAGAAGAGGGTGCTTTGGAAACAGCCGGTGGCATTATCAAAGCTTTACCATTATTGGGTGATGAGCCTTTCTTAGTGGTGAATGGTGATATCTGGTGTGACTACGACTTTCAAAGTGTTTCGCCAATGAAACAAGGTGACCTTTGTCATTTGGTCTTAGTGAATAATCCTCCGCATCATTTGGAGGGAGATTTTCAGTTAAGTAATGACCGTATTCAAAGTGTTGGTAGTGAGAAGCTAACATTCAGTGGTATTGGTTATTACCATCCAAAAATGTTTGAAGGCTTAGCTTATGGCAAGCAACCGTTGTTACCGATATTTAGAAAGGCAATGGATGCTGGGTTGGTGAGTGGGGAGAAGCATGAGCGTGTTTGGCAGGATATTGGAACACCAGAGCGTTTAGTCGCGTTAGATCAAGCGCTAATGGAAAACGCTCAGGCCGTTTGACCTGAGCGATAAATCATTTTAGAAGGTTTGAACTAAGCCTTCTGCTTGTACATCTGCATGATAAGACGAGCGAACCATTGGGCCACTTGCTACATGAGTAAAGCCCATTTCATAACCTGCGATCTCAAGCTCTTTAAACTCATCAGGCGTTACAAAACGCTCTACTGCTAAGTGATCAAGACTTGGTTGTAGGTATTGGCCTAGTGTCAGCATGTTGCAGCCATGATCAAGTAAGTCTTGCATCACAACTTTAACTTCATCTAACGTTTCACCCAGACCAAGCATTAAGCCTGACTTTGTTGGTACGTTAGGGTACATACCTTTAAAGCGCTTAAGTAGATCTAGAGACCACTGATAGTCAGAACCAGGACGTGCTTTCTTGTATAAGCGAGGAATTGTTTCCATATTATGATTGAATACATCAGGTGGTGATTTGCTCATAATCTCCAGCGCGATATCCATACGACCACGGAAGTCAGGTGTCAGTATCTCAATACTAAGCCCAGGGTTAAGCTTGCGTGCTTCTTCAATGCATTCAACGAAGTGAGCAGCACCACCATCACGAAGATCATCACGATCTACTGATGTAATAACGACGTATTTAAGTCCCATCGCTTTAATTGTTTCTGCCATGTTCTTTGGCTCATCCGCATCCAATGGGTTTGGACGACCATGACCAACATCACAGAAAGGGCAACGACGTGTGCAGATAGCACCCATAATCATGAAGGTTGCCGTACCCTTAGTGAAGCACTCACCTAGGTTAGGACAAGCCGCTTCTTCACAAACAGTATTTAACTTCTGTTCGCGTAAAATTTCTTTAAGGCGCTTAACTTCTTTTGTTGTAGGCGCTTTAGCACGAATCCATGAAGGCTTTCGCTTGATTTCGGTACTAGGTATCACTTTAATAGGAATGCGGGCAACTTTCTCAGCACCACGTAACTTAACACCCTGAGTGACCTTATTTGAATCTTTGCTCATATAACTAACCTACAACGGTAAGGTTTAAACGATGGCAGAGTATATCAAGCTTTGAAAGTCTGATGGGGAGAAGGAGGGGATTAAAGCATGATATTTTGTGAACGGCATGGATACATATTAGTAATGCCGCAAAGTAAATAAGGTTGAAACGTAATGACTTACGCTTCAACCCTTTAAAGATTGCTTTTAGTGAGTACGTCGAACAACAGTAACGACTGAACCAGCACGACGATTAAGCGCATCTGTTAATTCGCAGTCTGCTTTCTCAACTGCAGTGTGGTGACTATGGTCGCCATGACTGATCATCGGTACTTTGCTTGCAGTACGAACTTTGCTGAACGTTGCAGGTGTGATTGTTCTCTTTACGAACGAAGTAACAGGGCCAGCTCGACGATTTAATGCATCAGTTAGCGCGCAGTCTAGTTTTTCTGCTTCACTGTGGTGACTATGGTTACCATGTGCAATCATTTGAACTTTAGGTTGAGAAACGTAAACTGTACGGACAGGCTGGTGACTTACATTAGCTACTTTGCGGTAAGTTGGCGGCGTTGTTACGCTGCTAGCAACAGGTCCACGTCGACGCTCAGCAAGTTGACCAGCTTGAACACCTTTACGATAGCCTGCGTTATAGCAGTCTTTACAAGTAGCAGCACGGATCGTTGCGCCTTTAGTGCCCGCATTTACGATGCTATTTGTTCCACCGCCTGTGCAGTTAGCTTCAAAATATAACGTCGCTTTATTAGGTTCTGTATACAAGCCGCGGTTCTTCCACGCTTGAGGATTACCTTTATAATTGCGGATCACTTGAGCAGCCGAGTCACAAGTATATGATTGATTAGCAGTGGCTAATGTAGGAACGGTAGTGGCAAAAAAAGCCATTAGAGTAAAAATAATTGCAGTACTTAGTTTCTTCATAGTGACGTATCCGTACGTTTATTGTTAAGTTTGTGTTGCCAATGGCAAAACAGTGACGTTGGTTGCTACAATGCGGTTTTGCTTTGCGTACGGTTGATGCATAAACAACCCGCATTTGCACTTTTATCAATGACTGGTCTTTCGAGGCTATTGAGTAACAAATATGTCAGACAAAAACCAAACCACTCACTTCGGCTATGAAAACGTAGCCGTTGATGATAAGGCTACCAGAGTTGCTGAAGTTTTCCACTCAGTTGCTAATAAATACGACATTATGAACGACCTTATGTCAGGAGGCGTCCACCGCTTGTGGAAAAGGTACACAATTAACAAGTCAGGTGTAAAAAAAGGCGACACTGTTCTTGATTTGGCGGGCGGAACAGGCGATTTAGCCGCGAAATTTACCCGTCTTGTGGGTCCTACAGGCAAGGTCATTTTGTCCGATATTAACGAGTCAATGTTGGAGCAAGGACGAGAGCGTCTGACCAATATGGGCATCGCAGGTAATATCGAATATGTTCAGGCCGATGCCGAAGATTTACCTTTCGAAGACAATACATTTGACCTTGTAACGATGGCATTCGGTTTACGCAATGTGACTGAAAAGAAAAATGCACTTGAGTCGATATTACGTTGTTTGAAGCCGGGCGGAAAATTGATGGTGCTTGAGTTTTCAAAGCCTGTCGTGCCAGGTCTAAATGTTGTTTATGATCACTACTCATTCAAAATACTGCCTGCGGTAGGCAAGCTTGTAGCAAATGATGCTGACAGCTATCGCTACCTTGCAGAGTCTATTCGCATGCATCCTGACCAAGAAACACTAAAAGGAATGATGGAAGATGCTGGTTTTGACAAGGTGAGTTACCACAATATGACGGGTGGTATCGTCGCACTTCACACAGGGTATAAGTTCTAATGAAGCTACCGATGTCTTTATTATCGTTGGTTGAGTGCGCGCTAAATGGATTTTTACATTTAGATGGTGAAGCTTTCTCTCGTGAGTCTGCATTAGAGGGGAAAGTGGTTGCGCTACATATTAATGTATTAGACATCACGCTTTATTTTGACATTGCCGCTGACGATATTCAGGTGTTAGGTGAATATGGTGGCACGCCTGATGCGACGATCTCTGGCTCAGTTGCCGGCTTAGTACGATTAAGCCAAAGCGATGATAGTGCCAGTGCGATGCTTGAAAGTGACGTGGAAATACATGGCGATATGCGAGTGGCCGAAGCGTTTAGTCGTTTGTTGTCTGAAGCTTCTATTGATTGGGAAGAGATTCTCTCTAAATGGTTCGGCGACCCAGTCGCACATCAAACAGGCAAAGCAGTTCGCTTAAGTAATGGCTGGATCAAAGATAGTGTCGAGTCCATGAAAGAGAATACTTCTGAATACTTGAGTGAAGAAAGCCGAGTGCTCCCAGCTGAAGCAGAAGTTGAAATGTATATGGAAGACGTTGACGACCTACGTTTTGCGGTAGAGCGTTTAGAAGCACGACTTAAATTGCTAGAAGCTAGGCGTAAGGTATCGCCGGAAAAGGACTCTGACGCTTAATGAAACTGTTTTCTCAAGCTAAACGCGTGTTCATGATTACACGGGTAGCCATTCGTTACGGTCTAGACGATCAAGTACTCACGTTATTGAAGATTCCCGCTTTACAGACCTTATATAAGGTCATGCCATGGAAATGGAAAAAACGTGAGGCAACAAACCCCGCTGAAGGTTTACGCTGTGCATTAGAAGACTTAGGGCCTGTTTTTGTTAAATTTGGCCAAGTGCTTTCAACGCGTAGAGACATGCTCACGGAAGATTACGCGAATGAGTTAGCAAAGCTGCAGGATAAAGTGCCTCCTTTTCCTAGCGACCAAGCGATAGGGCTAATCGAAGCGAGCTTGAACCAAAGCGTTGATGAGGTATTTAAACGTTTTGATCGTGAGCCTTTAGCCGCGGCATCAATAGCGCAAGTCTATTCTGCAAGCTTGCAAGACGGTAAAGAAGTCGTTGTTAAAGTAGTTCGTCCAAACATTGAGAATATTATTCAGCAAGATATAGACCTCATGTTCTTGATGGCTAAGTTACTAAGCCGTATGAGTAATACAGGAAAGCGACTAAGACCTGTAGAAGTGGTTGCCGAGTACGAAAAAACTATTTTTGATGAATTGGATTTGCAGCGTGAAGCCGCCAATGCCAATCAACTAAGACGTAACTTTGAAAACTCACCTGACGTTTATATCCCAAAAGTATACTGGGATCATTGTGCGCCTAACGTTTTAGTTATGGAGCGTATCTATGGTGTTAACGGTGGAGACATTGAAACACTGAAGCGCAAAGGCACTAATATGAAAGTATTGGCCGAGCGTGGTGTGGACATCTTCTTTACGCAGGTGTTTAAGCACAACTTTTTCCATGCGGATATGCACCCTGGAAATGTGTTTGTAAATGCGGACAACCCTGATGACCCTAGTTATATATCGATAGACTTTGGAATTGTTGGTTCTCTGAGCCTGCAAGATCAGCGCTACTTAGCTGAAAACCTACATGCCTTTTTTAACCGCGACTATAAGCGTGTTGCCGAAGTCCATATAGAGTCAGGTTGGGTGCCAGCGCATACCAGTGTTGTTGAGTTTGAAGCGGCTATTCGTACAGTTTGCGAACCGATCTTTCAACTGACGTTTAAAGATATTTCTTACGGTAAGTTACTCTTACGTTTGTTCCAAACGGCTCAGCGTTTTGACATGGAAGTACAGCCGCAGTTGGTTCTATTACAAAAGACACTGCTTAATATAGAAGGGATGGGGCGTGACGTTTACCCTGATTTAGATTTGTGGGTTACCGCTAAACCGTTCCTTGAGCGTTGGATGGATGAGCAAGTCGGTCTGCGTGCGTTTGTTAAGAATGCCTCGAAAAACTTTCCCAAGTTTGTAGAGCAACTACCGAATATGCCTGTTACCTTGAATGAGGTAATCATGCAGTATCATCAAGAGCAGCGCGAGAAGTCGAATAAAGACTCTCAGCAGTCACTGTTATTGCAGCAAACAATTAAACAGTCGAACCAGCGTTTGGTAATGAGCATTGCGGGTGCGAGTTTATTGATTGCAGCGGTGATTGATAAAGGGTTAAGTCAGCAGCAAGAGCTGAGTACCTTAGGCTTTATGGTCGGTGGTATCGGTTTAGTTTTATTGTTGTTGGCACTGCTTAGAAAGTAAAATAGCGGACCTCATGTTAAATCACTCAGTCTGAAACCTTCTCAGACTGAGTTGACTCGCCCTTATAAGAAAGCCGTCACTCCATCCCACGTTAGCTTTAGTCCCGTCAAAAATAAGAACAAATACGCCAGCTTGAAGAATAACTCCTGCGACATACGTTTATGCAGGATGATCCCTAAATACACACCAATAAACGCAACTGGTAATAAGGTCAGTGATGTTTTCACATTAGTCATGCTTAGCTGACCTAAAAAGAAATAAGGAATTAGCTTAAGGTAATTGATCGATGTGAAGAACAGCACACTCGTACCTTGATATATCGACTTTTCTAACTTTAATGGTAATAGGTAGAAAGTAATCGGTGGCCCACCCGCATGAGCAACAAAACTCGTAAACCCTGAAATAGAACTCCAAAATGCGGCGCGTATTTTCGACGGTTCTTTTTTAGAGGCACTCAGCTTTAGCCAATGTTGTATGGTAAAACCAATCGCTAGCACTCCAATCATCAGTTTGATCGCATCCGCATTAAAATAATGGAAGCTGAGTGTGCCGACTAAAATTCCTGTAATTGCGCTTGGTATTAAACTTTTAAATAGTTCGCCATCCCATTTTTTCCAGAAAGCTTTCAGCGCGATCAAATCCATAATGCAAAGGATGGGTAACATAATCGCTGCGGCTAATACCGGGTCTATCGCCAGCGTCAGTATCGGAACAGCCACAACACCTAGGCCGCCACCAAAACCACCTTTTGATATACCGACAATTAAAACAGCTGGAATAGCCATCATATAAAAGAAAGGTTCGAAGAACATGAGCGTACCTGTGTGGGGGGATTTGAGCCGTTATTATCGTTACAACTTTGCAGTAAATCCAGTGACTTAGCTAATAATCAACATTATGTATTGCTGAAAATCACTGTTACAATGCGCCACCTCTAAATAGCTGTCACGGCAAGCGAACAATCATGCGAATAATACTAGCGCCGATGGAAGGTGTTGTGGACTACGAAATGCGAGACTTACTCACCCGAATTGGTGGTTATGATCGCTGTGTCACCGAGTTTGTTCGAGTGACTGAGCAGATCTTGCCGAACCGTGTGTATTACCGTTTTTCACCGGAGTTAAAAAATGGTGGGATGACACCTGCGGGCGTTCCTGTATACCTTCAGCTATTAGGGGGTGATGCTAAGTATATGGGCTTAAATGCGGCTCGTGCACAACGTTTAAACCCTCCGGGCATTGATATCAATTTCGGTTGCCCATCAAAGACTGTGAATAAAAGTGATGGCGGTTCGGTGCTTCTCAAAGAGCCGGAGCGTGTTGGTGCTATTGTTGCAGCGGTTCGTGATGCGGTTGACCCTAGTATTCCTGTGACGGCTAAAATTCGCCTAGGGTTTAGTCATAAGGACTTTGTTGCTGAATTGGCTGGTCGAATCGTTGCAGCTGGCGCGAATGAGTTATGTATTCATGCGCGCACCAAAGTAGAGGGCTATAAGCCACCTGCTTATTGGTCAGCAGTGAAACAAGTGACGGATAGTGTGGATATTCCTGTCATCATTAATGGTGAAATTTGGAATACTGAGCAAGCACGACAAGCTCAAAAAGAAAGTGGCTGTACTGATGTGATGTTGGGTCGTAGTGCGCTGACGTGTCCTGATCTGGCCTTGAGCATTAAAGCGGATCAGCAAGGTGAAGCTTACACCATGATGACATGGCCAGAGGTGATGGAGATGTTATTAGTGTATCTGCAAAACTCAGAAAACCGTCACCCACGTTTTGTGGGTAACCGTTCTAAGCAGTGGTTAGTATTTTTGCAAAAACGTTATCCTGAAGCGAGTGACTTGTTTCAACGCGTCAAACGCATGAAGGACGCTAAAGAAGTATTTGCTGAAATCGACGCGTATATGAAAACGATCTAACCTTCTTGAAGTAGTTCTTTCTGCTTTTTGACGTGAGAGTAAGCATCTAACGCACGAAGGCGAGTCGCTGCTAAATCAACCATCGGCTCAGGATAATCGAGTCTTGAGCGCACTACACTAGAAGCCAACCAAGGCTCGTGAATGGATTTGTTATCTAAGTCTTTCAGCTCTGGTACCCAGCGACGAATATATTCGCCTTCCTTATCGAATTTCTTAGATTGCGTAACAGGGTTAAACACACGGAAGTAGGGCGAAGCATCTGCACCGCATCCAGAAGACCATTGCCAACCTAGCGTATTACTCGCCAAGTCTGCATCAACTAATATATCTCGAAACCACGCTTCACCCAGTTGCCAATTGATAAGCAAGTTCTTGCATAAAAATGATGCGACTATCATGCGTACACGGTTATGCATCCAACCCGTGGCATATAACTCTCTCATACCTGCATCAATGATCGGGTAACCCGTTTGGCCTTTCTGCCATTTTTCTAGGTTTTCTGAAACGTCTTCAAGCCAAGGGAAGTTTTTAAACTGCGGGTACATCGCTTCGTGCTGAGTATCAGGGAAGTGATACATAATGTAGTAAGCAAACTCGCGCCAGATGACTTCTTTGATAAAGGTTTCAGTGCCACCATCAAGCTCATGTAACGGCGTTTCTTGGAGCGTCTGCCAAACGATTTGGCGCGGACTGATCTCTCCAAAATGTAAGTGCGGAGATAGCTGAGACGTACCAACAACAGCAGGTAAGTCACGTTTGTTTTTGTAATCAACACCACCCGAGCGAGCAAGGAACTCCGTTAATGTATTTTGTGCCGCGAGCTCACCTATCTTCCAATAACTTAGCATGTCAGCTGGCCAAGGTTTGTTGGGTAGCAAGTCTAACGACTTCAAAGTGACATTGCTTAGTGATGCCGTTGGCAGTGTTGGTATTTTAGAGGGCGTTGATACGGGTGGTTGCTCCAAACCTAACTGGGCAACTTGCCTCCAGTATGGAGTGTAAACACGGTAAGGCGTTCCATCCTTTTTCAGAACTTGCCAAGGCTCAAAAAACAACAGCGCGTTTTCACTTTGTGCGTGAATGCTTTGCGCTTTAAGTGCCGCTTTTATATTACTGTCGCGCTCAATCGCTTCTGGCTCATAACAACGATTCCATATGACCGCATCGATATCCGTTTTCTGACAAATGTCATTGATAACATCTAGAGCTACACCTTTAAATAACAACAGCTCACTGTCAAAAGTGGTCAGTTGTTTGTTGAGTGATTCTAAGCTGTGATGCAGCCAAGCTCGACTTGCCTCACCAAGCTGTGACTTCAAGTGTCCGTTATCATCTATGAAAATAGGAATTAACTGATCATAGTCTTCGCAGGCGGCCAAAAAACCAGGGTTGTCGCTAAGGCGTAGATCCTGTCGAAACCAAAAAATTGCTGTAGTCATTGTGGCCATTCCTAAAGGTAATGCAAAAAATCAAAAGCGGTATTAATTTCGATATATTACCGCGTTTTTTGTGTGTATGAATATTGCTTGATTTACAGCATGGTTTTTTAGCGAGATAACGTCATTAGAAATGTATTTAATTGTAAAGAGTGAAGCCATTTGGGTAGAGCGTGGCATAATTAGCTGGAATTCTTTTATCAGGTGCATAGGCATGAAAGTACAAGTTTGGGATCTATCAACACGCTTGTTCCATTGGATATTGGTCCTCAGTGTTGGTTTTTTAATTTTTAGCGGAAAGACGGGCAATCTATTTGATTGGCATCAAACGGCTGGAATTATTGTTTTAGCGCTATTGTTATATCGTTTGGTGTGGGGAGTGTTCGGAAGTACTACATCTCGCTTTAGTGATTTCATATATTCACCTTCCAAAATCATTGCTTACGCTAAAAACATGTTTAGTCGCAAGGCTGTGCCGCATGCCGGTCACAATCCTGTGGGCGGTTTAATGGTTGTCGTGATGCTAGGACTATTATTGTTTCAAGGTGTGACAGGTTTGTTTTCGACAGATGACGTGCTTGTCGAAGGTAAGCTGTATGGCTTAGTTGATGAAGATACGGCTGAATGGATGACGAGTCTACACCACCAGAGTTCGGAGCTTCTTATTCCAGTACTCGTTTTGCATATCTTGGCGATCATATTTTACCGTGTGTATAAAAAGCATGATCTAACTAAGGCAATGATTACAGGTAGTGCGGAGTTTGAAGAAAAACCAACGAAGTCTATTACCATGAAGCCGGCCATCATTGGTGTTGTTCTGCTAGCGGTCAGTTATGCGGTCATGTACTTCGGTTTAAACTTGTTCGGTTACTAACGTTTTTCAAGTATTAAAAAAGCCAGTTCACAAATGATGAACTGGCTTTAAGTAACATTTTCGTCAGTAATTAGACTCGCTAATTTTACTTGCTACGGTATTCTGTATGGCAACCTTTACATGTCTTACCAACGTCACCGTAAGCAGCCTTAGCTGTTTTTTCATCACCAGACTTTGAAGCTTCAACAAGTGCAGCACTTGCTACTTGAAATGCTTTCATCTTTTCGTCAAAGTCTTCCTTATCTTCCCAAATAGCTGCCTTAGCTCTTGAGTCATCAGACGTACCTTCTACTTCAAAACCTGTTGGCGCTAGCATAGTGAGTGCTGCTAATGCTTCTGCATTCTTAGTGTATATAGCGGCATCAAAATCAACCTTACCTTTCACCATAGCACCCAAAACACCAGAGTGATGCCCGACCATAGTGAATGTACTCTGGCGGTATTCAGCAGCTTTTTCTTGTGCTTCGTCAGCTGCGAATGCGATTGTGCTTGCAGAAATCGCAGCGCATAACGTCACTGCAGTAATTAATACATTTTTTTTAGAAATTTCCATTTTTGCCTCGTGATAATGATGAGTGGGAATAAGATACACATACAAACAGTGTACCTTCACTGTACTAAAAGTAGGTTAACTTTACATTACCTTTACAGTGCAAATTGTTTAGATATATATGCTCTCATACGTTTTTTGCTACAACGACAAGTCGCCCAACTTTAAGCGCTAAGAATAAATACCAAATCAGTTTATTTGGGCTATGCTCAAGCTTCGTAAAAACGTTTATTAGAAGTACTCAACATCTAACTTTACTAGGAGTTCGCCTGTGAGCAAGCCACATATTTTACATGTTGTGCCTTATCCAAAAGAGGAAGAGACAAGCTTAGAAGCACGCTTTACACTGCATCGTTTATATGAAGTAGATAATAAAGCGGCTTTTTATAAGGAGTATGGAGCAACAATTAGAGGTATTTCAACACGCGCTTCCGCAGGTGTTACTAGGGAGACTATTGAAAGTTTGCCTAAGCTAGAAATTATCTCAGTATACGGTGTTGGCTATGACAAAGTTGACCTTGAGGCGGCTAAAGCACGCAATATAATTGTGACCAATACTCCTGATGTCTTAACAGGCGATGTGGCGGACCTTGCGGTGGGCATGTTGCTCATGTTATCGCGTCGCATGAGTCAAGCAGAGCAGTGGGTACATTCAGGAAACTGGGTAAATACGGTTAGCTTTCCATTGTCTCGACGAGTACACGGTAAGCGTATCGGTATTCTAGGATTGGGGCGAATAGGTGATGCGATTGCTGAGCGCTTATCAGGTTTTGAGATGCAGATTGCTTATACCAGCCGTCAACCTAAAGAAACGGCTGCACCAGATTGGGAGTTCGTGAGTGAGGTTGTGGCGCTGGCTGAGCAGAGTGATGTTTTGATCGTGGCGCTAGCCTCGACACCTGAAACGCAGCATCTTGTTAATGCTGAAGTGATTGAAGCGCTTGGGCCAAACGGGCTTTTAGTGAATATAAGTCGTTCTTCGAATGTTGATGAAACTGCTTTATTAAATGCGCTTGAAAGTGGCGCGTTGGCTGGTGCTGCCTTAGATGTTTTTGAAGGAGAGCCTAATATCAACCCGCGGTTTTTAGCGTTAGAAAATGTATTAGTTCAACCTCATATCGGATCAGCAACCACGGAAACTAGGCAAGCGATGATGTCGTTGGTGCTGGCTAATCTAGAACAATATTTTGAACAAGGCGAGGCGCTAACACCTGTCTACTAGAGTGTTAATGTCAGTTATTAGTGTGGTTATGTTGGTCGAAAAAAAGACTGTGCTAGGATGAATGCAATGACTTAAGGCGTACCTATTTATGACGGCATCTATTCTAAATCGACTTCCTACTTTGCTTGACGACGCGTCTCCTCCTAAGCTTATTATGGTTGCGGGAGCTTCAGGTGGAATAGGCTATGCCTTTTGCCAGCAAGTGGCAATGCAATACCCAGACGCTAAGCTAATTCGTTTGGCGCGTAGCCCGAAATCATTGGCTAAGTTATCAATAGAGACTCAAGATCTTGCCTTTGATTTGGCTGACGAGAAGAGCATTCAAAGTGCTATCGCGCGGCTACCTGAAAAGGTTGAAGTAGACTGGTTATTTATCGCGACAGGTTGGTTGCATGATGACAGCCACCAACCTGAGAAAACATATCGCACACTCAATTCAGAGCAGATGTCTCATTCATTCCAACTAAATACGATTGGACCAACATTACTGGTAAAGACTTTATTAGAACGAGTTAAATTAAAGCACGCTTTGAAAATAGGTATTTTGACGGCAAGGGTCGGTAGTATTAGTGATAACCGCTTGGGTGGTTGGCATTCTTATCGTGCTAGTAAAGCGGCGTTGAATATGCTGATAAAGAACTTTTCGATTGAGCTTGAGCGAATGAAAAAGCCGGTGGTAATTGTCGGTTTGCAGCCAGGTACAACGGATACTGATTTGTCAGCGCCATTTCAACGGGGTGTTGCGCCTGAGGACTTACAAAGTCCAAGTTATACGGCTAATCAGTTGTTGAAGGTTATGCAGGTGATTGATGAGAGTGACTCGGGCAGTTTGTATGATTTCTTGGGGATTGCTTTTGAGCCGTGATTTAAGGCTAATGGTCACTGCCAAACAGTTAAAGGCAGCGACCATTCAAGGTAGCTAAGTTATTTTACGCAGTTAGTCTTACTCCATGTTTGACCGCCTCGAAAAGCTGATGCTCCATGATTACGCACAGCTCCATACATAGACTCAGCTGTAACACGACAAGCAATTAATTCAGGGTTTGCTTCTTCTACAACGTCCGCAATACCACCGAAAATATCACCAATCAGATTGTCTGGTCGCTTGTTATTTAGACCGTACTTTCGGTCACAGATAGTCATCAAATCACGTTTGAAATCAGCATCGCAGTGTCGCTGACCGCCAGTCTTTCCTTTTAGCTCCCAAGGAGAGGAATAGCACACATCATGTGAGTTGCAAGCAGAAGCAAATGTATTGTAGTTATTATCTTTGTAAGCCCAGTCGATGTTGACGCCTTTCCATTCTTTAGGTACTGAGCAGCCGTCTTTTCTAACTTGCTCAATATCTTGTTTACAGCTAAAAGCACCGTGCATTTTCACAAAAGACACACTTTTATTATTGTTTTGAAAGAGCCTTGTGGGTTGTGTCGCTGGCTGACTTTGACCGTTAGCTTTACAAGTGTTTAGTGCCTGCTGCCAATTTCCATGTGCTTTGATACCGTTTGAGAAACAGCTTACAGTTGCTTGTGGGTTGGGGGTGCCTTTACATAGGTTCTGTATATTACCAGTAGACCATGATTTATTACCCTGCCTGTTCCAAGCCACTTTTCCTTGAATCATGTTATAGCATTGCTGTTCGGCACTTTGCGATGGCGTGCTTGTTTGGGGGCGTTGCTCACACTGATTGAGGACATTACATCATTAAAGTTCTTACTGACTAGACAAGATATATCAGTTGTAACGATTGTTGCACCACCACGAAAACCGGCATCTCTATAAAGTGTTACTTTGGCGCCAGCTTTAACTCGGATAGATGAAATATCATCATTTTTCATGCCCATACTTATGAGCTTATTCATATCGAGATTGCCTTGAGGTAGGTCTATTCGATAGCCTTGATAGTTACAGTGTTGATAGATAGATACGTCAGCTGCTTGGGCGCAATTAAGGAGCGCAAGTAACCCACTCGCTAGGATAACCCTTTTCATCGTTTATTTTCCCTTTTAAAGTTTAAAAAAAAGGTATCGTAATAACCTTTTAGAGCATTATTCTCTCAGAGAGTGAGGCATGAAATATCTACCTAGTATTGGGTAATATTTTTAGAGAGTAACTGATTTTTATATTAAATAAGGCTAACTTTTTCACTCACTGCATTTAGAGTCTTTGGTGAAAGTTCGTGAAGCTTTTATGTCTGTCTCTGAAGGTGAGCTAAAAAAGTTTATTTTATTTAATCAGTGTCAGAGCGTCGATATGGGAGTGATTTAATACTGTTTAAGCCTTCTTGCTACTTTAGTGTTGTTGTATCAAAGAAGGTGTATTTTCCTACCTTTTGGTGCCCTTAATAAAAGATTAATCTCAATCCCTAAAAGTTAGTTTGCACAAGTGCTAAAGGGGACTTCAGAGCATGATACTTGATCAAAACCACCAGCTATACAAGTTTCACCAATCGGTCGATTGGGACTATGTAGCGTCAAAGCTAAACCGTTTTTCTGATAACTCCGAAAAGAACTGTTTTATTGCAGCATTATTCTACTTAAGAACGATGCAAGATTGTTCGTCTGAAGAGGCAATCAAACAATGGGGAGAGTGTCCTTATTGGCGTTATTTTTGTGGAGGCGAGAGCGCTGTTGCGATGAAGGATTTTCCTTATTCACCTTACTTGCTAGACATTTGGGCGCGTGAGATGGATGAAGAAGCGGTTGACGTTATGGTAAATGCTTTGTTGAGACCTGCTTTGTCTAAGACATTACTACATTAAGGTAATTGCTGTTTGTCTGTAGCTTTGCTGTAAAGGGTATTTCATAGAGAATTATAGCCTACTACTCAACAGGTGGTCAGCTATAAAATGGTATTAAACGCTATCGGTATAGTGTAATAAACCACAATGGTATATGAGTGAAGATGTACTGATTCTTGGTTTTCCCTCTTCGTTTAACCCCGCAAATTTTATCCGTATATTACGAATAACATTTTCAGTATGTCTTTCGCTTTTGTTAACCATTGGTGCTATTTGTGCGGGTCTATAACCATTGCATAAGTGTTTCAATATGGCTTGTTCTGTAGTGTTCAGTTTATTTGGTAATGTAGGTTTAAGAAAGTCACTGAAAAGGTGATATTGGCTCATAATATGATTATGAAATAGAGTGGTAACTGTGCGAACTAACGTTTTTTGCTCTTGCAGGAGTTGGTCAAATAAGACTCGTTTGTCAGAACTAATAAAGCTGGCTGCAGCAATACCTTGTGCACCCGAAAGTGTAGGGATCGTGTAGCCATTTTCCATATAGTGATCTATTTTTGCGATGTTAAATACATCTAAGCTGCTTTTACTAAGATCCTTAGACTTTGCCTCTTGCCACCAATCAAGTTCTGCGAGGCTTCCGTTAGCGATATTATTGATGATGTGGTCGTGTTTATGCAGTTCAGCTTGAGTGTAGTGGTCTAAGTATTTTAGATCGTAGTTTTTAGAAACTTGGAAAACGGGTTGCAGGTGAGATGGGTTTTCTAGAACAACTGACGGTATATAAGAATAAAGGACGCTATCAAACCCAGTAATGGTTAAAAAACGGTCAAAGACAGCAAAGGCTTCATCACTCGTTTTTGAGTTGATGAGTTCTATCGCGAAGTTACCTATCTTTATGCTTGTTGTTTTATCTACTGTCATGCTTATCTTCAAACCTCTGCCTCAGCATTTAATTTAACAGTAAGGTAAGTGTTTCTGCAATATATGGATTGCTTTTACTCCCTTTTTCAAAAATTCTCCGTCAAGCAGTCTTATAGCATAGGAGGTATTTAGTTGGCTTCCTCAATGAACGCCAACTTCCCCTCTCCTGTTTTACGTAATTTGTGGTGTTAGTCTGAGTTTAGAAGTGTAATAGGGGCGGTATGAAAGAGTGTGATTATAAAAAGTTATATGAGCTGACCTCAGATATTTACAAAATTGGACTGGATTGGTCTGCCTGGGAAGGTGTCTTAGAGTACTTTGCCTCTTATGTGAAAAACGGAAAAGGATCTATTACTGTTAGACAAAATAGTACATTTGAAATCGATATAGATAATTTCTACTTAACGAAAACATGGAATCTGGGGAGTGAATCTATAGATCCATATCGTAGGTACTTGTATAAACACGACGTGTGGGCAAGCTTAGAATATAATAATACTGAGGGTAAGCTATGCGTCTTCTCTGATCATTTACCTAAGCGAGAGCTGCTCCAAACCCGATTTTACAAAGAGTGGTTAGATCCGATAGGTATATCAGATGGTGTGGCAATTCAGCTGTTTGAAACTAAGAAGATTAGAATAGTATTTAAAATCTTCCATGATGATAATACAGAAGCAGTACTAGACTTATGTAGGGATATTGAAAAGGTCTACCCACATCTTTGTAAGGCAACCGAAATACACATGAAGATTCTTGGTATTGGTAATGGTGTTGATTATCAGACTCAAGCTAACCAATTAAAAGAAAAGTATGGCTTAACTCCGAAGGAAATTGAAGTTGCAACGGCTTCGGTTTACTTAGGGACTAATAAGAAGATTGCGGAGTCACTCGGGGTAAATGAAAGTACGATTAAAAAGCACATCAAGTCTATCTTAAAGAAAATGAATTTGAGTCAGAAGGATGAGATTACGCATAAGTTGATTTGTTTTATCAATCCTCAGCTAGAGCTTATTCCTCCAAACCCAATGTGTTCTGGGGAAATAAATTCGTGAAATCTTTCTTCATAAATAATACCTAAATTTTTAAAGCATGAAGTATTTATAGTCGCGGTAAAAAAAGCATTTTTTAAATGTGTGTTGGTGAGGAATAGTTATATTTACGTATTCTGATATGTGCCTTTAGTATGGTACTTTTAGTGGCGGGTATGCCTGATAATCAAAGGCTAATACCCCTAATTAAGCCCATAGTTATTTCCATCTCTGATATATAAGATATCCCTTGTTGTGATGGCAAGATATCGTTATGGGAGATTAACAATGAGATTAGATAGTAATCACCAGCTTTATAAGTTATCAAAGAGGGTTGATTGGCCTTATTTGGAGTCTGAATTAAGTCATTTTTTTAAAGATAACAATGGAGCGCAGCATCGTTTTATGGCGGGTATGGTTTATTTGAAAGATGTTTCTAAGATGTCATCAAATGAAGCGATTCAACAATGGGGGAAGTGTCCTTATTGGCGCTATCTTTGTGGTGGGAGTGAGGCGGTTGAAACGACAGAATATCCTTATTCACCACAACTACTAGATGTGTGGACTCGCTCGTTAGAGGGTGAAGGGTACGAAGTGTTAATTAATGCCTTGATCAGATTACCAAGCAGAGCGTTGCTAGAAACTGCCCACTAAAAATAATTACTTATTATAGGGATGCTTATCTAATAAGCATCCCTAATGTTAAATAGTTTTACATGCGGTCAGGCGCAACAATACCCATCAAGCCCAAGCCAGTCTTCAATGTATTAGCCGTCAATTGCGCCAACTGTAATCTGCTATTACGAGCTTCAGCCGAAACATCATCTTTCAATATCGGGCAAGCCTCATAAAACGTCATGAAGTTACCCGCCAGATCGAACAAGTAATTACACAGAATATTTGGCGTACCATCTTTCTCAACCAGCTCAAGCGCTTCATTAAAACGAAGCAATGTCATAGCTAGCTGATGCTCAGCAGGTTCTACAATATTTATACTCGCCGCTGTATCAACATCACCCGCTTTAGCAAAAATACTCTGAATGCGCGCATGAGCATATTGTAGGTACGGAGCAGTGTTGCCTTCAAAGCTGAGCATAGTGTCCCAGTTGAAAATATAATCTGAAGTACGGTTCTTACTTAAGTCCGCATACTTCACTGCACCCATACCAACGAAAGTGGCGATCTTACGGCGCGATTCTTCATCAAGGTCAGGGTTCTTTTCAGTAACCAAGTCAAATGCGCGTTGCTCTGCTTCATCCAGCAAATCAACTAACTTAACTACGCCACCGGTACGGGTCTTAAATGGCTTTCCATCTTTGCCCATCATCGTGCCAAACGCCATGTGTTCTAGAGATGTGCTCTCAGGTACAAATCCTGCTTTTTTACTAATGGCAAATACTTGCGCAAGGTGAGTGCTCTGGCGCGCATCGACAAGGTAAAGCATTCTGTCTGCTTTAAGCGTGCTATGACGGTAACGCAAAGCAGCAAGGTCAGATGTAGCATACAAATAGCCACCATCGGACTTCTGAACAATCGTCGGCAAAATGGTGTCGTCTTTACCCTTAAACTCTTCTAAAAAGACACACTGAGCGCCATTGTCTTCTTTCAACAAGCCCGCTTTATCTAAGTCAGCAACAACTTTTGGCAAGTCATCGTTATAAGAGCTCTCTGGTTTCACGTCATCACGAGTTAGTAACACACTCAAACGCTCATAAACTGCGTCACAATGTTGCAATGAAACGTCGATGAATTGCTGCCAAAGGGCATAACACTCTTCATCACCCGACTGTAGTCGAACAACGTATTCACGAGCTGTTTCTGCGAAACCTTCTTCGTCGTCAAAACGAGTTTTAGCGGCTCGGTAGAAACTCTCCAAGTCAGATAGCTGCATCGATACTTCGTCGCCACTCTCTAGGATGCTATTCATATGCGCCAACAACATACCAAACTGCGTTCCCCAGTCACCGACGTGGTTTTGTGGAATAACGTTATGACCCAAGAAGCCTAAAGTACGAGCGATAGTGTCGCCAATAATCGTGGATCGCAGATGGCCAACGTGCATTTCTTTTGCAAGGTTTGGCCCAGAGTAGTCAATAACGATAGTCTGAGGCGCTTCCTTAACGGCAATGTTAAGTCGCTCACTTTTCAGTGTTGAGTCTGCTTGCTGAGATAACCACTCATTAGATAAGTGAATATTAATGAAGCCAGGCCCTGCAATTTCGATCTTATCCGCAAGATCATCTATCGCTAATGCATCAACAACTTTAGTCGCCAATTCGCGTGGATTCATTTTCAACTTCTTAGCTGCGCCCATCACACCATTGGCTTGGTAGTCACCAAACTCTGGTCGGCCAGAAGGCTTGATTACAGCAGGGGAGTCCTTAGCAGCACCAGCGGCTTCCATAGCCTGTTGGATACGCACTTCAAGAAGCTGACGAATGTTCATTGCGGGTATTTCCTTGTTCAATATTAGCGGCGAAGTTTACCCGAGTTTAACATCCAAGTCGGGTTTAAATAACGTAACTATAAAGGAATCGTAACAAAAAACAGGGCACTAGCCGCTGAAATTAGCCGCTAACCTTGCTACATTAGTAGAAAATAATAATTACCTAAATAAACGCTGGAGGGCTATATGGTACGCACATCTTTTTGGATATTTACGACTATTATTCTGGCTTCGTTATTATTAGCGCAGACAACTATTCACTAAAAATTGGCTTTGTCATACATCATTAGGGGTCAATGATTCCTTGTGGCTGTGCATTGTGTTAAATTCCTTCGCTTGCTAATTTTTTTAGGAGCATGGTTTTCATGTCCTTGACAGCCGCTGACATAAAGAAAATCTCACACTTGGCCCGCCTTGCAATTGACGACGCTGATATCGAGCAATACACCGAAAATTTATCGGGTATTTTAGGCTTGGTTGAGCAAATGGAAGCTGCAGATGTGGCTGATATTGAGCCGATGGCCAATGCACAGGACGCAACTCAGCGTCTACGCGATGACGTGGTTACTGAAACCAATCACCGTGAAAAATTCCAAGCTCTCGCTCCGGTTACTGAAGCCGGTTTGTATCTTGTTCCTAAAGTTCTTGAGTGAGTCTAGTCATGCATAACAAGTCCCTAACTGAGCTTGCGGCAGATTTGCGCGCGGGTGCTTATACTAGTGTTGAGCTAACTCAGCACTTTCTTGATCGTATTGAAAAACACGACGGTTCACTAAATAGTTTTATTACCGTTACCGCTGACATAGCGTTAGCGCAGGCAGCAGAAGCAGATGCTCAAATTGCTGCGGGTACGGCGGGACCTTTAACAGGTATCCCAATGGCCCATAAAGATATCTTTTGTACCGATGGCGTAAAGACGTCATGTGGTTCAAAAATGCTGGATAACTTCATCTCGCCATATGACGCGACAGTCGTTGAAAAGCTGAAAGCAGCAGGTATGCCAATGTTGGGTAAAACCAATATGGATGAGTTTGCGATGGGGTCATCAAACGAAACTAGTTTTTATGGCGCGGTTAAAAATCCTTGGGATACTGACCGTGTACCGGGTGGTTCATCGGGTGGAAGTGCCGCAGCTGTTGCCGCGCGTTTAGCACCGATCACTACCGGTTCTGATACAGGTGGTTCAATTCGCCAGCCAGCATCGTTAACAGGTATCACGGGTATCAAGCCCACTTACGGGCGTGTGTCTCGTTTTGGAATGATTGCTTATGCATCTAGCCTTGATCAGGGTGGTGTGTTTGCACGTGACGCAGCAGATTGTGCATTGGTACTTAGCGCTATGTCTGGTTTTGATGAGAAAGACTCTACTTCTTCAGAAGAAGAAAACGTAGACTTTACTTCATCACTCGATAAGTCATTAGACGGTCTTCGTATTGGTGTGCCAAAAGAGTATTTCGGTGAAGGTTTAGATGAAGGTGTTTCTACTTCAATTAAAGCAGCACTAGAACAGTACAAAGCATTAGGCGCTGAGATTGTTGAGATTGAGTTACCAAATACAGGTTTGGCGATTCCTTCTTACTATGTGATCGCACCTGCTGAGTGTTCAGCAAACTTATCGCGTATGGATGGTGTGCGTTACGGTCACCGTTGTGAAAACCCTGTTGACCTAGAAGACATGTATAAACGTTCTCGTTCTGAAGGTTTTGGTTCAGAAGTGAAGCGTCGTATCATGGTAGGCACTTACGCACTTTCTGCGGGTTACTACGATGCATACTACATAAAAGCACAAAAAGTACGTCGCAAGATCAAGGAGGATTTTGTTAAAGCATTCGAAAATGTAGATGTAATCATGGGGCCTGTGGCTCCAACGACTGCATTTAAAGTTGGCGAGAAGAAAGACGACCCAGTGAGTATGTATCTTTCTGATATCTACACACTTGCGGTAAACCTTGCAGGTCTGCCTGCGATTTCTGTACCCGTTGAGCCAGTGGCTGGGTTACCTGTTGGTTTGCAGATTATCGGTAATTATTTTGATGAGTCGCGTTTATTGAACGTTGCACATCAGTTCCAGCAGGCGACGGATTGGCACAAACAATCCCCTGAAGGATTTGGAGGTTAATACGATGGAATGGGAAACAGTAATCGGATTAGAAATCCACGCACAGCTTTCAACGAAAAGTAAGCTATTTTCAGGCTCGTCAACTGCCTATGGTTCAGAGCCAAATACTCAAGCGAATGTCGTTGATTTGGCAATGCCGGGCGTGTTGCCAGTATTGAATACAGATGCCGTTCGCAAAGCGGTTATGTTTGGTTTGGCGATTGATGCTGAAGTGCCAGATATTTCAGTGTTTGCACGTAAAAACTACTTCTATCCAGATCTACCGCAAGGTTATCAAATCAGTCAGTTTGATAAGCCAATTGTTGGTTTAGGTCACTTGGATATTGAGCTAGAAAACGGCGAAACTAAGCGTATTGGTGTGACGCGTGCTCACCTTGAGCAAGATGCGGGTAAATCACTGCACGAAGATTTTGCAGGACAAACCGGTGTTGACCTGAATCGCTCGGGAACGCCTTTGTTGGAAATTGTTTCTGAGCCAGATTTGAGTAATGCGAAAGAAGCGGTTGCTTACATGCGCAAAATCCATACCTTGGTGCAGTTCCTAGGTATTTGTGACGGTAACATGCAGGAAGGCTCTTTCCGCTGTGATGCTAACGTGTCGGTTCGTCCAAAAGGTCAGGCTAAATTAGGTACACGTGCTGAGTTGAAAAACATCAACTCATTTAAGTTTGTTGAGCGCGGCATCAATATCGAAGTGGAGCGTCAAATCGATTTGATTGAAGCAGGCGGTACGGTAGTTCAAGAGACTCGCTTGTTTGATCCTGATAAAGATGAAACTCGCTCAATGCGTTCAAAGGAAGAGGCGAATGACTACCGTTATTTCCCAGACCCTGATTTGTTGCCTGTAGCAATTACTCAAGAGCTGCGCGATAGCGTTCGTGCAGAATTACCTGAGCTACCTGAAATCAAAAAGCAGCGCTTTATTGATCAGTTTGAGTTAAGTGAATTTGATGCCGGTGTATTAACATCGAGTCGTGCGTCGTCGGATTACTTCGAAATTGTTGCCCTAGCGACAGGTGAGGCTAAACTATCTGCAAACTGGGTGAATGGTGAATTAGCCAGTCATTTGAATAAAGCAGAGCTAGATTTTGCTGATTCAAAGGTTACACCAGAGCAGCTGACAAGTTTGATTAAGCGTATTACTGATAATACTATTTCAGGAAGTACGGCTAAGGCTGTTTTTGAAGCGATCTGGAATGGTGAAGGCGATACTGATCAAATCATTGAAGCGAAAGGCTTGAAGAAAATAACCGATACAGGTGCGATCGAAGCAATTATTGATGGCATCATTGAAGCGAACCCTGGTCAGTATGAACAGTATCGTTCGGGTAAAGATAAGTTGTTTGGTTTCTTTGTGGGGCAAACAATGAAAGCTTCAAAAGGGCAGGCTGATCCTGCTGAAGTTAACCGCTTGCTAAAATCAAAACTGGACGCTTAAATGGATAAAATTTATCGCTTTTTGATGGACGATGCGAATGTGCGAGGTGAGTACGCTCAGCTAAGTAGCGCATGGCAAGAGCTAACGGCTTGCTCTGATTATCCTGCGCCAGTTAAAAAGATATTGGGCGAAGCTTTAGTTGCTGTTGCTTTAATGTCTGCGACGATTAAATTCAAAGGCTCTTTATCTATTCAGCTTAATAACGGTAATCCCGTTAATTTGCTAATCGTGCAAGCAACCTCTGATGGTGGTTTACGTGGAATGGCGCGTTGGAAAGGTGATGTCGAAGATATTGATCCAACGATGACTAATTTATTAGGCAGTGATGCGACGCTAGTGATTACCGTTGAGCCAGAACCGGGTCAAGGTGAGCGCTATCAAAGTATTGTTAATTTAGATGGCGAAACACTTGCTGAATGTTTAATGGCTTACTTTGAGCAGTCTGAACAATTGAAAACACGTCTAGAGCTTGCCGTAAGTGATACTACCGCTGCTGGTATGTTGGTTCAGCGTTTGCCGGGTGATGCGGAAGATACTGATGGTTGGAATCGTGCAAGCATGTTGGCTGAGACAGTTAAGAGTGAAGAGCTTTTAACACTAGATGTTGAAACGCTATTACATCGTTTATTCAACGAAGAAAGTGTTCGTTTGTTTGATGGTGAGCCGCTTCGCTTCCAGTGTAGTTGTTCCCAAGAGAAAGTCGATAATATGCTTTCAAGTATGGGGCGTGCCGAAGCTGACAGTATGTTAAAAGAGAAGGGGTCAATCGAAGTAGATTGTGACTTCTGTAACACGCATTACTCAGTAGATGAGATTGATCTGGAGCGTATATTTTCAGAAGGTCTGATTGCTGGTAATGATAGTGTTCATTGAACTAATCGTACAGTGTTAAACGTATAAACAAAGAGCCTATTTATGATGAATAGGCTCTTTGCGTTTTTGTACTTGTTTAAAGTGCTTTTACTGATTCCAGTACTCTGTCGGTATGACCTTTAACTCGTACTTTGTCCCAGTGCTCTCGTAGCACTCCTTCTTTATCTATCAAGAAGGTACTACGTACAATTCCCATGTACTCTTTACCGTATAACTTCTTTAGCTGGATAACATTAAATAAGTTACACACTTCTTCGCTTTCATCAGAAATCAATTCAAAGTTAAACTCTTGCTTGGCTTTGAAGTTTTCATGGCGACGCATAGTGTCTTTTGACACGCCAAAGACAATCGTGTCGTTTGAAGCGAGTTCTTCTTTCATGTCTCTGAAGTTTTGACCTTCGGTGGTACAGCCAGGCGTGCTGTCCTTAGGGTAAAAGTAGATAATGACATTCGAAACACCACGATAATCAGACAGTGTAAAGGTAGTTTCTGATGTCGCAGGAGCTGTAAAGTCAGGGACAACTTGTCCGATTTCCAGAGCAGGCATAAATCCGTCCTATTGGTTATTGATCAGAATAAGTTATCCGATTGTAAGCCGTAATACCACAATCCTTTATTTACCTTGTGTTTATCCAATGTCGCTATTAGACTTTCTTTGATTTACACCTGTATTAAACACCGCGATTGAGCGGGCAAAACCTTGTTGGAGGGTTCGATGTTTCAAGGAAGTATGGTCGCGCTAATTACGCCGATGACATCTTCAGGTCAAGTGGATAACGCTGCGCTAGAAGCGCTAGTGGGATTTCATCTTGATAACAACACAGATGCAATTGTTGCAGTGGGCACCACTGGTGAGTCAGCAACATTGTCACACAGTGAGCATCAGGACGTACTAAAACGGGTGGTAGAGATAGTTGATAAAAAAATCCCGGTTATCGCAGGTACTGGCTCTAATAGTACTTCGGAGGCTTTGGAGCTAACGCAGGCTGCTTATAAAATAGGTGCGGATGCTGCGTTATTAGTTGCACCTTATTATAACAAGCCAACACAAGAAGGTTTGTATCGTCACTTCAAAGCGTTGGCTGAAGGCGTTGCTATTCCACAGATTTTATACAATGTCCCTGGTCGTACAGTCAGTGATATTTTACCCGACACGGTAGATCGTCTTGCAGGTATTAGTAATATTGTCGGTATTAAAGAAGCGACTGGAAGCATGGATCGTGCACGCGAAATTATTGAGCGTTGTGCTGATCGAATTGATGTGTTCAGTGGTGATGATCCGACTGCTGTTGAGCTGATTTTGCTTGGTGGTAAGGGAAATATCTCTGTTACTGCTAACGTTGTGCCGCAGCTTATGCATGATATTTGCGCGGCAGCACTTTCTGGTGACAGGGAGAAAGCATTAGCATTAGACAATATAGTTAAGCCTTTACATCAAAACTTATTCCTAGACCCTAATCCAGTTCCAGTTAAATGGGCATTAGCACGTATGGGTTATGGACATGAGGATGGGCTTCGTTTGCCGTTAGTACCACTTGATGAGTCTTTAAGAGCAGGGCTTCTAGAAGCTATGCGCAAAACAAACGTGTCTTTCAGTTAACATTGCAGGTGTCACTATGAAATATTTACCATTAATGGCAATAACCGGTTTGATGGCGGGTTGTAGTTCAGTGAATTCTCTTACAGATACAACTAACTTGGTCGACTATAGTAATCACAAGTCAGTTAAGTTGTTAGAGGTGCCTGCTGGCTTAGATAAGCCTGTTTTTGATAAGACGTATGTGACGAATGTATCTGATCAAATAGAGACGAGCAATACGGTCGTACTTGATGGAAGCGTTCCACTCATTGATGGCTCGATGACGACAATTCCTGCTTCGGCAGGTGTAAAAGGTGTAGTAGCTGCTGGATCTATACTTATTGTAAAGCAAGGTGCTCAGTTAGTGTTGAAATCGAGTGATGTTGGCGCTTCACTTTTGAAACGGACGACAGAAGCATTAAAGCCAATGGGTTTAACTGTTATCAGCAGCAATCAGGCCACTGGTGTGATAACGGTTCGAGATCGCTCGTTAGTATCTGATCAAGATAGCCTTATAGGAGCATTTTTGAATCGTACAATGGGTAAGGTTAACGAAGGCGCTGAATATCAAATGATCGTTAAAGGGGATAGTGTTGCTTTCACTGATATGGATAGCCAGTCTTTACCTGGTGCAGAAGCTCGTTCGTTGCTAACAAGGTTAAAAAAAGAGTTAACTAGCTCGTAATGATTCGCTTTGCATCATTAGGAAGCGGTAGCAAGGGCAATGCAACACTTATCGAGGTTGGTAAAACTCGAGTGTTGCTTGATTGTGGGTTTTCAGTAAAGGAAACAGAGAAGAGGTTACTCCGTTTAGGGTGTGAGCCTGATTCTTTGGATGCCGTCGTCGTAACTCATGAGCATGGGGATCATGTTAATGGGGTAGGGCGCTTATCTAGAAAGTACAAGCTGCCTGTGTGGCTTACCGTGGGAACCAATGAAGTAGCAAAGGATACTGACTTTAATCAAACGTGCTTCATCGACCCTCATAGTAACTTTGAGATAGGTGACCTATCTCTTCAGCCTTTTCCGGTCCCTCATGATGCAAGAGAGCCGTGCCAGTTCGTATTTAGCGATGGTGCAGTTCGTTTAGGTATATTGAGTGACTTAGGTCGAGTCACACCACATGTGCTTAGTAGTCTGGATTCTCTCGATGCGTTAATGCTTGAGTGTAATTATGATTACGACATGCTGATGGAGGGAAGTTATCCTTATTCATTGAAAAAGCGTGTTTCAGGTGATTTAGGGCACTTAGATAATAAGCAGTCTGAGGCTATACTAAAAAAGTTGGACTTGACTAAGCTACAGCATTTAATCGGCGGTCATGTCAGTGAGAAGAATAACTTGCCAGAGTTTGCTCGTCAGGCTTTATATCGTGGCGCAAACTGTGAGTCAGAATGGATATCTATGGCTAGCCAAGAGAATGGTTTTGATTGGCGGGATGTTCGGTAAAGAGTCTTAATATAATCTTTCGTGAGTTAAATTCATAAAAGGTTCATAAAGGGGTTGACGGGTGCTCAGATCTGTCTATAATGCGCCGCTCTTGAGATGGAAGTTGTTCATCTGAACTGCATCTTAAGTAGTTGAAAGGTCTTGGTTTTTCCTCGATTGATCATGAGTATTAGGTCGGTGTTTTGTTGTTCGGTTCGGTTGAGTGTTTAATCGAATTAAAGTTCAAAAAAACGTTGACAAGATCTGAGGCTTATATATAATTCGCCTCCTTCCTGCGGTAGAGATCGCAGGCGCTACATTAACAATATAGACCAAATAACTTGTGTGGGGATTTGTAGCTTGCAAAAAATACTGCAAGAAGCAAAGAACCTAACAAAACGTTAAATTTTTGATTATACGTATATAGTTAGTTTTAAACGCTTCGACCTGATTTACACGGTATTTATAGTGAACAAATTTAACTGAAGAGTTTGATCCTGGCTCAGATTGAACGCTGGCGGCATGCTTAACACATGCAAGTCGAACGGTAACAGGCTAGCTTGCTAGTGCTGACGAGTGGCGGACGGGTGAGTAACGCGTAGGAATCTACCCAGTTGTGGGGGATAGCCCGGAGAAATCCGGATTAATACCGCATACGCCCTACGGGGGAAAACAGGGGATCTTCGGACCTTGTGCAATTGGATGAGCCTGCGTTAGATTAGCTAGTTGGTGAGGTAAGAGCTCACCAAGGCTACGATCTATAGCTGGTCTGAGAGGATGATCAGCCACATCGGGACTGAGACACGGCCCGGACTCCTACGGGAGGCAGCAGTGGGGAATATTGGACAATGGACGAAAGTCTGATCCAGCAATGCCGCGTGTGTGAAGAAGGCCTGAGGGTTGTAAAGCACTTTCAATTGTGAAGAAGGGTTTAGTATTAATAGTGCTAGCCTTGACGTTAACTTTAGAAGAAGCACCGGCTAACTCCGTGCCAGCAGCCGCGGTAATACGGAGGGTGCAAGCGTTAATCGGAATTACTGGGCGTAAAGCGCGCGTAGGCGGTTATTTAAGTCAGATGTGAAAGCCCCGGGCTCAACCTGGGAATTGCCTCTGATACTGGGTAACTAGAGTTTGGAAGAGGAGAGTAGAATTTCAGGTGTAGCGGTGAAATGCATAGAGATCTGAAGGAATACCAGTGGCGAAGGCGGCTCTCTGGTCCAAAACTGACGCTGAGGTGCGAAAGCGTGGGTAGCAAACGGGATTAGATACCCCGGTAGTCCACGCCGTAAACGATGTCAACTAGCCGTTGGGAGCCTTGTGTTCTTAGTGGCGCAGCTAACGCATTAAGTTGACCGCCTGGGGAGTACGGTCGCAAGACTAAAACTCAAAGGAATTGACGGGGGCCCGCACAAGCGGTGGAGCATGTGGTTTAATTCGATGCAACGCGAAGAACCTTACCATCCCTTGACATCCAGTGAATATTGCAGAGATGCTTTAGTGCCTTCGGGAGCACTGAGACAGGTGCTGCATGG
>NZ_QGKL01000040.1 GCF_003172895.1 Leucothrix arctica | reverse complement strand
ACCACACCTGTACTATTAGTGATAGCGCGAGGCGTACCTAAGTGGTCGGTAACGATATAGTAAGTCTGGTTGTCCTGAACAAAACTGCTGGGTACATGACCGTCCGCGTATTCAAAACGTTGCTTCAGATTATCACTGCCATCGTAAGTGGCTAGCAGCAGGGTTTTATTCAGCCATAGGTACTTTTCGGTGATAACGCCATCCACTCGCTTCGCCACACGATTGCCAAAAGCATTATGCAAATAGCTAATCATTTGGCTGGGTGTTTCTACCTCTAGTAATCGACCCTGTGAACTGTACTGATAGCTTGTCGTGCCGTTCGTGTTTATCTTTTTACTTAGCTGACTATCTGCATCGTATTCATAACTGGTATCACCGCTACCTTGTAGCTGATCCCCTACGTTATAAACAGACCCTTGGTTTGAAATACCGCGTTGCGTGCTGCTGTGTGTGGTGCGGTTTCCATTCGCATCGTAACTATACTGCTCAACCGTCGTACCGTTCAAAGCAACATTAACGAGCTGACGCTTATCGTCATAAGTGTAGTCATACTCATTGAAATTGCCATCATCCAATACTGCAGAGAGACATTATGGCCAATTTCACTTGACCACTATAGGTTGCTGTTCGCGTTAACAAGCCTCCGCTATAGGTATTACTAATCAAGTCACCCGAAGGCAGTCTGATTTGCGTCAATCTGCGATCACGATCAAAGCTATGTGCCGCAGGTGTTGGAATAGCTTTATTGTCCTGCTTCACGACGCTCTTCTGGAGGCAATTGACCCAACTGCTTTAGTTGGTCTGTCAGTAGCCCCTTTTTTCCCATGTAGCGAACACGCACTGGGTCGGTATACGCGGTAAATGTGCGCCCTTCAGCGAAAGTGACTGTTGCAACACCTGTTTTAGCATCACTATGCACCGAGCCTCTTTACCGTTTGTACTCATAGTAATGGTTTGCTGACTTGTGTCGGCACCATAGGTCTTTGTGACTTAGGTGATGTGCTCTAAACCACTCGGCAAAATTATGATGATCTGACTTGGAATCTCTTCTTTTGTCTTACTATTAATCACGATTTCCACCAAGCAACTTTGAGTTGATTCTTTTAACTCATCCGCTTACTTAACATTAACGAACTCAGTGCCATCAAACAAAAAACCCGAGCTTATCTCTTCTGTTTAATTGAAAATAGTGTTTCGAATTATTTATAACCAACAACTCTTCCTACTTCAGGTAACTCAAATGACATTGCTATTTGACCACTTTCAGTCGTATACAATCTATTACAACCAAAACTCTCAGAATTAGATCTACTTTCATCAAAATCCTTATTTTCAGAGAAGAAAATAAACACGCCCGACCCATCAGCTTCGATGGAAATGTTTTCAAAACCGGAAATATAAGAAAGAATGTTTTTCGAATGATCAGCTAGCATTAAGTATACTCCGATGACATCATCACTGCTATTTATCAACCAATCATAAAACCCCAAAAAACCATCAAACTTGCAAGCATCAATAGATTTTTGATTAACATCAATAAATATATCACCAGCTATTTCTATTTTAACATTAGGAACACCTTCAATCTGATGAATTTCTAATGGGTTAAAAGTGACAAAAATCATCTCTATTTTAATCCTGATTTTATTAGTAAGTGGTTTATTATTTTCAATCTATACCCCTGAACAGAGTCTGTTTTTGCTGACTGCTCATAGCGTTTTCGTGATGGCTCCTTGGAAGCCCTTTCTCTTTGTTTAGAAATTGCGTTAATAGCTAACTCTCTATAGGCTAATAAGTCTGCTTTGGTTAGATCTGAAGGAATATTTAGTTCCCCTCTTTCTAGCTTATTAAGAGCATCTTTAGCACCCTCTGGTCCTACTCCAAAAACATCACCCAATCTTTTTGCAGGTGGTCTGATAGGACAATTATGAACCCAAACCGCCCCACCTTTACCTGCTCCCCGAATAAAGAAAGTCGCCGTTTGATCAACCGTTAAGTTATACGCTTCAAGTGCTTCGCCTTCAATCCTAACACTAACGACTTCGGCAAAGGTTTTATCATCATTTAATAATAAGTACCCTGCTTTTAAATCACTCGCATCAACCCAATGACCATGTTCAATAATTCCTTGATAATCATGGCCTTCAGATGATGCTGGAACTTCTCCTCGCTCTGATGACAATTTAACAAAGAACGGATGAATCTTATTCGAGGTAATCACTTGTACCTGTTCTGACTCAATATCCTTAATGGTAATATAAACAGTCTCTTCATAGTCATTGCTGTATTGTGCTAGTACAGATTCAAAACTATGTTCGCCTGTCACTTCATTTCGACTAAGAACGATATCTTCTTCAGTAATATCTTTGATTTTCTTATAGCCATCAATGGTCAGTACTTCCGTTTCTCCATCGAAACTGCATGACCGTCTTGCCGCTAACTTTAACCCGCCTCCCCTAGGGATACTGGCAAGGGCGCCAGTGATTGCACCAGCACCATAAGAACCAGAGCACTTATCAACTGAAGAGTTAACGTCAATCTTATCTCGAACCCAGTCAGTGACACCAAATGAAACTGCATCACCAAAACCAGCCGCAAAATCAACTAGACCTTGCGGAAGACTAGGCAATAAACCATCCTGATCCACAAAGTTAATCGGATCATTCAGTACATAGCCATAAAGATTACTATCACCACCCGCAAAACCAATCGGATCTCTTGCAGTCCAACGTCCAGTCTCTGGATCATAGTCTCGATAACCAAAACGAACGAATCCCGTATCAACATCTTGAAGACCACCTGCAAAGCCAAATGGAATAGTCAGTGTTGGGTTAGTATCAGATAACACATTACCAAAACTATCGTATGTCATACGCTTAACCACCACACCTGTACTATCAGTGATAGCGCGTGGCGTACCTAAGTGGTCGGTGACGATATAGTAAGTCTGGTTGTCCTGAACAAAACTGCTGGGTACATGACCGTCCGCGTATTCAAAACGCTGCTTCAGATTATCACTGCCATCGTAAGTGGCTAGCAGCAGGGTTTTATTCAACCATAGGTACTTTTCAGTGATGACGCCATCCACTCGCTTCGCCACACGATTACCGAACGCGTTATGCAAATAGCTAATCATTTGGCTGGGGGTTTCTACCTGTAGTAATCGACCCTGCGAACTGTACTGATAGCTTGTGGTGCCGTTCGTGTTTATCTTTTTACTGAGCTGACCATCTGCATCGTATTCATAGCTTGTATCACCACTACTTTGCAACTGATCTCCTACGTTATAAACAGACCCTTGGTTTGAAATACCGCGTTGCGTGCTGCTGTGTGTGGTGCGGTTTCCATTCGCATCGTAACTATACTGCTCAACCGCCATACCATTCAGAGCAACATTAACGAGCTGACGCTTATTGTCATAAGTGTAGTCATACTCATTGACATTGCCATTGTCCAGTACTTCTTGTTTGGCCGTGATTTGGCCAATGTCGTTATAACTTAAGGTGTAGTCATAAACCGCTTCATCATTCACGGTGGTACTGACGTTTTCTGTTTCACCATAACCGTTATAACTTCGATTCTGGCTGAATACACCATTGTTTAGCGCTTCTGGTAAACCATTCTGAAGATTGCGGAAAATGGAATAACCATTCACTTCAATAATCAAACCATCATCATCGTAGGCAAAGGTAGATGCGTTACCCGCATAGTTCAACGCCGTGACTCTAAAATCGTTATTGTAGCTTTGCGAGATGACTTCATCTAAGACACCACTGTAACTGATGTCGGTCACTAAGTTGCCGTCGTAACTGTATGAAGCACTCTCACTACCTTCAGTCACCGAACCAACCTTGGCACCACACTCATAGGTGTAATCAATATTACCTTCAGGGGTTGCTGTTCGCGTTAACAAGCCTCCGCTATAGGTATTACTAATCAAGTCACCCGAAGGCAGTCTGATTTGCGTCAGTCTCCGATCACGATCATAGCTGTACTCTGTCTGTTCGTTAAGCGGAGTGGTTTCACTCGTGACATTGTCATTACTATTATGTGCAAAGCTGTGTGTCGCAGGTGTTGGGATGACTAAGGTTTTCAGATTACCTTGGCTATCATAGCTATTTTGCGTGCTATGACCATCAGGATAAGTAACTTTACTCACACGGCCCATTGAGTCGTATTCATAATCAGTCGAGAGACCATCTGCCGCAATAATCGAGGTGACTTTGCCTTTACTCACTGCATCATCATAATAATACGTGGTTGTACGATCGCCTGTCGTCACGGTGGTTACTCGACCACGGCTATCATACGTGTAAGCCGTATCTAGCAACTCTGGCGTTTGTGTCGACTGTAACAACAGTGTTTCTCGATCGGCATAAGAGGTAAAGGTGCGACCTTCAGCGGAAGTGACTGTTGAAATACCTGTTTTAGAATCACTATGAACTGTACCCACTTTACCGTTTATGCTCATGGTAATGGTTTGCTTACTTGTGTCAGCACCATTTTCAGCATAGGTCTTTGTAACTTCGGTTATGTGCTCTAAACCACTAGGTAAAGTAATCGTGATTTGACTTGGAATTTCTTCTTTCGTCTTACTGTCAATCACACTATCAACAACAGTTTCTATAGAGCAGCTTTGCGATGACTCTTTTAAATCATCCGCTTGCTTCACATTAATGAACTCAGTGCCAGTGGTATCCGTTGTTACTTTTTGAACATCATAGTTATCAAGGATGGTACGTACTGTTTGATAAGTATTTGACTCCGATGTTGAATAGCCATATTGAACACTGCCATCAAGTAATCTATTACTAAAGAAATCCCAAACACCTCCTTCTGGGTCACTGGTTTGTACAGCACGTCCATTTTCGTCAAATTGATGGAGGAAGGTATACCCATTAGGCTTAATTTCATCTGTCATCAACGACTTTTCATCATAGATGAACTGATAATAAGTTCCATCAGGGTAACTTACCTGAGTCAGATTATTATTATCATAACCAATGGACAGCTCAGTCACATAGCCATCATGAGAGGTAATAGACGTCACTTGGCCTGTTGTGAAGTCACGGTTGATCGTTACTGTGTCACCAAAACGGTCCGTCATTGTACTTAAACGGCCATTTTCATCGTAAGCAAACGTTGTCAACGTCACGCCAGTATCGAGATCAACCGTCTTAATATGCTTTCGGTTCTCATCAAAGCGATAAGGACTCCGAACTGACTGTAAGTTATCTCTTACGCAGCGCACATAGTTTTGATCACTTTTGCTGAAACGATAGCTTGAGGGGCTAGAGCTCTCCATTGCCCATGCTTGATCACTGTTTTGGTAATTAGGGGTTGAAGTCCAATAAGGATTTCTGAAACTTACTGTTGGGTTCCAAGGTTCATCTGGTATTTCTGTCTGATTAACAAAAACAGTATTTGGAAGCACATACGTCAGTTCGTTAATATTAGGTAAACGCCAATCTGAATAGTCAGCATGCTCTAACCCCTCACAGTATTCAATACTACTTACCCAATCGGAAGTATGTGTCGTCGTTGAAATATCATCCTGCCACATTAATCCATTTTGACCATCAACGACCACTTCATCAATATCGTTTCTAGATAAGTCAGCAATATAGCTCGTATCAATACGGTCTCCATTAACACAAATGAGGGGAATTAAAGCCTGATTAGTGTTAAACGTTATGTCACTCCAGTAATTTAGGGCTTCAAATTGGAAGATAGGAAAATCATGATCCCCACCGGACTTATCAACCGTATACACAAGCTCTTTATAAGTGGGTAGCCTCCAGCCTGCCTGGCCTGTATCTCTCGAGATAACCGAACAATAATCACTCGCGAGCAATTGACTTCTAAACGATTCTCTTGGGAATGAATATTGCCACTGTAATCCCGTTACCCTATCTTCTAAGACTCCATTAGAGTTAATGAAGTAATCAATATTACTCCCGCCCTTCTGATAGAAACCGTCATCTCCGGTATGCTGGCTTTCTGTAATACCAGTCTTAAGCACTAAAGATGCTTTATCTCCATCAATAATTTCACCATCGCCTTTATAAATAGAGCCTATGGTGCTAGATGTATGATGGTTAGAAAGAGACCAACCTTCTGCAAGCTGGTTGTCATAAGTGTTTTGAACATCTATAAAGCTGCTCTTCCAACTAATGAAATCATCACGCCCTGTAATACCCGTTGTATTAGAACCTAACTGAGCCCAAGCGGTCTCAAAACTACTCAATTCAGCAGAGGTCGTTATTGCGCCTGCACTGCTGTATTCCGCTTGATATTTGTAACCAATATTCAGCGTTCCTCTTACAGCACCCTCTACACGCTGTCCTGATGGATCTTTACCATCCCAAATAAATTCTACTTTTTTATTTGCCTCTGGCGCGAAAGTTTCTTCATATACATTACCACCAATTTCTAACCTAGCAATCATTTGTGTCATTGAACTAGGTATGGAGTCTCCACTCATTTGGAAATTAATTTTATGCTCATAGCCTGCTGTCCTTTGACTAGAGTAATGAAGTGTCAGCCCAGTACCAGTGACTGGAATATCTTCATGAAATGCTTGAGGATAAGGTTTGACGTACGAATTAGTTGCTACGCACTCCATATCTTCTTTGTCTTCTTTACTAGACTCAGCTTTCACTTCACTCGGAGCAACTGCATCCGTTGGCGGAAGGTATGGCCAGTTAAAATCCCATGGAGTAAAGTGGTCAAAGCTTCCACGCCAATAGGTTTTTCCAACTTGATAGTTGTCAATGCCAACAACTTCATCGGCAGTTTCACCATTGCCATTTAAGTCATCGGCAATACCATCATCATTGAGGTCTAAACCATCTACTAGTCCATTGCCGCTCGTATCCAATAACTTAACAACAACACCATTGTCGGATGCTTTCCACTCACCGTCATTTCTGTCGTAATAACCGATAGGAACTATTTCACCAACATTAAAGTTTAGGAAGTTATCTACATACATCACAACAGGTTGATCGAATGTTACAACTTCATCATCTCTTACCCCTGGAATCTGTAGCTCTGAGCAATAGGTAAAAGCAGATTCTGCCGGTAAATCTGCTGGCATAGACTGTGGTAATTCATATTCGGTCGCACGAACAAAAAAGTCAGTGAGTACACGGTTCGTTCCATCAGTAGACTTTACTGTTGCAGAGCTAATACCATTAAATACTAGCGTTGTAGCGCGTGATCCAAACTCATCCGTCACTAATGTTGACACATGGGTTTGTGGTGTGTTTTCACTCAAGTCAATTTGGGTTTGTTTTGAGTCCACCTCAAGCAAAATTACGTCATCTAACACAGCCCAATTATTACTCGCTGCATTCTGTTTACGATGAACTGTTAAATAGCCTGACTTTTGATAGACCAATTGTCTGCTGCCTGCTTCTACAGTGAGAACAAATTTACCATCATCATCCGTTTTTATGCTTCCATACTCTGGGGCATTTAAAACTGACATATTAACGTCACTTAAAGGAAGACCATTTCTGTCTTTAACAAACCCTGTCAATAGACTAAATGCTTTGGGGTCATAATGACTTATACTGGCATTACTTGGTATATAGTCCTGATAGCTTTCAGCATATGTACCTGTCAGGTTGGTTGTATCTCCTTTATCTTTAACTACAACCAAGACTCTATTGGAAACTACGTTATTAACTTTAGCTGAAACGTATACACTGCCATATCTCAGCGCAACAATATTTCCCGCTTCAATACTAATGACGGAACGAAAATCTGGTGTTAACTCAGCCACATGGCTGACATCTAAACGCGATCCATCTTCAAGAACAGCCATCACCTGAACTTGCTCACTTGAATTTGGTGTTAGATAAATGTCAGCTGAAGCTATTTCTAGAGAAACTAAACCATCAAGAGAAACTTGCGACTCGTCAATCTCTAAAGCTGCGTAATCATTACAAAGCTGTGCGCCATCTACATTTACAGTGATTGTACCACTATGATCCCAACCAGATAGTGGGTCAAACAAGTTTAGAGTAACAACTGCACCTGTATAACTAGGGTTAAGGTTTGAAGGATCATATGCTCCAATAGATACTCCCAAACCGATTAGTCCCTCCTGACCAAAACTACCGCTATCATCATCCAATCCCTTCTGAAGAATAAGACTACGATGCCCCCAAGAAGGACCCGACAATGGATACTTATCTATATAGGTCCAATAATAAATAGCTCTTACTACTTCCTCTGTTGCTACAGGTAAACCTGATGCGCCATATACGGAATAAACATTCTCCCACCCCTGAAAACTCCCATTAGCTTCTATTGCACTATCTTGGCGTAACCTTTGAACAGGGCTATTACCATCATTGTAGTGGCCTATAACCTGATTGTTTTCTCTAATGTAATCAGAATATTGTGTGGCGACATCAACTATATTTTGACTCACTCCTTCATAAGGTTTAAGGCCTCTAGCAGTTCTCTCACTATTGATCAAATAAAGGCCTTTCTCTTGGAGTGACATTCCATCCCAAACTGCTTGAGATGGCATCTCCAAATACTGGAATACCGAGTTATCCACTAAACGTGCATTATTAAATGCTTTTTTTATCTCCAATACATCAGAATAGTTAGCCCCAATCCAAGCAATATTTTCATCTGGGTACCTATCAACAAATGCAGAATCATCTATTACCTGGTTAACCGGACATACTTGCAATTCATATTCTATAGGCTGGGTGTTAACAGTAATATTTATGCTGTCTGTATTAGTTGCACCATTATTATCAGTTACCGTTAATTGAATTTCATGCAAACCTTCACTGAGCTCATCTGTAGTGAAACTAACATCAGAGCTAAGTAAGGCTCCACCATCTTTCCACTCATAAGATACGATGCTGCCATCTGGATCTAAGCTATTACTAGCATCTAAAGTAACTGAAGTCCCATAAATAATTACTTGGTCAGAACCTGCATCCGCAACTGGTGGCTCATTGAGAATAGGCACAACAGTAACGGTCAAACTATCAGTACTAGTAGCACCTTCATTATCGGTAACCGTCAAATAAATTTCGTGGGTTCCAACAGAAAGATCATTTTTTGTAAAACTAATACTGTTGCTTAGGACTGTGCCTCCTTCTTTCCACTCATAAGAAGTTATACTTCCATCACTGTCAGAACTGTTACCTGCATTAAACGTGATTGCATTACCAATAAAAACTGTTTGATCGGAGCCTACATCTGCTATGGGGGAGGTATTGAGTCTCTGATCTGTTAGTACAGTTAATATGAATACAGTTGCATTAGATAAGCCATGATTATCCGTAACTTCGAAGTAAATTTCATGCTCACCTGCCGGTAAATTATTTACTGTCGCTGTTTGCTCAGTAGAAATAGTTTCAAATAGTGTTCTATTGAACCATCTGTAGCTTACAATCGTACCATCTTGATCATAGCTAGCTGAGCCATCAAGAGTAATTGATTCTCCTTGTGTAATGGTTGAATCACCTTCCCATATAATGACTGGTTCCTTATAGTCACGAACACAACGTACATAATTGGTACGAATTTTATAGTCATAAAACTGCTTATAACTTCCTGTTACAGAATAAAAAACTAAAGCCTCGCCACTTCTCGATCGATGCTCATTTGAAGTCCACCAATAAGGTTTGTTACTAAAGTTGGTATAGCTATGCCTATTAGAAAATAGAGAATAAGCAGACCCACCGATGATGCTATGCCCTTCATTTACATTCGGCAAACGCCAATCATTTACTCCCCCTAACTCTAGATTTTCACAGTAAGTGATTGCATCTGACCAGCTAACTTTATTGTCAACAACCGTTATATCATCCTGCCACATTAACTTACTATTCACATCTACGGCTAAGTCATCGCTAAAATGTCTAATATTTGGGGCATAGGTAGTATTACCACTTACACAACGAGTATGATTAGTAGTAGCAACACGAGTTTGGACAAGCACTCCTGTAAGGAAACCAACTTCTAAAGCATAACGAGTACCCGAGTAAGTGCTAACGTCATTTGTCCAGTGATAATAAGCGGGAGTCGAATAGCCGTCATCACGATACATATTCATGAATTCATCATCGAGCAATTGATCTCGAGCATCACGAGCATCACGAGAGTGATCAACCAAATAAAGCAATTCGTACTTTTCGGGTAACCTCCAGTCAGAGATATTAGCTAATGTTAAGTTTTGGCAATATGAAGAAGCATCATCCCAACTTAACTCTAGCTCTTTTACATCCTCATTATCCTGCCAGATTAATCCGGTAATATTATCTAGAACTGTTTCGCTATTATCATTACGGGTATAACTTCTTTCTACACCAGCACGAATAGAGCCATCATCAAACTCTTGGAATACGGTTGTTTCTCCTGTTTGGGGAATAATAGAGCTTCTGATAGGTTCATTACTAACTGGTCGGCTACTTGGGTTAAGGGGATCTGTTCCTGCAGTTAGCTCCACTTGATCTAAAAATCCATCTCCATCATCATCATTATCGGCATTATTACCCATGCCATCGTTATCAGTATCAACCGACTCAGTTTCATCCAAAGGAAAAGCATCTGCTGTATCAAGCACACCATCTTGATCATCATCGGTATCAGCATTGTTACCAATTCCATCATTGTCTGTATCTATTGTTTCATCTGCATTCAATGGGAATGCATCAGCTATATCGGGTACACCATCATTATCATCGTCAGTATCTACTGAATTTGAAATACCATCTTCATCAGTATCAGTGACATCTAAGACTGTCACAAAAACCTGTGTACTATTTTTTCGTCCTTGAGCATCCTCGAAGCTATACCAAAATGAATCAGTACCAATGAAATCAATAGCTGGTGTATAGCTAATACCTGCTTCTTCTATTTTTGCTTGACCAGAACCAGTCGTAAATGTGTTTACCGTTACTAATTGAAGTTCTTCACCAACATCGTTGTCTAATACAGGAATGAGGAGAGAGTTATTTTTATTAGTTTCAACATAATCAGCTACAGCACTTGGCCAAGCTGAATAATCAGGCTTGACCGTGATGACCACTTTAGCTGCATTAGTACGTCCCCATGAATCGCTAAAGACATACCAAAACTCGTCATCACCAATATAACTCTGGGGAGGAATATAAACAATTTTTAGCTTATCTTCACTAAGTGAGGCGCTTCCATTTTTAACCGTAGATGTATTAACACTAGTCAGTATCAGCCCTGAACCTATATCATTTTCTAGTACTGAAACTATTGTCGTAGTATCAATAACAGCATCAATTAAGTCTTCATTAGCAGCAGGCCACTCAATAGGTTTTACTAACTCTTCTGAAGTAACCTCAACAGTTACTTTAGCTGCATTAACACGCCCCCAGTGATCCTCGAAATTATACCAAAACTCGTCTGTACCTATGAAACCTGTAGGCGGGATATATCTTATTCTTTGTTCATCAGTACTGATTGAAGCCACTCCACCGTTAACAGTTGAAGTGTTAACAAGGATGATCTTCAAATTCACACCAACATCATTAGAAAGCACTTCTATGTCAATTGCTTGATCCAATGTAGTCTCAGATGAATCAGACTGGGCATCCGGCCACTCTACTGGCTTAACGGGCCCATCTGAGGCAACTTCAACAAGAACTTGTGTTGCATTTTCCCTACCCTGAGTATCTCGAAAGTTATACCAAAAGGAATCAGTCCCCGTAAATCCTGCAGCTGCTTGGTACGTAATGCTCTGGTTGTCATCATTAATACTAGCACTACCACCTTGTGTGGTACCCTCATTAACACTGATTAGCTCAAGCCCTTCACCGACATCATTATCTAATACTGAAACAACTAGAGACTGGTTACCTACAACAGAAACATTATCCTGAATAGCTTGAGGCCAATCTGCATTACTAACAGCAGGTATAAGAAAAATTATTAGACTTAGTAGATACACAAAAAACAGTGTTAAACAACTACGTAGAGTAAGGGCAGTACGAAAAGGTAGGCTCATAGAACAACAATTATCAGAGTTAACTAGAATAATTGGATTATCTATCACCAAAATATCATCAACATTCACCGTATTGATAAGCGGCGCAATATTATTGATAAAAGTTAATTAGTGTTGTAATGAAAGTTATTTCAACAATATCTGAGAAGGTAACAGGGATAAATAGTACTAATGTGTAGAAGTTTAAACCTAATTTGAAACATCATTCAATATTCTGAATTTGCTCTCTCATCTGTTCAATCAACACCTTCAAATCCATCGAGTGCTTAGTCGTCTCAGCATCATGCGACTTAGACCCTAGCGTATTTGCTTCACGATTCAGCTCTTGCATCAAGAAGTCCAATCGTCGCCCGACAGCATCACCAGTTTGCAGCAACTCACGCAGCTCTTCAGCATGAATAACCAAGCGATCAAGCTCTTCAGTCACATCCAAACGTTGTGCTTGAACAGCCAACTCTTGCTCTAAACGTGTCGGATCAAACTCAAGATCTAAACCTTCAATACGCAATACCAAACGCTCACGTGCAGCATCAACCACGATTTCACGACGCGCCGCAACCAACACGACGATATCTTCAATCTGATTACAACGCTGCTCGATAAATGACACTAGACGCGCACCTTCACGCTCTCTAGCAGCCACTAAGTCAGCCAGTGCCTCATCAAGTAGCTCAGCGGCATCCTTAAACAACGTTTCGTAGTCCATCGACTCTGGCTTTACCACACCCGGCCAACTCAATATTTGAGAGACTGACAAACCACTCGCATCAGGGCTTACGGCTGCAACCTGTGCTTGAGCGTCTAGCAATACTTTAACCATTGCCGCATCGACGTTAATCGCAGACGCTTGCTCACCTTCCTCACTATCAAAACGCAAAGTTGCATCAACCTTACCTCGTGAAAGCTGCTTACGAACGAGCTCTTTAAAGTCATTTTCTTGACTGCGAAAACCGTCAGGCATACGCAGTGTTGGCTCAAGGTAACGATGATTTACCGTACGTATTTCCCACGTCAGAGAGCAACTCTTTACTAGTCGGTCACAACGCGCAAACGCTGTCATACTACGGATCATTCGACATCCCCTTCAATACTATTTATATCTGCACGCAATCCACGGGTATAAGTCTGAGTGACTTTTCCGTTAAACGTCCAACCACCGAAAGGTGTGTTCTTACCGTTACTCAACATCTCTTGTGGGTTCAGCGTCCAAGTTACTTTCGGATCGTAAACGATCATGTCCGCATAACTACCCTCTGAAAGGCTGCCGACAGGCTGATCAATAATCCCAGCAGCACGGAAACTTAAACTACCGATAGCCTGCTCCAGCGTTAACGCGCCCTCATCAACCAATTTCATAGTTAATGGAAGTAATGTCTCCAAACCAGAAATACCCGGTCGAGACTCTTGGAACGGTGCTAATTTCGCATCAATATCATGTGGTTGATGATCAGAACAAATCGCATCAATCACACCGTCAGCAACGGCTTGACGTAGTGCGTTACGATCAGCTTCACTGCGAAGTGGCGGTGTCACGTGGCATAACGGGTTGTAGTCTTTAATATCATACTCAGTTAGGTGCAACTGGTGAGCTGCAACATCTGCTGTTACTGCCAAACCTTGCGCCTTAGCCTGACGAATCAAGTCCACTCCTGCTGCACTCGAAAGGCGACAAAAATGAACACCACTCTGCGTTTCTTTTGCCAGCAATAAAATTTGTGCCAATGCAATCGTCTCAGCAGCAACAGGTATGCCTGGCAAGCCAGCACGTGTTGCAATCGCGCCTTCATGCACACACCCATTACCAATCAAACCATATTCCATTGGATGCAAAAATAGCTTTAAGTCACAGGTTTTTGCGTATTCCATTGCTTTACGCATAACGTCTAAGCTTGCAAATTTATGGTGACCTTGACTAACTGCAACACAACCCGCTTTTTTCAGCCCACCCATATTCGTTAGCTGCTCACCTTTCAAGCCAACCGTCATACCACCGATTACTTCAAACCACACGTTACCAACACGTGTCGCCTTTTCTTGAATCAGGTTAACTTCAGCGGTTGAGTACGTTGGCTTCTCATGCTCTGGCATGCAACAGAGTCTCGTGATACCTGCTTGAGCTGCAGCAACAGACTCGGTTTCAACAGTCGCTTTGCGCTCTTGGTGACGAATGTATGCTCCTAAATCAACAACACCCGGCAGTATCCACTGACCTTTAGCGTCAATGATAACCGCATCACTAGCACCGTTAATTTCTTTAGCGATTAGGCTTATTTTCTTACCGGTTACCAGCACATCACAGACTTGATCAACACCATTCGCTGGATCAATTAAGCGACCTTGTTTAAATAATAATTGTGGCATTAGCTGAGCCCCTTAGACTGTGAACCCATCACCATCGACATCACCGCCATACGTACCGCGATACCGTTAGTAACCTGCTGCATAATGACCGATTGAGGCCCATCTGCTACCGAAGAGGCAATCTCAACACCTCGATTAACTGGCCCCGGATGCATGACAATCGCGTCTGGCTTAGCAAGCGTCAAACGCTGCTCCGTCAAACCGTACAGTGAAAAGTACTCTTGCTCGGAAGGTAACATCGCACCCTGCATACGTTCTTTCTGCAGGCGTAGCATCACCACTACATCCGCATCGACCAACCCTTCTTCCATCGAGGTAAATACTTTCACACCTAACTCTTCAATCCCGACTGGCATCAATGTGCCCGGCGCAATCACTCGAATTTCTTTAGCACCTAAGGTTTTTAACGCTTGAATCTCTGAACGGGCAACACGTGAATGACGAATATCACCAGTAATGGCAACCGTCAGCTTTGAGAAATCTGGTTTGTGCTGACGAATTGTCAACATATCTAACATCGCTTGAGATGGATGCTCGTGATAACCGTCACCTGCATTCAACACACTAATATGAGGTGCACAGTACTTAGCAATAAAGTGAGGTGCACTACTGTGATGATGCCTTACCACAAACACATCACAATTCATCGCCTCCAGATTACGAATAGTATCCAGCAAGCTCTCACCTTTTGAGGCGGATGAGTTGCGGATATCCAGATTCACAACATCGGCAGATAGACGTTGAGCGGCTAGCTCAAAGGTCATGCGGGTACGTGTGGAGTTTTCAAAAAATAGATTCATCACTGTCTTACCACGCAACAGTGGAAACTTTTTCTGTGCTTTATTGGGCAAGGTAACGAACTGTTCTGCACGGTCGAGGATTTCTACCAGCATTTCGCGTGGCAAACCTTCTATCGACAGAAAGTGTTTTAGCTGGCCATCTTCTGATAATTGAATCGAAGAAGGTAATGGCCCAGGAACGAGTTTAGACTTCATTAGGCTCTCGACGAATTATGCTCATTTCAAGTTGATCAGGGCCTGATACTTGAAGGTACTCTTCAGGCTCTAGCTCATGAGTGACACCAACCACTTGCGCTTCTATGGGTAGTTCGCGACGACCACGATCTATCAATACAACGAGCGTAATACTGGCTGGACGCCCGTAGTCAAACAATTCATTCATCGCTGCTCGAATCGTTCGACCGCTATATAATACATCATCAACCAATACAATATGGCGACCATCAACACTTAGTGGCATTGATGAAGGCTTAAGCTGTGCCTTCAAACCATTGCTGGAAAAGTCATCACGATAAAAACCACTATTTAATGTACCCAAGTCTTCAGTTAGCGCCATCGCTTTATGTAAGCGCTCTGCAACCAAGACACCACCGGAGTGAATGCCAACCATTAAAGGCTCTGCTATTTTATTCGCTTGTAGGTGTGCTTCGAGATCGCGTTGCATTGTAATCAACAGCGAATCCACACGTTTGTTATCGTATTCCATGCAAGGGGATTCCAGAGTATTCAAGTGATGTAGATTATTGGCTTTGGTACCAATTTTCAAAAATTATGACAGCAGACAGTTGGTCTACGTCTTCTTTGCTGACTTTTTTCTTACGGCCAGCTTGCCTGACTTCTTTTAAGCGACGCCCAGCCTCTATCGAACTAAACTGCTCATTGGCTTGAGCAACTGGCAAGTTAAAACGGCCATTAAGTTGATTACAAAACTTCTCAATCGGCGCAGTTAATGGCGTGTCTGTACCATCCAGTTGCTTTGGCATACCAACAACTAATTGAGCTGGTGCCCACTGCTCAATAAGCCGAGTGATACCCGGCCAATTTGGTTTGCCATTGATGCTTTGCAGAGTCTCTACAGCGGATGACGTACCTACGATGGTATTTCCAACCGCAACACCAGTGCGTTGCAGTCCAAAATCAAATACTAAAACGGTCGACATATTATGCGTGCCCTGCTGTGTCACTCATGAGATAAACATCAATGCCTAGCGTTTGAGCCGCGCTCTGCCAGCATTCATCATGCGGGGTATCAAAGATAATTTTAGAGTCAGCAGGACAGGTTAGCCATTCATTTTGTAAAAGCTCTTCTTCTAACTGACCCGCTTCCCAACTAGCGCAACCGAGTGCAAGCAAGAATTTATCAGGCCCATCACCAGAGGCAATGTCATCTAAAATATCACGGGAAGAAGTCACAGAAACCAAGTCGCTGACTTTGAGAGTGCCTTCCCAAGTTCGGCCAGTACTGTGCAGCACAAAGCCTTGTCCAGCATGAACAGGGCCACCACCAACAGCGGTAGAGTCCAAACAGGCTTGATCAATGGAGTCGATTTGTAACTGACTAAATAATTGACCTATTGTCAGATTGACTGGTCGATTAATGGTTACACCAAAGCTTCCCTCCTCATTGTGTTCACAAATCAGAGTCACTGTTTGGGCAAAATTAGGATCTTCCATGGCAGGCATGGCGATCAACAGGTGGTTACGTAGGTTAGACGATGCAGATTGTTTTGAAGGCATTACACTCGGGTATTAGTTGGTGTAAAAAGCCGCCCCAGCATTCTCTTTATTAAACACGATAGAACGCGTGATATTAAGGCGGTCGTATTTTTTGCGAACCTCAGATGGAAGTGGTTGGTAAGGTGACGCTAATTTCACAATACGCAAAGCCGCTTTATCCAGTGTTCTATTCCCCGATGATATAGTAATTTCTAACTCAACAACACGCCCAGCACGGTCTAATGTTGCATTTAGAATAAGCGTACCACTCAGACTACGACGAATCGCCTCTTCTGGAAAATTGATATTACCAATACGCTCTAATTTCTTTGCCCAGTTGTTAATGTACTCGGCTTCTACTGCACTTTTAGCGCTAATAGAGTCAACAAAGTGAATACGTGGACGCTTAGCGTAGCGCTTTTCATCCTTATTCATTTCTGCCATTAACGTCGCAATTTCTTCTGCTTTTTCAGAGATATCCTGACTGACAATCTTAGGCTCTTTAACTTCTTCTTCTTCGACTTCTTTCTGAATGATTTTGTTTGTCTGACCCTTAGTCGTCAAAATTTTCGGCTTAGGATCGACCACTATTTCAGGTGCAGTCTCTTCGCTCGCAAATGTCTGATCACCGTTAGTATTACTTGGGTTATCTGAAGCAAAAGGACTGGTAATCCGACTTTTTTCTTTAAGAGAGCCGCTACCTTGTTGGTTTGACTGAGCAACGAAGTCAGCATCTTTCGGCGCGACATCAGAGTCAGTATGCACAATCGTAATATCTAACAAGGTGCTTTTATTAGCAATATTAGGCTCAGGCAGACCAAACCCAGTACCTAAAATTATTACACCATGAAGCACTGCAGCCGCTGGAAGCGTTGCAAACATTGGACTGATTTGTGATAAATTCAAAGGCATAGTGTATGACTCGTTGCGAACTATTGTTTTTATTGTGTAAGTCTTATTAAGGACAAGAGTATCCCCATATACTCCTTTCGTCAATTTACTCGCTCTTCGCTTGCCCTTATCTTAATAGAACCCGCCTCAGTAAAAAGAAGCCTCTTCAGGGCCAACAGTTTTAAACCACTTCATCGTCCACATATACTGCTCAGGACTTTGTAGAATAAGCTGTTCTAGAGCCTCATTCATCGTGGCTGCATTTAGAGTTACATCTGCTTCGGGGTAACTTTCAGGCAATTCACTTAATCGCAGCTGGTATTGCCCAGATTTTTTATCAAATGCCACAAAACCAACAACTGCCTTGGCTTTACCCATTTTCACTAACCGTGCAGGCGTGGTCAGCGTAGCTTTCTCTCGGCCAAACAATGGCGCAAACACCGAGTTATCTAAACCCAAGTCTTCATCGGGCAAGAAAACCATAATATGACCCGACTGAATACCTCGAATCAATGGCCTCAAACCCTGCTCGCGTGACACAACAAAGTCTACAAACCGACACCGGCTGCGTGCAATCATCCAATCTACAACTGGGTTTTTTGATGTTTTATAAGAACCGAAACAGCTGTAGTTACCGACTGATAACGCAACCGCGGCAAACTCCAACATCACACTGTGAGCCAATAGCAACACAACGGGTTGCTTTGCTTGTTTAGCTTTTTGCAGAAGCGATTCACCAACGATAGTCACTTTTTTGGAGAAGTGTTTTTTACGCCCAAAAAAGAACACACTGTAATCAATCAGCCCTCTGCCATACCACTGCAAGTGTGACTGTACCTTTTCAGCAAGTGCATCAATGGTAATATCTGGAAAGACTTGTTTCAGGTTGGCTTCAACAACGCTTCGGCGCTTTTTATGATTACGAAATAAATAATCACCAATTGCACCACCAAGCTTATGCCTGATGCTGGCTGGAAGTAACGACACAAGTGCCATTATCCCCAAACCGACCCACGTCACTAAATAACGTGGGTGCAACAAGCCCTTATGAAACGGCAAGCCAGATTGATCTGTACGCTTACTTTCCGACACTTAGAGCTTCGCGCCTTTTTCTTTGGCTAACTCTTGAGACTTTTTATTCCCCGCAGATATCGCAGACTCACTCCAGTCAGGACTTACTTCTGGCCAGCCCTGCGTGTGTTGTTGCACAATATCAGCAAGTGCTTGAATGTGATCAGCGTCATGGTTCAAGGCAGGAATATAAGTGTAATCCTTACCGCCAGCTTCAATAAATACATCACGATTTTCAACCGCAATTTCTTCCAGTGTCTCTAAGCAATCCGCTGGGAAACCAGGACAAACGATGTCGATACTTTTAACGCCTTCTTGTGCTAATTTTTCCAAAGTCTTATCGGTATAAGGCTTCAACCATTCAGCACGACCGAAGCGTGACTGGAATGTGACTAGCCACTGCTCTGGCTTCAGACCTAACTTCTCAGCCAATAAACGCCCTGTTTTATGACACTGACAGTGGTAAGGGTCGCCTAATTCAAGGTTCCGCTTAGGCAAACCATGAAACGACATCATTAATTTTTCTTTACGACCATGTTCAGCCCAATGCGCTCTCACACTTTTTGCTAATGCGTCGATATAGGCAGAATTATCATGATATTGATTAACAAAACGAATCTCTGGCAGCCAACGCCAGCGCTTCATTTCCTTACTGACTGCGTCATAGGTGGTTGCTGTCGTTGTCGCGGAATACTGAGGATAAAGCGGTAACACTAATAAACGTCTAGCACCCTCTTTTCTCAACTCTCGTAAACCATTAAGAATTGAAGGGTTGCCATAGCGCATGGCAAGTTTCACATGAACAGGCCCTTTAAATCTCACGGACATTTCTTGTTGAAGTGCCTGTTGCTGTTTTTTACCATTCGCTAACAACGGAGAACCGTCTTCACTCCAAACCGTTGCATACAATTTAGCACTCGCAGCCGGTCGACGACGTAAAATGATGCCGTTTAAAATACACCACCAAATAACTTTAGGTATTTCAATGACGCGACCATCAGATAGAAACTCTTTGAGGTAACGTCGCACAGCTGACGTCGTTGGCTCATCAGGCGTACCTAAATTAACCAACAAAACACCTAGACTCTCCGACTTTCCGTGAAAAAACTGCTCATCATGGCTGTATCGACTCATTATATTTCTTCCACTTACGCGTTAAATTATTTGAATTAATGACATTAATTGATCACGCAGAATAGCATAGCGATTGAATGATCTGAATTTATCCCACTTTATAGGGTTTATTTCATCAAATAGCAGTTTTTTAAGCTAGCATTTAATTAATGTGGGTCTATAATTGACTTTCCTTGTATGAAAAAAATCAGGTATTAATATGGCTCGAGTCACGGTCGAAGACTGCATAAAACATTTTGACAGCAACTATGATCTAGTTCTTCAAGCTTCTAAGCGCGCACGCGCAATTGCTGAAGGCGCTGAGCCACTAGTAGAGCGTGATAACGACAAGCCTACTGTTCTAGCATTACGCGAAATCGCCGATGAAGTAGTACCAAAAGAGGACCCTGCTGCTGAAGCTGCAAAGCTTGATCAAGACCCTTTTGAAATCAGCATCGAAGCGTAATTCATCATGAATACTGGATCTGCTGCGCCAGAGTTTGAGTCCACGGACTTATATCGTATTGTCCAGCGATACCAGACAGATGAAGAAATACAGCTAACTCGTGATGCATACGAGTTTGCTGCGTCGGCTCATTCTAGTGTCCGACGAAAGTCAGGTGAGCTCTATATACACCACCCTTTGGAAGTTGCTCGCATTCTTGCCGACCTCCATATGGACGTGGACACTATATGTGCCGCACTTCTGCACGACGTAGTTGAAGATACAGAGTTTAGTAAAGCCGACATCTGCGATCGCTATGGTGCGGTCGTTGCTGAACTAGTCGACGGCGTGACTAAGTTGGCAGGTAATCATTTTACTTCGCGCACCGAAGCCTCTGAAGCCAGCTTTCAGAAAATGATGATTGCGATGACTCAAGATTATAGAGTCGTACTTATCAAGCTTGCAGACCGCCTACATAACATGCGAACACTTGGCTCAATGCCAGCCGAAAAGAAGCGTCGCATCGCCAAAGAAACCATTCAAATTCATGCCCCGCTTGCACGCAAAATGGGTATGCACCGGTTACGTAAAGAACTACAAACACTATGTTTGATGCACTTACACCCTTGGCGCTTTAAAGTGTTAGAAAAATCGGTTGAGGCTAACCTTGCGCTTAACCAAGGCACCTATGACCGCATTCTTGATGATTTGACACAGTCCTTACGCAGTCAAAATGTCAGTAGCTCATGCTTCCTATGGGAAAAAAACCTCTACCGCATCTATGAAGATGCGCAGCGATACCGCTCTAATAAGTACCTCAGTAATGAAGCGGACGGTATCGAGATTCGAATACTGGTCGACAAAGTATCTGACTGCTATCTTGCACTCGGCGTTATCCATCAACTTTACCATCCTAAGATTGGTAAATTTGAAGACTACATTGCGGCTCGTAAAGCTTATGGCTACCAGGCACTACAAACTGAGCTAATGACCTACGACCGACATTTATTGAAGGTCGAAATTCAAACTAAACAAATGTATCAAGTCTCACAATACGGCGTGACCTCACACTTTCGATACCCTAACTCCATGAGTACGCTGGACTTTTCAAAGACTTATTTAAATCGATGGATTAAGCAAGTTTCTGAGATACAAGATACCAACGGTAGTCCTTCTGAGTTCATGGAAGACATTAAGTCTGACTTATTTCTAGAAGATATACAGGTGTATACCCCTCGCGGAGAAATCAAAACACTCCCTAACGGTTCAACACCGATAGACTTTGCTTACGAAATACATACTGATGTCGGTAACCACTGCGATTATGCGACAGTTGACCATAGACGCGTTGCTTTAGGCTCACAACTTAAAAATGGCGCTATTGTGCGAATTTATACGAGTGATGATGCCAAACCACAACCTAACTGGCTAAACTTTGTTTCTACAGGTAAAGCACGTGCGGCTATTCGCCACTGGATTAATAGCCGAAAAGATAATGAATATATTGAGCTAGGAAAAGACTTACTTAACCAAGCACTAGAGCCTTATCAGTCAAAGCTAGAGTCAATTCCAGCGAAGCATTTAAACAAGACACTCAAGACACTAAGTCTTGAGTCGACGGACATGCTACTGAGCCACATAGCACAAGGCATGCATTGTTCGAAACTAATAGCACGCCGTCTTGCTGATGAGGACAGTTTATTAAAAGCTGCCGAAGATGATACGGACAGGACCATACTGATTAGAGGTACTGAAGGCCTAGCCGTTCAGTTACAAACTTGCTGCTACCCTCTTCCAGATGACATCATTGTCGGCCAACTAGAGCAGGGCCGAGGCATGGCAATACACAGAGCCACTTGCCCAGAAGTTAAGAATATCAGCCCTGCTCCTCTCAAAATTTCGTGGGCTGACGGCAAGCAACAGCAGCAATACTCAGCAGCTGTGACTATTGAAGTGAGAAATCGCGTTGGCGCTATCTCAGGTATCACACATACCCTCCAAGATCTTGGCGTAAATATTGAAGAACTGCATGTCGGTGGCGAGCAAGACGCCAAGACCTGTAACTTGATTATAGAAGTGTGGGATATTAAGCATTTACGAAATATTGCCCGCAAGCTGCAAGAACTAGAACTTGTCATCTCGGTGACTCGATCTCATTAAGCACTTTCACCTAGAAGCCTTAGCAATATGACACGAGCAAAAGTACCTACTACCGCAATTTATGCTGGAACGTTTGACCCAATCACTAACGGGCATACTGACCTGCTTCGCCGGGCTTGTGATCTATTTGACCACGTCATTTTAGCTGTTGCTACTAACTCCAAAAAAAGCCCTCTATTTTCGCAAGAGCAGCGAATTAGACTGGCTGAAGAGGTTTATGGAGACAAAGCAGATAACCTAAGCATAAAAGGCTTCAACACTCTACTGACTGACTTTGCTCATAAGGAAGGCGCAACAGTACTTATTCGAGGACTGAGAGCCGTTTCTGACTTTGAGTATGAATTCCAGCTAGCCAGCATGAACCGTAACTTGCGACCTGAAATTGAATCTGTGTATTTAATGCCAGAAGAGAAGTACGCGTTTATTTCATCTTCACTTGTTAAGGAAGTTGCTTCCTTAGGTGGCGATGTATCTCGCTTTGTACATCCTGCAGTTTTAGACGCGCTACATAACGGAATGGATGACTAAATAGTCACCCATTAACGCTTAAAATTTCTTACTGACTTAAAATTGCTTCTATCTGAGCAGGAGTGAACGCTGGAGTAGATTTACGAGCTGTTTTACGAGCCTCTTTAAGTTTTTCTGCGCGCTTCTTCTTGCTCATTTTCTTACCGTCCTTGCCTTCAAATATCTGGTATGACGATACATTAGTACGAGACGCGAGATAACCAGCCGCCTGATAATGCCTTAGATGATTTGCCAACCAGTGAGCGGTATTTCCTTCCGAGTTACGCGCATCAGGGTCAAGACCCAAACTTAAATAATAACGAATCAAGTCAACATGGCCATATCTTGCAGCCAAATGAAGGTTTGACCAGTTTTTACTAGTCTTAGCTTCAGGATCCAAACCTGCAGCAATTAGCATCTTCGCTATATCGTAAGCACCTTTCACACTTGCTTCGTGTAAAAGATTTACCTTTCCGGATAGCTCATGCTCAAGATCAGGGTCCCGCTCAAGAAGAACACGAACAACAGAAGCCCACCCTTTACGAATAGCTAAACGTAAACTTGTATCATTAGTATCAGATACGTAAACATTACCCGCACCAGACTGTAGCATCCACTTCACACGCGCAGCATCACCAATAGCTAGTGCGTCATAAAGCCTACGTGCTAAATCAGCATCATAATGCGCTGGATTCTTTTTTGGAGCTAACGACTCAGGAGCAACTTCCTCCTCAGCTTCAACATTAACCGTCTTTGCAGAACTACTAGCAACTTTAGATTTTTTTGTTATTTTTTCATTTTTAACAACTTCCGAAGCTACTTTTTTCTCTTTTAATGGCACCGACTCTGCTTTTTCAGTACTTAGCCCAAGTACTTTTCTTTTAGCTTCATTAGTCCCATCAAGTAACTCTATTAATGCACTAAAGTCATCGGGCAAAGGCTTACCATTGGTATCAAGCAAAACATTGCCGCTAGCAGACACAGGCACTGCTAAAGCAACCATTAAAGCCATCGGTTTTAAATGCAAACTATTTAAGTAACGCGATAACATCTTGTGTCCCCAATACTATGTAATCGAACCTACAAGTGTAGCCCAAATCATGCGCTAATGTGTACAGTTCTCTGTTACGAGATCATTAAACAAGCATCAGAGAATAAGAATATTGGGTTTATGGTGAAAATTTACGCTGCCGCCTGATAGTCACGAAATACACCAATCAAAACACCCTGAATAACGACCTGATCAGCGGGATAATACATCGTTGTAAGCGCCTTATTAGCTGGCTCTAACTCCACCACACCCGTAGGCATGGGGTTATAGTACTTAAGTGTCGCCTCTCTTTGCTCAACCAACGCAACCACAATACTGCCTGGTCTTGCGGTTTCTTGCTTTCGGATGACAACATAATCTTTATCGAAGATACCTGCTTCTATCATCGAATCACCGCTAATACGTAATACGTAACGCCCAGCTCCACAAAAGAATTTCGCTAGATTAATCTGTTTTTGATCGACGATTGCTTCGATAGGCTTACCTGCAGCAATCTGACCTAAGTAAGGCAAGCTACCCAACTCTTCATCATCGCCCGCATACTCATATGCGAATTTCCCTGATGACTGCAATAAATTCCCAGTACGAATAAGCGCCTGAACGTGCTTATGTATGGTGCTGCGACCAATTCCTAACTCCTGACCAATCTCTTCTAGTGTCGGTTGGCGCTGATTGTCGCGAATGAACTCACGGATTACATTTAGTACTAAATTTTGTTTATTCGTCAACATACCTGATTCCTTTTACTCTTACCCTCTGGCCTTTATAACGAACAAAAAGGAAACTTTCAAGTTATCAATTAAGACTGAAGTTATTTTATACAATTCGGTAATTTCGACGAGGAGTACTTAACAAACCCAGAAATATGCATTATATTGGTTCTACGGATGACTACTGTGTTGTTTGTCAGTATTCGGGTATCCCTTGAGCCTATTTATTTTGCCCGGGAATGAGTGTGGAGTAGCTGTGTGCATGACCGGTCTACGGTAAGCCTAATCCTACTCTCATGACTCCCACTTGAACCTCTGGTTCAAGGTCAATGTCTACAACGGCCGCTTGGTTTTCATCCTTATTTTTCTTAAGCTGTAGCGCCAGCACTCTGCAATATCAAGCTAACCATCCCATCTACCTCACCCAAGTGTGGCGTAACTGTAAAGTTAACCGATGGATATGTTGTTCTAGCGACGTCAATCAACTCTGGCAAATCATCAACTACATGTATTCCAGGTGCCAAAAAGTATGGCATTACGACAATATCTATTGAACCAGCATCCACTAAAATACTCACCCCATCTTCGATGGACGGTGTCGTTAACTCTAGAAATGCATGGGTAATTTCATCAAAGCCGGAACCAGCTAACTGATGACGAAGCTTAGTAACTAGCTGCTTTACAGCATCATTCGAAGACTCTCTACGACTACCATGTGCAACCAACAAAAGGGATTTCATTCTCTAGAACTCGCAAGCCTCGGGGATTTTTTGAATAACTGTTTTTTGATCTACAGACTGACTCCATTCCACAACGGGAACTGACTGACCAGAAGGCTCGTCATATCTAATCCAATAAACTAAAGCACGCTGACGCTGCTCAGTATATCGCGCGTCATAACCTAAATAGCGTACGTATTCGGCATGCCTTCTAGCTTTATCCAAATCATCAAATGTACCTAACGCAATGGCGTTTTTATAAGGCCCCGTTTCTATAACGGAGTAGTCCCTAATCTGGTGTTTTTTGATATCTGCAACAACGTCACCAGCCAGTGCTCGACTCGCGAGTTGCGGCAAAAAAACTAGATATTTATTAATTCGATCAGTCTGTTGACGACGAATGTTAACAGCATAACCTTCATCTGCTATCTTATTCGCCACTAATCGTGCGGTCTTTTCAACACTGTATGGCCCAACTGAGTAGCAAACGGTCCCTGCTTGCGGCCCTTGAGTAGCCAAGTTACCCGATGACTTCATACTCAGTAACGTAATCGTCGGTACATCCGGCTCTTTTATACGTGGGGGCTGATTAAACACCACACCAAAAAGATACACGCCTACAAAGTAGAGTATATTTAGTGCTAGCAGTGCAATAATCAAAATACGCATTATGAATTCAAATGTAGTGTACTAAACCTGTTAAAACCAAATGAGGCGACAGCGTAAACTCTAACTGAGAGTGACTCGCTACTAGTGCCGCATCCCCGCCGCAAATCACCAACTTAATTGATGTCTCTTTTGCCCCACTTTCAATAAAGTGTTGCTTCATTTTTGTACAGACACTATCAACCGCACCCACTAAACCATAAACGCTTCCACCACCGATAGCATCTGCCGTATTTTTGGCAAAAAGCGGGGGTGACTTAAGGTTGTTTTCTTTTAACTGACTGGTGCGCCCAATCAAGCTTTGCCCCCAAAGCTGTAGGCCGGGGAGAATAACACCTCCCTTAAACTCACCTTCTATAGTCAATCCATCAATAGTGACGGCTGTACCACAGTCCACAACAATACAATACTGCTTAGGGAATTGCTTGACAGCACCGACAAGCGCGACAAAACGATCACTTCCTAATGCGGTAGGATCGTCATAATTATTTTTAACACCATGAGCAACTTGAGATGACGAAGCCCAGACTAATCGAATCTTTTTGTCCGTACAATACTCTTTGATAGCCTGCTCAAATTTAGTACCGAGCACTGACACCAGCACTAAAGAGTCAACAGGCGACTTCGCCTCTAAATATGACACTAAGCAATCTAGCGGTTGCTTATCATCATAAGGCACACTAAAAACATCACCTAAAACAGATTCTGAAAATGTAGTCGCCTTCATTCGACTATTACCAGCATCTATCAGTAATATCATTACCAGCGCACCTTGCTTATTGTCGTACCAAAAGATTTCATCTCACCTGACTCTAAGCGGACTTGCAGCTGACCCGAGTCATCAACTCCTAATGCATCACCGACAAGCTTATTTTCACGATCTAAAAATGACACTTTACGATCTCGTATCAAGTCCCACTTCTGCCATTGCTGCTTAAGCTCACTCACTGACATTGATGCAAATGCGCTTAAACCAGCGTGTAGTTTATCCAGCAACCCAAGCAGTATATGGTTACGATCTACAGCTTGCCCCATCGCTTGATTCAAGCTTACCCAAGGTTGGTCGATACTATTGTCGTGCTGCATATTTACATTCAACCCAATACCAATAACGATCATTGACGCTAAGTTACTCGTTTCTAGTAATATCCCGCCCATTTTTTGCTGCTGCCAATAGATATCGTTAGGCCATTTTATGCCGTGCCCTGATAAACCAGCATCAGCAAGCGCCTCTGCAACAATGACACCCACCCATAAGCTCAGCAAAGAAAGATGTTCGGGCTGCCCATCAAACTGCCAACTTAAGGATAAATAGATATTTTCTGCATTTGGCGACTGCCATTGATGACCATGCCGACCACGACCAGCTGTTTGATGTTCTGCAAGGCAAACTACCTGACTTTCAGACTGGGACTTAACCCATGTACTAGTTGAGTCAATCGACTCAAAAACACTGATGTCAGACCAAGCATACTGCCCGTGACGCTTTAAAAAGTTTGCATCAATTTTGTTAACACTCATGAAATACCTTAGTTAACTGTCTGCCGACTTTGTTTCTGTGACACCAACACCAACACGCCCCAACCATTCATCAATATTCTGTGCGTACCATAGTCGAGCCTTGAGGCCCCAACCCGTCGTCACGCCTACCTCTTTAATGCGAATATTACCCTTGCCATCAATGATGTAACTCGCCGGCACAGCATTGACACTAAACAGCTCAGCTAAACGACCATCTTGGTCAGGAATAACATCCCAAGATTCTAACTTTCTAGCTTTGATATGCGCTTCAACATCAGACTTTTTTCCTGACTGGTAAGCAACCGTCAAGACTTGCCAATCCTTATTAAGCTCGGTAATGCTGTCTTCTGACATTTCACAAAACTTACACCACGTCGCCCAAAACGTTAGCAGTACAGGTTCGCCTCTATAATCTTTGAGGTTCACCAACTTTCCATCCATTAGTACAGCTTGGAAGTCGGGCGCCTTACCTGAAGGTAAGTCACGCTGAAACCAATAACGCACAGACAACACAATCGCTATAATTATAATAATTTCGGCCAATAGACGTAACCAGCTACGCTTACGCTTTTTTAATACTGTCTGCGACATTTACATTATCCTTTTTGAACAATTCAATAGCGTGGCCTCGAACCACTACTTTTCGCATATTAACATAGAAACATTTTTTTATGACGCACAAAAAAGCCGCTAGCTCCCTCGGATTACTCCAAGTTCACTAGCGGCCTATGCGCTAAGTTTTAGCTCATTTTACTCGAAAGTAATTGCAACTCTTCCTGAGCCATTCTTACCACGTCCATCATGAACGCCGTAATAAAACTCATCTGTACCAGTCGCTGTCGATAATGCAGTGTACTCAACCCAAACCAAATTACCGTTTGTGTCTTCAACCTTTACTGTTGAACCTTGGCCACCACTTGTTACTTCGTCCAAGATTAGCGTATCGCCATCAGCATCAGTGTCGTTATCAAGCACTCTGATAATAACTGTAGCACCTGGAGCAACGGTAACGAACTCACCCGTAATTACAGGGAAACTAAAGTTATCATCACTAGGGTCAGTAACACTTATCGTTGCTACTGCGCTATCCGTACCACCACGGCCATCAGAAATAGTGTAACTAAACGCGTCACTTTGTGGTGTAGCAGGTGGCGTGTAAAGAACAACACCGTTAACAAGTCGTACAGAACCAAATCGTGCGTCACCGACTTCAATCACACTCAATGCATCACCATCAGCATCTGTATCATTTGCCAATACATCTAGCGCAGCTTCTGATGCATTAACGATGCCTGATAGGCCATCTTCTACAGCATTCGGTGCATTGTTTGGACCCGTTTCAACAGCGACTACTTCAATTGTTACTTTTGCAGCGTTTGAACGACCATATGCGTCTGTAAATGCATACCAGAACTCATCTGTTCCAGTAAATCCAGTAGGCGCTGTATAAGTGAAGTTACTACCAGCGTCGTATACACGACCACCTTTCTGTGTGTACTCAAACAATTCAAGAACAGTTAGACCTGAACCTGTGTCATTTGCAAACACATCAAAAACATTGTCAGCAGAGTCTTGATTCACAGTGTAAGAATCAGAACCACCAGTAGGCCATGAACCTAGGTTAACTTCAGCATGCTCGACAACAACAGTTACCGGCGCTGCATTAGTACGTCCTAGGCTATCCGTGATTTGATACCAAAATACATCTTCACCCTTCGCTGATTCAGAAGGTGTGTAGAACAACTTGTTATCCACGATAGAAACAGTACTTCCTAGCGTTGAATATGCATTAACTTCAGTAATCTCTAGAGAAGTACCTGTATCGTTCCACAAAGGATCAATGGTGATTGCCTCACCAGAAGCCGTTGTTGCGCGATCGTCGCCAGCTGTAGGCCAAGGTGATGTTACTTCTGTAGCAGCAACAGTAATACTTAGCTCAGCACTCGTAATTTGACCTGCTGAATCTTTAATACCGTAGAAAAAACTAGTTGAACCAACAAAGTTTGCTGGTGGCGTGTAGACCACCTTGTTGTTGATGATAGCTGATGTACCTGTACCGAACGGCGCAGGAGAATCAACTTCTTCGATAAACAAACCGTTACCTGTGTCATTTGCCAATACATCAACAGTAATTGCTTGACCTGACGTTGTTTCAGCAAAGTCTGCAACCGCTTGTGGCACTGCAGTTGTTTCAGCAGAGACAGTCACAGTAATTGGCGCACTAGTGATGTTGCCATCTGCATCCTTAATACCGTACCAAAACTCTGTTGTACCAACGAATCCAGCGGGTGCAGTGTAAGTAATTCTGCTGCCTGTGAACGTAGTCGTACCCGTTCCATAAGGAGATGGGCTATTTACAGCTTCAATGAAAATACTGTCACCAGTATCGTTAGCAAGAGGCTGTACCGTAATACTTTGACCAGATACCGCAGTGTAAGCATCTGTATTAGCAACGGGAAAGTCCGCTGCTTGAATGGCGAAAGAGCCAAAGATTACAGGTAGTAGAGCACCAACCTGTAATGTTTTATTTATCGAGGGAATCATATTTTTTTTCCTATTACAATTTTTGAGAGGGAGTCTCATTTATTGTTTTAAACCCCAACAATCCGATGTCAGGAGATTTACTTTACCAGCAAGTTTACCGAGGCTATTATCTCAACCCCCTGATTGCACCTCTCACCCTTTTATCTGTTTTTTAAAACCAAACAACATTTCATCGACTAATAACAACCGCTTATATTTCACATACTCCTTTACCTATCACAGAGGCAAATATTAACTTTGGCCGAATGTCTACGACCATTTTCATCAACTACGGAATACCAAAAACTATCCCAACCCTTAAAGTTTCGCTTCGGCAAAAACACCACATGCCTTCCCTGCAAATAAACACGCCCACCTTTAGCAGATTGTTTGTTTACCTCCCTAATTTTCAAACGATTTCCAGAATCATTCGACAGCACGTTAATTCTCAACTTATTAGTGTGAGAAGGCACAGTGATCTGATCATTTAACGCTCTAGGATAGCGTGTTCTATATGAACTCATTGCCACATTTCTACGATTACGTCCAGCCACGGGTCGTGACATTGTCGACACGGATCGACTGCCAATTGAATTGTTTAAGGCGGACAGTGTTTTTGAATAACCAGTTGGTGCGTAAAACTGAACAGCTACCATCAAAATTATTGAAGCAAGCAATGAGCCTCTGAATAATAATGTAGACATGAATAATTCCTTTTATTTTGATTATGTCGCGTTAATTGCGTGATACTTGTTAAAGCTATCTAGAAATAGTCACTATTCCTAACGCGTTCATCTACATAGTTTGACAAGTTGTAGGTCACTCCGTGTCACCGCCCATCGCAAAAAACCGACCTTTAGCTGTGTAATGGACGAAAAATAATCAGCAATATACTCATTCAATGAATAGATATCGGTTTTTGGCCCAAAACTTGATATTCTCCATCGTTCAGAAAAAGATCATTCAGGTATCCGACGGTGACAAAAAGTACAAGCGACTATAAAGCAACGCTAAATCTTCCAAAAACGGACTTTCCTATGCGAGGAAACTTAGCGAAGCGCGAGCCCGTAATGTTAGAGACGTGGATTAATGATGGCCTGTATAAACGTGTTCGTGAACACGCTGCAGGACGTCCAAAGTACACGTTGCATGATGGCCCTCCATACGCAAATGGAGACCTACATATTGGTCACGCTGTTAACAAGATCCTGAAAGACATTATTACGAAAAGTAAGAACCTTGCTGGCTTCGATGCTGCCTTTGTTCCAGGTTGGGATTGCCATGGACTTCCGATCGAGCAGAAGGTTGAAGAGAAAGTTGGAAAGGTTGGCGTAAAAGTTGACGCTAAGAAATTCCGTCAGTTGTGCCGTGAGTTTGCTCAAACGCAAATCGATGGTCAGCGAGAAGACTTTAAACGCATGGGTGTTAATGGTGATTGGGACGAGCCTTATCTAACCAAAAACTTCGACACGGAAGCGAATATCGTTCGCTCACTCGCAAAAATCATTGCTAAAGGTCATTTACTGAAAGGTAAAAAGCCAGTGAACTGGTGTCTTGACTGCGGATCATCACTCGCTGAAGCAGAAGTTGAGTACGAGGAAAAAACCTCACCAACGGTTGATGTGAAGTATGACGTTGTCGATACGGCAGCCGTTGCTGCTAAGTTTGGCATTGATACACCCGAGAGCATTTCTGCGGTTATCTGGACAACAACGCCTTGGACACTGCCTGCAAGTATGGCGATTACGGTTCACCCTGACTTTACTTATAATCTAGTAAAGACAGCGCGTGGCTACCTAATCCTTGAGCCAACGCTTCAAGAGTCATCGTTGGCTCGCTTTGGCATCGAAGAGTCAGAAGTTGTTGGTAGCTGTCTTGGACAAGACTTAGAGCATGTATTAGTTAAGCACCCATTTTATGAGCGTGAGCTTCCGTTCATCTGTGGTGACCATGTGACTACTGAAGGTGGAACGGGTGCTGTTCATACTGCGCCTGCTCACGGTACTGACGATTATATCGTTGGTCAAAAGTATGACTTGGAAGTTTATAACCCAGTGGGTAATGACGGTAAGTATTTATCGGATACGCCACTGCTTGCTGGCCTTGATGTTTACCAGGGAAACAAAGCAATCATTGAGTTATTGACCGAAAATGGTCAACTGCTTAATACAACGAAAATTCGTCACAGTTACCCTCATTGCTGGAGACATAAAACACCTATCATCTTCCGTGCGACACCTCAGTGGTTTATCAGCATGGAAAAAGAAGGCTTACGCGAGAAAACATTAGCGGCCATCAAAGACGTTGAGTGGATCCCTAGCTGGGGTGAAGATCGCATCTTTAAGATGATCGAGACTCGTCCAGACTGGTGTATCTCTCGCCAGCGTTTTTGGGGTGTGCCGATTTCACTATTTACTCACAAAGAAACTCAAGAGCTTCACCCTGACACGTTAGCTATCATGGAAAAAGTAGCTCAAGGCATGGAAAAGGAAGGGCTTGAGTATTGGCATAGTGTCGACGCTGCTGAGCTTATCGGTGATGACGCTGAGCACTATGAAAAGGCAATGGACACGCTAGATGTATGGTTTGACTCAGGTACGACGCACGAGTCAGTACTGCGCCAACGTGAAGAACTAAACTTCCCTGCTGATATGTACCTTGAAGGTTCTGATCAGCATCGTGGTTGGTTCCAGTCGTCACTATTGACGTCTATGGCAATGAATGACGAACCGCCTTACAAGAATGTACTTACCCATGGCTTCACTGTTGACGCTAAAGGTAAGAAAATGTCTAAGTCGATTGGTAATACCGTTGCTCCGCAAAAGGTTATCAATAAGTTAGGCGCGGACATTCTTCGCTTATGGGTTTCGTCTTCTGACTATAGCCGTGAAATCACAGTATCTGATGAGATCATCACACGTACTGCGGATGCTTATCGTCGTATTCGTAACACGTCACGCTACTTGCTTTCTAACTTGAATGATTTCAATCCTGATACCGACATGTTGGCCGCTGAAGATATGCTGCCGCTAGATCGCTGGGCTGTCGCTAAGACGAAAGATGTACAAAAGCGTATTGCTGATGCTTATGAAAATATGCAGTTCCACTTGGCTTACCAAGAGATGCTGCACTTCTGCTCTATCGAAATGGGCAGTCTATTCCTAGACATCACTAAAGATCGTCAGTACACGATGAAGGCTGATTCAATTGCTCGTCGCTCAGCACAGAGCGCGGCATACTTGATCCTTCATGCGCTTGTGCGTTGGATGACACCTATCCTTACGTTTACAGCAGAAGAACTATGGCAACAAATGCCTCATGACGCTGAAGATCAAAAGTTAGAGTACGCACAGCTAACGACATGGTCAGACAAGTTATTCCCAATGACTGATAATGAGTTATTGAGCAATGAACAGTGGAGCAATATTTTCAAAGTACGTGAAGCTGTTAGTAAACAGCTTGAAATTTTGCGTAACGAAAAGCTTATCGGCTCTTCTCTTGATGCAGCTGTCACTGTATACACTTCAGGCGATACGTTTGCCGCATTAAACAAATTAGACAATGAACTACGTTTTGTACTGATCACCTCAAGTGCTGAAGTCGTTGAAGCGACAACAGCGCCAGAAGGCTCTTTACCTGCAGCAGAACTTAGCGACACTTGGATTACGGCAACTAAATCAGGCGGCGAAAAGTGTGCTCGTTGCTGGCACCACCAGACAGATTTAGGCACAGACCCTGAACACCCAGAGCTATGTGGTCGCTGTGCTGAAAATGTCGTTGGAGAGGGTGAGGTTCGTCACTATGCTTAAGTGGGTATGGATTTCGATTGTCACCGTTATTCTAGACCAGCTAACAAAGTGGATGGCTGTTGCCAACCTTGATGAAGGTGTTCGAAATGCTGTTTTTGATCACCTAAACTTTACGCTCGCCTATAACTATGGCGCAGCGTTTAGTTTTCTTGGTAATCAAGGCGGCTGGCAGCGATGGCTTTTTGTGGGCCTATCATTTGTTGTTAGTGGCTACATTATTCATTGGTTACGCAAGCTTGAGCGTACTGAGAAAGGAACAGCTATCGCACTCGCGCTTGTATTAGGGGGTGCTTTAGGTAACGGTATCGACCGTTTAATTAGCGGCCGAGTCACTGATTTTATTGATATGTATGTCGACCTTGACGTATTCTTTTTGAATAATGGTCATTTTGCGATCTTCAATATTGCGGATATTGCAATCACGATTGGGGCAATACTTTTGGTCGTCATTAGCTTTTTCCCAGAGGCAGAAAAAGAGACAACTGATGCCTAATTTCGCGGTATAGCTTTACCGATATTATCGGGACTAATAGTGGAGAATGAATAGCTGCATTCGTTCTCCACTAGTTTTAACTGTGAAGGCGTCCTAGGGAACTTTCGGCAATTTGGTGGTCGAATCTTATAGATAGAGCATCGAGACAAGCCAGATTCATCTTCCGTTAAAAACGTACACCTAACGGGTAAATGACAGCAAGCACCACAACCATTGCATTCGCCAATACGATCTTTTTGGACAGGTAGAATAGATGTTATGGTACGAATTAATTTAGAAGACATATACACACTTTTGTTTAAGAATAATTATAAAAATGACTTAAGCCTGAGTAAATCAATGTGCAGTATAATCCGCTAAAAGTGGCTTAGCCACTACTTACAATACGTATTATCGCTGTACTCGGGGGACACAATGGACTTTGATAAAAATCCCGGAATTAGTGAAAATGATATCACTGATTACGAAACATACAAAAAACGTCGCACATTTATGAAAACGGCGGCAGGCCTTGGCATTGTCGCAAGCACTGGCTTGGCAATGAAATCATTCAGTGGAGATGCGAAAGCAAAGACGTCAAACTATTCCACGACTGAAAAAACTACTTCCTATAAGTCGATAACTTCATATTGTAATTACTATGAGTTTGGCACTAGCAAGCGCGACCCTGCTAAACACGCTCACAGCCTAGTCACGTCTCCTTGGACGGTAGATGTCGATGGCGAATGTGACAACCCAGGCACTTACGACCTTGAAGACCTACTAAAGCCTGTATCAATCGAAGAGCGAATTTATCGTTTTCGTTGCGTTGAAGGCTGGTCGATGGTGATCCCTTGGATGGGCTTCCCGCTTGCAGACTTGATCAAGCGTATGCAGCCAAACTCAAAAGCAAAATACGTTCGCTTTGAAACCCTTTATGATCCAGATAACATGCCGGGACAACGTACAGACTCCCTATCATGGCCTTATGTCGAAGGCTTGAGAATGGATGAAGCAATGAACCCGTTAACACTGTTATCCACGGGGCTATATGGCAAAGACCTGCTCAATCAAAATGGTGCACCACTACGACTCGTTGTACCGTGGAAGTATGGGTTTAAAAGCATCAAGAGCATCGCTAGAATTAGCTTTACTGAACTGCAGCCATTGAACTCCTGGCAGCTATCAAGCTCATCAGAGTATGGTTTTTATTCCAATGTAAACCCTGATGTCCCACATCAGCGCTGGAGCCAAGCGAAAGAGCGTCGTGTAGGTGAGTTTACTAAGCGTAAAACACAATTATTTAATGGCTATGAAAAAGAGGTCGCTGAACTGTATACAGGCATGGACCTTAAACGTTTCTTTTAACGGATTCTATTTTGCACATTAGATCGGCACTGTTTAATAACACGATTAAACCAATATTCTTTGTATTGTTGCTACTCCCTACGCTGTTACTTATTAAAGGCATCTCTTTTGATACCTTAGGCGCCAACTCGCCCGAATATGTCTTTCATAGTTTAGGCGAGTGGGCGCTCAGAATATTACTACTGACACTATTGCTATCACCCTTGCGTAGAGCGTTGAGATGGCCACAGTTATTACAACTACGACGTATGTTTGGTCTATTCACCTTTTATTACGCCAGCCTACACAGTCTATTTTACCTCTGGTTTGAGCAAAGCCTAGACTGGCTCGCCATCTATAGTGATATTTGGGATAGACCTTTCATAACTGCCGGAGTATTGGCTTTTCTCTGTATATTCCCACTTGCCATAACATCTACAAAGAATATGATGCGACAAATGGGCAGACGATGGAAGCTCCTTCACCTGCTCGTTTATCCTGCAGTCATCTTTAGCGTGATACACTTTTGGTGGCTGGTAAAAGCTGACATCACTGAACCACTCGTTTACGCTGGATTGATGGCGGTGCTCTTTGCAGAAAGAGCTTGGGGAAAATTAGAACGACGCTAAAACGATGATGGTTTCATAACTGAACCACTTGCACCCGCTACAAAATAATAATAACAAGCAATGGCATACTTTATGAAGAATTATATCCTCATCACTATCCCCCTGATCGCGGTACTTGGGCTGTCCGCTTGTAGTACGCAATCAACGAACTCTAATCAGACGAAGATAGTTAAAAGCATACCTAAAGTTATACCTCAAGCTTCAAATCAAGTGACGAGTAATAACAATAACTATGCTCTCTCAAATGCTGCCCGTAATCAACAAATTGCAAACCAGCAACGTCAAATCGCCTTACAAAAACAGAAAGAAAAAGAAAACCAACAGGCACGACTCGCTTACAATCAAACTTGGCAAAACCAACAGGCTGCACAAAAGCGTAATGCACAAAGCCAAGCGAACAACAATAGACTAGCTGCTCAGCGCCAAGCACAGGCAAAAATAACACAAAGTCGCGCCCGTAATGCATGGCAACAACAACAGGCGACTCAGAAGCAGCAACTTGCCCAAATACAGCGCCAACAGCAAAAACAGCAGCAATTAGCGATGCTACAGCAACGTCAGCAACAACAGCGCTATCAACAACCACCAGAGTCGACCCAAGGTAGTGCTGGTATTAGCGGCTTAACTGATAGCGAAATCCGCTCGATCGGTGACAAAATATTCAAAAATGAAAGTGGCGGCAATATCGCCAACCTTGTTCATTGGAATAATGGCGAAAACTTCGCATCAATGGGGATAGGACATTTCACATGGTACCCTGCTGGCAGACGCGCTCGCTTTGGTAACACGTTCCCGGGTCTCCTAGATCACCTCAAGGCAAACGGTGTTCAACTACCTGTTTGGGTCCAACAAGCACGTTATTCTGGTGCACCTTGGCGTACAAAAAATGAACTAGGTAGCGCCAAACACTCAAGACAGGTAAAGGAGCTTCAAAATCTGCTTTACCAAACCAGATATATACAGGCAACTTACATCTTTGACCGCGCTAAACGTGCGATGCCGAGAGTTGTTAAAGCGACCCCGACACATCTTAAAGGACTTGTTGGACAAAACCTAAATGCAGTGGCTAACACTCGCGGTGGTTGGTATGCGCTAATCGACTACGTCAACTTCAAAGGTGAAGGGTTAAGTCGTAACGGCGGCTATAAAGGACAAAACTGGGGCTTACTTCAAGTGCTAGAAAATATGCGCCCTAGCCAACCAGGTCAACAAGCATTGAATAACTTTGCTGACTCTGCAACGGCTATATTACAACGCCGCGTTAGAAACTCTGACCCTCGTCGCAACGAAGCTAAGTGGATGCGTGGATGGACAATTCGTATCAATACGTACCGTCACCCGTTTGTTATCTAGGGCTGTAACAGTGCCGGTTTAACTGCCCGCCAGCAGTATTCCAATAAATCGGGGTGACTTTTTAGCGCCCCGATATCACTCCACTGCTCAGTACTTAAGCCTAACTTCATCCCCATTTGGAGCACCTTTTGCGGGTCCTCTTGATCTAGATGGTATAAAAACTCTGGTAGCAAATAATAGCCAGGTAACGCATGGCTATCGCCGAAGTCTTTATTACACTCATTTATCACGCTAATCCCCTTCTCTCTTTCTCCCATGAAGAAAAGTACACCTCCATAAAAAAAACCCCAACAGGTGTTATAAGGGTTTAACCTAACACCTGTTTCTAAGTACACTTTTGCATCCTTATATTTTCCAGCCATGAAACAATACACGCCCAACAAGACAGTAAAAAAATCATAAGTAGGATGCTCCCCTACTATTTTTAGCAAGCGCTCGCACCGCTCATCTAAGCTCTCATCCATAAGCCCAAAATTGAATACTAAATCATAGAAAGCCAAATGCGAGTAACCAGCATAGGCAATATAATCTTGAGGATATTTTCGTAGCCTTATATTAAGAAAATCGAGATAATTCTTGGCTAACTTAGCACTTGGTTTTTTTACCAACCCTATCAGGTAAGCCCATGACCTCTGCTGACTAGGTAGACTATCTAGCCCTTCCTGCGTTGTAAAATTAGACCAATGTTGACCTAGCAAGCCAAAAGAGTCAGCCACCAAAGAGCGCACTAAATTTTTATAGAAAACCTCAAGCGACTCAGTCCGATTATTAGCTGAAACCAACGTCGAATTACTCCAGAGAATTTCCTGACTAATTCGATGAATTAAAACACTACTAACTAAGCATCCACCTTGTCTATCATCAACCACTTCCACTCTAAGCACATAGTCGTGCTGCTTTTCAGCTAAAAAATGGATAGAGCCTTTTTGTGCCACTTGATGCTTAGGTAGGTGCTCCACCATTAATTCCAAATGATGAAAACATGAGAGGCGATCTGACAACGTATGCCTGATCTTTGACATTAATGTCAACGTCGATTTTGAAGCATGTTTTGGCGCTTGGCATACAAGCAATAAGCCAATCCCTGACGTTAGCGTATTATCCTCATTTCGAGAGAATCGAATACGATAGGAACCTTTGGGCAAAGACATGCGATAAGGTAACGTTTGCTGGCTGTCTTCATAAAAAGCGTCTAACAGTTTTCTTAGACGAACAGCTTCAATACGAACAATAGGATCTTGAGATGGAATAAAGTCACTGGTCCTACCGAGACACTCTATTGCTATTTCTTTTTGCTGGAGCGCTGTTTCATTATTATCATACGAGTGTTTAATCAAGTATTTCAACAGACGCTGCATTTGAGGCTTGCTACGAAATCCGTGACTTTCTAATAACTGAGCTTCAGTTGCAACTAACAGCTCATCCATCATTTTACCTGCGACAAGTGCTGTGAAACATCTTTCCTAAATTGCTGTCGACCCCCATTCGATTCATATTTAGCAGGAAGTTTCATATAACCCAAACACTGGAGAATCGTTGGCAAAAAGTACCCCTTGCCTAAAACTTCTAATAACGTTGTTGCTAGCGCATGATCTTCATCTAACACCGCACGTAAATAAAGCATCACTGAATATAGCTTTGGATAAACACCTGCTTGACTACATAACGCTTCTAATTCATTCAAACCTTCATCTAAACCTGACATTAAACAATTTAAGATTAGAGAGTGAAATCTAAATGAAAATGTAGCCAAAGGCTTTTCGAGACAAAAGCTTAGCTCAATCTCAGCCATCTGATACTCTTTAGAAAAGAACATCATAAACGCTAAAACTAAATGCAATTTTGTACAAGAAGGGTTAGTTCGAAGTGCAGTACGGACTTGCAAAAGACCGTCAACCACAGGGTCTGCAACAATATTGCTGCCCCTCATCACTATTCGACAATATAACTCAGACAGTGCGGCATTAATTACATTGTTATCCGAGTCTTCACTTTGCGCTTTGTAAATAGAGAAAAATGCGACCTCTAGGTCTGCATCCGACTCCTTCAATAGGTATCGTTGATAATTAACTAATGCCTGAACTCGAAGCGAGTGATTACTATCTGGATGACTACGCAGACTCACCCACTCTGCCCATAACAAACCGATCTCGCGATCCAGTAAGCCTGTACCCCATAGACTAATAAGTCTATTTAAGTCCTGAGTATCATAATGCTTAGGGAGATCTACTTTCTCTTCAAACAAAACGGTGCCGCTGCTTTTGGTCACTACAAAATAAAACAGTTGATAACCACTACTGGTATGACCAACAGATACACGCACAATGAAGTCAATATTGCTTTTAACATTTCCTTCTTCATCCGGCAGTGCGACAACGAGCCTGACACCTTGTAACTTACCAATATGGACAGTCAGACCAATTCTAATTTGGTGGCGCAATAGGTACAATTCAGAACACTCTTCAGCGTCCGTTTCAAACTGCAATAAAAGCGATAAACTTTCTGGTTTTGCAGGAGAAATCACCAGTGAGGGGATGAAGTTTTCACTTTCGTGCCCAGCCTGCTGGGTAACGACTGGACGGTATTGCCCGAGTGGAATGGTAATGACTAACTGCCTAGTTGAGTCTTCACTGTAAAAATGGTTAAGTAACTTTCTCAGTCGCCCTATTTCAATACGAACAACGGGATTTTCTGCTGGATCAAACTCATCTCCACGTCCTAAACACTCAACAGCTATCGCTCTTTGATCGTAGGAGGAGTCACTTGCGTCAATGGCATGATCAACCAAATAACTCAGCAAACGCTGTATTTGTGGTTTATTTCTAAATGAATAGGATGCCAACAAGTAGTCCAATTCCTTAGATATTTTATCTTTATCGATCATCAATGATGGGACTTATTAGCTCGGGGGAGTAATGCCACAGTACGCGCACATGATAAGAAAAACATCTTAAAAATCATTAACGCTGACTGTTATTAACAAGCCATATATTACTGACATACGTCTGTAAGTACAATCCGCGTTATCTTGTTTAGTCAACGTTATACCACAAGCGTTGCTACGTATTAAAATCAGCCAGATTACTAGTAAAATACCTTGCTAACTTACTCTAGCCTTAACAGGGACGTACTATGGGTCTTGAGATGTAATCTCGGGGACCAGCGGAATTTACTTAGCCTCCAAGGGCACTACGAGCGCCAAAGTAAATAACGCTACTTTTAGGGTCGAGAATTAAGCGTAAGCTTTTTTGCTCGACCTTTTTTAAAATTCTGGTGATACACTTAAAGTTGGGCAGGAAGCCCATACCCGATGCCCCGTTATTGTTTATAAGGACGCACCCAATGACCCCCCTACAGACTTCCAGCTTACTGGTGTTATTTTTTCTCGCACCAGTAATAACTCAAGCTAACACCATAGCATCTAACGAAGCCGATACAAACTTTCACCGAGCCGTCATTACTAGCTCAGTTAAACAGCACTTCGTACAATTTTTTTCTACTCTCAGCGCGACCAAAGCTGAAGGCATGAAGAATACACTGCTCAAACAAGGCTTCCCCGCTTTTATCAATATTCATTCACAACAAAGAAAACCATACTACCAAGTACAAATTGGCCCTTTTTTGTCGTTAGATACTGCTCAACAGGCTAGAATGAGCGTGATACATCGCTACCCTCAGTTCAGCTTCCTAAGTTCAGCCATCCTAAAAAGTACTCGGTAATATATGTCACAGCTAATTTTATTCAATAAACCTTATGGCGTTTTATCTCAGTTCACTGCTGAAGATAGCATTAGAACATTAGCTGATTATATTGACGTACCTGGTTGCTACCCTGCCGGACGATTGGACAAAGATAGCGAAGGTTTGATGGCGCTAACCGATGACGGAAAACTTCAGCATCGCATAGCAAACCCTACACAAAAAATGTCAAAGTGCTACTGGGTCCAAGTCGAAGGCGAACCCAATGAGGCCGCTCTTCAACAACTCAGAGTTGGACTCATGTTAAAAGATGGCATGACAAAGCCAGCAAAAGCCCAAGTAATGGATGCACCCAGTATTCTTTGGGACAGAGATCCACCTGTTAGAGTGCGCAAAACAGTACCCGATCACTGGCTAGAAATTACAATATCTGAAGGTCGCAATCGCCAAGTTCGTCGAATGACAGCCGCAGTTGGCCTACCTACTTTGCGTCTTATTCGTTACCGAATCGGCTCATGGACTATCGATGGTCTTGATAATGGTCAGTGGCGCAGCGAAAAGATATAAGCAATACCCCTATCTCCCACTCCGTTATATACTGGTTTCTTTAAATATCGACTAGCGCTGCTAGGAAATCTTAATGACACTTGGAACACTTTATATCGTTTCTGCACCTTCAGGTGCTGGGAAAACAAGTCTTATCACCGCAATGTTAGAAACAGTCAAAGGCATTAAAGTCTCTGTTTCACATACGACTCGCCCTATGCGCGAAGGTGAGGTAGACGGGCAACATTATCACTTTGTCGATAAAGAAGCCTTTGAAAAGGACATAGAAAAGAGTCTTTTTCTAGAGCATGCTGACGTGTTTGGTAATTACTACGGCACATCCCACACCGCTGTTAACGATCAGTTATCACAAGGTATTGATGTAATTTTAGAAATAGACTGGCAGGGGGCACAACAAATTAGGCAGCTTGCGCCAAATACGCGCAGCATTTTCGTACTGCCACCATCAATTAGTGAGCTAGAGAATCGTCTAACAAAACGCAATCAAGACGCGGCGGATGTTATTGCCAAGCGTGTCGCTCAGGCTAAAGAAGATGTGACTCATTATAATGAGTACGACCACGTCATTATCAACAAAGACTTTGATACGGCTTTGACAGAGTTAAAAAGTATTTTTATTAGCCCGAGAACCCAGCGTGAAAAGCTTGAAAAGCGTGAACCAGATATGCTTAAGCAACTAATGAGCTAGTCACAAAAAGCACGCATAGGTTAATGCATTGAAGTAATAACCTATGCGTTTATAACTTATTTCTTCAACAAGTCACGGATCTCGCCAAGTAGATCTTCGCTAGATGGACCAGCTGGCTCTTCTTCTTTCTTAGGCATCGCCTTAATGATCATGAAGATAACAAAAGCAACGATTAAGAAATCGATAACTGTTTGTGCAAATGTACCGTAGTTGATTGCAACTGCTGGAACGTCACCTGCAGCTTCCTGAATGACATAAGACAGATTTGAGAAATCAACGCCGCCCATTAAAACACCGATTGGAGGCATGATTACGTCTGCAACTAATGATGAAACTACTTTACCAACAGCAACGCCAATAATAATACCTGTAGCCATATCTACAAGATTGCCTTTCATTGCAAAATCTTTAAATTCTTTGAGCATACCCATGAGTGCCTTACCTATTTATTACGTTATTTATTCCCAGAATCTCGCGCACACCTTTAAGCTATTTTTTTAAAAGTAGTGAGGTGCTATTTCTGGGTTATTTTGTCTATTATTACAATGAACAACGGTAGGTTGCTTTTACTCAGACTCAGGTTCAAAAAGAATTACAATTCTTGAAGACTCGATCGCTTTAATTTGATCACCCACTTCCGGAGAGATCAGGCAACGCTTTTCGCCAAGGAATGCGATAGCCAATTTACCGGCTGATAACAAGTCTTGCTGTGCTTCTGTGACGAACAGATATTTCACTGAACTGCCCACTACGAAGTTGTATCTAATATCTGCGGCTTCATCGTTTTGCATGTTGTCTCGAATCAGTGCACCAATTTTGGCCCTGTTCAACTTACGAATTCTTGCCGCTTCTTTACGCGCTTTATCTTGCTCTGCTTGCTCTGCTTTTTCTGTGGACTCTCTTTCTTTGTAAAAAAGCTCAAGATCTGACAACTCTTTCTTTTTAGCGGGCACTGCAGGCTTCTTAGTCTGAGGCTTCGACTTATTGTGCTTATTAGTAGGCTTGTGGTGTTTTTTACCACTTGGCTTAGGCTTAGTTTCAGATTGTTTAACCTGTTCTTCAGTAACTAAACCTGCTTTTAATAGTTGATCCCGTATCGAACTCATCTTAAATTAAACGCTCTTATTACATTGAAAATAAAGAATATTCTTAAGCAATAACG
>NZ_QGKL01000004.1 GCF_003172895.1 Leucothrix arctica | reverse complement strand
AAAAAACAAAGGTTTAAGTCCTGATAATATATTAAAAGGTCTTAGACCTTCTTAATGAGCTGTTGAACTAAACCGCTTCGCGGTAGCTTACTGGTTTTCAAGTAATTTTCTATAAATGAGCCAAACTTTAATTGTTATTAAACAGACAATTAAAGGCGGTTTATCATGAAAGTCAGTCCTCTACGCCAACGGATGCTTGATACGTTGGTCCTTCGTGGCTGTTCAGCCAGTACCATCAAGTCGTATGTTTATGCAGTTGAACAGCTGTGTCGATATTATCATCGCTCACCTGAGTTAATCACCCCTGAAGACATTCAGGCTTGGTTATTATGGCTGTTGAAGGCACGCGGCGTGTCAGCGTCTACTTGTCGCCAGTATTTTAATGGTGTGCGCTTTCTCTATGCTTTCGTGCTTGAGGATGTTGCGTTTTCAGACTATCGTTTCACACTCCCCAAAGGGCAACAGCGCTTGCCTGACCTGTTAACGCGTCAGGACGTGCAACGATTAACCCGTCAACCTTCCCACCCGAAGTATCGTTTACTGCTGCTAAGTGCCTATGGCTGCGGCCTTCGCGTCAGTGAGCTAGTGCATATTCGACTCTCTGAGATTGATGGCGAACGTCAATTGCTGCATGTGGTTCAGGGCAAAGGGGGTAAAGACCGCTATGTTCCTATTCCTGAGTCCTTATTGCAGCAATGGAGAGAATATTGGCAACAGTACCGACCCAACCTCTGGCTATTTCCAGGGCAAGAAGGGAATGCATTGAGCATTACCACGGTGCAAAAGTGCTATCGTGCCAGTAAGAAAACAGCAGACATTGGCAAGCAGGGTGGTGTTCACAGTTTGCGGCATGCCTTTGCCACGCATTCGTTGCAGGCAGGTATGCCCATTCATCAGTTGCAACGTATTTTAGGGCATAGCCATCTCAGTACCACGAGTCGTTATACACACTGGTTAGCGGATAGTCCGGGTGACAGCCCAGTGGTTGATTTGGTGAAGGGCCTACATTTTAATCAGTCATGCAGCGACTAGCCCAGGTCGTTAGCCAATTTCAGCCGCAACTACCCACTCTCTCACCGCAGCAGTATAAGGTCTGCCATCAAATACAGCGTTGCCGTACGGCAGCATTGGGCGGTTTTCAATTACATTGCCATGATTGCGGTCAAGCGCAGCGCTTGTATCATGCCTGTCGTAATCGACATTGCCCGCGTTGTCAGCAAGGCGCTAGCGAACAGTGGTTAGAAAGAGAGTTGAGTAATGTCGTTAATGCCCCGTATTTCCATTTAGTGTTTACGTTGCCGCACGACCTAAACGGCTGGGTGCGCCTGCACCCGCGCGTTATTTATAGCGCCCTATTTGCCAGTGTTTGGGAGACGCTTAATACGCTCGGGCACGACTCAAAGCGCCTGAATGGACAATTAGCGGCCACCGCAGTTTTGCATACCTGGGGGCAGAACCTCAGTCAGCATGTACATCTACATTGCTTGATCCCTGGTGGCGCACTCGGAGACGATGGCCATTGGCACGCTGCGAAAAACAACTACCTGTTTCCTGTCAGAGCCTTGTCCCATTTGTTTCGAGGCAAGATGGTCAGCGCCTTACGAGCAGCCAGCTACAAAGGAGAATTGAGCCGTATTACAAATGCTGGTGAGGTCAACAAACGGCTCCGTGAGCTGATGCAAAAGGAGTGGGTTGTTTATGGAAAGCCTTGCCTGCATAAAGCAGAAACCGTTGTACGCTATCTATCGCGCTACACTCGTAAAATAGCCATCAGCGAATCGCGTCTTATCGCCATCGATGAGCACAACGTTACCTTCCGCTATCAGGACTACCGGGACGCCCACTCTAAAGTCATGAGGTTGACGGGTGCGGAGTTCTTGCGGCGTTTCTTACAGCATGTGTTACCGCATGGCTTCATGCGCATTCGCCATTATGGTTGGCTAGCCAATGCCTGTCGTAAGAGGAAGTTGCAGGCAGTCCGTCAGGCCATTGCTAACGCTCAGAATGCGCCATTGAGGCCAAGCAAACCATCAAAAATAGCCCATCCCCACGCCTTTGAAGGCATTCCCTGTCGTTGTGGCCAAGGGATGTTGCGAGTCAGTTATCGACTCGTCCCTTGGCAGCTAGAGTATGGCTGACGACTAAAGGGTTAGGCGTTAAGCAGTCGACTCACTATCCATAAGGATGGGTGATAAGCCGCTGTTGTCTGACGGTTCAAACGGGAAGAAAGTCAGCAGATGTTGTGATATATTTAAACGAATAGGCTTACTATGAGACTGAATTGGACGACGAGTCTGGTCGTTTAATGGGCCAAAATAGATAAGTCATTGAAGGCGAGGTGAGACCATGAAAAGCAATCCCCTTAATAATAAGGTGTGGGACTCCGTAGTACGCGGTTTTGCTCAACCAGACATTTATCCCCAGTGCTGCCGCACTCGGTATAAAATGCTTTAACGTTATGTGTAAAAGAGATTAAATATGCCATTTAGTAAAGAAGAAAAAGAAGCCCTTATAGAACTAAAAGGTGTTGGTCCAACTGTCATCAAAAGATTTGAAGAAATCGGTATTCATTCATTAGAAGAACTAAAACAATATAATGCCGAGGACATAGCAGAAACGGTAGCGAGTATGTTAAATACTACTTGCTGGAAAAACAGCCCTCAAGCTAAATCTGCAATTAATGCAGCAATCAGCTTAGCAAAAAAGTAATGTGGCAGTGTTAAAATTTACACATAACAAACGGCTCAATCTGACCTCCACTGCGTTGCTCGTTTTGTGTTTTTCCGCTACGCTAACACAAAACAATCAACTTCGTTTCGGCAGCTTAGCCGGGCGTTATATGTTCAGGAGAGTACGTTGAATAAAATTAATATTAGTGAAAAGTTTGGATTATTTTCAGAAGAGTGGACTCCAAAAATATTAGCTGAATCAAATGGTCAATTAGTTAAAATAGCTAAAGGTACTGGTGAACTTGTTTGGCATATACATGAAAATGAAGATGAGTTGTTTATTGTGTTTAAAGGTCAACTTACTTTGCAGTTAAGAAATGGAGATGTTGTATTAAATGCGGGTGAAATGTACGTAGTACCTAAAGGTGTAGAGCATTGTCCTACAGCAGAGCCTGATACACATTTCATGATGGTTGAACCTTCATCAACAGAGCATACAGGCGAACATCAAAGTGAAGTAACTGTTTCGTCAGAGAAGCAAGAGTGGATTTAGCATATAACAAGCGCGGTCAGTCGGAAAACTGGGACGCTGCTTCGCAGCTAAAGCCCAGTTTCCGCTGCCGCGAGCGTTATGTTTCCGTGTTACCCACAAACTGTAGACACTCTGTATAGTTAGATTTAACAATTACGGAGGTGCTGAAATGGCACGTAAAAAGTATCAAGCTTATACTGAAGAGTTTCGCCGCGAAGCGGTGAAACGACCTGAAAAAGAAGGTGTTTCCACAGCAACTGTTGCTAGTGAATTAGGGGTTAGTACCCAGCAAATTTATAATTGGCGTCGCCAATTTAATCGTCTTTCAGATAAGCAATTCAATACCGTTCAAAGCGTTGATTATTCTAAGTCGGAAAGCGAAGAGCTTCGCGCACTTGAACGACGAAATGCAGAGTTGGAAAAGGAGTTAGCTTTCGTAAAAAAGGCAGCTGCGTACTTTGCGAAAGACCAAGAGTGAAGTACGCACTCATTCAAGAACATATCGGTTTGTTTACGGTTTCACTAATGTGTCGAGTATTGGGTGTTTCTCGCTCGGGTTATTATCGTCGGCTGGTGTCACCTCAAAGCTGAAAAGCACAACGGCGAGATGAGATGACCGCTCGCGTTATTTGACACTTACATTACCTATAAAGCTCGCAATGGTTCACCTAAAATCATGCAGGAGCTTAAAGCACTAGGTTTTCCATGCTCGGTGAATTACGTCGCTGATATCCTTAGAAAACAAGGGTTGAAGGCACGTAATGGCAAAGCGTTTAGGTATAGCCAGCATAGCTTAGAAATGAACAATGTTGCCGACAATTTGCTCTGGAGAAACTTCAAAGCGGCGGAGCCAAATACAAAGTGGACGACGGATATCACCTACATTTGGGTTAAAAACCGTTGGCTTTATTTAGCGACAGTTATGGATCTTTACTCGCGAAGTATCGTTGGTTGGTCATTAGATACGTCGATGGCATTTAAGCGAAGAAATGTATGTGCAGGCTTAGTGATTCATTCCGATCGTGGTGTGCAATATCGCTCACAACGTTACTTAGACTTTATGGCGAGAAAAGGCGGCAGGCCTAGTATGAGCCGTAAGGGAAACTGCTGGGATAACGCACCGATGGAGTCCTTCTTTAGTCGCCTCAAAGTAGAACTCATTTATGCCGAACAATATGAATCGATTGAAGACGCTAAATCAGGCATCTTTGAGTACATTGAAGTATTTTATAACCGAGTAAGACGACACTCAGCCAATGGGTATGTGAGCCCCGCTGAGTTTGAACGAATGACAGCAATAGCTGCATAAGTGGAGTGTCTACTTTTTATGGGTAACACCAGGTGTTAGCCTTTATAAACGAATAACGTTGATAATTCGGCAAGGGCGCATTGTCAAAGTGTATTATCCTGTCTTTCCACCTGATAAAAATGCAGAAGATGTTATTGCATGGCTTAAAAATAATAGTTTTCTGACTTTTAAACACGAACGCTAAATGTATAAGAGGTGTCTAGCTTTCGTGTTTTTGTTATCAAACAAACAATTTATTACTGCTGTTGCTTATTAAATCTCTCAAATACAATTCTTAAGCTTGATTGCATTCGACCTAGAGAGCGAGCTAGATAACCAATTTCGTCATTTGATTCAGCAAATTTTTGATCCAATTGACCTTTGGACATCGCAACTGCTTGTTCAGAAAGGTGCACTATAGGCCCTACTAATACCACGTCTAACATGACTGATAAAATAAGAACTAATAAAATTATCAAAATAAGACTAGCTATCAAAACCTCTAACGCTGATTTTTTTAAGTTATCAACTAAGTTAGCTTTAGATACATAAACGGATACTTCACCTAATGTCTCTTTGTCTCTTTGAATTATTGAACTACTGGCTTCTGTACTAGCATTTACGATGCCACTAAAATCAACGATTAGCTCTTTATCATTACTTGTTCGTCGTTCCTTAGCTTCAAAAACTTTTTTCTTTTCCGCATCCCAAACGACAATCGCTTTAATTCTCGATTCTTGCATTTCTGCAGTAAGAGCACTTTTTACTTGATCATTATTTAAATCCCACATTGGGATTTTTAAATGATTTGACATTCGTTCTGCTGAAACAATTGACAGCTTTTTTAGATCATCAACTTCTAGCTGATAATCATTCCAAACGCTGTAGGCGGAGAATCCAGCCATCACCAAAAAGACGGGAATTATTAGAGCGAGAGCAATTTTTGTTCTTATGGTTGAGTACCATTTAATTTTAATTAAATTAGACATATTTTATTCATCTAGTGAGGGTTAAAGGAATTGTGGATTAAAATTTTATTGTGCTAATAATTCATCTAAAATCTTTTGGTATTTACCAGAAGCTTTTAGTTTTTTTAATCCCTCGTTAAATGTATTTATGATTTCTTGTCCATTTGGATGCTTCTTAGAAACCAATAAATAAAGAGATGAGGAGTATACTGGTTTAGGGTGAAAGGTTACTGCATCATTCTCCCAAGCTTGAAATTTAGTTCTAAGGATATTTTTTCCTACAAATCTACTAACAGGCATGATGTCTATTCTTTTACGAAGTAGCTTTTTAAAGTTATACAGATCATCTGATGTTTTTTGATTTTTTAGCCTTCCATTTTCAGTTTGTCTTTTGAATTCGTCACCATAGAAATAAGTTCGGACAGAACCAATATCATATTGGTCTAAATCAAATAGATTAGTCCAATCAAAGTCCAAACTCTTGAGGTGAAAGAAGTATATCTCGTCATCTATAATCGGATCAGAAAAAAGGAGTGTTTTTTCCCTCTCTTTATTTTTTCTCCAACCAGGAGTCAGGTCAAATTTTGCCGACTTAGTGAGATCCATTACTCGAGTCCATGAAGTGTATTCATAATCAACAGATACACCTACTTCAGCAAATGCAGATGTGGTGATATTAGTAATTATGCCGCCGTTGCGTAATTTTTTTCCGGAGTATGGAGCGTATTCTCCATTACCTGCTATTACGCTTGTAATTTCATTTGCAATCGCCGAGAAGCTGATTGAAAGAGATAGTGCCAATAGAACAGATTTTACTATTTTCATTACTAATATTCTCTTATTTTAGACTAAATGCGTAAACCAGTTTGTATTATTCCTTGCCAAAAAAGTTTTGCCTAACTCATAAGGGTTAGGGCGGGCGTTTTTCTCTCGCTCGATTTTTTTAAGATAGCGTCAAGCACATAGGCCGATAGTGTGGCTTTCTGTGATTTTATTTGTTTGCGAAGCGCTTCTTCTATCGGCTTTTCTAATCTGATTGATATGGTCATATCAGACTCCTGTATTACAGCTATTGTAGTTTTAATTGCTACTATTGGCAAATAGGAGGCACAGCATTTTCCTTAGAACAAAGCCGACTTAGTGCCTACCTGTTATGACATTAGTAAGCTTATCCCTGTAAGTTTAGCTCAACCCGACGGTTTTTAGTTCGCCCCTCAGGTGTTGCGTTATCTGCAAGAGGGTTGGCTTCATCGTAACCCACTGCAACAAGCATTGAGGCATCAATACTGTGTTGATCGATTAAGTCTACAGCGCGACCAGTTGCAGCGGCTAATGCTTCGATAATATCTATATTTTGCTGAGTCGTAGCGCTTTTTTAGCTCGCACAGCAAGGTCAATATCGCTTTTGTAATGAGCTTTGTTTGTAGCAACAGAACCAAACAGTGTAGCTAATGACAAGTAGGGAAAGGCTTCCAGTGCATGCCTGATGGCGGCTACTTCCTAATTAAAAAATTTTTGTCTACACATACAGTATCGTTTAGTTCGCTTACACATTAAAATGACTCTCTTAGCTTTCCCCCCTTTTTATCAAAAAACTGCTTTATACAAGGATTTACCATGAGTTTTTCGGCTAGCAATACTGTCGTTGTAAGTAACACGTCTGATAATCCATTTGCGATCGATATTGCCTATGCCATGGGGCAGCAGGAAGATATTGCTGACGTAATTAGCATGAAAACGTTCATGAATACTGAGTTTTGTCCTCGTTTCATTTCCGATGAATTGGATATGGAGTCGATCGGTCAAACGCTAGATGGTAAAACCGTCATTATTGTGAGTACCAGTAGTCATACTAAGACCCGACAAGAACTTGCAATGTCTAATTTGCTTATTGCAAGAACAGCGAAAGAAAATGGTGCGACGCGTGTTGTATTGGTTGAGCCTGATTTGTTCTACAGTGCACAGGATCGTGGCCCACATGAAGATCTCGGCGAGACTCACTTCGAGCGTGATATTAAAGATATTAAGAAATTTGACGGCCAAGCATTTACTGCAAAACTCTATGCAGAGTTATTGAAGCTTGCTGGTGTTGATACCGTATTAACTATTCATAATCACTCTTATTCTGTGCAACGGATTTTCTCAGACATATTTGAAGGTGACTTCCATAATTTGATCCCTTATCAAATTTATGCGCATTACTTATTGAATAGCGATATTTTGAACTACGGACCAGAAGGTGAAGGCCTTGTGTTATGTGCACCGGATAAAGGCGCACGTGACTTTGTAAAAGAGATGTACAACACGCTAGGTTTGTCTAAAGCTAAATTTATCATGCTGGATAAAGAGCGTACCAACGAACGCAAAGTGGATATCACACTGCATAGTGAAAGTGAGGATACATTTGAAGGGCTTGATGGTTGCAGTATTGTCTTGTTCGACGACATGGTGCGTACTGGCGGAACTGTCGTCAAATCTTGTAAATTCTTACAGCAAATAAAACCTGAGCGTATGGTGTTTGCCGTTTCGCATTTTTATGCAAGTGATGAAGGTCGTGAGCGTATGGCTCATCCTGCTATCGGTGAGATTTTGACGCTAAACACGTTACCAACGATTTTGAACCGTGATGAACAGGGGCGTTTACGTAAAAAACTTGTTGTCCTGAAAGTTGAAAAGTGGCTTGGACAAAAGCTAGCAAGTATTCTTGATTTGCCTCTACACACAGAAAAAAATCCTTACAAAATTGATATGTCTTCTAAAAATCCACGTTTCAAGCGTAAAATTTGGAACAGCGAAGAATTGCTAGATTTGAATAAGAAATAAGAAATAAGTAACACTTAATGCAAAATTATAAGCTCGACATTGTTCGAGCTTATTTATTGGAAAAAAGGAATATCACAGAACCGTAACCGTCAGTTGGTAAGTATGGATGACCCACAGCAAATACGCCTTGATAATGGTCTAGAGCTGATCTTTGGTGTGTTTACTTTTGATTCGCATCACGCAGCGGTGTAACGATTCTAATTTTTGCTTTAAGACTGAGTTAACCACGCATCTCTTCGCTCTTTTAAGGTTCGTTGGATTAAAATATTCAAGAAACAGGCAGGCATTCCAAGCGTAACTTGATAAGTGCCAAGAAAGCCGAAACCAGACAGCGGCGGTTTGCAAAATACATTAATGCACTTTCCCGCGAAGAAAAACCGACTTAGTGTCTACTTTCATGAGTAACATCAGTAGCTTTGAAAACACCAGATTTTGGGTAGCCAAAGTTAGTTGCGTTAGTCGATGGTGTATTTGAAGCAGTTGGAGAATTTTTCTGATCTAAAAAAATATAACGCACGTTATTTATGTAACTAAACAGGTAGAAGAGAGTTTGATGAGGAGTCATTTGAAATATGCCAAGTACTGTATGGTGCTATTTGTCGCAGTGATCTGCTGTAGCACTGCACTTGGTGCAGAAAACATCTACGCTCCTGGCCATACTGCACTTGATGTTTTTGATGCAGATGGCTTCAAGAGCTCCCCAAGTTGGGTACAGATTTGGGTTGGTTTCATGCTATCAACGTTTGCGGTGGGTATTTTCTTTGTATGGAAGCACGCGTTGGCACGATGGGCTATTGGCGGTCTTATCGCTTCTATGGCAACGGGTCATTATACTTTCGTCCTACTTGGATTACCTTTCCTTGGAGGCTCTATCGCAATCATGCACATCATCTGCTGGACGCCTGCGTTGATATTATTGCTAATAAATCTACCTTTTCTCAATCAGCAAGAGCCTATGGTCTTCCGAATTTGGTCAGGAGTAATGACGGGTGTCATTACTTTTTCCTTTATTTTCGACGTAAGGGACGCCGCAATCTACATCAATCATGTCAGCGACTTAGCTTAGATAGAGAAATGTTTAACAAATTGAACGGAGTTATTTTTGAACTGGGCTGTTGTTACATTATTAAGTTTTATCATCGTATTTTCTGAGGGTTGTTTTTATGGCTTATATAGTGGAGAAATTTACGCATACGGGGCAAGTAGCTTTTTTAGCTTAGTAATATTTTCAACAGTGTTATCTGCAGTTGTTTCCATACTGTGTTGCAGGGTGTTGCTAGCCCTAACAAAGAAGCCTTTTATTGTGATTATCGGTGGCTGGATTATATTTTTTGTTGCAGGGGTATATAGCGCATGGTCGCTACTGTGGTCGGGTTACTTAGCAGACTTTGGTGGAACTTGGACTACACTAGAAATTATAATTGGACTCATATTAGGGCAAAAACACGTGTTGCCAGTGTTTGTTCTTCTTAGTTTTTTGGGTGGTTTTTTACTGGGTAAGCTTCGCGTAAAAACATGAGCCCTGCTTGAACACAGAGATGTCATTACATCATTTATGTCTTAATTATAATTATTTGTTGACAGTGTTATATCTAATATACTTGTTGATAAATATTCTTTAGTGTGGTTATTATAAATTCATGGTGGTAAATAAAGCCAAGCAATGATAATTATCAGACGGTCTAGGTGTGTGCTTCAGTAAAGTGTAGTGCTTATCAAAAGATGGTCATTCGGTGTCGATCAACTGCTTTTAAACTCAATAATTGGCTCTGCATGCCGTATCGCTGACAGCAAGTTGGTGGGCGTGTAATGGAGTTGTATTGCAGGGTTGCGTGGGTTTTCTTTGAGCAATGCTACCAGAGCTGAAAATGTTCCAATATCCGTGAGGAGGATAGTATGTTTAAGAAAATTTTAGGAAGCACAGTTACGTCTGGTCTACCTTCCGTAAAATTGTTAGCGTCGATTGCCGTTGCTGTCACTATTACTGCCGTCAGTGCAGTAAGCGCACAGGCTGCAGATTTCCCAAGTAAACCTATCACGATTATAGTGCCCTACGGCGCAGGTGGCGGAACAGATACCACGGGTCGTTTCCTAGCAAATGAAGCAGAGAAGTACTTCAGTCAACCGATTGCGGTAGTCAATCGCTCTGGAGCTGGTGGTACTGTTGGTACTACCGCAGCAGCGGCAGCTAAGCCTGATGGGTACACCTTATATTTTGGCGCTTCTGATGCATTGGTGACAGCACCTCACTCTCTGAAAGTCCCTTATACGGTAGACAATTTTCGAGGGATTGTAGGGGTGAGTTATGCGCCCAGCAGTATTGCGGTACGGACTGACTCGCCATGGAAAACGCTGGATGATTTCCTTGCCGAAAAGGGTACAGATACGATTATCGATCGCGGTCATTCAGGGGTAGGTGGCGTTCACCATACACTTTTGAAGTCGCTATTCCTTGAAACGGGTATCAAGTTCCGTGACATCCCATTTCAGGGTGGATCGAAGGCAATAGCAGCATTGCGTGGTGGGCATGTCGACCTGATTGGCGGTACGCCGGGATCTATGATGGCGAGCGTCGAGGCCGGAGAAATAAGGGTTCTGGCATTGTCTTCAGCGGAACAACTAGATGCTTTTCCAGGCGTTCCGACATTCAAGGAAAAAGGGGTAGACATCGTTGCAACGGTTGAGTGGTATTTACTTGCTCCGAAAGACACGCCAGATGAGGTTGTCGCTATCTTGGAAGAGGCCTTTATGAAGGCAGCAAGTAGTGATGAATTTAAGGCTTTCACGGTTACTCGAAAACAGGAAAGTTTAGTGCGAAATGCTAAAGACATTATGGCTAAGGTCAAGGCTGACTCAGCGTTCTTTGGCGAGGTGATTAAGAAGAAGTAACACGCTGCAGCGCGGGCATCGACTACCCGTGCTGCATGTTTTAAGTACGTTACATATTCCATAAACCATGGAGGCAGCTATATGACGAGTTCTGGCGTTTTTCTAAGAGGTAATGTTTCATCTATCACGACCTTGTTGATCGGTTTGTTTTTCTTTCTGAGTATCCCTTCGCAGATTGGTATCTCCGAGAGTACCGACCTGAGCGGCGTTAACTCACGTACGATGCCATATTTGATTGCATCGGCGATCATCCTCTTGAGTCTTTACACAATCGTTTCTAACATATTCGCTAACAGGAAAGTCGAGACGGTCAAATCAAACGACGAGCCGAACGAAATAACCAGCTATGGGCGGGTGTTTCTTGCGTTTGTCGCAATCGCATTGTGGATCGTTATTGTGCCTTACCTCGGATTCAATATTACAACGATTATGCTAGTCACGACGATCATGATAATTATCGGAAAATGCCGCTGGTGGCAAATTGCCATTGTTGCGCTGGCGTTGAGCTTTCCGATTAATTACCTATTGGCAGCTGTTTTGAAAGTGTACTTGCCAAGCGGAAGTGTTTTTGGGTAGCCAAGGGGTAGATAATGTTTGAAAATTTCTTATATGCAATAAGCGTCGTATTCTTGTGGGAGAATATCGTCTTGATTATTGTGGGAACGGCAATTGGTATGGTCTTTGGGGCCTTACCTGGGTTGACCGTCACCCTTGCCGTTACATTGGTTTTACCATTTACGTTTGATCTTTCACCTGAGTCAGGGATTATTCTCTTAACGGGGGTTTACTGCTCAGGGACTTACGCAGGCTCGATCTCGGCAATTTTGATTAATACACCGGGCACTCCGTCTTCGGCTGCTACCGCTTGGGACGGGTATCCATTGACACAAAAGGGACGCTCACTTGAGGCGCTTAGTGTTGGCTTACACGCTTCCGTTATAGGTGGTTTGATAAGCGCGGTTGCGCTTATTTTCTTTGCTCCAATGCTTGCTAAAACAGCGTTGGCATTTGGTCCTCCAGAGCGTTTTGCGCTGACCTTTTTTGGTTTGACGATCATTGCTAGGGTGAGCGGAGTATCTCTGTCAAAGGGGCTGATATCGGCCTTGTTCGGCTTGCTCATCGCATCGGTTGGTGTCGATCCAATCATGGGAGTACCCCGTTTTTCCTTTAATACATTCTACCTCTATGGCGGTGTTGGCATGATTGAGGTATTCATCGGGATATTTGCTATCGCCGAAATCTTTAATCAAATTGGAAAGCGTGCCGTGATGGCTCAGCATTCCAAAAGTGACTCACAGACGAAAACTATTCGTTGGAAAGAGATCGTTCCGCACTATTGGACGGTCGTAAAGTCTAGCGTTATTGGAATTATCATCGGTGTTGTTCCTGGAACTGGCGGCAGCATCGCCTCTTTTATCGCTTATGACGAGGCAAAAAGATCATCGAAAGAACCAGAACTTTTCGGGAAAGGTAGCTTGGAGGGTATTGCTGCCGCTGAGAGTGCGAATAACGGTGTCACCGCTGCGACGCTCATTCCAACACTGACGCTGGGAATACCGGGTAATACGGTTGCCGCGATCTTCCTTGGGGCGTTATTAATACATGGCTTAACACCTGGTCCGCAGCTTTTCGTCAACCAAGGCGGGCTTATGTATACCATCATGGTTAGCTTCATTATGGCGAATATAGTGATGTATTTTCAGGGGCGACTTGCGCTAAAATGGTTTGATAAAATCGTCAATATTCCATCATCCATTCTGTTGCCAATCATTCTTACCATGTGTTTAGTTGGCGCCTATACCATCTCGAATTCTTTGAACGGGGTGATTGTCGCCTTGATCTTTGGTTGTGTCGGTTATGCGATGATCAAGTTTGAATATCCCTCTGCTCCGATGGTGATTGCGATCATATTGGGTGGAATGGTGGAAGAGTCGATGCGCCAATCGCTGATATTGTCGGATGGTAGCCCTATGATTTTCCTTACACGACCACTGTCACTGGCATTTTTCGTGCTGACTATATTCGTGACATTCTCACCCATGGTTATTAAACAATGGAAAAAACGCCGTAATGGCGGAGGTCAGGCATAACTTAGGTAGGGCAGCAGAAGCATTGGTTGATGTGCTTATGTGCTTCAAAAAAGTCTCCAAACCCAGTTTAAAGGATTGGAGACTTTATCGGTTAAGGCTTATCTAGCAAGCTTCTTCCTGCATATTCAGTTCAACTCGGCGATTTTTAGTTCGGCCCTGATGTGTTGCGTTATCTGCAATAGGGTTGGCTTCCCCGTAACCTGCAGGAAAAAGCATTGAAGCATCAATGCCGTGCTGATCGACTAAATATTTATAGACCGCTTCTGCACGTTTTTGTGACAGTGCCAGATTACTAGCGCTGCTGCCGCTACTGTCGGTATACCCCGCGATTTCGTAGTCAACATATCTAACATTTTGTAGCTTATTGGCAAGTTCGCTTAAGATGTCTTCAGAGTCTTCGGTCAGTTCATCGGAGCCGCTATGGAACGCAACACCCTCTAGAGAAAGGCTTGCGGGATCGGGTAGGTCGTTAGCAGTGCCATAACCTTCGATGTCGGAAATAATAATGTCTTCTGATTCGACAACATCGTCATATAGCACCCAGCCAGTGCCACCGTTCTCGGAGGGGAGGCGTAACCACAAGTCGGTTGTTGAGTCATCTTCCTTATCTAGTGCCTCACTTTGAAATTCACGTCCATCGATCACATAGTTTTCATCGTTGTATCGGTATAGCGCATAGCCCTCACTGTGATAGACAAGGAAATGCAAAGTGTCCCCTTGTGTTAGCTCAAGCGTGATCTCTTTGCTATCTGACTGGCGGGTAGCTAGTACTTTTGCATCACCAGTAATACTGAGGGCGGCCACTTCCGTCACGGATCTAAACAGCAGATCATCACTCTCATTTCGTTGACTATTCCAAGGGGAGTAGGTGGCTAGTTTAGGCACTGGGCATAGAACATCTTTGACTGCACTTAGTCTCATTTCAGCGCGTCCCATCAATTCAACGCCATCAGATATTACGGAAAATTGAGCAGGGTACTCACCGGGCCAAAAGTCTGCAAAGTACCACGTTCTTTCATAGCCTTCGACTAAGCCCATTGCGTTATTGATCTTCATACTTCCCCCGAAACTTACGTTCAATTTATGAGGTATAAGCTTAGTAGTTAAGTCTGGGAATAACTGAAAAAGTTACGAATGATAAATAATGTTTATTGGTTTAAGATCCAGACTTACAGAACGGTGATGCAGTTTGCGCAAGTGCTTTTTAATAATAGGTCGTTGTACGATGAAAGTTTCACTAATAAATAAAATATTACTCTACCTAGAAATGATACCGATCATGATCCTTTTAATATTGTCGTTATTTCTGTTGTTAGGGGCTTCTGGGCCAATAAATATCTTGCTAGTGGTCTTGTCTATTTCAAGCATGGTTTCACTGATTAATCTCATTTTAAAAACGATTTCGGGTGATGTTGATGATATAAATGTCTGGTATATCTATTTAGCTCATATAGGGTTGGCGATAACAATCATGGGAGCATTGGTGCTGCTGATTGATGGGAATGGGTTTAAAAGCCACACACCTGGCGTACCTTATTCTGCTTTCTCGTTTGGGCTGGTCGTTTGTGTGCCATATTTACATGTGATGATTATCAATAAAATTCTTTAAAAAAACGCTAGATAAACAAGAGAGATAAAGCTCTATTTATAATATGAATGATGTAATTTTATGTTTATAGGCCAAGTATCAAAGTCCACGGGCGCGACTCGCAAGGCGATTCGTCATTATGAATCTATTGGGCTAATAGCCACTCCTGAAAGAAAGGGAAGTTACCGTTTCTATAGTGATCATGATGTGACGGTTATCTTGATGATCCGCCAAGCTCAATCACTTGGTTTTAGTTTGTCCGAGCTAAAAGAGGTGGTGTCAAAGAAAACGACTGAAAAGAAGCTTCCTTTTGATCTCATTTGTGCACTCATTGACAGTAAAAAGTTGGCATTGCAAAAGCAAGCAGAACAACTACTGACGCAAGCAACTAACTTAGAAAACTTTAAAGCGGATTTATTGAAAACACTGTCTTGACTCGCCCCCTAAGGGCAAGGTTTACAGTGCAGACTTTCATAATCGAAAGGGTAGTATCAATGAGCTTCAGAGATAAAACGGTTTTAATTACAGGCGCGTCTTCTGGTATCGGTAGAGAGTTTGCAGTACAGCTTGCTAAGCAAGGCGCGAATCTGATCATTACTGCACGTTCAGAAGGTGAGCTTGAGAGTTTGGCCGCAAGCTTACAAGCAAGTCACAGTAATATTTGGGTGAAGGTCGTTCCGCTTGACCTGTTGCAAGCAGATAGCGTTAAAACCCTGTATTCAACCATTGAAAGTATGAATCTGTCAGTCGACTATCTCATCAATAACGCAGGCTTCGGTAAGTTTTGTGAGTTCACTGCTGAGGGCTTTGATACTTATCAAAAAATGCTAACGCTGAATATAAATGCTTTATCGGAGCTGAGTTATGTGTTTCTTCCTCATATGAAGGCACAGAATGCTGGGGGTATCATTAATGTCGCTTCAATAGGCTCTTTTCAGCCGCTACCTTATCAAGCCGTATATGGTGCGTCTAAAGCGTATGTGTTGAGCTTTTCAGAAGCCTTGTCGGGAGAGTTGTTAGATTCCAATGTTCATGTGATGGCGCTTTGTCCAGGCACAACCGAGTCTAACTTTATGACCAATGCAAATGCGGACACTTCTAAGATGAACCTCATGCCAGCGAGTGAAGTGGTCAGTGGTGCATTAAGCGCTTTTGCAAAGCGTCGTCATTACGTTATATCAGGTCGTATTAACTACTTAGTCTCTTTGGTGCCTCGTATAGTTACTCGTCTTAAAACGATTAAGATTGTTGCGAGTATGTTTAAAGAGAGTGTGTTGAAGAAGCAAGGTGCGTAACTTAGGCTTCTACTATATCTAGGGCTTATAGTGGAAGTATTCAAGTCATGAGTCTTTCACTGTAAGCAAAATAATTTTATTTGAGGTTATCAATGAATCTAAATTTAAAGGTGGATATTATTGAAGCACAGCCATCTGATAGCGAGTTTGCTTGCCGAGTCAGTCAACCGCGCTCTAAACAGGCAAAACCTGATAGATAGCGCGACGTAGCATTTCAACCATTTCCGTTAGCTCTGCTTCTGACGCAATAAACGGCGGCGCTAATAAAATGTGTTCGCCATTTTCCCCGTCAATAGTGCCACTTCCCGGATAACAAATTAGCCCTTCAGATAACGCTGCCTTTTTGAGCTTCGCCGCAATACCCATGTCAGGTGCAAAAGAAGCTTTGGTCGCTTTGTCTTTCACAATTTGAAGCCCACGAAATAAACCACGCCCACGAATATCCCCAATATGTGGATGATCAGCCAAAGCTGCTTTTAATGCTTTATCAAGAAACTCACCGCGAGATCTAACTTGTTCAACCAAGTCATTATCCAGTATTTCTCTAACTACCGCTAAGCCCGCTGCTGTGGCAACTGGGTGGCCAATGTAAGTGTGACCGTGCTGAAAAAATCCCGAACCGTCTCTTATCGTATTGTATATATGACTAGTACAGAGCATCGCGCCAATGGGTTGATAACCTGCACCGAGGCCTTTAGCGATGCAAACGATGTCTGTATTAATGCCTTCTGCTTCATGGGCAAACAGGTGGCCTGTACGGCCCATACCGCACATGACTTCGTCTAGTATTAATAAGATACCGTATTGGTCGCAGATCTCGCGTATTCGTTTGAAGTAACCCGGTACAGCAGGCACTGCACCCAAGGTGGCACCAACGACGGGTTCGGCAATAAACGCCATGACAGAGTCTGCGCCGAGGCGTTGAATCTCACTTTCTAGTTCATTAGCGACTCGTAAACCGTAGTCAGCCACGCTTTCTGTTTCGTGCCGTTCTGCGTATTCGTAGCAGGGTGCAATGTGACTCATCTCGACCAGAAGCGGGGCGAACTTTTTACGGCGTAATGCATTACCACCAGCGGAGAGTGCACCAAGCGTATTGCCGTGATAGCTTTGACGTCGAGCAATCAGGTGACGACGTTGAGGTTCGCCTTTTTCGACAAAGTACTGTCGCGCCAGTTTGATGGCTGACTCAACGGCTTCTGAGCCGCCAGATACAAAGTACACACGGTCCAAGTCGCCAGGGGCGTTTTCAATCAGTAAGTTAGCTAATGCTTCCGCAGGTTCGGACTGAAAGAAACCGGTATGCGCATAGGCCAGTGTTTCGACTTGCTGTTTGATGGCGGCAATCACATTGGCATTGGAGTGACCAAGGCACGATACCGCTGCACCACCAGAACCGTCGAAGTAGCGCTTGCCATCTTTATCTATTAAATAGCAGCCGTCGCCAGCAACTGCAGTTGCAAGGGAGGTATGACAGTGACGTGGAAAAACATGACTCATGTGTTAACCCTCAATGGTGTTGATCAGTGCGGTGACAGATGCGGCATTGTCCGCGTGTTTTGTACCGTCGGCGTTGGTTAAGCTGTTCTCAAAGCCCACGCGGACACCGCCACCTTGGCGAGCCGCTTCTACAAGGCAAGCGTGTTCATCTGGTCCAAATGCGCACACCATCCAGTTCTCGATATCAGGCAAAGCATCACGAAACGGTTTCAAGTTTTCAGGAGAGGAGGTCATGCCTTTGCTATAGCGACCTAATACAAACAACACCTCATTTTGATGAGTTTTAATGACGTGTTGTTTCTGCCACTCAAGGTATTGCTCGATATCTGCGGTGTCATATAGGATGTGTTGGATCTTTGTGCCTTGATCAGCGCACAGGGCATAAGCCTTGAGCGCTAGCTGTTTGTCGCGTGCCATTTCTCGTACCGAGATCGACGCCCACTTTGGCTTTAGCGTTTCTAAGCAGGCTAATTGTTCTTTCACATCAAAAATGCCGGCCGCTTCTGTGGTGATTTGTACCGCAAGCTCGGGCACTTGTATTTCCAGTTCGGTCAGTGCTTCTGTGTACAAGCCCGCATCAATTGCGTGTTTTCCTTGATCATCTCGAACATGTAAGTGAAGCGCATGAGCACCTGCCAAATAACACGCTTTGGCGGTGTTAACCGTTTCAATAATCTGAATAGGCAAAGCAGTATGGTCATCTTTGCCACGCTTTGCGCCATTGGGCGCAACCATAATGAAGGGTTTAGTCATGCTGTTACCTGTTAAGTGATCACATATTGCTGGTACATAATTTTGCAGAAAATACGTTTTTAGTCAATAATTGGTAAAAATAACAAGTGTAATTATTTTCTTTTATAACAAAAGGATAGCTATGGACCCGACGTTAAAGAATCGCTTACTCGCAAAGCTTAAAGAGGTCATTCCAGAGTTGCCACGAGGGCTCAGTGTTGCAGCGAAATACATTATTGATCATCCGTCAGACTTTGGTTTAGACCCCATTAGAGAGACCGCGCGAAAAGCTGGCGTTAGTACTTATACGTTAATTCGTTTAGCAGAGCGGGTGGGCTTAAATAGTTACGATGAGCTGAGAGAACCGTTTAGGAAAGCCTTGGTGTCTGCGTCTATGAGTGACAATCAACCAGAGTGGATTAAGGGGCTGGCTGAAAAAGGGGAGCTGGGTAAGGTGCAAGCAGAAGCTGCCGCTAATAGTATGGCGATTGTACAACAGTCTTTAGAGCATCAGTCATTGGAGGCGATGGAGCGTGTGACTCAACTGTTACTGACCGCAAATAATGTATACCTCACCGCAGTCCGAGCAAGTTATGCCGTGGCGTTTTATTTCCACTACGTTGGGCGCATGGCATTACCTTCTATGCACCTTATTCCTCGACATATGGCGAGTGCGATTGATGATTTACATAACGCAGGGGAAGGGGATGTGCTGATCGCCATTGCTACGACACCTTACTCACGGGAAACCATTGAAGCCTGTCGGTTTGCTAAAAGTAAGGGCGTGAAGCTCATTTTGATCTCTGACAGTGAGATTGTGTCACCCGATTTTCAGGCCGATGAAGCTTTAGTCGCCTCTGTGTTGTCGTCTCATTATTTTGGGTGTTACACCGGCATGATGGCCATGGTGGAAAACTTATTGGCGATGTTAGTGGCTCAAGGCGGGGATGAAGCGCGTCAAAGGATCAAATCTTATGAGGCGCTGCGAGAGGAAACTAATGTGTATTGGGTGAAGCAAAAAAAACATTAGTTTTTATTTTCGACGCTCGCGGTTAGTACCCTTTACTCCGATCAACCACTACGGGTAACTGCCCTGTTTCTGTAAATGACACGATATTGTCCGCAGCGATTTTAGAAGCTGTTTTCATATTTGTTGGGGCTGAGATGTGTGGTAATACGGTGATGTTTGGCACTGCCCACAGTGGATCATCACTCGGTAAAGGCTCTATTGCAAAGACATCTAACACTGCATGTTTGAGCGTGCCGGACTGAAGGTTTTTCAGTAATGCAACGGTATCGATAATGGGGGCACGAGCAAAGTTTATGATTGATGCGCTCTGTTTGAGCATTGATAGTCGAGCGTTATTCAGCAGCCCTGTTGTATTGTCAGTTAACGGTAGCAATACAACCAAAATATCACAGTCATTGAGTGCAGTAGCTAAGCCACCTTCACCATTGAAGCAGCGCACACCTTGAATCGATTTGGGTGAACTACTCCAACCTGAAACATCAAACCCTTGTCGCACCAGTGAGTCACAGGCAGCGCTACCCAAAGCGCCAAGGCCGAGTACGGTAATTTTCCTGTCTTCAGCAAGTAACACATCATGTTGTTGCCAAACGCGATTGCGTTGTTGTGTAGCGTACATGGGAAGGTCACGATGAAGGTAAAGCGTCATGGTTAACACTGCTTCAGCCATGGTTTTAGCCAATTGTGGGTCTGTCATTCGCACAATTGCAGTGTCTTGGGGAAGGGTAGACACCAAGTTTTCGACGCCAGCCCAAACACTTTGCACCCACTCAAGTTTAGCGAGTTGTTTTAAGTCTTCAGGGTTGGGGTTAGCAACAATTGCAACTGTAGAGTTTGGCCAATGGTCTGGGTGGTGAGCTTCGAAAGCGGCGATTTCAAAGTCAGGCAGGGCAGCTTGTAAATATGTAAGCCAATGGTCGCGGGACTTTGTATCTATGTTGCTTACAAAGGGAATGGGCGGCAATGTCTTCATAGGTGAAAGGGACGCTGTATGTATTGACTAGGAAGCTTAGGTGAAGAGGTGAGTATTGCGTGGATATTCATGAATATTTTCCTCGTTGGCAAAGCATGACAGTAACACTATACGTGCATCACGAAAAACAGTATAAAGTTGTGTATTCAGTCGATATATTGACTAAGCCTATTACTCTTACCTTAAGTCATCTGCTTGGTGCTATTGATGGCAGGTTTCGGTTAAAGAAAAAACTAAATGGAACAAAATAATATGGCTCGTTTATCAAACGTTATCGTGGCGATTTTGGCGCTGCTACATATATACATACTCATTCTTGAAATGTTCTTTTGGGAGTCACCAAGAAGTCTGAGTGCCTTTGGGCTTACTCCTGAGTTGGCAAAAGAAACAGTAGCAATGGCTGCCAACCAAGGGCTTTACAACGGTTTCTTAGCGGCAGGTTTAATCTGGGGACTGGCGCTTGGCTCCGAAGGACGCTCAGTAAAGATATTCTTTTTATTATGTATTTTAGCGGCAGGCGTATTTGGCGCAGTGACTGTGAAGCCTCAGATACTCCTTATTCAAGCAGTGCCAGCTGTACTAGGCTTATTACTAATATGGAAATCGCGCTAGCGAATAGGGAATGATAATGAAAATTGATGTACTTATTGCTGACTATACCGAAAGTGGAAGAGCAGGCGAGGGCGAAAGGCTGTGACAAAGTCACTTTAGAGGTCTTGGAAGGCAATAAAGCAGCGCAAGGATCTTATCGTAAGTTTGGCTTTGAAGGTTATGAGTTAGACCCAGTCAAATTACCGGCAAAGATCAAATCGTAGTTTTGATAGTTCGGTTTGAGGTTGCTGGCATCACCTTGAAAGAAGTCTACTTGATCAGCAATGTCTGCCTGTCCAAGCTCATCTAAACTGACTTTTTTGAGTGTGCTTAAGTCGCCTTGATCCGTAATTAGGTAGCGTGCTCTACCGTGTTCTACGATGTTTTGCGCATTAACAATAAAGTGGGCTGAAAAGTCAAATGCACGCTCATATTTCAAATCATTATTTTTTTGTGCTTGATGAAAAATTTATCAAGCTCGTGTTGCTGAGAAAAATTTAGCCTTATTCCAACTACCGTTAATTGAGTTCTTATTGTTCATCATGCATCGTCGGCCAATGATGAAAATAATGTTGAATACACAATGACTAAACGCGTGGGTCTTTACTGGTTTACCAACGATTTACGGCTGCATGATCAGCCTGCCTTGTTTCATGCGTCAAAAGTCGTGGATGAGCTCGTGTGTTATAGCGATATGGGTAGCGTATGGAGCCAAGCAAATGGCGACATGAGTGATGACTTTGGTGAGCAAAGAAGGCGTTTTCTTGAAGAAGCGTTGGCGGACTTGGCATCTCAGTTAGCGATGCTCAACCAAAAGCTCTGGGTCAGTAAACGTAACTGTTTAAATGTACTGGTTGAGCTAGTTAAAACGCAAGCGGTGACAGATGTATTTCGTAGCGAGCATGTTGGTTGGTATGAAAACCAGTGCTGGCAGCGCTTACAAACGCAGTTTCCGCAGTTGCAGTTGCATACCATTGCGACGCATACGCTGTTCGATCAAGACAATTTACCGTTTACTATTTCCGAGATGCCAACGGGCTTTAATGGCGTTCGTCGTAAGCTAGAAAAGCCTAAGGCTCATCAGCCTATCGAGAGAGTGATACAGCTACCGCCTTTGCCTGTCAGTATAGCTACGCTATTTAGCGTGGCGGGTTTAGAGGTTGCTTTAAAAAGTGCATCAACTATCAGCACTCATGAAGATGAGTTCTCTGGCGGTGAGAGTGTTGGTTTAGCTCACTTAACGTCTTATTTAGAGTCAGGATGCGCTTCAAGTTACAAACAAACACGTAACGCATTGGATGGTTGGCAAACGTCTTGCAAGTTTTCTTCGTGGTTAGCCTTGGGTTGTTTGTCGGTACGAACAGTCGTTGCTGATCTCAAAGCCTATGAAGCAGAGCATGGCGCTAATGACTCTACTTACTGGATTTACGTCGAGTTACTTTGGCGCGAGTATTTTCAATGGTACGGGCATCGTCATGGTACAAAGCTGTATAGCCAAGGTGGTCAGGCCGATAAGTTGTTAACTCATCGGCACAATCCCAATCGCATTCAACAATGGATAATGGGAGAAACGGCATTCCCGCTGGTTAATGCCTGTATGACGGAGTTGCGCTTAACGGGCTTCTTATCCAACCGAGGACGACAAATCGTTGCGAGTTGTTTGGTAAATGAGTTGGAGCAAGACTGGCGGTTTGGTGCGGCTTACTTTGAGCAGGTGCTTATTGATTTTGACTTGGCGACTAACTGGGGCAACTGGCAATACATTGCTGGAGCGGGCCCTGCTAGTGTCGCTAAAAAGCACTTTAACCTTGAAAAACAAGCGATGCAATTTGACCCAAAATTCACTTATACCAATAAGTGGTTAGTACGAAGAGATAGTGCCTAATGGCAAGTGCTGTTTTTCCTGTAATAAGCTCCGATAAGCCTGCCATTAATATCGTTTGGTTTAAAAGGGACTTGCGATTACATGATCATCAACCGCTTAAATGGGCAGAGGATTCACCGCATCCTACGTTGCTGCTATTTATCTTTGAACCGATGCTGCTCAGTGACCCTCACTTCTCAGAAAGACACTGGCGGTTTGTGACTGAGTCGTTAATACAGATGAACCAGCAACTCAACGGGCGTGTTGTGGTTGCACATGATGAAGCTTTAGCCGTTTTTGAACAATTGAACGAGCAGTTTGATATTCAACACGTTTTTTCGCATCACGAAATTGGCCTCGATAATACGTTTAAACGCGATAAACAATTACAGCGTTGGTTTAGTGAGCGTCATATTGCTTGGCAAGAAGCGGTCTTGGGCGGCGTTATGCGGGGTGCCGTTGATCGAAGTGATTGGGATGGTAATTGGAAAAAAGTGATGAAAGCCTCGCTGGTTGATAATCATCCCAAGCAACTCACACTGGTGAAAGCGGTGTTTGATACTTCAAAACTGCCTGCTGAGTGGAAAATACCTGATCCACAGATGCAAATAGGGGGTGAACTTGAAGCAAGAGCAGTGCTGGATGATTTTTTCGACGGTCGAGGTCAGCTATATAATGTGCAAATTTCTAAGCCTGAGCTGAGTAGAGAAAGCTGCTCACGGTTGTCTCCGTATTTGGCTTGGGGGAATATCAGTTTGCGGCAAGCCTACCAAATACTGTTGGGTCACTGGCAACGTAAAGGCTGGCGTAGGGCGTTGATTGCGCTGTCGTCGCGGTTTCATTGGCATTGTCACTTTATGCAAAAGTTTGAAAGCGAATGCAGTATGGAGTTTAGACATATCAATAGTGGCTATCGTGAGCTGCCTTATCGATCTGAGTTAGATTCTCAGGCTGATTTAACCGCTTGGGAGCAGGGGCAAACAGGCTACCCCTTGGTTGATTCGTGTATGCGTTGTTTGATTGCGACCGGTTATATTAATTTTCGGATGCGAGCAATGTTGGTGAGTTTTTTGTGCCATCATTTGCAGATTGACTGGCGACACGGTGTACAGCACCTGGCACGGGTATTTCTGGACTTTGAACCGGGTATTCATTACCCGCAGTTTCAGATGCAAGCGGGCGTCACGGGCATCAACACCATTCGCATTTATAACCCGATTAAACAAGCGGTTGAACATGACCCTAAAGGACGTTTTATTCGTCAGTGGTGTCCAGAGTTGAGGGAGTTACCGAATGAGTTGATTACTTGTCCACATACATTAACGCCGATGGAACAGCTTATGTATGGGATGACAATTGGTGAGAATTATCCCGCGCCGATTGTTGATGTTGCGGTAACTTATAAGCAAGCAAGTGACTTGCTGTGGGCGTGGCGAGATCGTCCAGAAGTCAGGCGCGAATCAAGACGTATTCTTCAACGGCACGTGAGGTGAGCATGGCGCATCATAAACTTAATTTACCAACAAAGATCTGTGTGGAATGTGGGCTGTCATTTGCTTGGCGTAAAAAGTGGGCGAGAGATTGGGATAATGTGAAGTTTTGTTCGGAGCGTTGTAAGCGAGGGCATAAGAAGAAACAGCCTTAAAGGTAAGCAAAGGGTGTTAAAAGTAGTGTTATTTGTGTTCTATTTTTTTGATTGTTAATTTGCCTGACATTAAACATCTGAATCTACATTACTTTCACGTTGGGTCTTTTAAACTTCTTTTTACAGATCTCGTCAAATCAGGAAACCAACATGGCTAATCCCGCAAAAGCTTTAAGCAAGAAACTCCCCGTCGCAGATGTTTCCCGAATTATCGAGATGGCATGGGAGGACAGAACACCGTTTGAGGCGATTGAAAAGCTTTACGCGGTTAACGAATCCGCAGTCATTCAACTGATGCGTTACCAGCTCAAGCCAAGCTCATTCCGACTATGGCGTGCGCGCGTCAGTGGCCGCAAGACAAAGCACATGGCGACTCGCTCTACAGACATCACTCGAAGCCACTGTCCAACACAGTATAAACGTTCTTGAGTTCACATTATCAAACGTTGCGCCTAATTTTAGGTGACCAACTGAATGCTAATCATCATTGGTATCAGCAAAAAGATCCGTCTGTGCTGTATGTCATTGCTGAGCTGAAACAAGAAGCAACGTACACCAAGCACCACATTCAAAAGTTGTGTGCGTTCTTTAGCGCGATGGAGCAGTTTGCTGGCGCGTTAAATAAGTCAGGGCATGAGGTTACTCATCTTACGCTTGATGACACGGCTGACTTTGCGGACTTTCCTGAGTTAATCCAACACCTGTGTTTGCAGCATGATGTAGCGTCGGTAGAGTATCAGCGACCAGATGAATACCGACTCCTAGCGCAAATGCGGGGTATGTCTTTAAACAGTAAAGATACTTCGTCGCTAACAGTGACAGAGGTGGATACTGAGCATTTCTTAGTGGGCTTTGACGAGATAGATGACTACTTTACCAAAGACAAACACCACAAAATGGAGTTCTTCTACCGCAAGATGCGCAAGCGTTTTGATGTGCTTATGGAAGGCGATAAGCCTGTCGGTGAGCAGTGGAATTTTGATGGTGACAATCGCAACAAGCTAAAGCCGCAAGATATTGTTGAAGTGCCAGCACCGTTATTGTTTGAGCGAGATGTAACGGCTATTCGTCAACGTCTCGAAAAACATAATATTCCTTCAATGGGTGAGATGACGGAGCACTTGCTCTGGCCTACGACGCGACGCGAGTCTTTAGAGTTACTGAGCTTCTTTTGTGAACACTGCTTGCCAAACTTTGGTCGCTTTCAAGATGCAATGACGGGTAATAGTGAGCACCAATGGAGTCTTTATCACTCGCGCTTGTCGTTCTCGATTAATTCAAAAATGCTGCACCCCTTGCAAGTGATTAACGAAGCAATTAGCCACTTCGAACGCTCTGAAGGCAAGATTAGTCTGTCTCAAATCGAAGGTTTTGTACGACAAATATTAGGCTGGCGCGAGTATATCCGTGGTGTGTATTGGGCGAATATGCCTGAGTACCGTGACAAAAATAGTTTAGATGCGCAGCAGTCACTCCCGTCATATTTTTGGACGGCCGATACCAAAATGAACTGTATGAAGCAGTCAATCAAGCAGTCATTGGATTACGCTTACGCGCATCACATTCAACGATTGATGGTGACGGGTAACTTTTGTTTACTGACCGGGATTAACCCTGATGAGGTTGATGAATGGTATCTCGGTATTTATATCGATGCGCTGGAGTGGGTTGAAATGCCAAATACACGTGGCATGAGTCAGTTTGCGGATGGTGGCATCGTCGCGACTAAGGCTTACAGCGCAGGTGGTAACTACATTAATAAAATGAGTGATTACTGCAAATATTGTCATTACAAAATTAAGGAAAAAACAGGGGAGTCGGCCTGTCCGTTTAATAGCTTGTACTGGGGATTCATGGTTCGACACCGTGAGCGTTTTGAAAAGAACCCGCGCATTGGTATGGTGTATCGACAGTGGGATAAGCAAGAAGATTCAGCTCAAACCGCGGTAATCGAACGTGCAAATTGGTGTATTGAAAACTTAGAGTCGTTGTAAGTTTAGCCGTGCAGTTCGGTTGATCTGCTTCATTATTTGATTGGTGGGCGTGATTAGGCAAATTTCTGGTTATAGTTTCATTCAAAACGTCATAAGATAGTGGGTCAAAATACGCACTACAAATGACGCGCTTAATCAGAGCAAAGAGAGAATATTATGGAACAACTGTTGTTAAACCCGATTGCTAAAGTGGATGGTGAAATCAACCTTCCTGGCTCAAAAAGCTTATCAAACCGAGCGCTTTTGTTAGCAGCCTTAGCAAAAGGAACAACGACGCTGACGAATTTGCTAGACAGCGATGATATTCGTCACATGCTAACGGCACTCAAGCAGCTGGGTGTTAGCTATCAGCTTTCTGATGATAAAAAACAGTGTGTTGTTGAAGGCTTAGGCCATGCGTTTGATACAAAAGACCAAGGCCAGATTGAGTTATTCTTAGGAAATGCTGGTACAGCGATGCGTCCACTGTGTGCGGCACTTTGCTTAGGTCAGGGCGACTATGTGCTAACGGGTGAGCCACGTATGTTTGAGCGTCCTATTGGTTCTTTGGTAGACTCGCTTCAACAAGCCGGTGCGGATATTTCTTACCTTGGTAACGAAGACTACCCACCGCTAAATATTAAAGGCACAGGCCTGAAAGGCGGCACGATTAAAATTGACGGTAGTGTTTCTAGTCAGTTCTTAACGGCATTTTTGATGGCTGCACCGATGTCCCAAGAAGACACCACCATTGAGATTGTTGGTGAGTTAGTATCTAAGCCATACATCAAAATTACGCTTCAAATCATGAAGGACTTTGGTGTTGATGTTGTAACTGAAGACTATCAGAGTTTTGTGGTTAAAGGTGGTCAGACGTATACAGCGGTTGAGCAATACCTTGTTGAAGGTGATGCGTCATCAGCGTCTTACTTCCTAGCAGCGGGTGCGATTGCTGGTGGTAGTGTGAAAGTAACGGGTATTGGTAAAAAGTCAGTGCAGGGCGACACGCAGTTTGCAACGGTATTGGAAGCAATGGGTGCAAAGATCGAGTGGGGCGATGACTACATTAAAGCCAGTAAAGGCGAGCTGAAAGCGGTGGATATGGACATGAACCATATTCCTGATGCGGCGATGACTATTGCAGTGGCGGCGTTATTTGCGACAGGCACGACAAAGATTACTAACGTTTACAATTGGCGTGTAAAAGAAACAGATCGTTTGTTTGCGATGGCGACTGAGTTACGTAAAGTCGGTGCGACGGTTGTTGAAGGGCATGACTTCATTGAAGTGACTGCACCTGAAAAGATTATTCATGCTGAGATTGATACGTATGACGATCACCGTATCGCGATGTGTTTTTCATTGGTTGCGCTAAGTGGTACGCCAGTGACCATTAATGATCCTAAGTGCACCTCAAAAACGTTCCCAGATTACTTTGATAAGTTGGCGCTAGTTACTCGTTAAGGATCGTGGGAAACTTGTTATGACAATAATTACAATGGCTATATCAGTAGATTTTTAGTTGCTTTTATTTGTTATAACAATAAGGGAAGCCAGTATGTCTTTTTAAGTCATACTGGCTTTTTTTTTGGGGGGTACCTTATATAGCTACTTTGAAACACTATGCGACCTATAGTGTTGAGAAAATGTCTTCGGGCGGGGTAGTTTATTTGGGTGGGTACATCTTAAATGTGCGCACTGAGATGTACCTCCCGGTAACTTATAGAGATATTAATATGAAAAAAGTAATAAGTGCTGTATTTGCAGCAATGATGTTGCCTAGTCTAGGTATCGCTGATGATGTGGTTAAAGGTTTTGAAATTTCTGGAGGCGGTGGCGACATTAAAGATATTGGGACAGGCTATGTTATCGATGTCGGTTACTACGCCAATCAAAAGATTCGTTTTCGTTTAGGTTACGCTTCTATCGACTTTGACAATCATAAAGGGATCGGGCCAGTGAGTTTTTTTGAAAAATTTGACCAAAATAATGTACGTTTGACTGTTGATTGGTTTCCTTGGTCACGACGTAATGGTTTCTTTGTAAGTGCTGGTGCAGCGCATCTTGGAGATCCTGCTCAGTTGTCATTTGAGGCAGATGCTATCCCGGTCTTACCGCTAAATAATAGTTTTTATACAGGTACCCAAATTGGGACAATATCGGGTACAGTCGAAACAAATAGTGTTGTGCCATATGTTGGTTTAGGCTATCGCTACCAGTTTAGGCGGGATAAAGGCTGGTTTGTGCAGGCTGAAGCAGGCCGGATCTTCGGTCTTTCACCAAGCCTTAAATTAAGCTCGGATAACACTAGTGATCTTGCGAACCTGAATGCTGATTTGCAAGCTTTTGGTAACAGCCAAAACGACTCGTTGGATGACTCATATACGGTGTATGGTGTAACGTTGGGTTACTTGTTCTAAAGGTGTTTCAATGTTTTGAGGCTGCTTTACGTGTCCTCAAGTTCAGCAGCGTACTCTCCCAAAAATAGGTTTTTTTGATGTATATAGATTTTTCCAAGCTCTCACCAACTCAGACTTACCACACGATTATTCAAACGGTTATTCCGCGTCCAATCGCGTGGGTATTAACGGAGAATGATAATGGTAGTCATAATTTAGCGCCGTTTTCTTTTTTCGCACCAGTCTCAAGTTCGCCACCGATATTGATGATTTCTGTCGGTAACAAGTCCGAGAATGATAAGAAAGACACCGCTAGAAATATCATCGAAAAAAAGCAGTGCGTGGTTCATATCGCTGATCAAAGCTTGGTTGAGCCAATGAACGCCAGTGCGCAGTCGTTGGGTTATGACGAGTCAGAGATTGAATTATTAGGGCTAACGACAGTTGAGTTTGAAGGTTCAGCGTTACCACGTCTTAAGGCTGCACCGGTTGCTTATGCGTGTGAGTTTTACGAAATGAAAGTGATAGGTGACGCGCCGATGTCACTGCTGTTTCTAGAGATTAAGCATGCTTATATTAATGATGAAATTGCGCAGCAGGGTGAAGATCGACTATCAATTGATGCAGGAAAGTTAGATCCTTTAGCACGACTAGGGGGTAATGATTACTCAGGGCTGAGTGAGTCTTATACCTTAGAAAGAAAGCCGTAGTTGACAGACAATCGTTGAACAGGAGCGCCACATGGCATTTGAAAGAATTATGGGAATATACGTTAGCGATCAAGAAGAGTATCAGCGCTACCGTGAAGGCATGATGCCAATTTTGAAAGCGTATGGTGGTGCTTTTGGTTTTGACTTCGAGGTGTCTAAAGTGCTGCTTTCAAAAACTGAAGATGACATCAATCGTGTGTTTACTATCGACTTTCCAAGCCAAGCGGTGATGGAAGCGTTCTTTTCAAGTGATGAATATAAAGCCGTTCAGCAGCGTCATTTTACAAATTCTGTGAAAAGCAAAACGGTGATTTCGATGCATGAGAAACTTTCGTAGTTGTCTGCTGGGCGTAAATACTTGACATAAAGGTATTAAATAATAAAACTCGTCATTATACGGTTTAGTATTACCTTCCTTAACACCATGAAGCGATTAACTTGATGCAAGTTCTCAAACAATACCGCAATTCAACATTGTATAAGTTTGCATGTTCTTACAAGTTCACTGTGCTTGGTTTTGTGACGTCTGCGATTGCAGTTATTGTGTTGTCTAGCACTATGCTCGCGGATGCAATTTACTTCGATGACCCTGATCATAAAGATGTCACGTTAGAGTCATGGATGACTCCTCGCTATGTTGCCATGTCTTATGGTTTGCCTCGTACTGCAATTATTGAAATTTTTGATATTGATGAAAATGTTGAGTCGTCACGTCGTCTCGATCATATTGCTACTAGAATTGGTGTTTCTTTGGATGAATTAACCAATATTGTTCGCATTGCAGCACTGACTTACCGGGAGCAGGGACTTGACTGAGACACTCCTCGCCTTTGCAACGGACTACGGTTTGTATGTTGTCTTTTTTGTTGTATTCATTGCCGCATTAGGTGTGCCATTACCCGCTTCAATACTAGTGCTAACCTCTGGCGGTTTAGCATCAACGGGCGATATTTTGCTGATTGAGCTTTTTTTGTTCACCTTGTCGGCATATATCTTAGGTGACCAAGCAGCCTATCAATTAGGGAAAATTGCAGGCCCCAACCTTATTGAAAAGCTATCTAGTCATCGGCGTATGTCGCCAGTGCTTGATAAAAGCGAAAAGGTTTATCGTAAGTATGGTGTGTTTGCTATTTTGTTAACGCGAACAGTGCTTAGCCCTTGTGGACCTTATATTGCTTACTTGTGTGGCGTATGGGGTATGAACCGTGCGCAGTACAGCGTTACGGCGTTAGCAGGTTCAAGTATTTGGTCGTCTGTTTACATCATGCTTGGTTATAGCTTTGCGGGTAATGTACCTGAGATATCAGACCTGATGCGCAGTGTGATGTTGGTGACGTTAGCAGGGCTGTTTACGCTAGGCTTTGGTTATAAGTTAGCGGTTTCTTGGAAAGCATTTAAGAGGCAGTTGGTTTAGCTATTTGTATAGTGGTGCAGAATAGAAATACAAGAGGCTTACTTGTAAAGTAGACCTCTTGTATTACTTGCTTCGAGTACTTATTTTTTAGAAAGTATCACCCGTAAGATCTTCACAGCTGTATGACTCATAGTCAGCGTTAGTTAACTTCACAACGTCTTTCCCTGTGAACGTACCAACCATGTATAACGGGTCAGTCGCAGTATATTCACGTGTTAGTGTTTTACCGTCTTCGCTAAGTGTAAATTTCTCAACTACACGTAGCTCTGTACTGTTCTTTGCAACATCGTCAACACGAGGGGTTATGTTTAGGTAGCCTTCTGTGAATCCAACCGTATCAACCACTAAAACGCCGTTTTCCCACTGACCAATAGAGTGGCCAGCTTTGCTTGCTGTGATGTCTTCTGGGTGCTTATCCATATCTAAGTGAATAGTACGAACAATATCCATGAAGCCATAAGTTAGCGTGATGTCATCTTCAGTTTGTTCGATTTTATTGACCATTTGATCAAACCACCAATCGATAAAGATGTTAGTCGACTTGCAGGCAAAACGTGGGTTGTCTTCACGAACAAAACCCTCAACAGCTGCTGCACCAGCGGCTGTTCGTTCGATACGTGCTGGTCCACCACGGCCTTCGCCTGGAGGTGGGCCTCTACGCGCTTCACCTTCAGCTGGCTTTGCGCCACCCGTTGGTCTCGGGCCTCGTTTGCGCTGCTCTGCTGCCCAAGTACCATTGATGTTTGGTGTTTTCCCATCGTCTAGCGTTAATTTCCTTGGTGCTTCAACGACTTTACCATCTTCATCCAGCTTTGCATTTCGGGCAATGGTTGTGCCGTCTTCAAAGGTGATCGTTTTGGTGTAACACGCATTGTCTTCGTTACGTGCTGGTGTGCCAGTGATCGTCAGCTTTGTTCCTTTTGCGAACATGTCTTTTGACCAACCGCTTCGCTTAAGCAAGTTGCCTGATCTTAATTCACAACGCCAGTTATCTGTTCCGCCAGCGCTATTTGCAACGTCGAAGTACACATAAGAATGAGGGTTTACAAGTCTAACTCTGGTCACTGTGCCTGATACTTCGAGTGACTTTGTCATGTCAAATTGGCCACTGCTACCATGATGTGCATAGGCTGTATTAGCGGATAGAGCAAGTGCGCCCATCATCGCCAAGGTGCTAAAAGTCATCTGATTTTTCATGTTGTATCCTTTAGTGCATCTATTGTTATTAGATCGAGTAACTTCGGAGAGATTTTTTGGCTTGTAAAATTATGTATTGCTAGTTACTTAGCCTTTTTGGAATTATTGCACATGCGATTCATGAAATTGCTTAAGGGCATGTAAAATCACGTAAAGAAAGTGAGGGAATAGTGCAGAACTTCAAGATTTGTTATGAGTCAGCTATATCAAGGAATGTTGCCTTCTTTATAAACACAAAAATAATTTCACTTTGGCAGAGACTATTTGCTTCAAAAAACAGATAATTGCCGCCATTTAAGATCAACACCGATGATTAGCCCTCGCTAATTGATCGCAGCGATAAACACGGAACATTCCAATGGAAATCAAAGTAAACTTTCTCGAAAATCTTCGCCTTGAAGCTAAATTTGACGACTTTACGGTCGTTACTGATCAGCCGATTCGTTATAAAGGTGATGGCTCTGCGCCTAGTCCATTTGATTACTTCCTAGCGTCATCAGCACTTTGTGCTGCGTACTTTGTACGTGTGTACTGCTTGTCGCGTGATATTCCGACTGAAAATATTCGTTTGTCGCAGAACAATATTGTTGATCCTGAAGATCGTTATAACCAGATTTTCCAGATTCAGGTAGAGCTTCCAGAGAGTATTTCTGAGAAAGACCGTGAAGGTATTTTGCGTTCTATTGACCGTTGTACCGTAAAAAAGGTGGTTCAATCTGGGCCTGAGTTCAAAATAGAGACGGTTGAAAGCTTAGAAGAAGACGCGCAAGCCATGTTAATGGGGCAACCAGAAGGCGGGGAAAGTACCTTTATTTTGGGTAAAGATCTGCCGCTAGAACAAACCATTGCAAACATGACGGGTCTTTTATCTGACCTAGGTATGAAAATTGAGATTGCATCGTGGCGTAACATTGTACCAAACGTATGGTCGTTACATATTCGTGATGCGGCTTCTCCAATGTGTTTCACAAACGGTAAAGGCGCAACCAAAGAGAGTGCACTGTGCTCGGCATTGGGTGAGTTCATTGAGCGTCTAAACTGTAACTTTTTCTACAATGATCAATACTTCGGTCAAGAAATTGCAAACAGTGACTTCGTTCATTACCCCAATGAGAAGTGGTTTAAGCCTAACGAAAACGATGAGTTACCTGAAGGAATCTTAGACCAATATTGTTTAGAAATTTATGATCCAAGACAGGAGCTAGTCGGCTCTAATCTGATTGATACTAACTCTGGTTTAGTTGAGCGCGGCATTTGCTCTATACCGTACACACGTTACTCCGACGGTGAGACGGTTTATTTCCCGTCAAACCTGATTGAAAACTTGTTCTTAAGCAACGGTATGAGCGCTGGCAATAACTTACCTGAAGCGCAAGTTCAATGTTTGTCTGAGATATTTGAGCGTGCAGTTAAGCGTCAAATTATTGAAGAAGAAATTGTGCTGCCGGATGTGCCTAAAGAAGTGTTGGCTAAGTATCCAAGCATCCTAGAAGGTATTGAAGCGTTGGAAGCACAAGGTTTTCCTGTTGTTGTTAAAGATGCGTCGTTAGGGGGGCAGTTCCCAGTTATGTGTGTGACGCTGATGAATCCTAAAACGGGTGGTGTGTTCGCATCTTTCGGTGGACATCCAAGCTTTGAAGTTGCGCTAGAACGAAGCCTGACTGAGTTGCTACAAGGTCGCAGTTTTGAAGGTTTGAATGACGTTCCTCGTCCAACATTCAACAGTATGGCTGTCACTGAGCCAGAGAATTTTGTTGAACACTTTATTGATTCAACGGGCGTGATTTCTTGGCGCTTCTTTAGTGATAAGCATGACTATGAGTTTGCTGAGTGGGATTTCTCAGGGACTACTCAGGAAGAGAGTGATCGCTTGTTTGGTATCTTGAAGGATATTGATAAAGAGTGTTACATCGCTGTGTTTGATGAGCTAGGTGCAACGGCTTGCCGCATCTTGGTACCTGACTACTCTGAAGTTTACCCAGTTGATGACTTGGTTTGGGATAACACTAATAAGTCACTGATCTTCCGTGAAGATATTTTGAATATCCACTCGCTAGATGAAGATGAATTAGTGGATCTGTTGGAGCGTTTAGAAGACAGCCAGCTAGATAACTACACGGATATCAAAACACTGATTGGTATTGAGTTTGATGAGAATACAGTTTGGGGTCAGTTAACGATTCTTGAGCTTAAGATTCTTATCTATCTTGCACTAGGTGGTTTGGAAGAGGCACGAGACTGCGTAGAAGAGTTCTTGCAGTACAACGATAATACGGTTGAGCGTGGTTTATTCTACCAAGCTGTGCACTCGGTACTTGAAGTGGCGCTAGATGAAGAGCTTGAGCTTGAAAACTTTATTGGTAACTTCAATAGAATGTTTGGTAAAGAGACAATGGGCAATGTGGTTGGCTCTATTAACAGTGAAATCACATTCTTTGGCTTAACTAAGACGAGTATGAAGCTGGAAGGTTTAGATCGACATTTACGATTGATTGAAAGCTACAAAAAGCTTCATCAGGCCCGTAAAGACAAAGCGTCTGCTTAATGAATGAAGGGTGTTGAGGTGAGAGTGAGTATTCATGATGCTTTCACCTTAACACCATAATTTCTCCACAATTACCTGCTTAAATACAGTCAGTATCTGGCTTTCAGCGTTAATTAACCTGAGGTCAGTATAATGGGGTATTTTATTAATCATGTACGGTGGATGGTATCTCATTGTCACAACTTAAATTTTTTAGACAGTAATGCGCTTATCTATATCGCATAAGTTAATGCTCTCGTTCCTTGGGCTGACCTTGATGGTACTAGTGGCCACTTTAGGTTTAGCCCGTTGGAGTTTTGAGCGTGGTTTTTTAGACTACGTAAATGCACTTGAGCAAACACGCCTTACGCTTATTGGTGAGAATCTCGGCCGACTTTATGTCGAGCACGATAGGCAATGGTCTAATGTTGAAGAAGAAACATTGCAGATTAGTTTAAGCATGCTTCCTCGACCAGACACTGTCGCTAAAGCAGGGCGACCTCTTGAAGTAGATTTCCTTTTGCCTCCAAAAGGGCGACGACCGCCTCCATTTGAATCATACGACTTTCCACCACCTAAAGATTTTGAGGGTAGTGCTAGACCGCCAGGCGGGCCGGGTGGCAGAAGACCTCGCAGAGGTGGGCCTAGTTATCCACCGACAGCTCTTTATGATCTTCAAGGGGCGAAAATTTTTGGTCATGTTCTCAATGACCCTTCTGTAGAAATAATAGACTTTCCTGTGGTTGTGGATACTGAGGTCGTTGCGATCTTAAAAAGTGCGCCTGTGCGCCAAGTCAGCTCCTCTATTGAAACCGCTTTCTCTCGGCAACAGTGGATGACGAGCGTATTTATTGGTATCGCTTCACTTTTATTGGCAGGTTTAGTGGCTTTTGGATTGACTCGGTTGCTTGTATCGCCAGTTCATCGAATGATACAAGGTGTTAATAGGCTGTCAAAGGGTGACTACTCCCAGCCGCTAGTAAGTACTTATAATGATGAGTTTGGCCTGTTAGTCGAAGACATTAATTACCTGTCAAAAACGTTGGAAAAGAACCGCAGTGCGCGAAGTCGTTGGTTAGCAAATATTTCTCATGAGTTGCGTACGCCATTAGCGATATTGACGGGTGAGATTGAAGCGCTCAAAGATGGCATTCGCCCCTTTGGCCCTGAGCAGTTGGTCTCGTTGGATCAAGAAACTAAGCGCCTACGTTATTTAGTCGATGACTTGTATGAATTATCGTTATCAGATATTGGTGGTTTACGTTATGAGTTTGCTCTTGTTGACCTGACCCAAAGTATTAAACAAACTATCAAGTCACATCGGTTAGCGGCTGAGGAAAAAGGCATTACGGTTACGTTTGATAAAGATGCCAGTGTGCTAATTAGCGCGGATGAGAAGCGTATTAATCAGTTGCTGAGTAACTTAATGCGTAATTCACTGGCTTACACTAATACTTCAGGTCGTGTTGAAATTACTTTAAAAACGGATGACTATCACGCTATTTTGGCGATTCACGATACCCCACCGGGTATTGATTTGGCGGACTGTAGCCTATTGTTTGAGCCGTTGTATCGTAAGGATGAATCTCGAAATAGCCGGAGTTCTGGTGCAGGACTTGGTTTGTCTATTTGCCGTAATATTGTTGAAGCCCATCGTGGGGAAATCAATGCTGCACCGTCACCATTAGGTGGTGTACTGATGACGCTTGAGCTTCCTTTACTAAAAGGAAAAGGGAAGTCATGAACGTGTCGCTCATATTGATTGTTGAAGATGAAGATAAGATTGCTCAGATCTTAGTGGACTATTTAAAAAACGATGGCTTTGAAACTCAGGTATTAAATACTGGTTTAGATGCTGTTGAAACGGTCAAAACGACCGAGCCCGATCTTGTTATTTTAGACTTAATGTTGCCAGAAAAAGACGGGGTAAGTATTTGTCGAGAGGTGCGCCAGTTTTCTAATGTACCGATAATGATGTTGACGGCTAAAGTTGATGAGGTAGATCGTTTGATTGGTCTGGAGCTTGGTGCAGATGATTATGTGTGTAAGCCATTTTTGCCACGTGAAGTGGTTGCTCGCGTTAAAACGATTTTACGTCGTGTGCAAAGTACTCAGAATACTAATGATTCGATAGGGCAACAGTTGAGTTATCGCTCAATTACTCTACAGTGTGATCGTTATGTGTGTTTGATTTCAAATCAGCGTGTAGAGTTAACGCCTGTTGAGTTTCGTTTGTTGCAAACGCTTATGGCATCACCCGGTCGCGTGTTTTCGCGAGATGTGTTGATACAGTTTAGCTATTCAGATGGGCGAGTGGTCAGTGACCGAACAGTGGATAGTCATGTTAAAAACTTACGCAAAAAAGTGAGTGCTGTGACAGGAAGCGAAGAGTTAATTCATTCGATCTATGGTGTGGGTTATAAGATTGAGTAACATGCTACGGGCATAAAAAAACCACCTTAGAGGTGGTTTTTTGTATTTGACTCATTCTTTCAAGTGAGTGAACGTGTTTTTAAGATGCCGCTGGAATGCGAATCTTCTGACCAGGGAAGATTAGATCTGGGTCAGTAATCACTTCACGGTTCTCTTCAAAGATACCAGTGTATTTGCTACCGTTTCCATAGAAACGCTCAGCAATTTTCCACAGGCTATCGCCTTTTTCGATGACGTAGTAAGTGACTTCAATTGTCTGTTCTGGAGCTTCTAATTCGTCTGCGCGTACTTCTTCAACACCCAATGCATTTCCTGCCATGAGTATTGCTTTTTCATAGGCTGAGGCGGATTTTGCCTTTCCTTTGATGGTTGCAACGCCATCTTTTACAACAACTTGTAGGTCATCAACACCTGGGTTGTCTTCAGCGATATGAGCTTGTAATTTTTCTGAAGCGTCATCGTCATCACTACCGAAAATTTTCTTGCCGATGTTGCGGGCAAAGTCAAAAAGTCCCATGTGTTCACTCCTAGAGTTTTTAAATTATTTAGTTTTAACCTAAATAATAATAGGGGTTTTATGAGACTAATCAAGAAGAATAGTGATTTTAATCATCAACTGTTTAGGTAACTACCAAATTTGACGAAACGTTTCTTCCAATAGGATTTTTCCATTGAGTCAATAATGGCGCGTCGCTTACCTGACGAGGCATGGATGAACTTACCGTTTCCAATATAGATGCCAACGTGATTGGTGCGGCTATTAATTTTGAAAAATAACATATCACCTGGCTGTAACGAGTTATAGGCAATCGTTTTACTTTTGTCACGTTGAACAGCAGCGGTACGTGGTAACGTTTTACCCAGTGCTTTTTTATGGATAAATTGCATGAGGCTGCTGCAGTCCAAACCGCGTGATGCATTGTTTCCACCATAGATATAAGGAATACCAAGCGCGGAATAGGCTGCATCCATAATTCGATGGCGCTCAGGACTTAGAAAGTAAGGACCTCTTAATGGATCACCAGAAGGTTTATTTTGTAAAGCCTGAGGGCGTGCAACTGTTCTAGCGTGTTGAACGGGAGCAGGTGGCTGTCGATTTTGTATCGTTAGTGGTCGTTGCTGCGAATATCGTTGCCCTCCAGCCATCGAAGGTGAGGGTATTACAACAGGGGCAGGCATCTGCCTTTGAGGTTCATTAAAAAAGATAGGCAGCACTTGGTTATACTCATCCACAACGGTTTGAGCAAATTGTGCATTTGCCTGAACGCTTAAGCTAAGAAGCGCGACTATAGATAGAGTTGTTATATAGGTCTTCAACATAATATTATTGTTATTTTAATCGTTGTTTATTGGGAGCTATGTATGTCTCGGGTTTGACACTACGGGTCATAAAATGGCTTAAATCACTGATTGAAGGCATTCTATCCGATACTAATTTTTCAAAAAATCAGATAGAATCTCCTGTATTCTTCAAATGCTTGATTATGGTTTTTTATCAAGTAAAAATAATAAGCTCATGCATACGGTAAATACTTTGTCACAAATTTGTGAAAATCTAAAAAAAAAGCGATGTAAGGGAATTAAGGCATGAGCTTTATCTGGTCATCTATTAAAATTATTTGGCGTGTTTTACGCATTGCCCTACTTGTATCTATCGTTTTGGGGGCGTTGGTTGCTGCCGCTTATGTGCTTAAGCTTGATGATCAAGTTAAAACACAATTTGCGGGTAAGCTTTGGGCTTTGCCAGCTCGGGTATTTGCGCGTCCATTAGAGTTATACGAAGGACAGACTTTACAAGCGGATGACTTGGAAAAAGAGCTAAAACTGCTCAACTACAATCAATCTACTGCACCTGAATCGACGGGACAATATAATCGTAAAGGTAATACCTTCGAAATTCATACGCGTGGTTTCCGTTTTGCGGAAGACACCGAAGCTGACCGAGCGTTAGTATTAAAGATTGCTAAGGGGCAGGTGTCGTCACTTAAGCACCTGAATGATACAGGGCCATTGAACCTAATGCGCCTAGAGCCGATCTTGATTGGTAATTTCTACCCAAGTCATAATGAAGATCGAGTACTTGTACAGCTTGATGAAATTTCACCAATGCTTATCAAGGGTTTGATAGCTGTTGAAGATAAAAACTACTATGACCATGTAGGAGTTAACCCTAAGTCTATTGTTCGAGCGATGTTAGCGAATGCTAAAGCAGGTCAAACAGTTCAGGGTGGTAGTACTTTAACTCAGCAATTAGTTAAGAACTTTTACCTAACCAATGAGCGAAGCTTAAAGCGTAAGGTAAATGAAGCGACGATGTCGTTGCTACTAGAGCTTCACTATTCTAAAGAGAAGATCTTAGAAACTTACCTGAATGAAATTTACTTAGGTCAAAACAAGAAGCGTGCAATACACGGCTTCGGTTTGGCTTCACAGTTTTACTTTAGTCGACCTATTCGTGAGTTAGACACAGATCAAGTAGCACTGCTGATTGGTATGGCCAAAGGTGCGTCTTATTATGACCCTCGTCGTTTTCCAGAAAGAGCGACTGAACGTCGTAACCTAGTATTAGATATCATGGCGCGTGAGGATGTTATTACGACAGCTGACGCAAAGATTTTCAAAGCTAGACCATTGCATATCACGGCTAATGCGCCACCAAGTGTTAGTCCGTTCCCCGCTTATTTAGAGTTGGTGAAGTCTCAGTTGCAACGTGATTATCAAGAAGAGGATTTGCGTAGTGAAGGTCTTCTGATCTTTACGGCTATGGATCCGATTGTTCAGTTAACCGCTGAAAGAGTATTGAGTAGACGTGTAGATATACTGGAGCGTCAACAGGGTATCGAAAAAGGCAAACTTAACGGCGCGATGGTTGTAAGTAACGTTCAGGATGGTGAAGTACAAGCTGTCGTTGGCGGACGTGATGTTCGTTATGCAGGTTATAATCGCGCACTGGATGCTAAGCGTCAGATCGGATCATTAGTTAAGCCAGCGGTATTTTTGACTGCACTTGAGTCTCCTGATGAGTACACTTTGTCTTCGCTAATTAACGATGGTCCAGTGAAAGTACGCTTGTCGAACGGCGATGTGTGGGAGCCTGGTAACTATGATCATAAAGATTTAGGTCAAGTAACTCTAGAAGAGGCACTGGTTAAGTCTCGTAATACACCGACAGTGCGTATTGGTGTGACGATGGGCATGAACAACATAGTGAATAAACTGCATGATCTTGGGATTATGTCTGAGATTCCGCCTTACCCTTCAGTGTTGCTAGGTGCTTTGGAGCTATCTCCTATGGAAGTACAACAGATGTATCAAACGATTGCATCTGGTGGTAGTTACACGCCTCTTAAGTCTATCCGTAGTGTAATGGATTCTTTCGGTCGCACCTTGCGTCGTTACCCATTGAGTATTAAGCAAGTGGCTACACCTGAAGCTAACTACCTTCTGACTTATGCGATGAATCAAGTCACGAAGCGCGGAACAGCATCTTATTTATCTCGTAACTTACCTGCTTGGAAAAACTCAGCAGGTAAAACGGGTACGACCAACAATAAACGTGATAGCTGGTATGCAGGTTTTACAGGGCAGCATGTTGCTTCAGTATGGGTTGGTCGTGATGACAATAAAGAGACTGGGCTAACCGGTGGTACGGGGGCTATTAAAGTATGGGCAGACTTGTTTAAAGTGATGCCGACACGTCCATTGAAGCCAGTTAGACCGGGTCAAGTACGCTTTGTTAAAGTCGATAAGGACACTGGGCTATTATACAATAAGAACTGCGGTAAGCCTGTAACGATGCCATTTGTTCGTGGGACTCAACCCCGTAAGTATCGTGTTTGTGTGGTGATGGAGCCTGCGGTTGATGCAGGGACTCCTTAAGTCAGTAGTGTGTTGTTAGATCAGTCGTTGCTCTGTAAATAATTTCTGGAAAGGTCATGTTTAAAAAATCTGTGGTTCGTTACTGTTTGCTAGGGTGTGTGGCAATAATTAGTACAGCGTGCTCTAGTACTGAGCCGCGTCGTTCATCGCCTGTGCGTGAGACACTGCCAACCGTTCCTACTCCTCAGCGAACGGCTCCAGTACAGCAAAGTACGACTGCTCTGCAAAACCGTGGTGTGTATTCTGCTCCTGCTTTTGAAGAGTACAAGCCGCAGGCGACAGGACCTTACTCTAGACCTGAAGATACCTACCAGAGTTATGTACCAGACCAGTCTTATGACACATTTACAACACCACTAGAACAATCGCAGCCAGCGGTTGTTGAACGCTTGTCTCCACCACCACTTAAAGTGGAAATGCCGGTTCCGGAGCCTGTAAAACCAGTTGTAGAAGATCAAAGTAAAAACGAATTAGATATTGACCCATTTGCAGACATACCAGAGCGTGAAACCGCTGCAGTTACCAGTAATAACAGTGTTGCAAAGCCTGCGCCACGGACGGCTAACCGTTCGTTATCAGTCGCTGCAAATGCGTTGTTGTTAGGCGCAAAAGCGGAAGCTGCTGTTGGACGTTATGACTCGGCAATTAATAAGGTTGAGCGTGCGTTGCGTATAGAGCCAAATAGTCCATTGTTATGGTATCAATTAGGTAACTTTAACTATGGTAAAGGTCGCTATGACCAAGCAATTAGCCTTTCTAGAAAGTCCTTGCGCATGTCTACTGGCAATCGAGGCCTTGTCTCTCAAAACTTGGCTTTGATAAGTAAGGCTGCTACTAAAACAGGTAATACTAAAGTCTTCAGAGAAGTCTTAGATTACAAGAAAATGAATCCATAATGGCAAAGTACGATTGGCAGACACTGCTAGCAACTGATGGCCCGATAGCGGAAGTTATTGAAGGTTTTCAGGTTCGACCACAGCAGCAAGCTATGCTTGAAGCCGTGTCTGAAGCACTTGAGACAAATAGTTCGGTAGTTATTGAAGCGGGTACAGGTGTCGGGAAAACCTTCGCTTATTTGTTGCCTGCTTTTTTAAGTGGCGGCAAGGTGATTGTTTCCACGGGAAGTAAAACGCTGCAAGATCAGCTTTACTTAAAAGATCTTCCTCTGGTGAAGAAAGCTCTCAAATCAAACGCTCAAACTGCTCTATTAAAAGGTCGTGCCAATTACCTTTGTAAGCACCGTATGCGCTTGGTACAAATGGAAGCTCGGTTTAAAGATAAAAAGTCGATTTCCCACCTGCGCAAAGTCGATGACTGGGCATTTGTTACTAAAACGGGTGATGTGTCTGAGTTGTCTGCTGTACCAAAAGATTCTGAAGTGTGGCCAAGCGTCACATCTACAACAGATAACTGCCTAGGTGCTGAGTGTGGTGATTACCAAGAATGCCATGTTGTGCAAGCTCGTCGTAATGCGCAAGAAGCAGATATTGTGGTCGTTAACCATCACTTATTCTTTGCTGACTTAGCCTTGAAAGAAGAAGGGTTTGGTGAATTACTACCTAGTGCTAATGCGGTTATTTTGGATGAGGCTCATCAGCTACCTGAAATAGCATCTACCTTCTTTAGTGACAACTTAAGTAGTCGTCAATTACTAGAGTTTAGTCGTGACACCTTGGCAGAGTGCCTTGAGTCTGCGTCTGACATGGGTGAGTTACGTGAGTTATTAGCTAAGCTAGATAAAGTCGTCATGGATTTCCGTTTAGCGATGGATAAGCCGGGCCAGCGCGAGCCTTGGTACAAAATTCGAGATAAAGAACCTATTCAGCGTGAGCTACAAAACTTAACTGACGTTATGGAGCAAGTGCTTGCTCAGTTGCAGGTGGCTTCTGAGCGAAGTAAAGGTTTACAGACGTGTTATGAGCGTTTATTCGTACAAACACAGCGCCTAGCAAACTTCAAAGACCCTAAACCAGAAACGGTGCAGTGGTTTGAAACATATACTCGCTCATTTTCATTAGTCTCAACGCCTTTGGAAATAGCTGAGCCGTTTCGTAAGCAGTTAGACGCATACCCTTGTGCATGGGTATTAACCTCTGCGACATTGGCTGTTGGTCAATCATTTGATCATTTCACACAACGAATTGGCTTAGATAATCCAAAAACCTTGCTGCTTGATAGCCCTTTTGACTATTGGAATAACGCATTGTTATATGCACCTTCCAATATGCCAGAGCCACAGCAACACGATTTTGTCCCACGCTTAGTGGAAGAAGCGATACCGGTGATTAATGCGGCTAAAGGTCGTACCTTTATGCTATTTACCAGCTATCGTGCACTAAATCAGGCAGCTGAGTTACTAAAGTCAGAGATTGAATACCCGATACTCGTTCAGGGTGATACTTCGCAAGCTGAAATGATTAGCCAATTTAAAAAGTTGGGTAATGCAGTATTGTTAGGCACTAGCACCTTCTGGGAAGGTGTTGATGTCCGTGGTGAAGCGTTGAGTTGCGTGATTATCGATAAGTTTCCTTTTGCATCACCGGGTGACCCAGTCCTTGAAGCGCGTATAAAATCTATTCGTGAATCTGGCGGTAACCCTTTTATGGATTATCAGCTTCCTCAAGCGGTTATCGCCATGAAGCAGGGTGTCGGTCGATTGATTCGTGATGAGCAAGATCAAGGTGTATTGATGATTTGTGACCCGCGATTAAGAACTAAACCTTACGGGCGTACTTTTTTAGATAGTTTACCAAAAGTGCCTAAAACGACTAAGCGAGAAGTTGTAGAGCGTTTCTTTACGACGCGAAAAATATGAAAATTTTAGCAATTGAAACGGCCACGGAAGCGTGTTCAGCAGCTTTGTATAATGATGGTGAAGTCACCCATCGTTATGAGTTAGCACCTAGAAAGCACACCCAGCTTATTCTTCCAATGTTGGATGAAGTCTTGAATGAGTCTGACGTTTCTAAAAGCGAGTTAGATGCGATTGCATTTGGGCGTGGTCCCGGTGCTTTTACGGGTTTAAGAATTGCTGTCGGTATTGCGCAAGGTTTGGCACTGTCATTAGATAAGCCACTAATCGCTATATCGACCTTAGCGGCTATGGCTCAACAGATTCTTGAGACTCAAAACGTGACAAACACTCAAATGATCCCTGCTATTGATGCTCGAATGAGTGAAGTTTACTGGGGGCATTACGCAAACAGAGAAGGTGAAGCCGTGCTGACGAGTGAGGAGCAAGTGTCGATTCCTGAGTTACTACTTCAGCAACAGGTGCCATCATTGATCTTTGGTAGTGGTTGGGAAGCCTATCATGCTGAGTTTTTAGCGCAGCCAGCTGATTGGGTTGCAGGCTCGACAAATGATGTATTCCCAAGCGCAGAACATATTGCAACGCTGGCAAGCTATGCTTGGCAGCGTGGAGAGTTGATTGATGCGGCTGACGCAGAACCAACTTACTTACGAAACAACGTAGCCAAGAAAAAAGCTGACCAAGGTAGTAAAAACTAAATGGATGTTAATCGCACAACAAATGCAGCTTCTTTAACAGGTGATATACGTACGACCCATGCAGACTTTCAGGTAGATGAAATACCTGACTTTGAGCCGAGTGGTGAAGGTGAGCATGTTTGCCTAAAGATTTTAAAAGATGGTCAAAATACTGAGTGGACGGGTAAGCAGCTTGCAGATATCGCAGGTATTGTTCGTCGTGATGTGTCTTACGCAGGCTTAAAAGATCGTCACGCCATTACAACGCAGTGGTTTAGTGTTTGGTTGCCAGGCAAAGAAGCACCTAAATGGTCTGAGCATTTACCAGAATCCATACAAGTACTCGAAGAGGTTAGACATAACCGAAAAGTACGTATTGGGACATTGAAGGGTAATCGCTTCAAGTTGGTGATGCGTAACATTCAAGGTGACAAAGAACAGCTTGAGCAATGTATCGCTGCGATTAAAGAGCAGGGTGTACCTAACTACTTTGGCGTGCAGCGTTTTGGTCACGGTAATGCTAATATCGAACGAGCAACGTCGTGGTTTGAAGGGTTAAGTAGACCTAAGGCGCGAAAGCAAAAGAGTATGTATTTGTCAGCAGCACGATCGTTGATATTCAATGATAACTTGTCTCGACGTGTCGCCGACGGGACGTGGAATAAAGCTGTCGATGGTGAGGCGTTTCAGTTGCATGGCACCAAGAGTTGTTTCTCTGAGCCACTCACTGACGTTCTACAGCAGCGTGTGTCCGAAATTGATTTACACCCAACGGGTCCGATGTGGGGTGAGGGTGAGTTAATTACTGGCGATGATGTGAAGTCTCAAGAGCTCGCTGTTGGTGAAAAGTTTTCAATATTGAGTAAAGGTTTAGAGAAGCATGGCCTTAAACAAGAACGTCGTTCTTTACGTTTAATGGTCGGTGAGCTAGAGCATAGTTGGTTGGAAGGTGATGTCTTGCAGTTGACGTTTACACTGCCTCCTGGAAGTTACGCAACGAGCGTCTTACAAGAGCTAGGTGAGTTCAAAGATGTGACGGAACTTAATAGGTTGGCTAGAGACTAAATTATTAGTCAAAAATGCTGAGAAATTAACTCAAATGATAAAGCACACACACCAAAAATTATTCCTTGTAGGAGCAATAACGCTCGCTAGTTTAAGCGTAGCGCCGAGTGCTGTGGCAAGTTGTTTGAGTGCTAGTCCTGTATCGATAGAGCGAAAATCTGCATCAATTGCTAGTACGATTGTACAAGCATCAAAGGTCTACGGTGTTGATAAGGCGTTGATCCAAGCAGTTATCGCGGTGGAATCTTGCTTTCAGCAGCGAGCCGTATCCCCAGCGGGTGCTCAAGGTTTTATGCAACTAATGCCAGATACAGCAGATCGTTTTGGTGTGTCTGATAGTTTTAATGCAAAACAGAATATCTATGCGGGTACACGTTACTTGCAGTGGCTGACTAAGCGATTTAACGGAAACTTACGGCATGCATTGGCAGGATATAATGCAGGTGAAGGGCGGGTAGATCAGTATGGTGGTGTGCCGCCGTACCGTGAAACTCAAAAGTATGTGGTCAATGTCTTGGCTATCTACAATCGTCTTGCGCCGGGTAAGTCCACCTATAGAAGTAATACTATTGCTAACGGCTCAGTATACTTTCCTTACGCGCCGCTGCCTAAAGCTAAAGGCCGTACAGTGAAAGTAGTGGGTAGTACTTATAAGAGAGTCGTGGCTCCGCCTAAACCTAAAGCGTTAACAGCAAAACCTGGTCGACAGGGACTTGCTTATATGAAAGAGCAAGCCCCACATTTATTTAAGCAATAATGTTTACGGCTTTAGTAGTGTTACTTGAAAGCCTGTTTTACGTGTGACGCCTGACTTTAATTCGCCCTTATGTTTCCAGCGAATATGGGTGAACTCTGTCGTTTGTGCGGTGACCATTTTGCCTTCTTTGTTCTTTTTCTTTAGCTCACCACTTTTTCCCCAAGTCTTTCCGCCATCAGCTGAAAACAGGACAGTGCTGTTTTCACCCCATGCTGACCCTTTAATAAATTTCGTGGTCTTAGGGATAGGGTTGATGATGCTTACGCCATCAACAGACTTCTTGCTGGTATTCTTGAAATAGGTGCTGTAATAGACTGTTTTTCCCGGAAGGAGTTTTTTAACGGCTATTTTCTTTTCTACTTTCTTGCCGTCTTTTTCTGTTGTTACTGATGACTCAGCCGTTGACCAAACTTTGATTTGCTCTTCAGCGGCCATCACTTTTGAACTTATAGCGCTAAGTGCAACGACGATGAAAATCCAAATTGCAAAGTACTTAACGTCCATTCTGTAGTTATTATTCATTGTGCAGCCTGATTTAGATTATTTTTTATTATAAGTTCAGTCTACACAGTCGCTATGAATTCATCCTGAATGCAGGATAAATAGGGGTTAAATTTATTTTAAAGTTGAACGTTCCTCTAACAACCTTATAAAAGCAGCACTTGCTCCAGACACACTACGTTGTGCGTGCTGCACTAAACCAAGTGTTCGAAACATATTTAACTCTTCGATTTTTATTTCACAAAGGTCGTCGCCAAGCATGGTGCGAGGTAGGGCGCTCCAGCCAAGACCGACAGATACCATCATTCGAATGGTTTCTAGATAGTTTGTTTCCAATACGACGTCGAGTAAGCGTTGTTGTTGAATTAATTGTCCTTCAATAATAGAACGCGTGTAGGTACCTCGGGAAGGTAAAATGGCGCGATGTGCTGAGAGATCTTTTAATGAGACTTCGTTAAGTTTTAGTAGCGGATGACTGTTAGCAACCGCAATACATAACTCATCTTGCCAAATAGGCGTGAGCTTTAGTTGGTTTGAAGCCTTAATAGGCAGTGTCACAACACCCATTTCAAACTCACCTTTTTCTATGCGTTGACAGGCATCCTCTGAGTCCATGAATGCTAGATCTAGTTTAACGTCCGCATATTCTCGGTTAAATTGCTGTAGCGTGTCGGGCAGACGTCTGAGCCCAATATGGTGAGAAGTGACGAGTGATAGCTGGCCACTAATAGAACCACTTAAGTTAGCGATAATCTGCTTTGATTCCTCAATATCACGTATAATGCGCTGCGCATGAGGTAGCAGGGCGCGACCAGATTCATTAAGTAAAATGGTATGACCTGCACGATCAAACAAAGGATGACCTATCCATTGTTCTAATGCGGCAATGCGTTTGCTAACAGCTGGTTGGGTAATAAAGAGTGTATTGGCCGCTTTGGAAAATGATCCAAGCTTGGCGACACTAAGAAAGGCTAAATAGTTACGTGTGTCCATTATTCCTCATGCGACTTGAATAAATGAAAATTATGAATTTGAGTTATCGTGAGCCTGAGCATAACATAGTTCGGGAAACTGCTTAGGAGAAAGGCAAATGGCTGGAAAGACTTTATACGACAAGCTTTGGGATGCCCATGTGGTACGCCAAGATGATGACGGTACTGCGTTACTGTACATCGACCGACACTTAGTACATGAAGTGACATCACCACAGGCGTTTGAAGGCCTGCGTATAGCGAACCGTCCTTTGTGGCGTGCGAGCTCGATTTTGGCGGTGCCAGATCATAATGTACCAACAACGACAGCTGATCGTGGTAATGGTACAGCGGGCATTAGTGACCCGATTTCAAAAATTCAAATTGAAACGCTGAACAGTAACTGTAAATCGTTCAAGGTTAATGCGTTTTCAATGGATGATATTCGTCAAGGTATTGTGCATGTGATTGGGCCTGAACAGGGTGCAACCTTGCCGGGTATGACCGTTGTTTGTGGTGATTCTCACACATCAACGCACGGTGCATTTGGTGCTTTAGCCCACGGTATCGGAACATCTGAAGTAGAGCACGTCATGGCGACGCAGTGCTTAATTCAGAAGAAAATGAAGAACATGCTGGTTAGAGTTAATGGTAAAGCTAGTGAAGGTGTTACCTCTAAAGACATCGTTCTAGCCATTATCGGCAAGATTGGAACAGCCGGTGGTAATGGTTGTGCGATTGAGTTTGCTGGTGAAGCAATTAGCGACTTGAGCATGGAAGGCCGTATGACGGTTTGTAACATGGCTATTGAAGGTGGTGCGCGTGCTGGCATGATCGCGGTAGACCAAAAGACGATTGATTATGTAGAAGGTCGCCCATTTGCACCCACTGGCGAGCAGTGGGAAGCGGCAAAGGCTGCATGGTCTGATCTTAAGTCAGATGATGATGCTGAGTTTGACATTGTTGTTGAGCTTGAAGGTAAAGACATTTTGCCACAGGTGACTTGGGGTACTTCACCAGAGATGGTATTGCCGGTGACTGGAAACGTGCCTAACCCTGCTGACGAAGCAGACTCGGTTAAGAGTAGTGGTATTCAGTCAGCGTTGGATTACATGGGATTGACTGCAGGTCAGCCAATTAATGAAATTCAAATAGACAAAGTATTTATCGGTTCTTGCACAAACTCACGTATCGAAGACTTACGTGCTGCAGCTGTTGTTGCTAAAGGCCGTAAAGTAGCTTCTAACGTGATGTTAGCAATGGTTGTTGCTGGTTCTGGCTTGGTTAAGAAGCAAGCGGAAGATGAAGGTCTAGATGTCATCTTTAAAGATGCTGGTTTCGAGTGGCGTGAGCCGGGCTGCTCTATGTGCTTAGCGATGAATGCTGACCGCCTTGAGCCGGGTGAGCGTTGTGCGTCAACCTCAAACCGTAACTTTGAAAGTCGTCAAGGACAGGGTGGACGTACTCACCTAGTCAGTCCAGCGATGGCAGCAGCAGCGGCAGTATCGGGTCACTTTACTGATGTAAGGAGTTTGTAATGGAAAAGTTTACTATTCATAAAGGTGTGGTTGCACCGCTAGATCGTTCAAACGTGGATACAGATGCGATTATTCCAAAGCAATACCTAAAGTCGATTAAGCGCAGTGGTTTTGGCCCAACGCTATTTGATGACTGGCGTTACAATGAGCCGGGCGAGCCAGGAATGGATCACTCAAAGCGTGAAGTTAATCCTGACTTCGTATTGAACAAGCCTCGTTATAAAGACGCGTCAGTGCTACTAGCACGTCGTAACTTCGGTTGCGGTTCTTCACGTGAGCACGCTGTTTGGGCGTTGGATGATGACGGATTTAGAGCAGTCATCGCTCCTAGTTTTGCTGATATTTTCTTTAATAATAGCTTTAAGAATGGTTTCTTACCGATTGTTTTATCTGAAGAAATCGTGTCTAAGTTGTTTGAGGAAGTTGAAGCGACTGAAGGTTATGAGTTAACCGTAAACCTTGAAGACCAAGTTGTTGTAACGCCTTCAGGTGAAAGCTTTGCTTTTGAAATCGATGACTTCCGTAAGTACTGCTTACTGAATGGTTTGGATGATATTGCACTGACTTTAAAGCACAGTGATGAAATAGCAGCGTATGAAGAGAAGCGTAAAGCGACCTCTCCATGGTTGTTTAACTAAGCGATTAGTGAGTTATTCAGGCAGCTTCTGAGCTGCCTGTTTTATCGATAAAAATCAGATTATTATCTGATTAATCTCAAATGAAAGAAGGAATATAGAATGAGCAACACTTATGATATTGCGATCGTCGGCGCTACCGGTATGGTTGGTGAGACTATGCTGTCTATTTTGGCTGAGCGTAATTTCCCAGTAGGTAAGCTTTTCTTAATTGCGGGCGAAAATACTGCAGGTACTCGTATTGAGTACGAAGGTACTTACTATCAAGTAAGCCGCATCGAAGATTTTGATTTTAGTCAGGTACAGATTGCCTTTTTCTCTGCTGGTTCAGCAGTGTCAGAGGAGTATGCCCCGAAAGCAGCAATGAATGGCTGTGTCGTTATTGATAATACTTCAGCGTTCCGTAATGACCCAGATGTGCCATTAGTGATTCCTGAAGTAAACCCACATGCAGTTGCTGAGTACAGCACACGTGGCATTATTTCTAACCCTAATTGCTCAACGATTCAGATGTTGGTTGCACTAAAGCCTATTCACGACATGGTTAAGATCACCCGTATAAACGTGGCGACTTACCAAGCGGTATCGGGTGCTGGTAAGAAAGGTATTAAGGAGTTAGCAGGTCAAACAGCTAAGTTACTCAATGGTTTGGAAGCTAAGTCTGATCTGTTTTCCAAGCAAATAGCATTCAATGTGTTACCGCATATTGATGAGTTTGAAGAAAATGGCTATACCAAAGAAGAAATGAAGATGGTGCGTGAGACGCAGAAGATCTTTGAAGATGACGAAATTTTGGTAAACCCCACGGCTGTTCGAGTGCCGGTGTTCTTTGGTCACTCTGAAGCGGTACATATAGAGACGCGTGAACCGATTTCTGCACAGGTGGCACGAGAGTTGCTCGCAGCTGCACCTGGTGTGTCACTTCTTGATGAGCGTGAAAATGGTGGTTACCCAACACCGGTTAGCGAGGCAACGGGCAAAGATGACGTGTTTGTTGGTCGTATTCGCTCGGACTTGTCACATGCCAATGGTTTGAATCTGTGGGTAGTAGCTGATAATGTGCGTAAGGGTGCAGCGCTAAATGCTATTCAGATCGCAGAAATTTTGATCAACGATTACCTTTAGTCCCAGTTATACTTGAAAACTGACAGCGAATTGTCACATTATGACACTCGCTCGTCAGTTAGTGACAGTGAAAAAAGATTATTAAGGTTCGATTCAGAGGTTACTTGGTATTAATAGCATCATGTTGAGAAGATTGTTTTTTCGACCAATCCAGATTGAGTGTCATTTTGGGTTTAATACAAATAACTCTTGAATAATAAATACAATAACAATAGAGCACGTTCATGATTCAATTCACCGTCATAAAGGATATAACATCTTGTCGGATACACGGAATGGATAGAGCATCATTGCTACTAAGGGGATTAACAAGTGAATAAAAAGGCCTTAAGCTTAGCTGTATATATGGCTCTTTCCTACCCAGGCATTTCATGGGGATTGGGATTAGGAGAGATAGAGTCTGCTTCGAGTCTGAACCAGCCTTTCAAAGCGAAAATCGATCTACTATCTATCAATGGTGCGGATATACGTAATCTTAATGTTAAGGTTGCATCACCCTCTATATTCCGTCGTGTCGGTATTGATCGTCCTGCTTATTTGAATGGATTGCGTTTCCGCTCAGTCATGGAGAACGGCAAGCCGGTTATTGTGGTGAGTTCTAGCCAGCCTGTTCAAGAGCCATTTATAAACTTCTTGCTAGAAGTTAGCTGGCCTAAGGGGCAGTTACTTAAAGAATATACGGTACTACTTGATCCGCCTGTGTTGATGCAACCCGGTACGTCGGTTGCGGCAAGTAATACGGCAGGTGTTCGAGCAGAGCCTGCACGTGCTGTACAGCAGCCACGACAAGCAGCCTCTACTGGTTCCGCTGCACAGCAAGCGACAAGAGCTCAGATGCAACGTCAGCGTGTTATCGCTGAGCAACGTCAACGTGATGCAAATGCACAGCGTCGTCAACAAGCACTCCAGCAGCAGCGTCAGAGAGCGCAGGCTTCTCAAGCAGCACCGCAACAAAATTCAGATGGTTTACGCCGCCCAGGTAAGCCAATAGCGCAACGATCTGCAGCAGCAACGACTACGCGTAATACTAATGGCAGTCGCACATATCGTGTTCGTAGCGGTGATACGCTTTACAAAGTTGCAGCGAGAACAGGTTATCAAGGTGTTCGTACTGAGCAGATGATGATGGCGCTGTTCGAAGCGAACCCTACAGCGTTCCGTAAGCGTAATATTAATAACTTGAAAGCTGGCGTTGATTTACGTCGTCCATCAATTAATGAAGCTAAGCGCATCAGCTTATCTCAGGCACGTCAGCAAATACGTAGTCAGAGCAGTGAATGGAAGTCTCAGCGTAAGACACAGGTAGCTAGTTCAAATAAGGCACCTTTGAGCAGAGATACCAGACCTGCAGAAACTCAAGCTAATGCACCTCGAACTAATAATAAGTTAGTTGAAGTACTAGGTTCTACAGATAGTAACAACTCAGCTAATAGCGGTAACTTGTCGGGTCAGTCTAAAGTTAATAACTTGAACCGACAGCTAACATTGGCGAGTGAGTCACTGTCAGCGCGTAATCGTGAAAACGATGAGTTGAAGTCACGTGTTTCTGAACTAGAGTCATTGCTTCGTAAGAAAAATCGTTTAATCACGCTTAAGAATGAGCAGTTAGCTGAACTACAAGTCAGCATGGGTCAGCCGCCAACGGCAATGACTGATGGTGGTGATGAGCAAATGGCTCAAATCGCTGATCCAATCAAAGCGCAGGGCGAAGCGATTGGTAACGTGATTCAAGGTGAAGAAGAGAACGGCACAATCGTTCGAAATCAAGATCCTCAGCAAGCGATTATGAACGATACGCAGCCTGAAGTGTTTGAAACACCGATTGAGACAGAAGATCTTGATGATGTCTTATCACCGCCATCTGCTTTCGTAGAAAAAGAGAAGGGTATTCTTGACATAATTAGCTCGCCAATGGTCTTAGGCCTTGGTGCGGGTAGTTTGGCAGCATTACTTCTTGGCTTCTTGTTCTTACGGCGTCGTAACGCAAAAGATGAGTATGATGATTACAGCCCAATCGACTTTGATGATCCAACACTAGCGCCCGGTGCGACTGATTTCGAAAGCGATAACATTACTCCAACATCAAATGATGCGATATCAGCAAGTGATGACCCGTTTGCAGGTTTAGGTGAAGACGCTAAGAAAGTTGAACTGAATAATGACTTCAATGTTGATCCAGCAGATGAATTGTTATCAGAGCCATCACTGGTAGCGGCAGCAGCTCCTTCGGCAATCACAGAGCCTGATGATCTAGATGATGACGGTGATGATATTCTTCAAGAAGCGGACGTTTACATTGTTTATGGTCTTCATGAGCAAGCAGAAGTAGAGCTTAAAAAGGCAATTGAAAAAGAGCCTAAGAATTTAGAATATAGAGCTAAGCTTCTAGAAAACTATAACGCATCAGATAACAAAGAAGCATTTGAAGTGGCAGCGACAGAGTTTGCTCAAATGGATGGCGCTACTAAAGGCCCGCTTTGGGATAAAGTGTCAGGCTGGGGTCGTACATTGTTACCTGCTAGTCCGTTATTTGCAGGTCCTGGTGTTGCAGCAGCCATTCAAGATACTGCTTCAAAAGCAGGCTCAGGTCTTGGTAGTAAGCTTGGCTTAGCGGCAGGTGCAGCAGCTGTTGGTGGTATCGCGGTATCGGCTGGTAAAGCGATCGCAGATACAACTGGAGATAAGTTGTCGGGTGCTAAAGACGCAGTCACAGGCGCTGTAGATGACTTTGGTATCGATATGTCAAGTCTTGATGATACGCCGGTAGCTGATTTAGCCGGAGACCTTCCTGACTTAGGCGACTCTTTAGACTTTGACGAGATGGATTTAGATAGCATGTTGTCTAATGATGTTGAGTTACCGTCGGCAGATATCGTAAAGCCAGAGATTGTCGATAATGCGATTGAAAGTGATGATCTAGACTTCGACTTTAGTGACTTTGAGCTAGACGATGCTAAAGATGCAGCAACCGAAGCCGGTATGGAAGTACCAGAGCTAGTTGAAGGCCTTGATGTTGATGACTTTAGTGACTTAGATCTTGATCTAGGTGGCTCTGAAGATGACTTGTTAAGTAGTCTTGATGATAACGACCTAGGTGTTGCTAATCTTAATCTAGCATTAGATGGAAGCAGCGAAGGTGTCGGTAAGATCCTACCAGAAAGCAGTGGCTACAAGATGTCAGGCGACGTTAAAGCGGCCGCTAGTTCAGATGCACTAGGTGATCTTGATGATGACTTATCATTTCTAGACCTGGGTGATGATGCTGACTTAGATGCAGTAGAAGGTCAGGTTGGTACAAAACTAGATCTAGCAAGAGCCTATATCGACATGGGTGATGTTGACGGTGCACGCGGTACCTTGGAAGAGGTGTTGATGGAAGGTAATGATGCTCAGCGTAAAGAGGCTGAAGAGTTATTGCATAAAGCGGGTTAATATCTCACTTAGATCAGAAAGGCCGAGCATTTGCTCGGCCTTTTTTGTTTTAGCCTGTTAGAATACTTTTTTGAAAAAAATCTGTAACGCTCATGAAATACGCAGCATGCATTGAATATGATGGTAGTGCCTACTCTGGTTGGCAGTATCAAGATCACGCGCCGTCAGTGCAGGGCGACGTTGAAGCCGCTTTGTCCAGAGTTGCTAATCACCCTATTAAAATAGTCTGTGCGGGGCGTACCGATACAGGTGTACATGGCATCGGTCAGATTATTCACTTTGAAAGTGATGCTGAGCGGACATTAGCGTCATGGCAGTTGGGCACAAATAGTAATTTAGCTGAGACTGTTGTCGTACGTTGGATTAAGCCTGTGGATGATAGCTTTCATGCGCGTTTCTCTGCGGGTGCTCGCCGCTATCGTTATATCATTCTTAATCGCGAAACACGTCCGGCTATTCTTAGCAATCGGGTTGCAAACTACCGCAAGCCACTCAACGCTGAATTAATGAATCAAGCTGCACAGCACTTACTGGGTGAGCAAGACTTCACGAGCTTACGTGCGGCAGGTTGTCAGGCGAAACATGCGGTACGAACTATTCACGATATCCAAGTGACTCGTTCTGGTGACTTTATTTACCTTGATGTAAAAGCCAACGCATTTTTGTATCATATGGTTCGCAATATTGCGGGAACATTGTTTGTCGTAGGGGAAGGTTTACAGCCTGTTGAGTGGGTGCCAGAGTTAATGGCTAAGCTTAATCGACGCGAAGCCGGTGCGACAGCACCTCCGGGTGGACTGTACTTTGTGCATGTTGATTACCCTGAAGAGTTTGCGTTACCGACTGAGTATCAATTGCCTTGGTTTAACGTGTGATATTTGGCGTTATAAAAAAGGCCCGCACTGTTCAATATGATTGAGTAGCGCGGGCCTTTTCTATTTTTGAGCGAGTTTTTAAACGCTGCGCAAAATCCGATTTATAATTTAGGCGTAATTAAGTCATACGCAACGCGTAAATTAATGAAGCTCAGTTTTAAGCTAATAGCTTCTTTATGATGCGATAGTAAATCTCTTCCAAAGGCTCTAAATCATCCACCTCAACGCATTCGTTGGTTTGGTGGATAGTTTCATTCCTAGGGCCCAACTCAAGTACTTGAGCGCCTGTAGGTGCTATAAAGCGACCATCTGACGTTCCACCTGAGGTCGATAGCTCCGTTTTAGTGCCCGTTACTTCAGCGATCGACTCAACAGCTGCTGCGACTAGCTCGCCTTTAGCGGTTAGGAATGGATTACCTGATAACACCCACTTAACGTCGTAATCAAGCTCATGCTTTTCCAGTAGCGCAGTCACACGCTCTTGAAGCTGCTCTGACGTGATTTCTGTTGAGAAGCGGAAATTGAAAATAATATCAATCGTACCTGGAACAACATTCGTTGCCCCCGTGCCAGAGTTAATATTAGACACTTGGAAAGTAGTTGGTGGGAAAAAGTCATTCCCCATATCCCACTGCATTTTGGTTAGCTCATCCAGCATTGGTGTTGCTAAATGTACTGGGTTTCTTGCAAGGTGTGGGTAGGCGACATGACCTTGTTTGCCTTTCACTGTCAGGTAAGCGTTTAATGAGCCACGACGGCCATTCTTGATAACGTCACCTAGTGTATTTGTGCTTGACGGCTCACCGACTAAACACCAGTCCATTTTTTCGTTACGTGCTTCAAGTGTCTCGACAACCTTGACCGTACCATTGATTGATGGACCTTCTTCATCACTGGTAATCAGGTAAGCGATAGAGCCTCTGTGATCTGGGTGGTCTTTGACAAAACGCTCGGTAGCAACTGTAAACGCTGCGATACTCGCTTTCATGTCCGCTGAGCCACGCCCATAAAGGAGTCCATCACGAATCTCAGCGTTAAATGGATCACTATCCCAGTCAGTAATCGGGCCTGTTGGAACAACGTCAGTATGACCTGCAAAGCACAATAGAGGGCGCTTAGTTCCACGACGTAACCAAATATTATCTACGTCTTCAAAGCGTAAATGCTCAGTTTTGAAACCTAGTGGTTCAAGTCGGTTACAGAGTAGCTGTTGGCAGCCCGCATCTTCAGGTGTAACAGAGTTACGGTTGATCAGTGCTTTGGTGAGTTCTAAAGTATGGTTCATGGTGCTTCCGTTTGTTGCCCGAATTCAATGATTAGGCAAGTGATCAGTCAAATAATTGGTCGTAAGCTTTTTCACTAAAGCCAACGAGAACGCCATCAGGATGTTCCATCACAGGACGTTTAATCAAAGTAGGCTGATCTTCCATAACCATTGTCGCCAATACTTCATTGATATTTTCTTTAGTTTCGTCAGGTAACTGACGCCACGTTGTACTGCGCTTGTTGAGTAGCTTTTCCCAGCCTAACTCACGACACCATGCCGCCAGTTGGACAGGGTTGAGGCCATCTTCACGGAAGTCATGAAACGTGTACTCAACATTCTTAGCATCTAAATATTTGCGCGCCTTTTTGACGGTGTCGCAGTTTTTGATGCCGTATAAAATAACAGTCATTTAAAGTCCTTTAGAAAAAACGCTTAATACCACGGTACTTAGGCGCTTTTGAGTCAGGTTGGTTTAAGTATTCTTTGATTCCCCAGCTACCAAAAAACTGTGGTGGTCGAGGAGCTGAGAACACAACAAATAACTGGTCACCTGTAATGCGCTTCCAGTTGTTGAGAAATTCAACATACAAGCCTTCCATTGGGTTGGCGCGGTTAGCACCGATTAGCTGCGGGTTTGGTTTGTCTTTAGTTGAGCGAGTGCCTTGTGCCACAAGGTGTTGACCACCTTCATAAGCAATTAGCTTCACTTTAAATTTGTCTGCTTGGACTTTCTGACGCTCTAACATCTTGTAAACGTTATCCATTGAGTATGGGTTCTTAGGGTCTTTAAGTAAGCGGAAAACATCTGGCACCGTGTGTACTTCATGCAAGTTACGCTGATGTACAAAGAAGTAGGGTGCAATCGCAAAAGCATCCACTGACTTATAAGCACTCATGTAATTAAGCAGAATAGGGGTCAGACGAGGGTTAGCAGACCAACCGCCCAGTACTCTAGTAAATGGTCTTGAAGAGCCATAAACCTGCGTCCAAATATTGAATATTTCCAATGAACGCTTAACGTAAAACTTATGTCCTGCCTGAGCGCGGTCCACATCTAGTTTTTGCTTCAAGCCCATTGCTTTGGTGTAGCTAGCACTTGAAAAGGCACTGTTCCAAGCTTCGTTAGTGTACTCAAGATAAGGCTTCAGGTGAGGGCGTAAGTGCTTCTTTACATACAAAGCATAGTTACGGATTAAGTTGTTATCAGCTTCTTGCGGAATGTTAAACCAAGGCGTCGCGTTCAGCTTATTTGCTAACTTAACCATTACCTCTAGTGGTACACCACGTCTTCCTTCTGAACCAGCCCATGTAGCCTGTTCCATAGTCGGTAGTGCATTCCAGTCAGATACATGATTACGCGTAATCCCTGAAATATTCATCATGCGAATCACTTTAAAGCTACGCATGAAATTTAAGTAGTCAGGATTAAACAGAATATGTTTGTGGTATTTCTCAAAAGACTGAAAGTTACCAGAGCATTGCTTGGCACTATTTACGCGCTTGAAAGGGTTGTTTGCACAGATACCGCCAGGTAGTAAGAAGCGGATATTACGAACATAGTTTTTTGGATTGCTTCGCTTGATCAGCATAGTGACTTGCAACCACTGATCTTTCCCAGCACGTACTTGAACGATATCTTTCCCTGGAGCACTGTGAACAACACGAGCATCAGCACCATAAGTTAGCTGGCCTTCACCGTCATATAGCACGGTGTAGTTGCCATCAGGCAGTGTGCCGGCAGGCACCCAGTGAATGACGTTAGAGCCTGCTACACCACCTTTAAGATTGCTAGGCCAGCCATTTTTATCATATTCGATATAGCCTTTCGTGAGTCTGTTTGACTCATCGAAAGGTTTTGACATCTTCATCAGATCAACAAACGGTGCGCTAGCGTCTTGCTCCGTCACTTCATTGGTATTGATACCCAAAGGCATCTTCGCGTGAGCTTGAACGCTGGACAGTGCTAATAAAGCACTGCCCACGATAAGTGTTAATAATTTACGATAATTAGCCATAGTTACGTCCTTGTGCCTTAGGGTAATGATATTTATAGTTATAGTTATTAATCACAAAGAGCGGTGTTACTTACCCTTTAGATTTTTTCTGTAATCAGGGCCGTTCTTATCCAATCGATAAAGCTGACTAGGCGACAACTTCGCGCGCTTTTTGCCCTTATCTTGGAATGGATTTTCAGACGTTCTAAATTCTACACGAACCTGAGTACCCTTTAGATTGAGGGTAATACGGAAGTAGTTCATCAAATAGCGCTTGTAGCTATTAGGAATTTTGTTGGTTTGATTACCGTGGATTATCACTACAAACGGATTATTACCACCTTGGTGGGCATAACGTAGTTTGATACGGAAGCCATTGATAAGTGGTGGTTGGTGTTCTTTCAGTGCTGTTTCTAACATACGTGTTAGACGTGGCGTTGACACCTTAATCATTGAAGATTCGTGCGCTTCATGGACTGACTTGTAAAGATTACCGACGCCTGTACCGTGAAGTGCTGAGATAAAGTGCTTTTCTGCGAAACTAATGAAAGGCAGCTTCAAGTCTAGTTTATCAACGATCTGTTCACGCTCGTAAGTGTCAAGACCATCCCACTTATTGATCGCAACCACTAATGCACGGCCTGATTCTAAAATCATGCCGAGTAGGTGAGCGTCTTGATCAGTAATTGTTTCGTGAGCATCTAGTAGCATAATGACAACATGAGCCACTTCGATTGCTTGTAGCGTCTTTACGATACTGAATTTTTCAACCGCTTCATTAATCTTTCCGCGACGACGAATACCCGCTGTATCAATCAGCGTATAGCGTTGTTCATCACGTTCAAAAGGAATGAAAATACTGTCGCGAGTTGTACCCGGCTTGTCAAAAGCAATAACACGCTCTTCACCCATGATGCGGTTGATTAGCGTTGATTTACCAACATTTGGACGACCGATGAATGCAATACGAATACTGTCATCATTCTCATCTGGCTGCTCTTCTGCTTCACCTTCTGGCGCTTCTTCCAGAATCTGATTCATCATTTGCGTAACACCACGACCCTGAGTCGCAGCAATAGCAAACATACCGTCAAAACCAAGACCGTAAAACTCAGTCAGTGCTTGATCAGGATCAACAGCATCAGTTTTATTGACCGCTAGATAAACGATTTTACCTTGACGACGTAGGCGCTCAGCAACAAGCTCATCTGCGCCTGTTAAACCTTGCTTACCATCTACTAGAAACAGAACAATGCTCGCTTCATCAACGGCTAGCCATGTTTGCTTAGCCATGTACTCATCAATACCAGCATCGTCACCGCTTAGTCCGCCGGTGTCGATAATGAGATAGTCTCTCTCGCCAATAACACCCGTACCGTATTTACGGTCACGCGTTAGGCCAGGGAAGTCTGCTACCAATGCATCACGAGATTTAGTGACACGGTTGAATAGGGTGGATTTGCCGACATTTGGACGGCCGACGAGGGCGATTACAGGTCTCATAGGTGCAGATTGCGATGTTCTGAATAAAGGCGGATTATAACAAAAATAGAGAAAGGATGCGTTTTATTTATTTTGATTAGTAATTTGGTTTTCTTTTGCAAAATAACGCTCTGTAACATCATCTAAAGGGAACATAAGTTCTATTTTAAAACAACCAATCGCCAAGTCTTGAACAGCGCCAAGCTCCGTAATCGTAGAAAATACACTGAGGGCCTGACCATCAATATTAAACTTCATGTTTAAGATGATACCGTTATCCGCTGGAGCGATGGATTGATCTTGAAGAACGGCTAATAATTTGTGTTCAAGCTCAGTCAGTTTTGGGTCACCGCCATTATGTGAATTTTCACTTTTAATGCGATGCGCTAACAGATTAATAACCTCATAATAATTATTGATAAAGCGCCGATCAAAATTAGGACTCACCAGTGCATCAACAATACTGCTACTGCCTAGAAGGCCAACTTTGGTTAATAAGTTGATCATAGCCGCGTTGCCACGTACAACATTCCATTGATGGTCGAGAACAAACGCAGGGTAAGGCATTTGTTTTTCAATGATTCGATCTATCGCCTGATAGATGGGTTTAAGTTCTTCGTGTTGCTCTGATAACTGCTGGTAGATAGGCGTATGGCCTGCAAGCCGCAAGGCACGATTTAATTCTAGCCGAGGTAGCTCCAGAAACAGCTGTAAATGCAATATCATGTTTCTACTAGGTGTTGCTCGGCCGGTTTCAATAAAGCTTAAGTGCTTTGAAGAGACGTCAGCATCTACCGCAAGTTGCAGCTGGCTATAACGGCGTTTCTTGCGCCACTCACGTAAGATTGCACCACATTCATTATCATTTTTCATGTTTGTTCCTAGTGAGTTTAGGTATTACCTTTGAGGTAATTGTTTTACCGCTAGGCTCAACACTATGATGGTATTTATTTAAACGGTAAATAGCCATGTCCCTAGATCTACGCTTTAAGTTGATGCGCATCATTGCAGTCATTTTTGCACTGTATACAGTTATTTGGGGTCTTGCGCCTTATACAGCAATCAATCTACCCTCAAGATTTTTGCTCGATGTACTTGATTGGCCTATCGATAATATGGCCGTGGCATTAGATCAAAATACTAAATGGTTATCGGCAATTGGGGCTAGTTTATTGGGTGCTGTTTCTGTCTTTCTTTGGGGGATTGTAGCGCCAGCGTTAAAAAGAGGCGATGTTGAAATTGCTAAGACGACCTTGCAGGCATTTATTGTGTGGTATGTGATTGATAGTGCTGGGTCAATTGCTGCGGGAGTACCATCAAATGTTGTATTTAATACGGCTTACTTAATATTGGTGTTAATACCGTTATTGGGCATGCCTAAAAATCTTAATAAGCCTGATAAGGGCGGTTAGCAGTATACGTCGTCAGATCTGACTCATAACCGTTTAGAAATTAAAAACGGCGCAGAAGCTAGGGGAAACTTCAGCGCCATTTATTAACATGAGTGTTTAACATTGTTAATTACAACAGTGTGCCGTCTACCTTAAATAGGCCTGACAGCTGGTTGTTGTGAATAGTCGATTTTTCGCTCTCGGCTTCTGCAAGTGTTGAGCCTTTCACTACACTATCTAAGATATGAAGGAATAGTGCTGAACGTCTAGGTTGCGCACGTTCGAAGTCTTCAGCTTGATAGCCTTGAGCTGATGACGCAACCTGTTCCTTAGAGAGTTCTTTCGAAATTTCTAGTGATAGTTCCGCAGTGATATCGTTAAGCAAGTTTTCGCTAACTTCTGGCGCTTTAATACCGCTTTGTGCTAAAGCCGTTTGGCCAAATATCACAGCTGCTAAGAATGCATAGGTCATTAATTTTTTATTTTTCATATGTGACACTCTTTTGTTATTCGGGGGCATACCAGATTGGGGGAAATGATATGTGTTGTAGAGTTACTTCATATTATAAGGATACTATAGTAGAAGGGTATTTTTATCAGACTAGTGGCTTTGAGACAAAGAGTGTCTAATTGTACCAGTATGTTCTTTTAGAATAGACAAAGGTCAGTCAGTAGCAACAAGAACTAGCAGTCTTGTTGCTACAAAATAATACCTTATAGACCAGATTGAATTCTTTTTGCCTCATTATGCCCAGCTGCTGCTGCTTGCTGAATCCAGAAATTAGCGTCGTTACTGCCGTTTTTCTTCTGTTTTAAGATGAGTGCTAACTGATACTGAGCCTCTGTTTGTCCTTGCTTTGCAGCATGGGAATACCAAAGTTCAGCTTGACTCAGATTAGTAGGAATACGACCTTCGAAGCCTGTTTGGTAAAGCTGACCCAATAAGAACTGAGCATTTTTCAAACCTGAGCTAGCTGCGCTAGTAATTAAGTTGAGTGCTTTACTAGAGTCAGCCGCTACTTGCTCACCGAGTAAGTACTTTATACCCAGGTTTTGTTGTGCATTAGCATTGCCGCTGTTAGCTGCTGATTGGTACCAACGAATCGCTGAAGCATTATCAACTGCAATACCATCGCCACGCTCATACATAAGTGCAAGGTTGAACTGTGCACCATCAACGCCTTGTCTTGCAGCCTTGTTTAATAACTCAAAAGCTAACTTAGGGTTACGTGGTGTATTGTCTCCACGCAGGTGGTGTATGCCCAATAGAAACTGTGCTTTACCATGATTACTCTTCGATGCTGCTTGCAACCAGCGAATCGCTTCTGTCGGTTGAGATGCTACACCATTAAGAGTGCTTTTATACAACGTCGCTAATACATACTGCGCTTCAACATCGCCACGCTGTGCGATCACTTGCATAACTTTGCGAGCTTCTGGCAAGTTTGCGAAAGGCGCAGACTCATTCGTTAGCAGAAGCGCAAGGTTAAAGTGAGCATTTCTGTGACCGTTTTTAGTCGCAATTTCGTAGTAAGTTTTTGCTTGTTGATAGTCTTTTTTAACACCAACGCCCATTTCATGCAGTGACGCGAGTTCAAAAGCCGCCATTGGGTGGCCTTGATTCGCTGCTTGTCGAAGAAGGTTAATACCTTGCCCGAGTTTATTCTGCTTAATGAGAGCTGTACCATTTTGGAACAGCTGCTCAATAGAAGCAGATTGTTGGATTGTCGTATTAGTAGAAGTGGTGTCGGCTGAAACAATAACAGGTGAAAAAGCGACAAGTCCGAATAAAGCTGCGCCAGCAAAGCGCGTTGCAAACGTATTCATTTAGCATCCCCTAGATGATTATTTTTATATTCAATCGTGTAATAATCGTACAGCCGAATGCTAGTTGTGTAAATTTTACTGGACCAACGGTATCGCTTTTTATGTGTTGTCTATGTTATGAGATATCAATCTTTTCAACTGTTTGGCGAATAGTACTCACTAGTTTTCGGACAGCTTCCATTCTCGGATAATTACTTCTGATCACAGCCACTATTTCTCTAATGGGTTGAGGCTCAGAGAAAGTGGTATAGCTAATCATAGGAGAGTTAGGTTGATTAACGATGGATAGTTTAGGTAAGAGCGTAATACCAGAGCCGCTCGCTACCATATAACGTAATGTCTCTAAACTCGTTGCCTTAAAACGAGTGTCTTCCTCAGCGCCTGCGGTAAAGCAGTACCCCATTGCTTGGTCGCGTAAGCAATGACCATCTTCAAGCGTCAAGATCGTGTCATTTTTCAAATCAGATAACTTTAAGGTCTCCTTCTGGCTTAGTCGGTGCTTGGGTGGTGTGGCAAGCACAAGCGGTTCATCCATTAATTTATAGCGCTCAAACCGCTTCATCTCATCATCTATCCAAGGCAGTATCAGGACATCCATGTCGCCATTATCAAGATCTTGTAACAGTGTTTTTGTTTGCTTCTCATATAAGTAGAGCTTCACATTGGGCATAGCTTGCGACAGTGCAGGCATAATGTGAGGTAGTAAATAGGGCGCTAACGTCGGAATTAAACCGATGTGTAACGCGCCAGCTAATGGGTCAGCTAGGGTTTTAGCCGTTGCTTCAAACTCTTTTGCGCTATTCAGGACGACACGTGCTTGAGTACAGAGCGCATTGCCAGCGGTAGTCAGCATGACATTTCTAGGGTGTCGCTCCACTAGCGTCAAACCTAAGTGCTCTTCTAGTTTACGAATTTGGGCACTTAGGGTGGGTTGACTGACATTACAGGCATCCGCTGCTTTACCAAAATGTTTATGTCGTTCGATAGCATCTAAGTACTCTAAGTCGCGAAGTTTGATCATGGTGTCTCCTTAATTATCGATAGATAATAACAATCGCAAAGATAGTTGCAAATGATTTTATCTATTGCTTAATTTTGCTTACTATAACCACAGAAATACAGAACACCCTTTTTTACATAAATAAATAACGGAATAATTATGTCAATCATCAACACTAAAGTACTACCTTTCAACGCGACTGCTTACCAGAACGGCGAGACGGTTGAAGTAAGTGAAGCTGACCTACTTGGAAAGTGGTCAATCGTATTTTTCTACCCTGCTGACTTCACATTCGTTTGCCCTACAGAGCTAGGCGACCTTGCTGACCATTACGCACAGCTACAAGAGATGGGCGTTGAAGTTTACTCAGTTTCTACTGACACTCACTTCACTCACAAAGCTTGGCACGATACTTCTGAGACTATCGGCAAGATCACTTACCCAATGATCGGTGACCCAACTGGCGCAATTACACGTAACTTTGACGTGATGATTGAAGAAGAAGGTTTAGCACTACGTGGTACGTTCGTGATCAATCCTGAAGGCGAGATCAAAGTTGCTGAGATTCATGATCTAGGTATCGGTCGTTCTGCGGTTGAGCTAGTACGAAAAGTACAAGCGGCACAGCACATCGCAGCTAACCCAGGCGAAGTTTGCCCAGCTGCATGGACACCAGGTGCTGACACACTAGCACCTTCGTTAGACCTAGTTGGTAAGATCTAAGCTATTTAGATTTTTGAAATAGCCGTCCTGTCCGAGTTCGTGCAGGGCGGCGCTGATAGCCAAAGTAATCGTTAAGAATACCTCTTCAATAGGTGATTAATTATGTTAGATGCGAATATAAAAGAACAGCTTAAACCAACATTTAGCAACCTTAAAAGCGGTGTAGAACTAGTGGTTTTTGCAGGTGATGACACTAAGTCAAAAGAGCTTTTAGCACTTGCTAAAGATATGGCTGAGCTATCGCCATTAGTTAGCTTCTCAGAAGGCACCGACGCAGACGAGCGTAGACCGACGCTACAAGTAAAAGCGGAAAATGCTGACAGCAGCATTCGTTTTTCAGGTGTACCAATGGGGCACGAGTTTACCTCACTTATATTGGCGGTATTGCACAGCGGTGGTCACCCGATGAAGGTTGAGCCTGAGCTGATTGAGCAAGTACGCACCATAAAAGGTGAGTTTAAATTTGAAACCTTCATTTCGTTAACCTGCCAAAACTGTCCTGACGTGGTTCAGGCACTAAATATGATGGCAGTGATTAACCCAAATATTTCACACGTCATGATTGACGGCAGTGTCTTCCCAGAGGAAGCCGACTCCCGCAAAGTCATGGCAGTACCAACCGTGTTCTTGAATGGTGAGGTGTTCACCCAAGGTCGCACCAGTTTCGCAGAAATTGTGAATAAAATTGACAGTGGCGCATCAGCGCGCCAAGCCGAAAGTTTGAATGAAAAAGAGCCTTACGAAATGCTTGTTGTTGGTGGTGGCCCTGCAGGTGCATCAGCAGCGATTTACTCAGCACGTAAAGGCATCCGTACCGGAATCGTGACGGCTAAGTTCGGTGGTCAGGTTCTTGATACGGTGGGTATTGAGAACTTTATCTCGGTTAAGAAAACAGAAGGTCCTAAGCTGGTTGCTCACTTAGAAGAGCACGTTAAGGACTACGCTGTTGATGTGATGAGAGACCAAATGGCTAGCAAGATAGTTGCAGCAGAGCAGGTTGGTGGTTTGATATCAGTTGAGCTTGAAAATGGCGCAGTACTTAAGAGTCGCTCTATAGTCTTGTCAACGGGCGCACGTTGGAGAGAAATCAACGTACCGGGTGAGAAAGAGTACCTTGGTAAAGGTGTTGCTTACTGCCCGCATTGCGATGGTCCTTTGTTTAAAGGCAAGCGTGTTGCGGTTGTTGGTGGTGGTAACTCCGGTATCGAAGCGGCGATTGACCTAGCAGGTTTAGTCGGTCACGTAACAGTTCTTGAGTTTGGTGACACATTACGAGCAGATGCAGTATTGGTACGTAAGGCTGAGTCTTTGCCGAATATCACGATCATCAAAAATGCTGCAACGACTGAAATCACGGGTGACGGTGACAAGGTAAATGCGATTCACTATACAGATCGTACAAATGATGAGAGTAAGACAGTTGAGTTGGAAGGCATCTTTGTACAGATTGGTCTAATACCAAATACAGAGTTCTTGAAAGATGATATAGAGCTTAGCCAGCACGGTGAAATCATTATTGATAACCGTGGTGCGACTAATGTACCGGGCGTATTTGCGGCAGGTGATGCGACGACCGTTCCATTCAAACAGATCATCATTGCGATGGGTGCAGGATCAACAGCGGCATTGGGAGCGTTTGACTATATGATTCGTAGCTCAGCACCAGCAGAAGAGGTGAGTGACGCTGCTTAATCGTTTAGTGTGATGAAGACTTTGGGAAGCTTTTGCTTCCCTTTTTTATTTGCGAATATTTATTCAGTCTGTAGCCGGAAATAGCCTTATATAGTTATATTAATTTTATCCTATTTCAAATGCTTATGCAGACTATTATTCGTAATGCTATCTCAGCTGGCTTGAGCCAAAAGTTGGTTGCGGTGGTGTTAGCGAGTATTTTGCTTATTACCTCAATCATCATTTTCCCAACAACTAAGTCAGTCGGGGTGAGCCAAACTAAAGAAGTGGAGGTACAAGCTGAGTTACTGATTAGTCAAATGATTGCAACTTTCATTAAACAGAATCAAGTCAATGATGTTGAAACATTATCAGGCGGCCATGTAATTGTTGGCTATGAAATATGTGAGTTAACTCTATGTCCCATTACCCATGGTGAAAGTTTTTCAGCACTCGATGTACAAAAAATTAGAGCGCAGTCTGTGTTTTCAGATGATAAAACGCGTTTCGAAGTTATGCGTCCTTTCACAACCCGTTATGGTTCTTTAGGCTGGGTCAATTTACGAATTGATACTGCACTCATGCAGGATAATGTTTTTAGTCGAGTGAGAGAGACTGTTGGATTAATTGCTATTATTTCACTTTTTGTTGTTATTGCAACGATATTGGCAATCAGTCAAATTGTTATAGCGCCTATTAAAAAGCTCAAAAAACAAATGATGAGGGCTAAGGTGGACCCCAATAACCCAACTCAGTATTTGTTGAAAGTTAATAAAAAAGATGAAATTGCAGATTTGATGGGGGAGTTTAATAATCTCTTATGTGATATTGATAATTATCAGTCAGAGCTAAATAAGGCTAAGTTATCAAGTGATGTGCGTTGGAAGTTTGCAATAGAGGGCTCTGGTGATGGCATATGGGATTGGGACACCTTGTCCGATGAGGTTTTTTTCTCGCCACAGACCTTGAACATGATGGGGTACAAAAAAAGCCACCTCAAAACCATGAAAGCTTGGCAAAGGTTGATTCATTTTGAAGATAGACAAAAATCTATCGATGCATTAGACGCTCACCTTAGGCTTGATACATCCGACTTTTCCATTGAGAACCGAGTGTTGAATAAACAAGGAAAGTGGATTTGGATTCTATCTAGAGGGGTTGTTATAACAAGAGCTGAGAGTGGTGAGTCCTTGCGTGTAGTTGGCACTCATACTGACATTTCAGCGCAAAAAGAAAATGAAGAGCTAATCTGGTCTCAGTCCAATATTGACCCACTGACTAACCTGCCTAATCGGCGTATGTATAATAAGCAGCTCGATAAATTAATCACCAATGCTGATGAGAATTTAGGTCCTGTAGCGCTATTCTTTATTGATTTGGATGGTTTTAAGCACATTAATGATACTTACGGTCATAAAGCTGGTGATGCACTATTAGTTGAAGCATCGAAACGTTTAACAACGGTTGTTGGAGATAAATATTTTGCTTCACGAATTGGTGGTGATGAGTTTACCGTTATTTTGTCGGGCGTTAACGATAAGCCAACACTAGATCGTGTTGCTCATGAAATACTGGTCTGTTTAAGTAAGCCATTTAAGATACTTTCTAATGTATTTTATATCTCTGCGAGTATCGGTATTACACGTTATCCAGAGGACGCCACTGATGCGGAAACTTTAACGATGAATGCTGATCAAGCAATGTACCTTTCTAAGGACAAGGGTCGTAATCGTTATAGTTATTTCTCAAAACAAATGCGTACCAGTGCACTCAATAGGATGCAGACTATCAGCGAAATGAGGGATGCACTATCTGAGCAACAGTATGAAGTTTTTTACCAGCCAATTATCGATTTTAAAACGGGTTTAATTGTTAAAGCAGAAGCGCTATTAAGGTGGAATCATCCGGAAAAGGGGTTAGTAAGTCCTGCAGGGATTATTGAAATTGCTGAAGACACGGGAATGATTATTGAAATTGGCGACTGGGTGTTTCATCAAACGGTTGAGCAATTAGCGATATGGCGAACAAAAATACAGCCCAATCTAGCCATTGGTATTAATACCTCACCTGCTCAATATCGTGATGGTGGTATAGATGCTGATAAATGGGTTGAATTCATTAGAGCAAAAGGTCTAGATCACTCTGCTATCGTTATTGAAATAACCGAAAGTCTGGTACTAGAGTCTAGTCCATCCATCACTAGTCGATTAGATACCTTTCGTAATAGCGGTATGAAAATTGCCCTAGATGACTTTGGAACAGGGTACTCCTCTCTTTCTTACTTAAAAGATATTCAAAGTGATTATCTAAAAATTGATTACTCCTTTGTGAAGGATATTGCTGAAGGAAAAAGGAGCATGTCCTTATGTAATAAAATCATTGATATAGCACATATATACAATATGAAAGTCATCGCAGAAGGTGTTGAAAGTAGTTCTCAGAGCTCACTTTTGAAGCAAGCGAATGCTGATTTTGGTCAAGGGTATCTATACTCAAAGCCTGTTAATGCAAAAAGTTTTGAGCAACTTTTAATAGAGCAGAAAACTGTCGTAGAGGGTTAACCTAGCTGGTTTTACCTAGTAAGTTTAAAATTATCATCAGTTAGCATTTCTCTAACGCCCTTTGTCATATTGGCGATGATCAATCCCATGATTTCATCTGGAATTGGCATGTCTTCCTGTATCCACCGTTCTAATAGCGCGAAAATACCATTGGACATAAAGTCATCTAAGTAGGGGGTTAGCACCTTAGCCTCATCAGCAATCGGGTGTGCCGCTCGAATAGATTCCCCCGTTTCACTGATAATGATCCTAAATCGTTGCTCTACTAATGAGTCTAGTCCTGCATTTAGTAAGACGCGTAAGCCTTCGGCATTTCTTCTGGCACAGCTAAACATTAACTTTCCAATGAGAGGATAGTCGAGTTCGGTTTTCTTGACCTCTTCTGCCAGCGCTGCTCTAAAGTCTATAAATAGATCATCAAAAATACTCATCAAAAGTTCGTCTTTGGAAGAGAAGTGCAAGTAGAAAGTGGGTCTTGCAACTTCAGCTTTGAAGACTATTTCACCTATATTAATTTTTTGGTATGGCTTGGTTTTAAGCAGTTTACGCAAAGCGTCTTGTAACCAACGTCGCGTTCGCACAGCTCTTAAATCGGTACTCTTTTTCATAGACAAACTCATTACTTTGTTATGTATTTGTCAAATTAGCATTTGTGCTAATTGACCATTTCTATCATATCATCTAAAAAGACACTGTCTATTAATTAGCAGTGAAAAAACAATAGTTTATGAAACGATCAAAGCAACCAACCCTAAAATGGGCAATGGTTACCGGGCTGGTATTGCTTAGTTCAGGCTGTGCTAGCACCCTGATAAATGATACTTCCAGCGGTATTATTAAAGAGACTCAAAGTGACTTACTCGGTACTGATATAAAAAAGTGGGACGGAGTATCAGGCAGCTTGTTAAGCGAAGGTGAGGTAGTTAATGGTAACTGGTGGAATGAGTTTAAAGATCCACAACTGACTAGCATCATTAACCAAGCAGTCGGTAAAAATTACCAAGTTTGGAAAACCCAAGCCCAAGTAGCTCAAGCTAGAGCACAGGCAGTGATTGCAGGTGCCAATAGATTACCATCATTAGCGCTGAGTACCTCAGGTTACAAAGTGGGCTCCTCTACAGCAGAGTCATATACCTTGGGCTTAGGTATTTCCTGGGAAATCGACCTATGGAATCGCCTTAAATCACAGTCACTTGCTGCTAGAGAAAGCTATCTTGCTAGTCATGAATCGCTACGTGCAGTAAGACAAAGTGTCGCGGCAAATACCGCTAAAGCTTACTTTACAGTCGTTCAGTCAAAACAACAGGTTGCACTGTCAAAGAAAACACTACAGGTATTTAAAGAAACCGCACGACAGATTGGTAACCGTGCGGATGTTGGTATTGCTTTGCCAACGGATAAACACCTATCCATTGCCAATATGCAGTCAGCAACAGCAGGTCTTGCAGGAAAAGAAGAGGGGCTTGCTAGAGGATCAAGACAACTTCAGCGCATGCTGACTGACTACCCTAATGGCAATATTCAAACCGCAGAAAACCTTGCAAGTCTTCCAGCTTTACCAAAGCTGGGTGTGCCTGCGAGTTTGCTTACTAGACGACCTGATGTGATTGCCGCTGAAAAGCAGTTACGCGCTTCGGGATTTAATGTGGAGTCGGCAAAAAAGTCATTACTACCATCTTTTAGCCTATCAACAAGCACGATACCAACGGCCATTGGAACAACAAGTAGCCAGCTCAGTAATTTGCTAGATGGTGATTTCTCTTTCTGGTCGCTGGCAGGCACCTTGGTACAGCCGATCTTTCAAGGTGGAAAACTGCGAGCCAATATTCGTTTAAACGAAGCAGCACAACAAGCAGCCGCAAATATCTACGCACAAACCGCGCTAACTGCCTTTACTGAAGTCGAGTCATCACTCGCCGCTAGGTCACTTATCAATCGTCGTCAACAAGCACTATGCAGTGCTGCTGATGCCTCAAAAAATGCCGAGCGCGTGTCTATGAACCGATACAAACAAGGGCTTGAGCCATTCTTGACGGTACTGGAGAGCCAGCAACGTGCCTTGAGTGCATCCAGTTCTTGTATTTCAGCTAGGTACGACGCGCTTATCAATTACATCGATCTACAGCTGGCTTTGGGTGGCGGTTTTGATGAACGGGTGGAATCAGCGCTAGCTAGTAAAAGCCTGGTAAAGAAACACCAAGCACCGCCTAAAACGAGTCAGGAAAAATAAACATGAACACTAATATTCAAGAGTATCCGTTAATGAAACGATGCCAACAGCTAGGGCAAGTCCTGTGTTTGTCTACCTTTCTTATGACTCTATGTCAGGCACAAATTAGTCTGAGTAATGACTCAAACCTTGATCAACTAGCAAAGGTGATGACAGAAAGCACTACTTACACGGTTTCTCGTGGTGATTCGTTATCGAAAATAGCCAAGTATTTGTATGGCCGTGCTGACTTATGGGGCGCAATTTTTAATGCGAATGCAGAACTACTAAAAGGTAATCCGCTAGCGGTTCAACCGGGTATGCAATTGTCGATACCGTCGTTAGGCCAAGCAGAAGTCAGCAATGACTCTATATTGACAGGCACTAGCAATGTTCAAGCTGCAAGCTCAACTACTGGCTATTTAAATAGTAGCTTTGATGAGTCAGTACCTCAGGCTAAGTGGTTATATACCGAAGGTATTGCACGCGCAATTCGACGTGAATACATGACTTTTGAAAGTGCAGGTCGGATTGCGTATTTAGACCCAAAACTGAAAGAGGGTGACCGCGTACGCAAAGGACAGGTGTTAGCGTATCAGGAGCAAAGTCGCCCAGCCTCATCGTTGGCTAATGCCAATGCTCAAGTGGTGAAGGCAAACACTCAGCTGACCAGCGCTCAGTCTCATGTAACTGATGCCAATGCCCAGTTAGTTCGTGCACAAACACAAGTGACCGTTGCCGAGGCAAGCCGTGATGAAGCCAATGCAAATCTGTTGTTAGCAAAGCGAACCTTTAACCGCTACAGCATATTGCTCAAACAAAAGTCAGCATCACAGCAAGAGTATGACCAAGCACAAGCCAAGCTAGCGGCAGCACAAGCGGCTGTTCGCAGAGCCATCGGGCAAGTGAAGGCGGCTGGTGCTGGCGTGAGTGTTGCTAAAACGGGTATCGCAACCGCAAAGGCCAATGTTAACAACGCCAAGGCTGGTATTAATAGTGCCAAAGCAGGGCTAGGAACTGCGCAAGTGACCAAGAAAGAGTCGTATTTGGTTGCGCCGATTGATGGTGTGGTCGCAAGAATTAATATCGAGCAAGGGCATTACTACTCACCACAATATCTACAAACGCAATCAGAGCAGCAGGTGTTTAATACTGCTCCGATTATTTTGATCGATCCAACGCGTTTTGAGGTGTCACTAAACTTACACGCTGACCAATATGATGCTGTGCGTGTTGGCGCTGAAGCATATCTAGACATTACTAAGATGAATGCGTCCTTAGAAGAGCGTCTACCAAACCAAACAGCAGGGCCAAATAAAGCGCTTGGGTCTTATCAAATCCGTGGCCGTATACATTCAATTAGCCCAGTACTAAACACGGACTTGCGTAACTTCCTTGTGACAATCCGTACCACGCAAGGCCAGAAGTTATTGCGTGACGGTGAGAGTGTGTCGGTGTGGATTCCAAGAGGAGGTGCCAAATGATGAACTACAAGTACGGTTTATTACTGAGCGCATTATTAGTGGGTTGCCAGCCTGCGGAAGAAGGGGCTATCGAAGCACCGCCGCCTCGGCCAGTGAAAGTATTTAAAGTGGTTGAGTCACTAATCGGCAAGGAATATAGCTATCCAGCCGTTGTGTTATCTGGGCAAAAAGCAGAGCTGTCTTTTCGTGTGGGTGGGCAGGTGTTTGAGTTGCCAGTACATGCCCGAAGCCAAGTAAAAAAAGGTGATCTAATTGCTAAGCTTGATCCGCGTAATTACACCTCAAATGTCAATCAGGTAAGGGCAAAAATCACAGCTGAGCAGGCGCGTTTGAAAGCTATGACCAGTGGCTCTCGTAGTGAAGATATTGCGTCCATGCGTGCGGCGATTGCGGCTTCTGAGGCGGGTGTAGTATCTGCTCGCTCTAATGCAGAAAGAACACTGACAAAGTATCGAAAAGGTTTAATACCCAAAGAGCAAATGGACAGTGCACTAGCATCTGTTAAAACCGCTCAGGCAAGGTTGGCGGCTGACCAGCAAGCCTTGAGTAAGGGACAAACAGGCTCAAGAAAAGAAGACGTTTCAGCGCAGAGCGCGATGATTCGTAGTCTGCAAACGCAGTTAAAAAACGCTAAAGATGTTGAAGATGATGCAACTTTACGCGCGCCTTTTGACGGTATTGTTGCAGAGCGTTTGGTCGATAACTTTGCCAACGTCAAAGCTAATCAAACAATTGCGGTAATACAGGACTTACAAAACCTTGAGTTGAGGTTTAACTTGCCGGGGCCTGATGTGGCACATTTTGGCACGCACCGAGAGAAAATAAAGTTTAAAGCTTCGTTAGATGCCATTCCCGAAAGAAGCTTTGACGCAGAAATGGTTGAGTTCACGACTCAGGCTGATGAACGCACACGAACATTTGAAGCGCGTGTATCTATTGATCGCCCCAATGATTTTATGATTTTACCCGGCATGGTCGGGAAGGTGATGGTCATTGATACCTCAAATATTGGTTCAGCATCATCACTTAGCATTCCTGAAAGCGCATTAGTAGCAGATAGTGATGGCAAGCCAATCGTTTGGATTGTGAAAGCTGACAACAAAGTCGAACTACGCCATGTCGAGGTCAGTGAAGCCAGTGCTAACTCCATTAGAGTGTTGTCAGGTATCGAGGTTGGCGAATTGGTGGTGAGTGCGGGTGTTTCATCCATGATTACGGGGCTAGAAGTGCGTCCCGTTAACAAGATTGGAGACTAGTGATGGATTTAGCTAAGTTTGCAATCACTAAGCGAGTCATTAGTGGACTCGCAACCTTTTTGATCTTGGTAGGTGGCTACACCGCCTATAATTTATTACCGCGCTTTGAAGACCCTGAGTTCATTATTCGTCAGGCTCAGGTAGTAACACCTTATCAAGGTGCAAGCTCGATTGAAGTGGCGGAAGAGGTGACAGATCCTTTAGAAAATGCCTTACAACAATTACAAGGTGTCAAAGAGATCAAGTCGATTTCGACACCGGGTAAGTCTGAAATAACGATTGAGTTTGAGATTGCGGCCAGTAAAACACGTGATCAACTCAACCAACGTTTCACTCAGCTGCGGGCAAAAATTAGTGACACTCAGTCTCGTCTACCACCCAATGTTAGCCCTTCGATGGTGTTTGATGACTTTGGTGATGTATACGCCTTGTACTACGCCATAACGGGGGATGGTTACACGCTAAACGAAGTGCATGAGTACGCTAAAACGCTACAAAAAGAACTGGTACTGGTGCCCGGCGTGTCCAAAGCGGTACTACAAGGGATGCCGACTCAGGCGATTTATGTGGAATACACACCCTCTAGAGTCGCGCAGCTAGGTATCTCATCTGGACAAATTGCGCAGGTATTAGGAGGGCAAAACCTTGTGACTTCGGCGGGTGAGGTTGAGCTGGGTACGACGCGTATTCGCATAAAACCTAACTCGGTGATCGACTCGGTGGCTAATATTGAAGCGCTTAGAATCACTGACTCACAAAGTGGTGTCAGCTATCGACTAGGTGATATTGCAACGGTTGTGCAAAAGGATATCGACCCCCCTGCTAAAAGCATATTTTCCAATGGTAAGCCTGCGATTACACTAGGTATTTCTAATGTATTGGGCGGTAACGTGGTTGATATGGGTACCGCTATTCGAGCGCGTATTGCCGAGCTAGAACAGCGGCGCCCTCAGGGTATTGAGCTAAAAGCCATCTCCGATCAAGGCGCGACAGTCAAAGTATCTGTCGATGATTTCGTCATGAACGTGGTTATTGCACTGGTGATTGTGGTCGGTACTTTGCTGGTTTTTATGGGCCTGCGTTCAGGCATATTGATGGGTGGAATCTTGCTGGTTACTGTCGCGGGTACTCTCATCGGTATGTACGTCGGTGGCTTGCAAATGCAGCGGATCTCGCTAGGTGCATTGATTATCGCGCTGGGGATGCTGGTTGATAATGCCATAGTCGTAGTTGAAGGGACCTTGGTTCGAGTTCAAAAAGGTGAGGATGCCGCGAGTGCGTCCATTGCTATTGTGAATCAAACCAAGTGGCCGCTGCTGGGCGGAACGGTGGTTGGTATATTAGCGTTTTCCCCTATCGGATTTTCACCTGATAATACCGGTGAATACGCTGGGTCTTTGTTCTGGACGATATTGATATCTCTAATGTTTAGCTGGCTGGTGGCTGTTTGGTTAACACCATATTTTTGTACGCTGACCTTTGGTAAATCAGTTGCGAAGAACAACGTTCAAGTAGACGCGAAAGAGGGGGTGATATTAGGCGCTTATCGCCGCTTCTTAGTGGCCGCAATAAAAGTGCGTTGGGTGGCAGTGGCATTAGTTGTGCTGTTGTTTGCTTCTGCGGTATACAGCTTTGCGGCTGTTCCCAAAGGTTTTTTCCCTGCCTCAACGCGTCCTCAGTTTGTCGTCGACTATTATTTACCACCTGGAACAGATGTTCGCAAAACAGCTAAAGACTTACAGCAAGTCTCTGAATGGCTGCGCGAACAAGAGGGTGTGACAGGTACAACCACTGCGGTTGGAGGTGGGCATTTACGCTTTATGCTGCCTTATATCGGTGAGAGTAGCGAAGCCTCTTATGGGCAGATATTGATTGATGTCGAGAATCTAGCAGTGATTGATAGTTTGCTGACTCCAGTACGAAATCATTTATCTGAAACCTTACCTGAGAGTAATTATAAAGTTTGGAAGTTTGTGCTCGGGCCAGCTAGTGGTAGTAAGATTCAAGCGCGCTTTAGTGGACCAGAACCAGCAGTATTACGGGAGCTAGCCAAGCAAGCTAAAGAGGTCTTTCATGAGGAAGGTGCGATTGCGATTAGGGATGATTGGCGGGAGCAAATAAAAACGATTCAGCCCGTTATTAATGAAGTTGCAGCGCGCCAAGTTGGCTTAAGTGCTGAAGATATTTCCAAGGCATTGCAAGGGCATTTTAGCGGCACTCAGATTGGTGTTTTGCGTGAAGGTGAGGAGCTTCGGAAAATCTTATTCCGTCCTGCCGAAGCGTTTAGAACATCACCAGAAGCACTCAGTTCCGTCAGAGTCTTTAGCAACTCGCTAGGCGAATCTATACCCATTAACCAAGTGGTTGATCGCTTTGATGTGGTGTTTGACGACTATAAAGTCCGCCGTGTAGACCGAAAGCTAGCTATAATCGCACAGGCTGATCCTGCTGATGGGGTGAACTCCTACACGCTTTATGAACGAATACAGCCAAAGCTTGAGGCTATGGTGCTACCCACCGGTTACCACTTAGAGTGGCTAGGTGAAGCGGGAGACAGTGCGCGTGCGCAAAAGGGGCTAGGGTCGATTATGCCCTTAGGGTTTGGCGCGATGATATTGGTGGTGATCCTGCTGTTTAATGCTTATCGTCAGCCCTTAGTTATTTGGCTGACCGTACCATTATCGATCGTTGGTGTGTCGTATGGACTGGCTACTTTCCAAAGTCCTTTGGACTTCATGGGCATACTTGCGGCGCTGAGTTTAACGGGCATGATGGTCAAAAATGCGATCGTACTGGTGGATGAAACGGATAGCCAAATTGCCGCTGGAAAGGCGCGTATGAATGCGGTTTTAGACTCGGCGGTGAGTCGTGTGCGGCCTGTGGTGTTGGGTATGGTGACCACTGTACTGGGTGTTGCGCCGTTATTACCTGACCCGTTTTTTAGGAGCTTATCGATTGTGATTATGTGTGGTTTGAGCTTTGCGACGGTGTTGACGTTGGTGATAGTGCCGGTGCTTTATACGATCTTTTTTGGGGTTAAAAGCTCGGAGTGTGAGGCTTAAAGTTTAGTGTTGAAGGTTCGGGAGGCTGCGGCCTCCCTTTTTTATTTATGCACATAGCGCCTCAGCATGCGTCGCGCTACAATCAGTTATCAATCTTAACTCATTGAAACTTCATGAATTCATCGTCTTATCTTTTTCAAGCTCCAGAAAGTCTTACTAGCACTTTAAGTGAAATTGACGCTTGGTGAAGCAATCTTCTTCTTACAGAAAGGTCTGACAGTAGAAGGGAAGCCACTCAAAGACTTTTTGGATGCACGTAACCATGCCGAAGCTATCGATCTGTTGTTTGATGTGGTGGCTCAGAAGCGTGACATCAGTGAAAGTCTGATAAAAGAAATCAACGCGCTGTTACTGGTAGGTGTTAAGTCTACACCTGCGTTAGATACCAATGGACAGCGAGTACAAAAGCCAGCAACACCGGGGCAGTATAAGTCACAGCCCAACCATGTACTTCAGCAAGACGGCTCGATTCATCATTATGTAGAACCACTACAAGTGCCGCTGGAAATGCAGCAACTTTGTGAGTGGGTCAATGAGTCCAAAGACAAACATCACCCTGTCATTATTGCAGGGATCGCGCATTATAATATGGTGCGGATTCATCCGTTTGACGATGGTAATGGGCGTGGTGCGCGTATATTGATGAATCTTGTGCTGTTGATGCAAGCCTATACGCCAGTGATCGTGCGTAATGCTAAAAGGCGTGTTTATTTGCAGGCCTTGTCAGCAGCAGATACGGGTAATATAGTGCCGTTTTTGCAGTTTATTGCGGAGTCTATGTTAGATACGCAGTTGATGATTGTTGGAGAGCTAGAAGCAAAAGCTTAATTTCCCCTCGTAAGCAAATCTGCATATAATCCAGTATGTCAGAAATTCCACCAGTTTTTATTAGTTATGCTCGTGATGCAGCCAGTGGTCAAGCGCTTGCTCGTGAGCTCTATCAGCGCTTGAAAGATGAGAACATTCCCGCATTTTTGGATGAGCATCGTATCCGACTAGGTCAGCGTTGGATAAGGCGTCTATCAGACGGTGTTGAGCACTGTAAGATAATGATTTCCGTGGTTTCTCCAGCTTCTCATGATCGGCCTTGGGTGGAAAAAGAATACATCATGGCTTCCAGAGTAGAGGCTTTGATTATTCCCGTACTGGCCAGCGAAGGGGATTTGCCTTTCCAAATCTGTGACCTTCAAGGTCTAGCATTGTTTGGTGAGGCTAAAGAGTCTAATTGGCTAAGTCTTCTGGATGAAATAAGAAGTACGCTCCCTGACACCTCACCAGAAAAACAACGCCAAGCAGAAACGGACTATCTCAATAAACTGTTACAAGACAACGACGACCGTGCTTTAGCATTTGCCAGTAAAGTCTACGCACCATTAGCCGGTGAATACCGCAAAGAGCGAAAACGAGTTGCCGTTGCTGCGATGTCACCACGCTTACGCCACCTTAAACAAACGCGCTATGACGAACCCTTAGACCCACAGGGTGAATGTACCGAACATGACGATATTATCGCTGCGTTTAGACAACATAAACGCCTCGTCATATTAGGTGAGCCGGGTGCTGGTAAGACCTTTTCCCTATGGCGTATTGCCGCAGAACAAGCGCAATTGGCTTTGAGCGATGGCGAGCAAGCGATTCCCGTTGTGATTCCGTTAAACCGTTGGGATGATCCAGCGCTGTTATTGCACGACTTTGTGTTATCGCAACTGGATGGTTTGGCTGAATCGTTCGATACGCTATACCAAGCAAAGCGCATATTGCCGCTGTTTGATGCCCTGAATGAAATTCCCTTTGACCAGCGTGAAGCAAAGCTGCCACAGGTGCGTGAATGGTTGAAAAACTACCCTTGCGAAGAGGTGTTACTGACCTGCCGCAAGCGTGATTATCGTGGACCGTTAGAGCAAGAACTTGACCGACTGACGATTGAACCACTTGATCCGCAGCGGGTTTATGACTTTCTTCATAACTACTTTGGTGGTGATGCTGCTGAGTCTGATATGGCAGACAAGTTGTTTTGGCAGTTAGCGGGTGGTGACGGCATACGAAAGATTTGGGAAAAGTGGAAATCAGAAGGTTATCAGGAGCATTGGGAAGACTTTTGGACGCTAAAAGAAATACCAGAGGAATGGAAAGGTGAAATTCTATTAGAGGGTAGCGCCAGAAGAGCCTGCTTAGATGATCCTCGTAGTATGATTAAACTGGCTGGTAATCCCTACCTTCTCTATCTGATGGTGGAAATATACTATAAGCATCAACAGTTACCTGAAAGTCGTATTGAGTTATTTGGCGAGTTTGTTGAGGATCTGATCTATCGCGAAACGGAGGCTCGTCCAGAAAACCATTACTCAAAAGCCGATCGAGATACGCTACAAAATGATTTAGAAGAATTAGCTTGGCAGTTGCAATGTTTGACCGACTCAATGAAGGGGGTTAGAACTATATTATCGCGTGAGATTGCTGAGGACATCATGCCATTAGCGAGCCTTGAGTTTTCAGAAGCGGCAAGTTTGCTGGATTTGACCAAAGATAATGTGCGTTTTTCTCATCAATTACTTCAAGAGTTTTTCACCGCACAAAGCTTCGGGGAGCGTATTAAAAATGGACTAAAAGCGTCTGATCTTTGGTTGCCAAAGAATTGGTGGGAACCGAATGGCTGGGAAGAGGCCGCAAAACTTGCAGCAGATTATGAATCGAACCCTTTAATCTTCTTAATATGGTTAGCTGAAGGCAACCCCAAACTCGCCTTTGAAATCGCACGTGACCAAAATCTACTAGATCAGAAAGAAGCATTGTTTTCCAGTTATAAGGCAGTATGGCAAGCGGCTATTACCGACGTTCGTAACTATCCTCATCCTCATGAGCGTCATGCTATTAGTACAACACTTGCATGGTTGGATTGGGATGAGCGCTCTGGTATTGGTCTAAATGAATTGGGCTTACCTGATATTCATTGGTTGGAAGTATCAGCCGGTGAATTTATCTATGGTGAGAAAGAAGAGCAGCAAGCACTTAGTTTAGATGCTTTTGAGGTCAGTCGGTTTCCGGTGACTAATCGGCAGTTTCATGCATTTGTCGATGCCGGTGGTTATGAGAATGAGCAGTGGTGGGAAGGTTTACAAAAAGAAGATGAACTACCTAAACATCGATGGAAAGAGAGTAATCGCCCAGTTGAGAATGTTGATTTTTATGAAGCAATAGCATTTTGCCGCTGGTTGTCTGTTGAAACTGGTAAGGACATTCGACTGCCAACTGAACAGCAGTGGGAAAAGGCAGCTAGAGGGACTCAAGGTAAAGAATACCCCTGGGGAGATGAGTATATTTCAGGTTATGCTAATATTAATGAAACTTGGAATCATAAGAAAGTTGGTGAATTCAACATAGATGAGACATGTGCGATTGGTGTCTACCCGCTTGCCAAGTCTCCTTTTGAAGTGATGGATATGAGTGGCAATGTTTGGGAGTGGTGTCTCAATAAGCAGAGCGAAACTGCAATGGTTACCCCCGACCTATCCGATGATAGTCGTGTTGTTCGCGGCAGCTCTTGGGGCTTCGATTCACAGGACTGTCGTGCTACTTGTCGCTCCTTCAAGCTTCCACAGCATCGGTACTACCATCTGGGTTTTCGTTTAGTGTGTTGTTTTCCTCCCGTTTCTGATCACTGATCTACTGAGCACCGTCCCACTGTTTCGCCGCGCAGCGGCGGATGATTTTCGTACCCCAAATATTGCTGTCTTCTGATATTCTTTAAAAGCCCTTCGGGATCGGGTCATCCGGTAAAATAGCTGTGGTTGTGTATAAGTGTTTTGATTTTGCACTCGGTATTGAGGGCTGTTTCATAATGGAACTAGCACACTAACAGGCACAGCAAATAACTTGTCCCCAAACGGCACAATACTCTCGCCATCATAAAATACCACGCCTGCTGCAAACTGTTCGCCAATCGCGTCTCTTAGTTTGCTCAGGCCTTTGAAGTCGCTTTTGGTCACAGTGGCAGCCGCTTTGATTTCAATACCTGCTACCTTGAGCCCTTGCTCAATCACAATATCGACTTCCACTTTGTCTTTATTGCGGAAGTGATAAAAGCTCAGTTGTTGCTCGTGCCAGTCTGCGTACTTTCGCAGTTCTTGATAAATAAAGGTTTCCAGTAATTGACCAAGGAGTGCTCTGTCTTGCCAGAGCATGTCGCTAGTGACGCCAAGCAATGCACAAGCAAGCCCAGTATCTGCAAGGTGTAACTTGGGTGTTTTGATTAATCGACTGAGTCGGTTACTGTGCCAAGGTTGTAGCTGCTCAATCAAAAAGACTTGCTGTAATAGTGTTAAATACTCTCGAATCGTTGGCGCACTGAGTGCAAAGGGTGCACCAAGGTTAGACGCATTGAATAAACGAGAAGTTTGCCCAGCAGCCATACTTAATAAGCGAGGTAGCATCTCAAGTTTTTGAATGCGTGTTAAGTCTTGTACATCACGCTGAACAATGGTCGTGATGTAATCCCTGTACCAATTAGCGCGTCGTTTTTCAGTAGGTCTGGCTAGTGCCGCAGGGTATCCACCTTTAACGATCGTCTCTGCAAGTGACTCGCCCAAGCGACGGTATTGGCTGTTATTGGTTGCCGTACCAAAATCCGATGCAAACAACTGGCTCAAAAAATTAGGCTTTTGGTTACTCGTTTCCACGCATGATAAAGGGCGTAAGTGAATGATCTCCATGCGTCCTGCGAGTGAGTCAGCAAGCTTTGGCAGCAATAAAATATTGGCAGAACCCGTTAGGATAAAGCGACCCGCTTTACGGTTTTTATCAACAGACGCTTTGATGCTGGTAAACAACTCAGGGATACGCTGTACCTCATCCAAAATAACGTACTCAGGCAAGCTTAGTATGAAGCCGATAGGATCGGCCAACGCGGCCTGTCGCTGTAGGTCATCGTCAAATGAAATGTAGTGGTAGCCAAGGGCTTCACCAAGCTGTAGTGCTAAGGTTGTCTTGCCACATTGGCGCGTTCCGTGAATGAGAATGACAGGGCTGTCTTCTATCGCATCTTGCAGGATAGATTTAGAGAAGCGAGGGTAGTGCTTTGCTTGTGTTGTCATTGATCGTCACCAAACGGATAGAAAACTTCGTCTAATTGTAAATATAGTTTCGTCTAATTGAAAGTTTTGTTTCGTCTAATTGAAAATAACAAGCTGGCTAATTGTAGATTTAGTTATTCAAGTACAACTACAGAGAGGTTATGCAAAAATTACTTAAACACCACTAAGAGAGCTTCCATGCCAACAAAATACGTAAAAATAGCCGTCTTCGTCCCAGAAGAAAACGCCGAAGCAGTCCGCCTAGCACTCTGTAACGCAGGCGCAGGAAAACGAGAAGATAGTAACTACAGTCATTGCACATTCTCAACCAAAGGCATCGGCCGCTTCCTCCCAGAAGACGGTGCAAACCCACATATCGGCACGGTTGGTGCGCTAGAAGAAGTTGCAGAAGAGCGCATCGAGACCATCTGTTTACGCAGCCTACTACCAGAAGTATTAGTCGCAATGAAACAAGCTCACCCCTATGAAGAGGTGGCTTATGATGTGTGGAGTTTGGAGGACTAAGTGATCTAGCTTTACTAGCTAGTTTGAACGACCACTTTTGATCGACGCAGTTTCTTCCAAAGTGGCTCTGAGCGACTGAGTACTACCGCAAAAAACAGCAAGGCACAGCCGATAGTTTGTAGTGGCGACATACTCTGACTAAAGAATAACAGTGAAAATATGGCTACCCAGACAGGTTCTAATGTCATCAGTACAGAGGCGTGTCCAGCACTGGCAAAGCTCTGTCCCCATGTTTGAATTGAGAAGCGCAAGCAGCTTGTTATCAATATGCTTGCCACCACTATGCTCCAGATTGATGGTGCGTGGTCAAAGCTCCATGTTTCTATGAATAGGGATGCAACGAGTGCGCAAAAACCGGTAATCAGCATTTGACTGGTTACCAGCACTGACGTTGCATACTGTTTTGATAGCCGACCATTTAATATGAAAAACAGCGCAAAGACGACGGCTGCAATCATAAATAGAAACTCGCCGAAGCCAATTTTGAATTCGTTTTCTAAGAACAAACAGCCAAGCCCAAGCAGTACAATAGGTAATGATACCCAGAGTAGTTTGGATGGACGTTCACCAAAAAATACGGCAATTACGGGCACTAGTAAAAAGCTGATATTCAGAATAAATGCACCAACAGACATATTGGTGACATAGGTCATCCCAAATACCCAAATAGTGACACCTGTCGTAAAAAATAGGCTTGAGGTGAGGATGGGCACAATGTCTTGTCGCTTAATGACAGAGAAAGCGCGCCAGCAAAACAAAAGCAAAATTAATCCTGCACAGGTAAATCTCAGGCTAATAAACTGAAGTGGCGACATGCTACTGAGTACTTCTTTGGAGAAGAACCAACCTAAGCAAGCGAGTAGGGTAGAGATGATGATTAAGACATCACCTTTCAACGCATTAGACACGGGACTGCACTCTGAACAAAGGATGAAGTGTCACAAAGAAGGACTGTATTAGCTAGTCATTTGTTGTGACTTTTTTAAATCTATTTAACAAGGTTTACCTTGTAGTGCGGTCAACCAGCTAGGCGCATCTTGAAGGCAAACGGGACGTAAAAAACGCGCTAGTGCGGCATCACCGACAGAGGTTGTCATTGGTGCTGTAGAGGATGGGAAAGGCCCGCCATGATGTTGTGAGGCTGTCACAGCAACACCAGTCGGTACGCCTTTAAATAACACACGACCTGCAATATCCATCGCGCTACGAACCAATGTTTGTGTGGAGTCATCGGCTTTTTCTGCACCCCAGATTGTTACCGTCAAAGAGCCTTCAACGACTTCTAAAACAGATAATACTTCTGCTTGAGAGTCGCAACGAATGATTAAGCAAGAAGGGCCGAAGATCTCTTCACGAAGCTCAGCTGTGGCAATGTATTGTGCTGCTGTTACCTGTGCTAAAAATGGTGATGGTGCTGCATCTTGAGGCGCATTCACTAGTACTTCGGCACCTTTTGAAGCCACTTCAACTAAATTATTATCATAAGCTGTGCGCATACCTGCCGTTAACATGGCATGTGGTGTTTGTACGGCTAGCGACTCAGCCAACTGAGCAATAAAAGTATCGGTCTCTGGCGCGTTTAGCGTGACTAAGGTGCCAGGATTTGTACAAAACTGTCCTGCACCCATCGCGATCGAGCCTGCTAAGGTTTGCGCTAATGCTTTGCCACCATCTGCTAATGCATGTGGTAACGCTATGACTGGGTTCACTGCACCTAACTCACCATAAAATGGAATAGGTCTTGGGCGTTCGTTAATAAGCTTTTGTAGCGCAACACCACCACGCGTTGAGCCTGTAAATGCACCGGCTGCAACCTTCGGGTGTTGAATCAAATACGCACCAACGTCATTACCAGCGCCTTCAATAAAGGTCACCACGTTAGCGGGTAAGTTTTGCGCTAACAGTGTTTGAGTGATGAGATCGAACACAGCACGAGACAGTTCTGGGTGACCCGCATGTGCTTTCACAATCACCGTACAGCCAGCCGCTAGCGCAGAAGCGGTATCGCCACCAAGCACCGAAAAGGCAAACGGAAAGTTACTCGAACTAAACATGGCAATAGGGCCAAGCGGCAGTTTTACGAGAGCCATACTGGGACGACCAACAGGTGGTGCTTCAGCAATGGCTGATTCATTGATCGAGCTAAAAGGCACACCGTCAGACGCTAATTGTGCAAACTTGCGCAGCTGAAAAGTGGTTCGCGCCAGCTCACCCGTCAAACGTGCTGAGCCTAGGTGCGTTTCTTTGTCAGCAAGTGGCACAAGCGTTTCGCTGTTTGCTTCTAGCGCGTCAGCCAAAGCATTAATGAAACGTGCTCGGGTTATGCCATCAGTCGTTGACCACTGCTTAAAGGCAGTTGCTGCAGCATCGACCGCTGTGTCTATTTGATCAGAGTTATAGTCAATCATCGCTTATTCCTTACTGGTATATAGGGTCGTGTGCAAAATTCATTTAGGTGGGACCTAGTCGTCAACTGACCCATAATTTCGCTGCTACATTTTTGAAAATAATGGAACTTGTATTGCAAGTTAGATGTTAGTCATAATACATGTAACTGTTTTACGGTCAACTCTAAATGTAAACTTGAGCTTTTTATGTTATTTTAGACCGATATATTTTTGTATTTTTTTAGAGATTCACTGGAGTTAAATAAGCGTGGTTGATAATAATAAAGCGGCCGTTAGTAATAACAAAAATGGTAATAAAGTGCCACGACCTAACTTAGTCAATCAAGTCAGTGCTGAGCTACGACAATTGATTGTGTCAGGGGCGTTGAGTGCGGGCGATAAGTTGCCAAGCGAAGCCGAATTAACCAGTAAATACTCGGTGAGTCGTACCGTGATTAGAGAAGCATTAGCGGCACTACGCTCTGACGGTTTGGTGGAAGCAAGGCAGGGTGCAGGTGTGTTTGTACTCGAAGGACAATCATCTTCGTTAACAGGGTTGTCTGCGGTTAACCCTGAGCGTATTTCTTCTGTGGTTGAGATGCTAGAGCTGCGTGCTGGCGTTGAAATAGAAGCGGCTGGGCTAGCTGCTATCAGGTGTTCTCCTGCTCAAGAAGAGCGTATTTTTGAAGTACTGGAAGCGTTCATATCGAAAGTCAGACAAAAACAGTCAACCAGTGAACTAGATCGCTCATTTCATTTGGCGGTGGCGAATGCAACTAACAATCCACGCTTTGCTGAGTTTTTAGAGTTGATGGGTGCGAGTGTTATTCCACGTTTGTCGCTAAAGGATGGCTCGGAAGCAGAACCAGCAACGTCTACTGAGTATTTAGAGCAAATCCACCAAGAGCATATGGCTATTGCTGAGGCTATTAGCCAGCGTGATGAGTCTGCTGCTAGAGATGCAATGCGACTACATTTGAAAGGTAGTCAGCAACGTTATCGTAAGTTATTACGTCCTTAACTTTCAACTTATCATATAAGTGATTTGACATTTGTATGATAAGTTTTATATTCTCCTAAGGGTGTTAGGTAATCTAACCCAATAAAAGGAGATCATTATGATGCACTACGATGAGTTAAAAGTGGCTTTGGGCGCGGGACTGTTGTCCTTTCCAGTGACGCCTTTTGATGGCAATGATTCGTTTAATGCTGACGTTTACCATAAACACGTGGCGTGGCTATCTAGCTTTGATGCGACGGTGTTATTTGCAGCGGGTGGTACTGGCGAATTTTTCTCTCTAGCGCCTGCAGAAGTACCGATCATTGTGGCTGCTGCAAAAGCTGCTGCGGGTGATACGCCGATTGTTGCGGGCTGCGGTTACGGTACTAAAATGGCTGTGTCGCTAGCACAAGCCAGTCAAAAAGCGGGGGCTGATGGTATTTTGCTACTCCCTCATTATCTTATCGATGCTTCTCAAGCAGGTTTGTTTAGTCATATAAAGGCAGTCTGTGACTCTGTTAATATTGGGGTAATGGTTTATAACCGTGATAATTCGATTCTCCAAACGAACACTTTGCTAAGGCTATGTGAGGCATGTCCAAACTTGGTTGGCTTTAAAGACGGCTCGGGTGATATTGGCTTGGTACGACAGATCACCGCAACAGTGGGCGACCGACTGACTTATTTAGGCGGCATGCCAACGGCTGAGTTATTTGCCGATGCTTATTTGGGGGCAGGCGTAACGACTTACTCTTCAGCTGTTTTTAACTTTGTGCCGGCACTAGCACAGCAATTTTACACCGCATTGCGAGCAGGTGATCACAAGCAAACAGAAAAAATCCTAAAAGACTTCTTTTATCCATTTATGGCTATTCGTAATCGTCAGAAGGGTTATGCCGTGTCTGCGATTAAAGCAGGCGTGAAGATAGTGGGCTTTGATGCAGGGTCGGTACGCTCTCCATTGACTGACTTGGATGCTCAAGAAATGGAGATGATGGCCGAACTGATTGCGCCGTATACTCCCTAGATTTACTTATTTAAGGCTGATAAGGCCTTTTTTTAGCCAAACATTAACTGTTAGTCAGGAATAATTGAGCTCTAACTGTTTTTACTTTCTAATCAACCGTATATAAGTTTTTCCATACAAAAATTATAACAATAAGTTTGGTGAGTGAATGTCACTCGCTGGCAAAAGGAGTCATTCCTTGGAAAGTAAGATACGTGTTGAATGTGTTCAAGATACGGCTGCATTTAACGCATTGAAAGGCGATTGGAATACATTAGTAGAGCATTCGATTCATCCGCAGCCATTTATATTGTGGGAGTGGATGTTTACGTGGTGGGAAGTATATCAACAGTCAGGTTATGAGCTGCTTATCTTAGGGGTTTATGATGACAAAAAGCTGGTTGCGATTGCCCCGTTTTATATTGATAACGCACATTGGTTGATGCGTCGTCGCTTGCGTATGTTGGGTGAGGGCGAGGCACGTGAAGACGAAGTTGTGAGTCACTATCCTGATGTGATTGCATTAGCGAGTCATCGTCAACAAACGACTGATGCACTGGTAGATTATCTACTAAGTAATGAGAAGAAGTGGACCTTAGGTCAATTTCGTTTCATGTTGGGTGGTTCGCTGTTAAATGAAATGCAGCAAAAATTATCCAAGGCTTTTGATCACTACACGGTAAGCAGTAGCCAGTCCTACGCGATACAGCTCCCAACAACGCCTGAAGGTTATGTAAATAGTCTAAGTCGCTCGATGCGAAAACAGTTTCGTTCGCGTTTAACTCGCATGGAAAATAGTGGTGAGCTGAAAATAATCTCAGCCCATGAGTTTGATGACCCACACGAGGCGATGGATATTTTGGAGCGTTTACACAGAGCGCGCTGGCAAGGGCGAGACAGTAGTAGTATTTTTGATTCTACTGCGTTTAAGACGTTTCATAAGATACTGCTAAACCGTTTATTGGATCAAGGTATTATCGATATTCGTGTGATGTATCACAATGGTGAAGCGATAGCGGCAGTGCATAATTTTAATTTCAAAAAGCGTTGTTACAGTTACCAAAGTGGCTTTAGTAGTCAGGATGATAAGCGTTTCTCGCCCATGGTGGTGTTTGATATTTTAGAGATTCAAGCGTTAGTTTCGGCTGGATATTTGGAATACGACTACCTGAGTGCAGAAGGCGATAACTCTTACAAAGCGAAGTTTAAGTGCGAGTCAGAGCCTGTGTATGAAACCTTGTGGCTTAAGCGTGGTTGGCAGTCTATTTTGATGCGGAGTTACCGTCGCACGCGTTCATTTGGTGGTCGCTATTACCGTTCTTTAAAGCAAGTTGACTTGAATGGCTTAGTTAACTCGATTATGGAATTCCCCAAGCGTGCGTTGCACCGATAAGCTAATAAAAAGTAATTCATTTAATCCATGTCTGATGCTTTTATTACTGTTAATCTTTTATAAAAGGTTAACAGTAAGTGTTTGTGTCAAACGTTAAATCACGCTCTTTAAAGTTGTGGTTGTCAGGATTAAATAATGAAATCAGTTGTAATTATAGGTGCCAGCCACGCTGCTGTTGATGCTATATCCACCTTACGCAAGAAAGGCTGGAGCGGAAAAGTTGTATTAGTGGGGGATGAAGTGCCATTACCTTATCACCGTCCACCACTCTCTAAAGCTTATCTCCAAGACCAGATCAGCGAAGAAAAGCTACTCATTCGAAATGAACAGTTTTACCAAGACTCAGATGTCACGTTGATGCTGGGGCGAAGAGCTGAATCCATTAATCGTGAAACCCATTCAATAACCTTAGATGGTGGCGAGACTCTGGCCTACGATAAGCTGATTCTTGCGACGGGTACACGTACTCGGTATTTCCCCATTAAAGGTGGCGACTTACCTTCAGTTCATTACCTACGCACTAAAGCTGATGCAGATCGTATCAAGACTCAATTAGTCTCAGGCAAAAAAATACTGCTGATTGGTGCGGGTTATATAGGTCTCGAAATAGCAGCTTCAGCAGTGAAAAGTGGGTGTGAAGTCGTTGTAGTTGAGTTGGCAGATCGCGTACTTGCTCGAGTAACAAGTCCTGAGGTTTCTAGCTTTTATCAACGCTTCCATGCTGAGCAGGGTGTTGATATTCGTTTAAATACGGGCGTGCAGTCAATGGAAGTCGCTGGCGCTGCTTATCGTGCGACGCTGAACACTGGTGGGACGGTTGATTTTGACGCTGTTGTTATCGGCATCGGTGTGGTGCCAAACGTTGAACTCGCTGAAGACGCAGGTCTTAGTTGCGATAACGGTATCTTGGTTAATGAGTTTGGAGCAACGGATGATGAAGATATCTATGCCGTAGGTGACTGTTCAAGGTATCACAGTCTTATTTATGATCGTAAAATTCGCCTTGAGTCTATCCCCAATGCGAGTGGTCAGGCGAGAACAGCAGCAGCGGCTATTTGTGCTGACGAAATTGCTTACAACGAAGTGCCTTGGTTTTGGTCGGATCAATACGATATTAAATTGCAAACGGCAGGCTTGTTTGAAGGCTATGACGAAGTGGTGGTTCGAGGTAATCCTTCTGAAAATAAGTTTTCGGTGTTCTACCTGAAAGCAGGGCGGGTGTTAGCCGTTGATGCTATTAACTCACCGATGGAGTTTATGATTGCTAAAAAACTTATTTTGGCGAAAGCAGTGCTTGAAGCATATGTGATACGTGACATGTCGATAAAGCCTAAAGATTTTTTGGGCTAAATTAATAGCGTGTTAGTAATGATGCGGATTGCAGTCGCTACCTCGGTGATAGAGATGTTTGAAAGGAGAAGGCTTGGTCAGAGTTGTCTCAAATTATAAATGTCTCACCCTTCGATGATTCAGATATTTCTCGTTTAACATTTACAAGTATTTCTTGGGTTTCCTGTAACAAGTACGCATAAAATCCATCCTTCAGTAGTGTCCGTTCTTGAACATCCATTGGTATAAATCGGCTCATCTCATCCTGAAACGGCTTACCATGAATAATATCAGGCAGGCGCTCTCGCATTTCATCCAGCTTGGTTAAGTAGTCGCTAATTTTATAGTCCTGAATCTTATTGTTAATCCAATCAGTATTTAGCGTAGCGCCTTGCTGTTTTAACCAACGCAAGTCCCAAATGTCACGGTGTCTGACATAGCGATGTGTATTGACTAGCGAAATGACTTTATCTGCCATGACTTCATTTAGTGACTCACATAAAACAAGGGTGTCGCTGTACCCATCGGGTAGGAAGTCATAGTTCACTTGTAGCGCACGTGGTTCTCGTGAGTAGCTTGGAATGTTGGCTATTTCAAGTTTGATTCGTTGCCTTGGTAGATCACGGCGTTCTGGTGATGTAACGATAGAGATTTGCCATTTATCAACATTAACCCCTTGGTATTCAGGCGCGTTTTTGAGCTCTGGTGGTTCTTTCACACTGACTTCAAGCTGGTAACGGTTACCGACATAGTGTTCGATACACGCTTTTATATCCAATAGTTTGTTGGTAGTAAAGTCACGTCCCCCTGTGAAGTCTAAGTCTTCACTAAACCTTGGTGAGCCATAGCAGAGTCTTAAGCTGGTACCGCCTTGGAAGGTCAGAGCGTTGAGTAGTCCTTCGTTATCCAAGGTGAAGAGTATGTCGTAGTGAAGGAGCTCTTTTTCGATAACAGGGCGCATATGGTTGCGTCCTGACACTGCCATCGCACGTTCAACTAGGGCTGGAAAGTCTGCTTGTTCAATCATGTGCCAGAGCCTTTTCGTCAACTAAGTGTAAGTTTCTGCCAACACGTTTTAGGTCTCGCCAAGCTGCATTGGCTTTGGCAAAACGTAATGGGCGGTTTACATCCAAAACATTTTTTAAAATATCACTGACGGCACGCTTAGTATGTGTGAACTCAATGGTGCCGTAAGGTGTTTTGTATGTACCTTTTCTGCCTGTAGTCATCACGGTTAGATGGTCGATGGGGATTTGAGAGATAGCACCATACTCAGAGAGGGCAGACTCAAGGCTGACGTAGTTGTATTCACCACGACGTAAGGTTTTAGCGATGTGTTCGATGGTGTTGGCGCCTGAGTGACTGCTGTGTGTGTATAAATAAGTGCCTTTCCCTACGCGTGTTAATAAGCCACTTTTAACTAAGCGGTTAACACCTTCTTTCAGTGTTTTTGGTTTGTCGTTAGGGAATAGTTTGCTGAGGTCGCTTAGGGTGTAAATATAGCGACCTTGCTTATCCCAGTGACTAAAGGTGTTGGTTGCAGATTGTTGATTCATAATTTAAGTCTACGTTTTGACTATTCATATATAGTCTATATGTAGACTTACTGCATGGCAAGTTTAGGATTTATAGGGGATGCTGTGAATAGCAGCAGTTGATTGGTGTTGGAATAGACTGCAACCTATGTGAATAAAAACAGGCTCCGATGATTTAATCATAAGGAGCCTGTTTCAGTTTAATGACTAATAATTAAAGCGCAGTCGTCGGCCCAAACACTTCGTAATGAAGCTGTTCATCTGTAAACCCAATCTCATTCAATAATGGTTTTAGTGCCTTCATAAACGGTAATGGCCCGCAGAAATAGACATGCGCTGATTTATTAGTAATCCAATTATTTAAAATTTCAGCAGTGATGTAGCCCGAATGGTCACCACCATCCCCCGTTTGAAACGCTTGTTTGAAGTTAATCGCTTCGCTCGCAATCAACGCTTGAATTTCAGGTTGGAATATTTGGTGTTCCTTACTTCGGCTGCACTCAATTAATGTAAGCGGTGACTTGTCAGTAGCGTTAGCTAGAGACTGTTGCAGCATTGAAAATAACGGCGTAATACCAACACCACCTGCAATGAAAACATGCTCTGGCGCATCTTCGACCAAGTTGAAACGACCATATGGGGCGCTCAGTTGTACGGTGTCACCTTGCTTATGTGCATGAAGGTCTTTTGAAACGATACCTTGAGACTCACTTTTGACCGAAAGACGGTAGTGGTTCGGTTCGCTTGACCAGTCTGATAGCGAGTATTGGCGAATTTGGTTAAAGCCACCAGCAACAGCAGGTAACTTGATAGACACGTATTGGCCACCTAAAAATTCCAATATTTCCTTTTCATCCGTCGGTACTAAAACAAACGAACTGACTTCTGGCGTTTCTTGGTGAATCTCTTTAATCGTAAAAGTTCTGAAGCCTCTCCAGCCGCCTTTTAACTGTTCGCTGTCAGTGTATAGCTGCTCTTCTGCTTGAGTAAATACGCTGGCTAATACGCCGTATGCCTCGCCCCAAGCCGTTAACGCAGGGTGCTTATCAGGTAGTCCAAGGACTGACTGTATCGCCTGCAATAAGCAACCACCAACGATAGGGTAGTGCTGCGGTAGGATACCAATACTGGCGTGCTTGTTTGCAATGCGCTCAACGGCTGGAAGCAGTGCGGCAAGGTTATCAATGTTGCAAGCGTAAGCTAATACAGCGTCAGCCAGTGCACGTGATTGAGAGTCATCGCGCTGGTTCGATGCGTTGAAGATATGCTTCAAATCTGGCTCTGCTTCAAATAGCGACTTATAAAAAGTGCTAGTGATGGTTGCACCATGCTCTTCGAGTAATGGAACGGTTGATTTGATGGTTTCGATTGTTTGTGCTGATAGCATGGTAAAGTCCAACTCTTAAAGATTCATTTAATATGAATGTTTAAATTACCTATGCCTTGTTGTATTGTCAATAACAGATGAGGATAAACTTTTGCAGCTAACCAAACACACCGACTTTGCTTTTCGCTCACTAATTTTCATGGCATCAATGCCTGATGAAATGGTGACCATTAAATTGATGGCAGATCGTTTTGAAATACCTAAAAGTCACTTGATGAAAGTGATTAGTACGCTTGTTGCGAAAGGTTATGTTAAATCAGTTCGAGGAAAGCAAGGTGGAGTACTACTAGCAAAACCCGCCGCTGAGATCAATCTGAGGGAAGTGGTCGAGACAATGGAGAAGACTCTAGAGCCCATCGACTGTGTAGGGCAGAAGTGTGTGATCTTGAAAGCCTGTCAGCTTAAGTTTGCTCTGGCTGGCGCGCGCGATAGTTATCTAGAACACCTCGAAGGATTTACATTGGCGGATGTTATTGATGAGCAGACCACTCATATTTTGCATCAGCAACTGGCTGCTACGAGCTGATTTTAAAGCCGCTCTACAAAGGCATAGAGCGACTTCAACGGCTTACATCACTTCGTTTAACGCCGTTTCTAGACTAGCAACGGTACGATCAACATTCATTAGCTTATCCAAACCAAATAGACCCAAACGGAAGGTTTTATAATCTTCACGTTCGTCACATTGTAACGGTACACCGGCTGCAATCTGCATACCGACCGCACCAAACTTCTTACCTGTTTGAACATCGCTGTCTTGCGTGTAACACACCACAACACCCGGTGCGCCAAAGCCATTAGCAGCAACACTGACAATGCCTTTTGAGGCTAATAAAGCGCGGACTTTCTCGCCTAATTCATACTGAGCGGCTTTAACTTTCTCGAAGCCAACTTCACGTGTTTCTAACATAATGTCACGGAAGCGACGTAGCGCATCAGTAGGCATGGTTGCATGATAAGCATGTGCGCCACCTTCGTAAGCCTTCATGATTTGGTGCCACTGCTTTAGGTTCATGGCAAAGCTACTGCTTGTGGTTTCTTCCATCACAGCCAGTGCACGGTCATTCATCATCACTAGGCCTGCACAGGGTGGGCCACTCCAGCCTTTCTGTGGCGCGCTGATGAGTACATCAACGTTGTTGGTTTCCATGTCTACCCAGATGGTACCTGACGCGATACAGTCCAATACAAACAAACCACCGACAGAGCGAACAGCGTCGCCAACGGCTTGTAAATATTCTTGAGGAAGGATAATGCCTGATGATGTTTCAACGTGCGGCGCAAACACAACTGCAGGTTTCTCCGCTTTGATGGTGGCAACCACTTCGTCGATAGCAGCAGGAGAGAATGGAGAGGCAGTCTCGTCTAAAGCTTGTGTCGCTTTCATCACGATATGTTCTGACGGCAACTTGCCCATGTCGAAAATCTGTGTCCAACGGTAACTAAACCAACCGTTGCGCAACACTAAACATTTCTTGTCGCTTGCAAATTGGCGAGCGACCGCTTCCATTCCGAAGGTACCACTACCCGGTACAACCACTGCGGCTTTGGCGTTATACACTTCTTTGAGTGTCGAAGAAATGTCGTTCATAACAGCCTGAAAAGACTGTGACATATGGTTCAACGAGCGATCTGTGTAAACGACTGAGTACTCTAACAACCCATCGGGATCGACGTTATCTAGTAATGCTGACATATATCCTCCTTGTAATTTTCTGAAAAAAGAACCGCTAATTGAGATCTTTTATATCATGCGATAAACACACTGTAAGGTAGCGCCAGTTTTTATCAAGGACGAATCAAGGTTTATAAAATTAACAGAAGCTTTGCATCGATTTTTCGTAAGTTACTGAGCTTTCTCAGCTAACCGCTTCAATACCTCTGATACGGCATAGAGTGCAAAGGTTGCCGTTACGGTAGTGCAAGACCCTAAACCACCCGCACAAGACAGCGAAGATGTCTTATCGGTAGGCTTATCGTTGCTCACCGTCCCATCATCTGCACCATAAAGCTGTATCTCATCCGAAAACACACACGGCACGTTAAAACGTTTTTTAGGCGTTTTAGTAAAATTATATTTTTGGCGTAACACTTTGCGCGTTTTAGAAAGCAGGGGATCTTGCTTAGTCAATATCAAGTCATTCACTTTAATTCGACTAGGATCAATTTTTCCACCGGCACCACCCAGTGTGATTATTTTAATCTTGCGACGTTTGCAGTGATTAATCATCGACGCTTTTGCTAAAGAGCTGTCGATACAGTCAATCACAAAGTCCAAATTATCGGTAATTAACTCAGGCGCATTCTCAACGGTTACGAAGTCATCAATGATGTGTACTTTGCAATTTGGGTTGATTTCTAAAATTCGATCGGCCAATACTGCCGTTTTGTCTCGGCCAATGGTGCTAGTCATTGCAGGTAACTGACGATTGATGTTGGATTCAGAGACAATATCCATGTCAATCATGGTTATTTCACCGATTCCACTGCGTGCTAATGACTCACATGCCCACGATCCAACACCGCCTACACCGACCACACAGACGTGACTTTGCATAAATTTAGTCAGCCCCTTGTCGCTATAGAGTTTTGCGATGCCGCCAAAGCGGCGTTTCAAATCAGCGGATTGTGTCATTTAAGGTGTCCATTTTCGGTGTTTTGGTGGGTATTTTCAAAAATCTTGCATATAACAACATAATTTCTTACCACTATCAGTCTATTTTTGGTTAGAATACTGCGGTTTCCAAGCTGGACAAAAAGAACGATAAGTTAAGCGACTGATTTTCTTAACGGTTCGACCTTTAACAGTTGATGATATTTTATCAACGACGGCCAGCAATTTTTTTTCGCATAACAAATTTTAGAGTACTGACATGAAAGACCTAACGCGTTACCGCAACATTGGTATTTTTGCCCATGTTGATGCGGGTAAAACAACCACTACTGAGCGTATCTTGAGCCTTACTGGAAAAATCCATAAGATCGGAGAAGTTCATGACGGTGAAGCTACTACTGACTTCATGGAACAGGAAGCAGAGCGTGGAATAACTATCCAGTCAGCAGCAGTAAGCTGTGAGTGGAATGAACATCGCCTAAACATCATCGATACACCGGGTCACGTTGACTTCACAGTTGAAGTTTACCGTTCACTTAAAGTACTAGATGGTGGTGTTGGTGTATTCTGTGGATCTGGTGGTGTTGAGCCTCAGTCAGAGACTAACTGGCGTTATGCAAATGATTCACGCGTTGCACGTGTAATCTTCGTAAACAAATTAGACCGTCTAGGTGCTGACTTCTACCGTGTTACTAAGCAGGTACAAGACGTACTAGGCGCACACCCACTAATCATGGTTCTACCTATCGGTACGGAAGATGACTTTACAGGTGTTGTTGACCTTCTAACTCGTAAGGCATGGGTTTGGGATGGTTCTGGTGATCCTCTTAAGTACACAATCCAAGACGTTCCAGCTGACATGGTTGACGACGTTGAAGAGTACCGTGAGAAGTTAATCGAGACTGCAGTTGAGCTTGATGACGATGCAATGGAAATGTACCTAGAAGGCGAAGAGCCATCTATGGAAGTGATCAAAGCTTGTATCCGTAAGGGTACTAAGAAGCTTCAGTTCTTCCCTACATACTGTGGTTCTGCGTTTAAGAACAAAGGTGTTCAGTTGGTATTGGATGCAGTCGTTGACTACCTTCCAAACCCAGTTGAAGTTGACCCTCAGCCACTAGTTGATGCTGAAGGTAACGAGACAGGCGAACTAGCTTACGTTGATGCTGACAAGCCACTACGCGCACTAGCATTTAAGATCATGGATGACCGTTATGGCGCCTTGACCTTTATCCGTATTTACTCTGGGCGTATTGAAAAAGGGACTAACATCCTAAATACGTTCACTGGTAAGACTGAGCGTGTTGGTCGTATCGTTGAGATGTCAGCTGAAGATCGTATCGAGCTAGACTCTGCACAGGCTGGTGACATCGTTGCTATCTTGGGTATGAAGAACGTTCAAACGGGTCACACTCTATGTGATCCTAAGTTCCCAGCGACATTGGAGCCTATGGTATTCCCAGAGCCAGTTATCTCAATCGCTGTTGCGCCTAAAGATAAAGCCGGTGCTGAGAAGATGGGTATCGCAATTGGTAAGATGGTTGCTGAAGATCCTACTTTCCAAGTTGAGACTGACGAAGATTCTGGTGAGACAATCCTTAAAGGAATGGGTGAGCTTCACCTAGACATTAAGATTGACATCATGAAGCGTACTCACGGTGTAGACGTTGTTGTTGGTAAGCCTCAGGTTGCATACCGCGAGACGATCACTGAAAAATGTGAAGACAGCTACACGCATAAGAAGCAATCAGGTGGTTCTGGTCAGTTTGGTAAGATCGACTTCCTTATTGAGCCAAATGAGCCAGGTGAAGGTTTTGCATTCGAGTGTAAAGTTACTGGTGGTAACGTTCCTCGTGAATTCTGGCCTGCTGTTGAGAAAGGCTTCAGAACTAGCATGGACAAAGGTGTTCTTGCTGGCTTCCCTTGCTTAGACGTTAAAGTAACGCTACTTGATGGTGCTTTCCACGCGGTTGATTCATCTGCACTTGCGTTTGAAATCGCTGCTAAAGGCGCTTACCGTCAATCGATCCCTAAGGCTGGTCCTCAGTTGATCGAGCCTATTATGGCTGTTGACGTGTTCACTCCTGACGATCACGTTGGTGATGTTATCGGTGACCTTAACCGTCGTCGTGGAATGATCAAGTCTCAAGAGTCTGGCGTAACAGGCGTTCGTATCAAGGCTGAAGTGCCATTGAGCGAAATGTTTGGTTACATCGGTGACTTGCGTACTATGACTTCTGGTCGTGGTCAATTCTCTATGGAGTTCGGTCACTATGCACCATGCCCGAACAACGTAGCTGAAGTAGTTATCAAAGAAACAAAAGAGCGCGAAGCAGCGAAGTAATCCTTCTCTGATTTGATCGTGAAAAAACTGGCCGGATATTTTATCCGGCCAGTTTTTTTTTGGGCGTATTAAAAATATAAAATAGTCGAGAGGAGATTCGTTATGGTTAAAGGTTTAGACCTTCACCCGAGTTGGTTAAATGTTATAGGCGATGAGTTTGAAAAGCCTTATATGCAACAGCTGAATGACTTTTTGAACGAAGAAGAAACTGCCCAGAAGGTGATTCTTCCACCTAAAAAATTACGTTTTAACGCACTCAATAGCACGCCGTTTGACCAAGTCAAAGTGGTCGTTCTAGGACAAGATCCTTACCCAACGGTAGGACATGCACATGGTTTATGTTTTTCTGCGATGCCAGAGGTTAAGCCACTGCCAAAATCGTTAATCAATATCAATAAAGAACTTTTAGAAGACCTTGATATTGATAATTCCCATACCGCTTACTTACAACCGTGGACCGAGCAGGGCGTGTTGTTGCTCAATGCTGTTTTAACGGTAGAAGCAGGAAATGCTAATGCTCATCAGGGTAAAGGTTGGGAAAGCTTCACAGACGCAATTATAGCGTCAATAAATGAACACGCTGAGTCGGTTGTTTTTATATTATGGGGCGCTTACGCACAAAAGAAGGCGAGTTTTATTGATACTAACCGCCACCTAGTAATTAAGTCGGTACACCCATCGCCATTATCAGCTTACCGCGGTTTTTATGGCAGCAAGCCCTTTTCAAAAACAAATGATTACCTTGTCAGTCATGGTAAATCCGCGATTAACTGGCAGCTATAGTTACTTTTATTTAACGGTAAAATGACTTATATGCATATATAGTTCGTCAAAAATATAATGATAGGAATAGGCAGATTATGCAGTATAGAGCCGAAATTGATGGCTTGAGAGCGCTCGCCGTTGTCCCCGTTGTACTCTTTCATGCAGGCATTACAGGGTTTAGTGGGGGATTTGTAGGCGTCGATATCTTCTTCGTCATTAGTGGTTACTTGATCACTTCCATTATTCTTAGTGAGCAACAAAAAGACAGCTTCACTCTAGCCAGCTTTTATGAGCGCCGTGCGCGACGCATATTGCCTGCGCTGATGTTTGTGGTGTTAATTAGTGTCATTGCCGCTTGGTATCTATTGCTACCCACAGAGTTAGTGGACTACGGTAAGAGTCTTATCTCAGTCGGTGTGTTTGCGTCCAATATCCTGTTTTGGCAGGAGAGTGACTACTTTGCCGCAACTTCTGAGTTTATTCCGCTGTTACACACATGGAGCTTGGCGGTTGAAGAGCAGTTTTACCTCGTCTTCCCACTGTTTATGATGGCGACAATTGCATGGCTGAAGCGAAGTCGTGTACTGGTACTAACGGCTTTGGCTGTGGTCAGTTTGTTGTATTGCGAATGGGCTTGGCGACATACACCAGAAGCAAACTTCTTTTTAGCGCCTTCGCGTGCGTGGGAGTTATTAGCGGGTGTGTTTTGCGCGTTTTACTTGCAACATTCTCGAACGATATCCTTTGGGCTAAAGCAGGTCGCTAGTGTAATTGGCCTGTTCATGACGCTGTTCTCGATCTTCTTTTTCACTAAAGCCATTCCATTTCCAAGTTTTTACGCCTTAGTACCTGTGGTGGGGACAGTACTTATCATCCTGTTTGCAGAGGGTAATACTTGGGTTGGGCGCTTATTGTCTTTGCCCGTATTTGTCGGTATTGGACTGGTTTCTTATAGTGCTTACTTGTGGCATCAGCCGTTATTTGTGTTTGCACGGATTAGTAGTTACGAAGAGTTGGCACCACTGCTGCTGGTTGGCTTAAGTGTATTGGCCTTTGTGCTGGCTTATATCAGTTGGCGTTGGGTAGAAAAACCATTCCGTAATCGTCACTGGTTGACTCAAAAGCAAGTGCTTTGGATGGCCTTGTTATGCAGTGTCGTACTGATCGCTCTGGGGGCGGGTTTGATCATGGGTGATGGGTTTAATGAACGTTTTGCAGATTTATAAGAACTGATTACTGATTATGTGGTCATAAAAAGACCACTAACTGAGAGTTAAAAAAAATGAAAAATCTAACAAAAGCTTCAGTTTCTAAACTGAGCGCGACGATGGGCATAGCGCTGTTGAGTGTAATGACGTTGATGCCATTAACTGCATCTGCGGCTAACGACTCGTATGACTTATTAAAAGCGGCTGATCCTGATCTTAACAAGCAGTACGTGAGAGGGGGCTTTGGTCAAATACAAAACAAGAAGTTTAACCGTAACGATGGTCGTAAAAAGCTACTACTGATTGGTGATAGTCAGGCGCAAGACTTTTTAAATACTGTTATGGAAAATGGTGCGTTGGCAGGCTATCAAATCCGTACACGTCACATTCCTGCGCAATGTCAGCCATACCTTGGTGATCCTGCTAAGTCTGGTATTGAAAGTAAAGACGAGGCTTTGTGTGCAAAAGTTGAGAGTTTAGCGAAGGCTAAGCCACAGATTGCTAATGCAGATGTGATTGTCATTGCTTCTTTATGGCGCGACTGGGCGGTTAACATGCTGCCAAAAACAATTGAAAACCTAGAGCTACGAGATAATCAAAAGTTAGTCGTAGTCGGTCGTAAAAGCTTCGGTCGTATTTCGTTACGCCACTACTTACGCATGTCACCGGCTAAGCGTGCGGCTCTAAAAAACGTGATCAATACTAAGTTTTTGAGAGCCAATAACACGCTCAGAAGCAGACTGCCAGCACATGTTTTTGTTGACCAATATGCATTAATTTGTGGCAGAGGACAGAGCAAATGTCCTGTGTTTACGCCCGATGGCGAGTTGATCTCGTTTGATGGTGGTCACTTAACAAAAGCGGGTGCTAAGTTTGTTGGTGAGAAAATATTCACAAGTCAGGCGCTCGCTGACTTGTAATCACCGCTTACTTTTTTTCACGTCTAAAGGTTACTTGGGGAATGTTTATCCCCAAGTATACCGATATCAAACGTATCGCAATAATGATTCCCATACCCGCGACTATCGCGACAGTCTCAGGGAAATAAAGGCGTATGAAGGTATAGCTGATAGTGCCGATAATCGCAGCACTGGCATAGACTTCACCTCGCATAACGAATGGGAGATTTTGACTCAATATATCTCGCATCATGCCGCCAGCAATACCGGTGATGACACCCATCACAACCGCGATTGGCTCTGCAAAACCCATTTGTAAGGTTTTTTCCGCACCTAAAATAGCAAATAAACCTAAGCCCACTGCGTCCACTGTATCTAATAGTAGGTGACGTATGCCTTTGCCTTCAGGAATAAACTTGAGTGCAATGATGGTGACACCTGTTGCGATAAGAATAGCGAAGATATAAATCAGGTCTTGTGTCCAAAATACGGGTGTAGCGCCTATGAGTAAGTCACGTAAACTTCCACCACCGACTGCGCAAACACAGGCCAGTACCAGTGCACCAAAGAAATCCATTTCACTGCGTGCTGCTTGAAGCACACCACTGATGGCGAGTGTGACGGTGGCAAACACCGATAGAATTTGGAGTAGTAGTTCAAATGACATGGCAATTGTTATTATGTTTTTTAGAGCGTGTAGTTTTCTTATTAATAGTCTTTTGGTCAACTACTATTTTTCTAGTAGTAGGCTCACTAGTAGCTTGTCTTCTTAAATGAATGGTAACGATGTAAATATTTTGAACACTATCATGACTAGTTTTTATTCAATATAATAATCAGCCAAGAAGCCGTGGTTTACGGCAAAATAACTATCTAAGGAGGGAAAGATGAAGCTGATCATTATAGGTGTTGTCTTTACATTAATCGCGGCTTACTTAATTCAAAACCAATGGCAAAACAAAGAGTCATGGGGCACTAACAAGGCTGATGCTATTGTATATCTTAGCGTTAATGGTCAATCACTGTCACGTGTTAGTCCTGAGTTACGCAAAGACCGTGATGTTGTGTTAGCTGCTATTAGTGCTGACTCTTCTGCGTTTCAGTATGCTGATAAATCGCTTAAAACAGACAAATCTTTCATTTTAGAGGCACTTCCGTTAGATGGTTCACTGTTTGAGTATGCTGATGATGAATTGAAATCAGACCCGACTTTTATTCAAGATGTAGTGATTGCTAATGGTTATGCTTTTGGATATTTAGATGAAGAGTTTAAAGATGATCCGCTGTTGGTACGTGACGCCTTACGGAGCAATGGTTCTGCAATAAAATTTGTTAGTGATCAGTATCGCTTTGATAAAAAATATGTACTGATGGCTTTGGAGTCTAATAATGATGCATTCCCCTACATAGACAAACAGTTTCAATCTGATAGGGCGTTTGTTTTACAAGCCATCAAGCTTAACGCTGGGGTGTATGAGCATCTGGACATCGCTTTTCAAAATGATAAAGAGATAACTATCGCTGCTCTCAACAGTGAGGGTGGCATGCTTGAATTCGCTCCAGATCATTTTAAGCAAGATAGAGATATGGTTCTCACTGCGCTTAGAGATGAGGGAGGTGATGCGCTAGCGTTTGTTGGTGAAGAACTTAAAAAGGATAGAGGAATTGTCCTGCTAGCTGTTGAGAATACTTACACTGGTTTGGCGTTGAGTTTTGCGGATGAGGCTCTTAAACGAGACAAGGGTGTTGTACTCAGGGCAGTGAAAGCAAACGGCTTAGCACTAAGATTTGCAGATAATAAATTCAGTCTAGATCGAGAGGTTGTGCTTGCTGCTGTTGAGGATAGCGGTCTGGCTTTAGAATTTGTCGGCCCCAGCTTTCGTAAAGATAAAATGGTTGTTTTAAAAGCGGTTGAAAGTAATGGTAACTCATTTGAGTTTGCTGATGAGGCTTTCCGAAAAGACAGAGCGTTTGTGCTTGAGGCAGTCGCTTTAAATGGTTTAGCACTAGAATTTGCTGATGAAGCGTTTAAAAAGGATAGAGAGATAGTTGTAGCGGCCGTTAGTAGTAATGGCTCTGCGCTTGAATTTGCTGATGAATCTTTTAAGCGGGATAAAGAAATCGTTACGTTGGCTGTTGAAAGTAACGGCAGTGCGCTTAAGTTTGCAGACAAGCGTTTTAGAAATGATGAGTCAGTCATGCTCGCAGCACTACGTAACTGGGGAGAATTATTTAAATTAGCTGATGAGGAGTTACGCCGAGACAGAGACTTTATACTTAAAGCCGTAGCGGTAAATGGTGGAGTACTGGCTTATGTCGGTAGTGCATTGCAAGCTGATAAAGAGATAGTCAGTACCGCAATTAAGCAGTCAGGGTCTGCTATTTCTTATGCCGATGAGTCGTTTAAAACAGATCCGGAGTTTGTTACTCAAGCCGTTAGTGAAAATTCTTGGGCGTTAAATTTTGTCGACGACAGTTTCAAAAAAGATAAAGACTTTGTCCTCGGTGTTATCTCAAGAACCGGTTTTGCACTGGAGTATGTAGATGACTCTCTTAAAAAAGATAGAGACGTTGTTCTAGCTGCTATAAGTAACTCTGGTAGTGAGTTGCAATATGCTGATGAGGTATTTCGTAAAGATAAAACGATTGTGCTTAAAGCAATAAAACAGCGTGCTGATGCATTTGAGTATGCAGATGTTTCGCTGAGAAAAGATAAAGCATTTGTGATGAGTTTTTTGGAAAATGTAGATTATTTTGATCCTGAAATATTTAAACATGTCGATCAACCCTTACTAGCAGATAAAGAGCTAATACTTGCAGCCGTCAAAAAGTTAGGAGGTGCACTTGAATATGCTGATGAGTCATTTAAGAAAGATAGAGAAATAGTATTAGCTGCAGTTAAAGAGGGTGGCTATGCTTTAGAGTTTGCAGATGAATCGCTTAGGAAAGACCGAGAGATTGTGTTGGCAGCAATTAAGCAAGACGGTTCTGCATTAGCGTTTGCGGATAAGGTGTTTAGGAAAGACAAAGCGCTAGTTCGACAGGTTGTGGGACAGTACTCTAGTTTTAACTTTCAGGCTGCTGATGAGTCACTAAAAAAAGATAAAGCTTTTGTCCTTGAGTTGATAAAGGAAGAGCCCGATGTATTTAAGTATATAGACCATTCACTGCAAAAAGATCAGGATGTGATCTTAGCTGCGATAGATGATTATGGTGCTGCACTTGAGTTCGCTACTCCTGAAATGAACAAAGATAGATCACTTGTATTGCGTGCAGTGATTGATGATGGAGATGCTTTAGAGTTTGCGGATGAGTCGTTTAAGAAAGACAGAATGATTGTGAAGCACGCCATAGCTAACTTTGGGAGTGGTTTCAAATTTGCTGACCAATCATTAAAGCAAGATAAAGCTTTTGTAGCTGATGCTATCACTAAGTCGTGGAGAGTTTTAACGGAAATTGATAAGTCCGTAAAAATCGATAAGCCGTTAGCTTTGATAGCCGTCAAACAACATCCTTATGCTATATCGTACTTGAGTGAGAGCTTACAAAAAGATAAAGACGTACTTCTGGCTGCATCAAAAAATGTACAAGATGAGCCTTTACAAAATTTAGAGTTGGACGAGTCTCTAACAAAAGATAAAGAGTTCATGGTTAAATTGCTAATCAACTCACCTGAGTTGATTGACCAAGTTGATGACAGTATAAAAAAAGAGGTGTTGATACAGGTTTCTAAGTCAACTCCGTATATCTTGAATTATATTGAAGAAACTGTGTTGATTAGAGATAAAGCCGAAGCGTTAGCGCTACTTGCAGAAGATGGTCGTTTCCTGAATGTTTTAAGTAGTGAGCTAAAACAGGATAGGGAAATTGTGCTTGCTGCAGTTCAAGAAAATGGAATCGCGCTTCAGTATGTACACAGAAAGTTCCAGAAAGACCAAGAAATTGTTGAGCTTGCAGTGGAAGAGGATGGCTATGCTTTGCAGTATGTTGATGACTCATTAAAAACAGATAAGGCAATTTTTTTAGCTGCGATTAATTCAGGTCGCTATCACTTTAGAAGCATACCTTCATCGCTTTTGAAAGACAGAGATGTCACTGTAGCTGCTATGAAAGATTCTGGTTATTATTTTGATAAATTGGATGCATTATTCAAGTCTGATGAAGAAATTCTCCGACTCGCTATTCCTGGCTCTGTTTATGCGCTTAGGTATGCTAGTGATAACTTGAAGCAAGACAGGGCGCTGATGTTAAAGGCCGCTACGAATAGTGATGCTTTAAAATATGTAAATAGGTCTTTTAGAAAAGATAGAGCTTTCATGTTGGAAGTCTTAGCTAACCGAGGTCCTTATGATCAGGTACTGCAATATGCGGATGAGTCATTGAAACGCGATAGAGGTATTGTCTTGGCTTCGGTAAAGGAAAATGGAAATACCTTAGAGTTTGCTGATAGCACGTTAAAAAACGATAAGGAAATAGTGATGGCAGCAGTTAAAACATCTGGTGAAGCGCTTAAGTATGCTGGTGATGATATGCGAAAAGATAAAGAAGTCGTGTTAGCTGCAATTAGGCAATCTGGTAGCGCAATACAGTATGCGGATGATCGCTTCAAAAAAGACAAGGTCATGGTGCTCGAAGTAGTCAAGCAAACTCAATTTGTCTATCGTTATATAGATATCTCCTTGAAGCTTGATGAGGATGTGCTGAAAGCTCGGCTTTTGCACTGATCAAACTCGCTGTGCGCATGCCGATCTCAATGACGGATCGGCATGCGCTTTTAATTAAGCACTGGCCTTAACCCCTGAGATTGCATTCTTTATCGTGCAACTGAATCTTCACATTCAGCGTTTACACAGCTTCTATTCATGTTTAAACCATTATGATGAACGGTATTATTTTGAAGCGTATGAAAATCATTCACTTTCTACGTTTTTAAACATCTGTTAATACAAAGCAGTTTAGCTTTGGTGCACAATGTTGAAGTATCGGTTAACGGATAGATAACAAAATCAAAAGGGAAATAAGATGAAGTTAATAATCAGTATGCTCGCGATGAGCTTAGTGACTAGCGCGGCATTTGCGGATAACACTGTGGTCAAGGCCGACCCAAAGGCGACGGAAGCGTCTGCTGAGGCTGTGACAGTTATTGAGGCGACTAGCATTGCATTGCGAGGCAAGCCGGTTTATTCGTCGGACGTGACTCACTTTAACTATGTAAACCCTGATGCGCCTAAGGGCGGAGAGGTTATAGAGTGGGCAAGAGGTACCTTTGATAACTTCAACGCGTACTCTCAACGGGGTGATGCAGCGAGAGATATTTCTGATATTAATGACTCGTTGATGGAAAGCTCAGCGGATGACATTAGCGCTTACTATCCTTTGATCGCTGAAAAAATTAGCTATAACAGCGACTACTCAGCAATTACGTTTCACCTAAATAAGAAAGCAGTGTTTCATGATGGTGAGCGAATCAAACCAAGTGATGTGAAGTTCTCATTTGAAAAGCTAAGTTCAGAGGGTTTACCCGGACTTAAGGCTTACTATAGTTACGTTGAAAAGATTGAGCTGCTTGATGACTACCGCGTTAAATTTCATCTAAGCACTAAAGATAAAGGCCGCATGATAGATTTGGTGGGCTTTACGGTATTCCCTGAGCACTTCTGGAAAGATCATAAGTTAAACGAACCTTTGAAAATACCACCGTTAGGTAGTGGCCCTTACAAAGTGGGTGACTATAAGTTCGGTAAATATGTCAGCTATGATCGCGTAAAAGACTATTGGGCCAAGGACTTACCCATACGTAAGGGCGCTGCGAATATCGGTACGATTCGTTTTGATTACTACCTCGATGAAACCGTTGCGTTTGAGGCGTTTAAAGCAGGTCATATTGATAAGTGGAGTGAGAACACTGCTAAGCGTTGGGCGACAGGTTATGATTTCCCTGCGATTGCCAGCGGACAAGTTATTAAGAAAACCACACCGCACAGTATTCCGTTACGTGCCTCTGGTTTGATCTTTAATCTTAAAAAGCCACTGTTTGCTGACATACGTGTGCGTAAAGCGATGACGCAGTTGTTGGACTTTGAGTGGATGAACAAAAACCTGTTTTACGATCAATATATACGTGTAAACAGCCTGTTCATGAATACAAAATACGTAGCAACAGGTCTGCCATCTGAAGCGGAATTGGCGCTACTAGAGCCGCTTAAAGATCAGTTACCTGCATCAGTATTTACCGAACCTTTTGAGTTACCAAAAACCAATGGTTCTGGAAATATCCGTAGTAATTTACGTCAAGCACTGCGTTTGTTTAAAGAAGCGGGATGGACTGTTAAGAACCAAAAGTTGGTTGATGCACAAGGCAAGCAGTTTGAGTTTGAGATCATGTTAGTGAGCGCTGGTTATGAAAAAGTTGCGCTGGCTTTTGGTAAGAACTTAAAACGTGCGGGTATTAAGTTGAACGTTCGTACGGTGGACTCTAGTCAGTATATGGCGCGTTACAGTGCGCATGACTTTGACATGATTGCGGGTGGTTATCGTGAATATAGTTACCCTAGCTCAGGATTCTCACAAGCGTTTGAGTCGAAGAGTGTTAACTCTAGTTATAACCCTGCAAATTTGACGAATGATGCTGTGGATTCTTTGTTAGAACATATGGAATCTGTTCAAGATGATGAGGAGAAGCTGTTAGTAGTCGGTCATGCACTAGATCGTGTATTGATGCATACCTACCTCATGATTCCGACGTGGAACTTAAGCAGTTTCCGCATGGCGCACTGGGATAAGTTTGGTAAGCCTGAAACGACACCGCTTTATGATGAAGGCGATAGTTTCTGGTGGGTGGATGAGAAAAAAGCCGCGACACTTAAATCAAACTAACTAGGAGTTACTGTGGCAGCTTATATTTTTAGGCGCTTGTTATTGATGATTCCTACTCTGTGGGCCGTCATCACGCTTAACTTTTTTATTATTCAGATTGCGCCTGGAGGCCCTGTTGAACAGCAAATTGCGGTAATGCAGGGTATCGATAACTCGATGCTAGACAGAGTGAGTGGTAATAACCAATCTGACCTTCAAGGCACCGCAACCACCGAGAGTAAGTACCTTGGTGCGCGTGGTTTAGACCCCGCTATCATCAAAGAGATCGAGCAGCGCTTTGGCTTTGATAAGCCGCTTATGGAGCGTTACTGGATGATGTTGAAGTCGTATGTGACTTTTGACTTTGGTGATAGCTTTTTTAAAGGTGAGTCGGTGATGGGGTTGGTGATGAACCGCTTGCCTGTGTCTGTTTCGCTTGGTCTGTGGAGTACTTTGATTATTTATATGATCAGTATTCCATTGGGTATTTATAAAGCGCGAAACCACGGCTCTCAGTTTGATACCAGTACCACGACGTTATTGATTACGCTGAGCGCGATTCCGGGCTTTTTATTGGCGGTATTATTGATTGTGCTATTTGCGGGAGGTAACTATTTTGACTGGTTCCCACTGCGGGGACTGGTGTCGGATAATTGGGATAGTTTGAGTTGGTTTGGTAAAATTACTGACTACTTGTGGCATATGTTTTTACCCACTATCGCACTAACTATTGGTGGTTTCCTTGGTTTGACTCTGCTGACCAAAAACTCCTTTTTGGATGAGATTGGTAAGCAGTATGTAATGACTGCACGTGCCAAAGGTAACACTGAGCGAAAAGTCATGTACGGCCATGTGTTTAGAAACGCGATGCTGATTATTATTGCGGGTTTCCCAGCGGCCTTTATCGGAATTTTGTTCGGCAGTTCTTTGTTGATCGAGGTTATTTTCTCATTGGAAGGTTTAGGCTTGTTGACTTATGAAGCGATAGTTCAGCGTGATTATCCAGTTATTTTTGCCACGCTTTATGTATTCACGTTTATAGGGTTGGTCATGAGTCTCATCGGTGATTTGATGTATACCGTCGTTGATCCACGAATCGATTTTGAGGGGCGATGATGAATTTATCTAAAATCAATCGACGTCGCTTTGACCGATTTAAAAGTAATCGTAAAGCGGTGTGGTCATTTTGGCTGTTTACGTTTTTGTTTGTAGTGAGTTTGTTTTCTGAGTTTGTCGCGAACGATAAGCCGCTCATTGTTTCTTACGATAACCAGTGGTATTACCCGGTTTTGAACTCTTATCCAGAGACCTTATTTGGTGGAGAGTTTGAAACGGAAGCGGAGTACAAAGACCCGTTTGTGGTTGAGTTGATCGAAGAAAAAGGCTGGCTGCTGTTTCCTATTGTGCGCTATAGCCACCAAACGGTCATTAGTGATTTACCATCGCCAGCGCCTTCGGGGCCTACGGCTGAGAACTGGCTAGGGACGGATGAGCACGGTCGAGATTTGTTTGCTCGTATATTGTACGGCTTTCGTTTGTCTGTGTTGTTTGGGTTTATTTTGACCATTGCTTCTGCCGTGATTGGAGTCTCTGCAGGTGCGGTACAAGGGTATTATGGCGGTTGGTTAGACTTGCTGGCTCAGCGTTTCATGGAGGTATGGGGCAGTATGCCGATGTTATATATCGTGATCATATTGGCCAGTGTGGTACAGCCCAGTTTTTGGGTGCTCCTGGTATTTATGTTGCTGTTTAGTTGGATGAGTTTCGTCGGCGTGGTGAGAGCCGAGTTTTTACGCTGTCGAAACTATGACTATGTAAAAGCAGCTAGGGTAATGGGCATGAGTGATCGACGTATTATGTTTAAGCATATTTTGCCAAACGCGATGGTCGCAACGATGACCTTTATGCCGATTGTGTTGAGTGGGTCGATTACCGCATTAACGGGCTTGGACTTTTTAGGGTTTGGTTTACCACCTGGGTCGGCAAGTTTGGGTGAGTTATTGTCTCAGGCTAAAAACAACCTGCAAGCACCGTGGATTGGTTTTTCTGTGTTTGCTGCACTGGGTATTATGACGATATTGCTGGTGTTTGTTGGTGAAGGTGTACGAGATGCGTTTGACCCGAGGCAGACTTACTAATGGATAATAAAAAACAAGCTAAGGGCGTTGTTCCTAGTATTTTGACGAGTGCAGTTAAGCTGCAAGACGAAAGTGTCATAGATACGACTAGCGCTACTGATAACCTAGTTGAAATTGACAATCTAACCGTCCAATTCAAGCAGGGTGAGTCAACGAATACTGTTGTTTCATCGGTCAGTTTAGCGGTTAAACGGGGTGAAACACTGGCGTTGGTAGGTGAGAGTGGTTCGGGTAAAACCGTCACTGCTATGTCTATTTTACGTTTGCTGCCATCGCCGCCTGCACAGTGGCCGTCAGGTGAAATTCGTTATGACGGACGCGATATGCTGACGCTTAATGAACGAGACCTGCGAGAGATGCGCGGTAATCGTATCGGGGTAATCTTCCAAGAGCCAATGATGTCGCTTAACCCCTTGCATACGGTGGGTAAGCAAATTGCTGAAGTATTGCAGATTCACAAAGGCTACTCGATGGTTAAGGCTCAACCGCTGATTTTGAAGTGGTTGGAGCGTGTTGGTATTGAGAATCCTAAAGAGAAGATCAACTCTTATCCTCATCAGTTATCAGGTGGTCAACAGCAGCGTGTGATGATTGCGATGGCCTTGGCTAATGAGCCAGAACTTCTTATTGCTGACGAGCCGACCACGGCTTTAGATGTGACGATACAAGCGCAAATTCTTGATCTGATCAATGAGCTAAAGCAAGAGTTAGGGATGTCAGTGTTGTTCATCACGCATGACTTAACGATTGTAAAACGCTTTTCTGATCGTGTGGTGGTAATGAAGCGTGGCGAGATAATGGAGCAAGGCGAGACGCAAGCACTGTTTGCTGACCCTCAGCATCCTTACACTAAAGAGTTACTGCAAACGCTGCATGTAAGACGTAAGGATACATTGTCATCGGATGCTTCCGTGTTATTGGAAGCAGAAGACTTGAAGGTGTGGTTTCCTATTCAAAAAGGTCTACTTCGTCGCACGGTTGATCATGTAAAAGCCGTGGATGGTATCTCGCTGAAGGTAAAGCAGGGTGAGTCACTAGGTATCGTTGGTGAGAGTGGTTCGGGTAAAACGACCTTGGCACATGCGCTTTTAAAGCTAGTGAAAAGTGAGGGTGGTTTTAGTTTTGACGGTCAGTCTATTGCTGACTTGGATAACAATGCCATGCGCCCGTTTCGTCAGTCCATGCAGCTTATCTTCCAAGATCCTTACGGTAGCTTGAGTCCACGTATGTCTGTGGAGGAGATTATTGGTGAAGGCTTGGAAATTCATAACATTGGTACGCAGGAAGAGCGTGATGCCAAGGTTATTGAAACCATGAGACTGGTGGAGTTAGAGCCTGAATGGAAAGACCGTTACCCGAATGAGTTTTCAGGTGGGCAGCGTCAACGGATTGCGATTGCTCGTGCTTTGATTATGGAGCCTAAGTTGGTGATTTTGGATGAACCAACTTCTGCGCTTGATCGGACCATTCAAATGCAGATTGTTGAATTGTTGTTGAAACTACAGCGTGAGAAAGGGCTGACTTATATCTTTATTACTCATGACCTGATGATCGTGCAGGCGATGTGCCATAACATTATGGTGATGCGTAAGGGGAAGGTAGTTGAGCAGGGGATGACAGAGTCTATCTTTGATAATCCGCAGGAGGCTTATACCAAGGAGTTGCTCAGCGCCGCTGTGGGTAATTAGATTAGTCTGATGTACACAAAAATCACCGCAGCTTATTGAGTTATCAATTCGCATGCGGTGATTAGTGACTTCCATCGTCTATCTTATGACTCAAAGAATATTCGACCGCTGATGACAATGTTCGTACCGTGATTTGGATTGTTAAAACACTGATTTTAATATCTTTATGGATTATTTTAATTCTTTATAAATCTCATGAGAATAAGGGTTTAACCAGATAAAGGGTGGGTAATACGTTGCTGGAAGCCATTTGTCTGCAAAATAGCACCGTCAATCTGTAGTTCTATTAAAACTTAAAAGTTTCAGAAAAACTCCAACCATACTTAAAGATAATAAGAATATAAAATCATTAAGTCAGGGAAGGATAAAATGTTTATTTTTATGGCAAAGATAGTTTGCTTCTTGGTACTAATATTACTTAGTTCAGGGAGTGCATATGGCGATACATTAGCGCCACCTGAAATAGTTGGACCAATCACAAAATCAAAAATAAGTTTAGGGACCAATATCGTTTATAAGTGGAAAGCATCGGAAAATGCGACTCACTATGTATTTCGAATTTCTGATACTTGGTTAAAAGAATATACCCATAGGGTCAGAGTTAATGCAGCCGACGTTTGCATAGAAGAGGAGTGTAGTTATCAACTGCCCGAATCAGAGCAACTCCCAGCTATAAGTCGTTATCGCTGGGTCGTGAGAGCGATGATTCCGTCCATATCAGTTTCAACCGTTAGTAGCAGTATTCTATTCATTTCTGGCGAAGTACCAGATGTTCCAGTCACAGTCAGCCCCGATGATAAATCGACTCATCAACTACCGGCATCACTTACTTACCAGTGGCAAGCTGTAGAAGGCGCTACGCGTTATCAGTTTGTTATTCGCAGTCGTTCACCTAGTAGCCGAGTTTATGTTGATTTAAACGTACCGACATCTGTCTGTGATATCGAAAGTGCGACTTGCTCTTACCAACTACGAGCAGACACTCAGCTGGGTGCAGGTTCCTATGTTTGGCGTGTAAGAGCCAGTAACCGTGTCGATCACTCAACATTCACTAAGTCGATAATGACATTTGAGCCGACTCCGGGTGAAATAGTTGCAGGCTATGATTGGGAATTACCCGAACAGGTGAGTGAAAATACCAATGGTGGTTTAGTTCGAGGTACATGGAAGCCAACGGATAAGGAATACACTAACACGGCTTTCTACTCCCTCCGTTGGAACGATGTGCCAGTGGATAAAGAGGGTAATTACGATTTTGCAGCGTTTGATTGGTGGCTGAACAACGGAGATGCAGACGGCGACAAGGTTTTGGTCAGGTTAGAAGTTAATTCAGTATGTGATGCACCGTCAGCAATGAGAAGTGCCTTTAACTATTACGCGGGTGGAAGCATTGCATTTTGGGAATATGGATATATTGATGCATTAACTGATTTTGTAACGGCATTTGCGGATAAATATGCCGATCAGTCAAATATTATTGGTGTGCATTTAGGCATTGCAGATGGTGAGTATAGTCATATTAAAGAAGGTGGATATACGGATGTCTGTTTAGCCGACTTATACGCCAATGAAGATGGTTGGGGAGAGTTCTGGGTTAATGAAAATGAGCTAAAGCATGCTATGGAGCAAGGGCTTACGGCTGAGAATTTCACAATATCCGTCAAAAAAATTATAGATGCCTATACAAGTGCTTTTGAAGGTCACACTTCAAAACTAGCAATGACTAATATCGGCACATTCGTTTATAACGCTCCTGATAGTGATCTAGTGGCAGATGATGTGATTGAAGTTTTTAATGAGCAAAAGATCAACGTGATAACTCCACATGCGTTGAAGGCAGGTGTTGGTAATCGTGATGGCTTAATCGAAGATTGGATGTCATACAATAGCCCCATTTACGGTATGAACTTTCGCCCTGGGCCAAATAACAGTTGTTACATGACAATGGATGAAGACTTTGCCGAAAACATGGGGTCACGCTACTCGGGTACAGAAAATGAAGAGTACGGCACCGCTGATTGGCTGGTTGAGCGATATGGTGCATTTGAAGGCCAACCTTATCGCTTTTTAATGTCATCGCTGCGTGCGCTACAAATGCGCCGTAACTATATGCAGCTACATACGGAAGGTCTTGATGAGTTGCCTGATACTGACTACAACACAGGTGATTTCCTCCACTATCTAGCAAGCACTATCGGTCGAGATAAAACCAATACACCCGATGCTTTTGCAGTACTTGGGGAACGTTATATTCGTAGCTCGTATGTGACAGGTTTTGATAACGAGCAATTTGCCAGTGCCGATTTTGAGAGTTGTGTTATTTCAGAGAAAGAGGGTGATGCGGCGTACTTGCAAGTACGCGAGTTCGGTCGCTGGTTGACTGAAGTGGGTGGTAAAGGCGTTAAGTCAAAACAAGTGGTACTTGAGGCGGGTAAAGAGCCTTGGAGTATTCCTTCATACCTACCTGATGTCGCTGGTTCTAAAAAGTACGAGTACTCCGCACGAGAAAGTCACGAGTTTACGTTTGATATCAATGATGAGGTTGTGAGCCATCGTTGTCCTACCGGCACGCTGTGTGAAATAGCGGTCAAAGTTGTATTTGAAGATAGCGTTGCAACGACACTATCCGTCCAGACAGAAGTCGGCACTATGGCGAGTATTAATACTATAGGTGATGGAGACATCAAAACGGCCACTCTAACCTTTAAAGGGCATTTTCAAAATGGCTTTAATGGCGCTGACTTTGGGTTAGCGACTGGTTCAGAAGCTGAAGCGCTTCCCGTTATGATTACACGTGTAAACTTTAACAGTGCTTTAGATGAGAGCGCAGAGCTTTTAGTGGATTAGATCGCTTACTGGTAGTCAGAAAAAAGGCGACTCAATGAGATGAGTCGCCTAGTTTTACCAGCAGAGACAGTCTGCGATTAATAGATCAAGAGAATTAGCCCTTGTTCTTGTTATGCTTACCATGGCCTTTCTTACCGCCACGCTTACTTTTCATTGCTTCAAACTTCGCTAGCTGCTCAGTTGTTAACACCGCTGCAAACTGTTGACGTGCCTGACTGCGTTGGATAAAGATTCGCCTTCTTATCTGCAATCACTGCAACTTGGCTATCGTAATCCGCGCTTGTTGTATCCAGTGCTTTCATGTCTGTGCGAACTGTCTTCATCTGCTCACGTAGTACTGAAGCGCTAGCTTTTTGCTGCGTACGAAGTGTCTTTAGCTCTGCTTGCTGTGCGTCAGTCAACTCAAGCTTTTCTGCGATGCGCTTCATGTTACCGCCACGTTGCTTACTGTCTTTCTTGTGGTGCTTTCCACCTTCTTGCTTAGAGTATCCATCACGTTGTCCGCTGCTGTTGTCTGCTTGAGAAACAGATGCGCCAAGTGCCAAAGTGCTTGCTAAAAGTGCTACTAATAAAGTCTTTTTCATTTTAAATCCATCCAGTTTAGTTAATTAAGGTTCGACTTGTTTTGCGTCGATGGATGAACTATAAACGTGGTAAATATTAAGTTGGGTAAGGGAGTCGTAAGTTTTGGTAAAGGGAGTTTTCTTCTTATCTCATCATTAATGCTCTGTCATCGACAAGTTGTTGCCGTCAGAGTCTTTCAACCAAGCAACCTTTCCAACCTTCTTTTGTATTCTAAGCTCCGTTCCATCAAAATGAAGAATTGTTAAAAAAGACTAAAGCAGACATCGATAAGCAAAAGGTCATTAGCAAGGTATTGGCTAATATCAATGGAAAAGTTGCTATCTGCTCTTCTCATGTTGGCTAAGATATTTTTAGTGCTATACCACTTAAGGAACAAACAATGAGCTTTTTAAAGTTTGCAGGTATTTTGACTGCAATAGCGTCGTTAACTCATATTGTCATCATTATTGGTGGCGCTAATTTTTACCGCTTTTTCGGTGCAGGTGAAAAGATGGCTGTGATGAGCGAGCAGGGGTCTAAATATCCTACTATGGTGACGTTTGTCATTGCGAGTATTTTGGCTATTTGGAGTTTGTACGCTTTTTCAGGTGCTAAGCTGGTAAAGCAATTGCCATTTACAAAGGTCATACTATCGCTGGTCACGCTTGTGTTTTTGGCTAGAGGGTTACTCGCGATCCCTGTTGTCATTTTTGCTGACTCACCCTACATGTTAGAACTAGCAGAAAACATGACGTTTATGATTGTATCGTCAGTGATTTGTTTGATTATCGGCATTTGCTATGGGCTAGGTACTTACCAAGTTATTAAACAGCAGGATATTGTATAACCGCATTAATGCTCTGTAATTGACAAGTTGTTACCGTCAGGGTCTTTAAACCAAGCAACTTTTGCACCGCTCTGCGAACTCCATATACATAGTTCATCCTGCTCAAGCATGTCATAACGTTCAAAGTTCACACCATTAGATGTCAACGTTGATACGACGCTCTTAATGTCCTCTACAGACCAACCAAGAGTGGTGTACTGAGGTGCGTTAACAGATTCTACCTTTTGTATTCTAAGTTCGATACCGTCAACATCAAACACTAGTGCAAAGTCATCTTCGGAAATGAACGTTAGCTCCAGTTGTGTCTCATAAAACTGCTTTGACTCTACAGGGTTTGATGTAGCTAAGAATAAGATTGAGTTATTAAGCATGGTTCGTTCCTCTTTAGAAATGATAGCTCATATACAGCACGCCAAATGGGAGGTGTGGAAAGGTTTTGATTGCGCCTTCTGTATAGCCAAGTTTCAAGTGCCGGCCTTTTGAGATGCGTATGTTCAGCAATAATACCAATGCTTATTCGCTAGTTCTGAATTGTTATGGATAGGCTAATCTGCGAACAACACGATAGCTATAAGTGCTGCTAGGCTCGTCGAAGAGATGAGTATAAATAAAAAAAGAAACTGCCAAGGTCCTTTATCTTTTGAAATGAATAACCCTATGGCTTTAGCGAGATAAATTATAGAGGTACATAACGATATAAACGCAAAGTAAAGAAGTAGGTTATAGACATAAAGAAGCTGGTGACTTTTGGTTATGTAGTCAGCGTTACCAGTAAAGAATACAGCAAAGCTTGATATGGCGATTAATGTACAAAGAAACGCTTGAATATAACCTAGTGAAACCAGCTTATGCCTACTCATACTGTTAAGCCTTGCTCAACAAGTAAGAAACAATCGCAATTTGTATCGGTAGTAATAAAGCCTTCTGCTCGTAACCAACAAAGTTTTCGGTGTCATACAATGGTTGCTTCAACTCATTGCCAACTGTCACAGGCGGTGTTGGCAGTACCATCGGGCTACTCATGCCACGTAAATGGTCATTAGAAAGGCAGTAGTTACTATCCGAGAATCCCTTAGGCCAAGCGTCTGTGATAACTACGTCATAGTGTCCCGTTAGCTGATCGGTATAGGTCACGTTTTTCGTATCCTGGTGGTATTCACTAGGGCAGTAGTGAGTCATGTTAAGACCTAAAACACCTGATAAAGAATGCCACGACTTAAACACATTAGTGACTGGCCCCCAGAGTAAAATACGCACATTTGTTAATGACTCGAACTTAGTTGAGAGATAGTAAGCATCGGTCAATACTTCACATGGGTGAGCCTCACTAGACATAGCGTTGATGATTGGCTTTGTTGTGGCTGCTGCAAATGCTTTTAGCCTTTGGTGATTTGACTCTCTGATAACATACATCGAATAGAATGCATCCATATAGCTAGCTAAGTCTTCTACGGACTCATTCGTTTTTAGAAAGTTGGGAAGTTCTACGAAATTAACGCCAAGCGTTTGGAAGGTTTGAACAAACGTGGTTCTGGTTCGAATGCCGTTACCTTCAAACGACCAAGCGATATTGGCTTCTAGTTTGTCAGCCGTGCCGTTGTTGGCACTGTCCCAGATTTTGTAGATATCTTCTTGAGATAAATCATCAATATTGAGTAGGTTTAGCATGTTGGTATTATTCCTACGAAATTTCCAACGCTCTGAGAATAAGCTACTTAGAGAGTATTTTGTTTATCTTATAGTAAAAACTACTCTTTTCTAATTGGTATTTATTTTTGTCAGTAGGGTGCTTAGTATGAAGCGCCTGCTTGAGTGTGTTTAACTCTAATAACAGTTCGGGTGTTGTCTGCAATAATTGAACGAAACCGAAATGTTTATCTATCTCAGCAGAGCCCTCTTGAAATATATGAAGGTGAACCTGTCTGTGAGGTTTAGAAAAATACTCTCTTCCTTCAATGCCATAACTACCTTTGTGTTTGTAGCCAAGCTCTTTGAGTGCAGCTACACTTTTTTGTACAACTGATAAATCACTCACTATACCTAATATGTCGATGCAGTCTTTTGCATATAGACCTTCAACAGCAGTTGATCCGATGTGTTTTAGTGTGATTGAACCGTTATAGGCGGCTTGTATTAACTCAGCTTCGTATTGGTATTCGTCGAACCATTCTGCTTTATGAGGATAAATATACATTCTGAGCGTTATTTTCCAATTTCGCTCGTTAGTAACTTCAATCCTGCAACACCAAAAAACAAAGCAAAAATACTCTCAAATACCACTTTAGATTTTAAGTATCGTTGCCTAGCAAGTCTGTTTGAAAAGAGAAAGGCATAGCCTAGGAAGATCAGCGAACTTACCGAACCAACGACGAAAATCACCGATAAAAGCTCAATAGGTTGTGCAGTTGAGGGAACACCAATAGAGTATAGAGAGCCAAAGAAAAGAATAGCTTTCGGGTTAGTAAGGTGGATTAGCAAGCCTTTAAAGTAATTGCCTTTCAATGTTGATTTTTGGTTCTCAGGTAGGCTTATCGATATTGAGCTAAGTGCATAACGTAGGGACTTGAATGCTAAAAATAATAGATACAGCGCGCCACAGTATCTGAGAATTTCAAACAACCAAACGTTGGTATGAAGAACTGTTGCAAGTCCGAATGCAGCTGTAGCAGACCAAATCAGTGACCCTGTAAGAACACCAGCTGCTAGAGATAAGCCAAAGTAGCGGCCATGGCTCATGGAAGTGCCTGCGATGGCGAGAGTTGCAGGGCCGGGACTGGCAATCGCAGCAAGTGCAGATAGGATAATTAGTAGATAGTTGATTTCTGCCATTTGTTTTACCATTCTAATTCAAAATTAAGGGCAAGCTAGTGTGGTAAAAGTACAGGTCACCATACTTTATTTAGCCCCAAGTGTTTCGTAATTCATTCGCTCTTGTAACAACTCACGTTCTCTTTCCAGTTCAAGTCGTAACTCTTCTTCACTTGGTAACTCAGTCATGTACTTAGAGGCAAATAGGTTTGCGTTGTCATTCAGAACAGAATACTTGGCAACCGTATGATTGTTTTCAGTGCAGAGAATTAAACCAATAGTGGGGTTGTCATCTGCCCGTCGCTTTTTTTCGTCATACATGCGTACATACATATCCATCTGACCCACATCTTGATGCGTAAGACGGTGCATTTTTAGGTCAATGAGTAAGAAACACTTGAGGTGGAAGTTGTAGAACACCAGATCAATATAATAATCGCCATCGTCGGTACTGATACGTTGTTGGCGTTCAACAAAAGCAAAGCCTTTACCCAGCTCTAACAGGAACTTTTGGAGGTTCTCAATTAGGGCTTGTTCCAGCTCGCTTTCTTGAAGTGAACCAGATGGTAAGCCAAGAAAGTCAAAGATATAAGGGTCACGCAAATAATCCTTTGATGAGGTTGCTAGAGACGTTGTCTTTTGTCCTGCTTCCTCAAGTACTGGTTGTTTTTCCTTACTAGATAATAAGCGCTCGTAATAGAGCGAACCAATTTGACGGTCTAACGCTCTAGAGCTCCAGCTTTGTTCAATGGATTCATTCACATACCATTGTCGTGCTTGCTCGTTATCAATACGAGAAAGCATACGGTAATGTGTCCAACTCAATTCGAGACGCAGTGCGTCTCGAATTGGAAACGCTTGATAAACTGAGCGCATGAAGCGCAGGTTTGTCATATCAAAGCCTTTACCAAACTCAGCTGTCAGTGATTGTGATAATTCTTTTAGTAACGCTTTTCCATACTCTGCACGGCTTTCACCTTGCTGCTCATGTTCAACAATCAAATAACCAATCTGCCAGTAGGTTTGAACCATCACTGTGTTGACAGTGGTCACTACTTTTTGGCGGCTTTGAGTGAGTAGCTCTCGAACACTATCCAGCAATTGCTTGTCTTGTGAGGCTGGGGTATTGGTCATAATGCGTGTCCTTCGAGGCTTAATACATTAGACGATTATACTGCTCTTGAGTGCTACAGGTTGATTACTTTTCAGGGAAAATGAATTGATGTGCTTTAACTGTCACCGCAATACAAACTCACTCACTCATTGATGATGGTGTAAGCTAAGTGATTTACTTAAATAAATCCCTACCTCCCTATCTGGTTAACCGCACGCAACTCATTCTTAAGTCGCTCAACATTCACCACACCACCTCGATACTGCTGAATCAACACACCCTCATGGTTGATCAAGTAAAGCAATGAACGATGGTCTAACTGATCACCACCCAACGGTTTAACACCTACACCAAACTGCTCAGATAGCTCATCAGTATTTGCCTGACTAGTCACGGCAAAGCGCCAGCTCGGAGTATCAATCTCAAAACGTTGTGCATATGCCTTTAACTGCTTCGGCGTATCGCTCAGTGGAGCAATCGAAATAGATAAGAGTTTGATGCGGTTTTTCTTAGGGTCAAGTCTCAACTCTTTGTGAAGGTCGCGCAGCCCAACCGTTTGCACAGGGCAAATAGTAGTGCACCCCGCAAACATGAAGTTGACCAGCACTGTATCGCCTTTCAACTCATCAAGAGTGAAAGCCTTTCCATCTTGGTCTACTAACTCAATATGCTTTAGTTCTGCAGTATTAAGTGGGCCTCTTACAGGTGCATTTGGCCCTGTTAGATCAACTGCTGCCTTAGGGGCTGTTTTTGATTGTGAATAGTCAAACACGGCATAACACAATGCTAACGCGATTAATAACAGTCCAATTATTGAAGGAATTTTTTTCATTATTTTTAACCAGTAATTGCTTGGAATAGAGTGACCTAGCTTAGTATCAGGCCACTCTTTTAGGTATAGAAACCTTAGACCTAATTAAGGCGTCACATTAACCGTGACTTCACCCCAGCTGCTACGCCCTTCAACTTCTGAGAAGGTATACCAGATTTTGTCTTCACCAACGTAGCCAGCTTTTGACTGATAGTTTAGCTTGTTATTAGATAACGAAACCGTACCACCATTGAGCGACCATGCGCTATTCAATGTGTTAATCGAAAGACCGTTACCAATGTCATTGGCCAATACATCAATAACAGTCGTCGTCGCTGTAGTCGCCTGTACTGAGTCCGCATTACCAATTGGCGCTGGGTTATTGTCTCCGCCGTTTATGACATTGATCGTGACTACACTCCAAGATTGACGGTTTTCAATGTCTCTAAAACTATACCAAATCTTATCTTCACCCACGTAGCTAGCATCTGCGGTGTAGGTGATTTGATTATTCGCCAACGCCACATTGCCGCCATTTAGAGACCAAGTGTTTGGTGCGATTAGTACCAAGCCATTTCCTGTGTCATTGGCAAGTACATCGATAGTAACGGTATTGCCTGACGTGGCCGTAAGTGTGTCAGGCGTGCCAACAGGGAATGGGTTGTTGATGCCACCAGTCACATTGACAGTCACTTTGGCACTATTGGTACGGCCAATATTATCGGTAATCACATACCAGAAAGTGTCCTCACCACTAAATGTAGCGGCTGACGTGTAAACAAGGTTATTGCCATTCTTAGTAATGGTTCCGCCATTTTGCGAGTACTGGTTGTAGTCGCTAACGGTTAGGCTTGAACCAATATCGTTGGTTAATACATTAAGCGTTAAAGCAGTGCCTGCGGTTGCAGACGCAGCATCAGTCAGTGCTACAGGGTAAGGGCTTTCGTTGTAAACCGCAGTGTCTGAAATTCTGATGATATGCCCAGTTGACGGTACACCTTTATCATTAATTAAGAACATCAAATAATGACCGGGTGTCGCAACGTTGGCCGAGTCAGGTATTTGTACTCGCACACCTTCTGATGTATCCGTGAACTCTGCTTCAATGAAGCGTTGCTCCATATTAAAGGCATGAGTGACAGCACCTGTTTTAATTAAGGTTACGCGGGTGATGGTATCGCTAGTAGGGTGACTAACGCTGATGCTTGCACCGTAAGGCGCTTCCTCTGGTGCGCTAGATATTGTTGGGCGTTGCGCTAAGCCTGACTCATCAAACAGATAAGGCGGTGTGAATATCTCAGCGTTTTTATTGTCTTCAGGGCCTGGAGCACCGCCACCAGCGACGAGTATGCGGCCATCTTCTAACAGAATAGCGACTGAGTGGTATAAACGCATTCGACGTGCAATTGACTCCGCCATCAAAGACCACTGTTCAGTCGCAGGGTCCCAAATTTCAGGACGGTAAGATGCACCACCAGCCGCATTTAAAACGGCAGAGCCACCAACAACCATTACTTTACCGTTTGGCAAAACCACCGTATTTGCCCAAAGGCGTCCAGCTTCCGCAGGTTTGTTAGTCTCACGTACGCTAGGTGAAGAGCCAGTAACATCGACTAACAATGTGCCGTTAGTAGTACTGCTGCTTTCACCAGAAATTTGCATGATTTTGCCGGGGCTATACATAACTGCGGTAGAGCTGTTGCCTCGGCTAGTTTGTGGCAAAGTGCCTGCAGTCGTTAGCGTACCTTGACCATCAGCTGTCATGTAGTACATGCGCTCGCTTTGCATACCAAATATGCGCCCGTCAGGGATGACCCAAAGCTTAGGGTAGTAGTAACCGTAACCTGTCGTATTGACACCAAATAGAGAGCGCCACTGGTTTTCCGAAGGTGAATACACTTCTGGCGTAACGATTTCACGGAGCTGTCCATCTCGACCACCCGATACCAAAATATCCCCATCAGGTAAGGTAATAGAGGTTGGATACCAGCGAGCGTAGCTCATTTCAGCGGCTCTGCTGAGTCCATTATTTTGAGGGTTAAACTCAGCAACGGAGGTGATTCCAGAGTTTGTTAAACCTTCAGGTCGAGCATCACCGCCGGGCATAAGGACGTTGCCACTCTCAGGTAACACAAGTCCCGCTGAGCAAAAGGATGTGACACTGATATCACTGGTGATGACGGTATGTGATGAGTTGTCTAAACCTAACGCAGGGTCCCACATGTCATATTGAAATTGGCCAGAGCTAATACCATCAACGCCCCAAGTCAGTATCTTTCCTTGCGGTGTTAAAACGGCATGAATCGCGATCATTGGCCAGTCAGCTTGTTGCGTCCATTGACCTTCTGTATCTGGGGCAGCATTGGCAGCAGTAAAGGCGCTGGCTAGGAGTAGGCTGGTCGCTAAGTTTATTTTTAGATTCATGGTTACCACTCTGGAGTATTGGGGTGATTCAGAGCTGTGGGGGCAGCTCTAACCGTATTTACTTAGAGTAGACGGACGAACGGTGGGTGTTCCATTATGGCGTAGGTGGATGGGGGAGAAATTACGATAAGCTGAAATTTTTTGAAACCTGTGTAGCTCACAACTCCGACAGGGGCCGGTTTATAAGTTGGCCTGATTACTCAAGCAGACCCAGATGGTAGTAACTTCCCCGTTGAAAACGATTGCGCCTTTTCTGAGTCACCCATATAAAGCTCACCTTGGTAAATGAAAAGAAGTACAGGTGCGAAGTCATCAATGCTTTCGTTTCTGTACGAGCCAACATAACCTGATGTAGCACTTACTGATGCCAACCATGACAAAAAGGGCAGGCAGTCTTCATAGATACTTTCAAGCTTCTGATTTGGTATGTATAAATTAATCGCGTGTCTAGTAACCTCTCCCAGAGTATCTTTCTCTATCCAAGCTTGGCTTATATATGATTCTTTTGGGAAGTCGCGGTACTGAAAGCCAAAAGGATAGTTAGACAGGGCGCTTTCAAAGTAGTTGTGTTCTTTTACTAAGTTTGGTGTCTCATTAGAGTCACCGACCATGTAGTTAATAACGGCGATTTCTTCAGCTATTAGGTCGAGCTTAAAATCGATTGAAAAGGCAAGTATTGAAGGTGCTGAGTTTGTTGATGGCTTTATGGCATTTAAAGACTAACTAAATAAGGTCCAATAACTTATCGCACGAATAAATACCAATATGGGGAAGTTGTACTCATCTTCTAATAAGTACCTGTACTTTTCTAGTTTTCGTGGGACTATAGAATTACAAGGATGTATCTATGAAACACATACTACTTACCATTGCATTAGTGTCTTGCCTCACATCTTTTTCAGTGACGGCGGAGTCTCCATCTGAAGTGAAAGAGAAATGTTTAAAAGGTGGCGTATTTCAAAAAGCTGCTGCCAAAGGTGATATTGCATTAGTTCAATCGTGCATTGAGGCGGGCACTCCAGTTGATTCGGTTGAAGGTAATGGTTGGACTTCATTACATGCTGCGGCTTTTAGTGGGCAGGGTGAGGTTGTTCTATGGTTATTGAAGTCTGGTGCTGATCGAACATTAAAAGATAAAAATGGTAAAACGCCTTTGGATTTGGCGAACAGTAACAAGCACCAAATAATGATAGATCTATTGAGTGATGCGAAAGCTAAGACATTGACGACGACTGATCCCAAGGTATTGGAAATAGCCGAGGCATTACGTTATGAACTAAATAATTATGGCGCTACTTCATCAGATGATTCGATTGATCGTCAAATAGTAAAAATTCTACATATTAAAACGGTTCAAAGTGACTCAGCCTCTCAGACATATAGCATTAGAGTGAAGTTCAAAACGGGTGTTTTCTTTGAGGGATCAGATGAGGTGACTTATGAGGGTCTAGTTTTGGAGGACGCTCAGGGGCGCTTTACAGTGAGTGAGTATGATCTTGTGGATGCCTAGCGACTCTTGAAGTAAACACTATTCGTAATTCTTAAAAAACTGGAGCACAACTAGCGACCAACACTCCCTCCTGTTATGCTTGTTTCAAACAAGTATCCTGAGAGCGACCATGAAATTCCAAGGCACAGAACAATATATAGCTACCGACGACCTACAAATCGCCGTCAATGCAGCCATTACTTTGCAGCGTCCACTCCTTATCAAAGGTGAGCCGGGCACAGGTAAAACCATGCTAGCGGAACAAGTCGCCGACTCCCTAGGGATGCGCCTAGTCCAATGGCACGTCAAGTCCACGACCAAAGCTCAACAAGGCTTGTATGAGTACGATGCTGTCTCTCGTTTACGTGATTCGCAACTCGCCACGGGTGACGTGGATGTAGGTAACATCGGTAATTACATACGTCAAGGAAAGCTGTGGGAAGCCTTTGCCGCCGATGAGCAAGTCGTATTATTGATTGATGAAATCGATAAAGCGGACATCGAGTTTCCCAATGACTTGCTGCAAGAGCTGGATAAAATGGAGTTCTTCGTTTACGAAACGGGTGAGACGATAAAGGCAAAGCATCGCCCAATCATTATTATCACCAGTAATAATGAAAAAGAGCTACCAGACGCGTTCTTACGTCGTTGTTTCTTCCACTTCATCAACTTTCCTGACCGCAACACCATGCAGGAAATCATCAAGGTTCACTATCCTGATATCCAAAAGAACTTGGTGAATGAAGCGCTGGAAGTATTCTTTGAGTTGCGTACTGTGGCAGGGCTTAAAAAGCGTCCATCAACCAGTGAGCTTATCGATTGGTTGAAGTTGCTGATGTCTGACGATATTCCAGAGAATATTTTGAAAGATCGCGATCAGAGCAGTGCTATTCCACCACTTTATGGTGCGCTGTTAAAGAACGAGCAGGACGTCTCTTTACTAGAACGCTTAGCGTTTATGCACCGTCGCGCAAAGTCTTAAGTCATGTTGACCAATCTATTTTATACCCTAAAAGCGCACGGTGTGCCTGTCTCGATTCGTGAGCATTTGGACTTGCTGTCAGCACTTAGAGCTGACTTAGTCGTTGCAGATAGCGAAGAGTTTTACTATCTCGCGCGCACCTTACTCGTCAAAGATGAAAAGCATTTTGATAAGTACGACAAAGGCTTTCAGGCATTTCTGAGTGGCTTCGATTCGTTGGATGGTTTGGTTGAAGCGTTGATCCCAGATGATTGGTTACGCCAAGAATTTACCAAGCAACTGAGTGACGAAGATAAAGAGAAAGTTAAAAGCCTGGGCGGTTTGGATGAGTTGATCAAGCAGTTTAAAGAGCGTCTGGAAGAGCAGAAAGAACGTCATGCGGGCGGTAGCAAATGGATTGGTACCGGTGGCACATCGCCATTTGGTCATGGTGGTCACAACCCTGCGGGAATTCGTGTCGGTGGTGAAGGGCGTAACCGTAGTGCGGTAAAAGTTTGGGAAAAGCGCGAGTTTAAAAACCTTGATGACTCTACCGACCTGAGCCCTCGAAACCTCAAAGTTGCGCTGCGTCGTTTACGTAAGTTTGCGCGTGAGGGCGCGCAGGATAAATTGGACTTAGACGATACCATTCGTAGTACTGCCAATAACGCGGGACTGCTGGATATAAAAATGAAAGCAGAGCGCCACAATGCCGTGAAAGTGCTGCTGTTTTTTGATGTAGGCGGCTCGATGGATGATTACATCAAGCTATGTGAAACCCTGTTTTCTGCGGCACGTACTGAGTTCAAACATTTAGAGTATTTCTATTTCCATAACTTCATTTATGACTCGGTGTGGAAGGATAATAATCGTCGTTTTGACCAACAAATACCTGTGTTGGATATTCTGAATAAATACAGTAAGGATTATAAAGTTATTTTTGTCGGTGATGCGGCAATGGCCCCTTGGGAAATTACCTACCGTGGCGGCAGTATTGAGCACAATAACGAAGAAGCTGGTCAAGCTTGGATGCAACGTCTAATGAACAGCTTTGAGAAGATTGTCTGGATTAACCCAACACAGCGCGAGCATTGGGACTACACCCAAACTATCGGCATGATCCGTAAGATTGTTGACGACAAAATGTACCCGCTAACAGCTAAAGGTTTGGAAGAGGCAATGACTGAATTAAGTCGTTAATGGCTTAGAAGTTATTTTCTGATATTCACTCAGTATTTTCCTGTTACCCAAATAAACAGAAATTAATTACGATGGCGACTTTTAGTATATCCACGTGATGCTTATTTTTGGTAAAGTCACGAAATTTCTAGAGGGTTTGTGTCGTGTTTGATAATCGGTTTGAAGATGTAAACCTTAAAGGCGATCTGTTTGGTGGCGTCACCACCGCAGTCGTTTCGTTGCCATTGGCATTAGCGTTTGGCGTTGCCTCAGGGGCTGGAGCGGAAGCAGGTCTTTGGGGAGCAATATTGGTTGGCTTTTTTGCCGCTCTTTTTGGTGGCTCGACAAGTCTTATCTCCGAACCTACTGGCCCGATGACGGTGATTATGACCGCCATTTTAACTAGTATGATGGCTCAATACCCAGAATCAGGTGTTGCGATCTCATTCACTATTGTGATGATGGCAGGCGCGTTCCAAGTGCTGTTAGGCACGTTAAAGCTGGGTAAATACGTCACTTTAATGCCCTATAGCGTCATTTCTGGTTTTATGTCAGGAATCGGCGTAATTCTAATCATCCTCCAGCTATCACCGCTATTAGGTCATGCCGCACCTTCAGGTGGCGTGATGGGCACACTGTCAGAACTGCCAAATACCCTTTCTAATATAAAATTGAGTGAATTATTTTTGGGAGTATTGACCTTAGTCATCCTATTCTTATTCCCTAAGCGCTTTAGAAAATTTGTACCGCCACAGCTCATTGTTTTAGTCGTTGTGACAGTGCTTTCAGTGCTATTTTTTAGTAATGAAGATATACGTCGAATTGGCGAAATACCGGCAGGCTTGCCGTCATTAGTTATCCCAGAGTTTAACGTTGAAATACTGACTAGCATGGTGCTAAACGCAATGGTACTGGGCACACTAGGGTGTATCGACACCTTGCTGACAGCGGTTATTGGCGACTCGCTCACACGTAAAGAACATGACTCAGACAAGGAGTTACGTGGCCAAGGTTACGCGAATATGATCTCGGGTCTATTTGGTGCTTTGCCGGGTGCAGGCGCAACCATGGGGACGGTCACAAACATTCAAGTGGGTGCTCGTTCACCAGTATCAGGCATGGTGCGTGCGGCAGTATTGGCCTTGGTAGTGCTAGTTGCGGGTGGTTTAACAGAACCGATTCCTATGACTGTATTGGCAGGTATTGCTGTTTATGTCGGGTTTAATATCCTCGATTGGAGCTTCATACAACGCGCTCATAAAGTGAATATGCCTGCGATGGCCATCATGTATGGCGTGATGCTGTTGACTGTCTTTGTTGATTTGATGGTGGCGGTTGGTCTTGGTGTGTTTATTTCCAATATCATTATTATCGAGCGTTTAAGTAGAGCAGGCGTGCGTCAGGTCAGAGCGATCAGTGATGCTGATGGCGATAACGTGCCACTCACAGAAACTGAAAGAGGCTTGCTGGATAAAGCGAATGGAAAGCTGCTGTTCTTCTACCTCACAGGACCAATGATTTTCAGTGTTTCCAAAGCTATCTCACGACAACACAGAAGGATCGCTGACTATAAAGTGATGGTGCTTGACCTAACAGATGTGCCAATGTTCGATGTAACGGTTGGCTTGGCGCTTGAAAATGCGATTAAAGATGCGCTTGAAGCTAAGTGTGAAGTATTTTTACTGTGCCCAAATGAACAAACTCGAGAACAGCTAGAGAAGTTTGATGTGATGAGTTTAGTGCCTGTAAGTAATATGTATGCACATCGTTATGAAGCGCTGGAAGCAGGGCTTAGGTTTGTTGAGCAGAGTGAAGAAACTACTGCTGTAGCAGCTGTTTAATCGAGTAATGATTAGAGTTGCTTGGTGGGTCAACTAGCAAGCAACTCCTTAACCGCTACACCATAAGTACGACTAATCGGAACTTCATTCCCATTAGAAAGCACCAAGCATGCTTTACCATTAACCCGTTGCAGCTCAACCACATGACCACTCATGACCCACCAAGAGCGGTGTGTTTGAATACCATGCTCAGCACCCAACTCTTGAATAGCATCTGATAACCGTATCAGTACCAACTCACGGCCAAGTGTTGTCGTCACTTCCACATAATGATCTTGCGCACGCAGACAAATCACATCCGTTCCTAGCGCTTTTGGTAGTCGTTGAAAAAAGGTCGATTCAGCTTTTTCTTCTGGTTTAGCAATTGCTTCTTGCTTGCTTTCCCTACTGGCTACAACATAAAAAATACCAGTCACCGCAAGTGAGATTAGTACCGTTTGGCCAGCCAATATTAAGAATGCTCCTAAACTAAATTCCTGAATGCCAATAACAGTGAAATTAATAAAACACACCAATAACGCCACAAAAATAGACGCGATAACACTGGCAATAAGCTGTGCTTTTTTGTCACTCATTCCATAGGTTTTTATCTTCTCGCCAGAGTAGGTAATTATAAAAATAGCTAAAAAACAGGTGCTGCTAGCAATAGCGCCCCAATAAAAGAACAGAGGAATCGTTCCGAACAACTCAGCAGTCCGAAATGGAGCAGACACTGTCAAAATACACACAATGCCCAGTAGACCTAATAAAAACTTAGCTGTAGCTAACTGCTTCATTTCACGAAGCGTGAGTTGCAGGGGTGTGTTCTTCACGAATTGCTTGTCCTTTTGACGTAGTTTCAGTTGAGTCATCGCTAAATATGGCTAATCTGCAGACAGCTTAACAAATGAGAGACAAACAATGAATTTTGACGCACTATTTTCCTCACCACTCGCCATACAGATGCATGTCTTCGCCGCCGTTTCAGCAGCCATTATTGGTCTTGTGGTGTTGTGGCGACGTAAAGGAACGGCTACACATAAACGCTGGGGAAAGGTGTGGGTTGTGCTTATGTTAGTGACATCACTCACATCATTTTTTATTCACGAAATTAAGCTAGTAGGGATTTTTAGCCCCATACATATTATTTCAGTCTTGGTATTAATTACACTGTATCGAGGGGTAGGTCAGGCAAGAGTAGGTCAGATTAATGATCATAAACGAAGTATGAAATCGACGTATATTGGTGGGATTGGTGTCGCGGGTACGTTGTCATTCTTTCCGGGTCGCTTAATGCACCGAGTGACGATTGAGCCTACGTATGAAAGAATTTTTGGGGAAATGGATAAGATAGATCTATTGGCTAGTCCGTGGTTATCACCAGCGGTGTTAGCAATTGTGCTTATTGCAGGTTTTGTTATCCAAAGACTCTTATCAAAGTAAAGCTTACTACAGTGCCAAATGAAGCGGGGAGGGGCAGCACTGTAGTAAGGGTATATTCGACTTACTTCTTTAGCTTAAGGAAGTAGTCGTATATTTCTGGAACGTTGCCGTTACCCATACCTGCATCAAGTGCAGCTTGTAGGTTATGTGAAGTACCTTCAGCAATTTCAGCACGTGTTCCTAAGTCGCTTACCATTTCTAGGAAGTAACCAAGATCTTTGTTTGCATTAGCGATTGAGAAACCAAGGTCGCTTACGCCGTCAACTGCGTAGTTTTTGCAGAAGTTCATGAATGGTGAGTTAGATGGGCCAGCAGACATGATGTCGAACAGTTGCTTACGATCAACGCCAGCAAGCTCAGCAACAGCAAACGCCTGAGACATAGCAGCCGCAGTTGTCATACCCATGAAGTTGTTAATTAGCTTAGTCGTGTGACCTGCACCTAGTGCGCCAAGGTGGAATACGTTCTCGCCTTGCTCATCTAGAACAGGCTTAACTTTTTCAAATGTCGCCATGTCGCCAGACGCCATAATGTTCAGTAGTCCGTCTTTAGCGTGAGCTGGAGTACGGCCTAGAGGAGCGTCGATCATGCCCGCGCCTTTCTTAGCAAGGTCAGCACCGATCTTACGAGTAGACGCTGGGATTGATGTACCGAAGTCAACCAATGTAGCACCTTCTTTAATACCCGCTAAGATACCGTCGTCGCTATAAACAAGTTTCTCAACAACGTCAGAAGTTGTCAGGCAAAGCATAACGATGTCACTGTTTGCCGCAAGCTCTTTAGCAGAAGCTGCTTCGGTAGCACCACGTGCAACGGTTGCTGCCACTGCCGCCTTGTCTAGATCCATTACAGTAAGCTCGTAACCTTTGTTCTGTAGGTTTTCGACCATGTTGCCGCCCATAAGGCCAAGACCGATAAAACCGATAGTTGGTTTAGACATGTGTAACTCCTGAAGATAATGTTGTGTGTAGACGGATTCTGAAGAATTTGTTTCAATTTGTAAACGTGTAATTTACAAATTTGTTTTTGTTTAATGTTAATGAACGTTTGAATATATTGCGGTTGTTACTAATATTTAGCCGAGATGGCTTGTCTTCTTTGGAAGCTCCCTCACAGCTTTCTTCATATCTTGATGTCTGCGCCAAAACCTATTACCTTGCCCATTTTATTCAAACCATAGACAGACCATGCGGCCAACCGACATAAAAGCAGAAAACTATACTGAGCAACTACAAAGTAAAACAGACTTTGTTCAAACTCAGTTTGCACACTTACCCATGCCTGTCTTAGAAGTATTTGAGTCTGCTCCTTTGCGTTACCGAATGCGCGCCGAGTTTCGTATGTGGCACGAAGGTGATGACCTTCAGCACATTATGTTTGATCAAGTGACGAAGGATAAATACGAGGTCACTCATTTCCCTCCTGCCAGTGAGTTGATTAATCAGGTCATGCACGATTTAGTCGAGCTATTACGACCTAACACCATCGCGCGCAAACGTTTATTTGAAATCGATTATTTAGCGACAGTCAGTGGTGAGATTCTCGTGTCTTTGCTTTATCACAAAGCATTGGATGAAGCATGGGTTGAAGAGATCAAAAAGATACGTGCCACACTTAGGGAGAAATACTCTCTCGATATCGTCGGTCGCGCCAAAAAACAAAAGTTTGTATTGGACAGAGATTTCGTCATGGAGTCGCTGACGATTAAAGATAAGGCCTATACATTCAAGCAGGTTGAAAATAGCTTCACTCAACCGAATGCTGGCGTGAATATCAAAATGATAGAGTGGGCACTAAATGCCACTAAAGCAGACAATGCACAACATGATTTACTTGAGTTGTACTGTGGCGCGGGAAATTTCTCCGTTCCCTTAGCGCAGAACTTTAGACGCGTATTAGCGACCGAAATATCCAAAACATCGGTGTATGCGGCCCAAGATAATATTGAGCAAAATGGCATTGATAATTTAACTATTTTACGAATGTCGAGTGAAGAATTTGTGCAAGCACAAAAAGGTGAGCGGAAGTTTCGACGCTTAGAGGGTGTCGAGCTGAGTGATTACGATTGCCGAACAGTATTGGTTGATCCACCTAGAGCAGGGTTAGATGACGCAACACTCGAAATGGTAAAAGAGTACGACAATATTCTGTATTTCTCATGTAATCCAGACACGTTAAACGAGAACTTAGTTAGTCTGTTAAAGACTCATAAAGTCAGTAAGTTTGCGTTGTTTGATCAGTTCCCTTACACGCATCATGCGGAGTGTGGCATTTACCTAACGGCCATTAACTCCCCCGAGGCTTAACCCGCCTCGTCGCCACTGCCACTAACGGATCATCCGGCCAAGGGTGCTTAGGATAGCGCCCTTTCATATCCTTTTTCACATCGTGATAAGACGTTCGCCAAAAGCCCGCTAGGTCTTGGGTGATCTGCAAGGGTCGCTTAGCGGGTGATAACAAATGCACCAACAATGCAATCTTGCCATTAGCAATGCTCGGCGTCTGCTCACAACCAAACATCTCCTGTAGTTTCACCGCTAACACTGGCGGATTCACCGCATAATCAATCGCAATTGAAGAGCCAGTAGGTACTTTAAAACGAGTCGGTGCAAGCTGGTTTAGCTGTTGTTGCTTATCCCAAGGTAGCAACGTACTGAGTATCTCTTGAAGGTTTAACTTCTTAAAATCTTGCAGCAGTTTGATGTTATCGAGGTAAGGCACAAGCCAGTCTTCTAAGGTATCCAGCAACGCCTCATCGCTGACGTCGGGCCAATCACCAGACACATCAACTGAGCGTAACAACGCGACTCGCGCACGCCACTGCAACTGCTCTGGTTTCCAAGGCAACAGACTTAACCCTTCTTTACGAATGTGTTGAACTAGAGCGGTACGTTTCGCTTCCACAGGAACCGTTTTCAACTCACTACAATGCAGTACCAATAAACCGATTTTTTCCTGTTCTTCAGCCACAAAACGCTGGGTCTTTTTGTCCCAAGCTGCAAAGGTGTCTAACGTCACGTGGTCACTAAGTAGCGTTTCAAATAGCTTCTCATCTAACAGCGCAGCCGAGCGAATCGTATCGCCTTTACCGCCAACGGTACTGCTGACTTCTGCCACGGCCAACCACTGACTGTTGCCTAACGCATGATGACCTGTAAGGCTCGCACTACGCCCATTACTCAGTTGATAACCACCAGAGTGACGACGACGCGCAATACGGTCAGGGTAAGCGCAAGCAAGTAAATAGCCTGTGACTTGCTTAGGTTGTATAAGGTAACTGACGTTTGAGTCTGGCTTGTTAAATCGCTTAACTTGAGTCTCAATTTGTTTCGCGAGTTGTTGAGTTCGGTATAACCAACCGCGATGCTGTGCAGGGCAGTTAACATCGCCAACTAACAGGTCGAGGCGATGAGCAATATCAGGGTTATCGCGACTGAACGGGTCACGGTCAGATAGCAAGCTGGCAAGGTATGTTGCTTGCTGAGTAAAACCGTTATTCATGCCGCACAGGAGTAGGTGCGCAAGGCGAGGGTGTAGTGGCAGTTGCGTCATCATTTGACCGTGTTTACTGAGCGCTAAGTGCTTGCTGCTGGTGTCGATGGCACCGAGTGACGTTAACAAATCAATCGCTTGTTGCCACGGGCCTTTCGGTGGTGCATCAAGCCAGACCAATTCTGCGGGGTCATTCACGCCCCATTGTAATAACTGGAGGGCTAATGGGGCGAGGTCAGCTTTTAATATTTCAGCACCGCCATGTGGCACCATTTGTTGTTGCTGGCTCTCAGACCAAAGCCGGTAACATTTTCCGGGTCTAATACGTCCGGCACGACCTGCGCGCTGGATGCTTGATGCATTGGATATTTTAACGGTATGTAAGCCCGTCATTCCAGTGGAAGGGTTGAAGCGTGACTCTCGCACTAATCCTGAGTCAACAACCACGTCAACACCTTCGATGGTGAGGCTGGTTTCGGCAATATTAGTCGCTAACACAACTTTCTGTTCACCCTCGAACTTGCCTGTTAGCGGTGCGATGGCTTGCTGTTGTTCCTCAATGGAGAGGTTACCAAAGAGTGGTTTTAGGTGAATGCCTTGCAGCTTTCGTTCGCTTAACCACTGCGCCAATTCGTCGTTGGTTCGGTGTATTTCGCCTTGGCCTGGCAGGAAAGCGAGTACGCTACTTTCTGGGTTGTCGGTGACCGCTAGTTTGATGGCTGCAACCATACGATCAACGATTCTTTCACGCGGTTGACTGGCGCCACCGTAAACGATATCGACAGGAAAGGTGCGGCCTTCACTGCGTACGATTGGCGCGTCACCCAGTAGGCTGGATACCGCTGCGCCATCGAGTGTTGCTGACATGACTAGTAGCTTTAACGGCTGATCACCGGAGGCTTCGTCGCGAAACAGGGCGCGTCCTTTTAAGCAAAGGCTTAAGGCTAAGTCGGAGTCTAGGTTGCGTTCGTGAAACTCATCGAAGATAACTAGGCCGACTTCCTCAAGAGATGGATCATTTTGTAGCATACGTGTCAGTATGCCTTCTGTTATCACTTCGACTTTAGTATGCTTGCTGCTCTTAGTATCCAATCGCATACGGTAACCAATTGATTTTCCGACAGTTTCATTGAGTAAGCTAGCCATTCTGTGCGCCGCTGACTTGGTGGCAATACGACGGGGCTCTAGCATTAATATTTTCTTACCCGCTAGCCAAGGTTCATCCATCAGCGCTAGGGGTACTAAGGTCGTTTTACCAGCACCTGGGGGCGCCTCCAACACAACTTCGTGACGCTCAGTTAAGCGTTGTTTGAGTGTGTCTAATACGGCTTCTATGGGTAAATTTAGCGAGATCATCTGATAGTGAGGTGGCTTGCGAGTACGGGCAATTCTACACTTTTTGTGGTATCAGCCATACGAAGCCATTCAAATATAACGTAAAAAGTGAACTATTCATGAACAATTATGTTCAATGTGTACGGGTACACCGTTATTTATTATATCTATCAAAGGGGAGAAAGGTATGCCAATACGTCGTATTAAAGCTCACTACGCCATTGAAGAAGGCGATACATTGAGAATAATAACTAAGTCTAATCGTGTTTCATCAGTCATGATTGCAATATTCTTGGCAATCATTGTTAGTCTTATTGCCCTTTCGAATATGAGCTATATCGCTCAATTGGTGTTTATCCTTTTAGCGGGGGCTACGGGGTTTTTATTGGGATCAGGTCGCATTGAGCGAGAAGTTCCGCGTGTCGATATTGTTGAGATCAAACGTTATAACTGGCCACCAAGAGTGACCGTTATTTTGGATGACGAGAGGGCTAGGATGGCAAGACCGGTTCAACCACCCAAGCCCAAAGATGCAGTAAAACCTAAGGATGAAATAAAACCCAAAGATCTAAAGAAATAATGCTATTGGGAGTTAACGTTTAGCCCAGATGTTAACGCCCATTTCTTTAGCATGTTGGTCGATTGCAGTAAGTTCATCCGCTTCAAAGTCTAGTTGGTTTGTCGCCGCTAGACTTTCCTCTAATTGCTTCACGCTGCTCGCACCAATCAACGCGGTTGTGACGCGTTGGTCACGTAGTACCCATGCGATTGCCATTTGAGCCAAGCTTTGTCCACGTTGTAGTGCGATATCATTTAACGCACGGACATGGCCGAGACTCTTTTCGTTTAAGAACTCTTTTCTAAAACTGCCGGCATTGAGTGCGCGTGAGTCTTTAGGTACGCCATTTAGGTACTTATTAGTCAGTAAGCCCTGTGCTAATGGTGAGAAAGCGATGCAACCGATGCCTTCATCTTCCAGCACGTCTAACAAACCATCTTCAACCCAACGGTTAAACATGGAGTAAGACGGTTGGTGGATCAAACACGGTGTGCCTAGTTCTTTCAGAATGCGTGCCGCTTCTTTCGTTTGCTCTGGCGGGTAAGATGAAATACCCACGTATAACGCTTTTCCAGAACGTACTGCATAGTCGAGCGCACCCATGGTTTCTTCTAGTGGCGTATCTGGGTCAAAGCGATGCGAGTAGAAAATATCAACGTATTCCAGTCCCATGCGCTTTAGACTTTGGTCAAGACTCGCCAGTAAATACTTACGAGAACCCATTTGCCCATAAGGGCCATTCCACATTTTATAGCCTGCTTTACTAGAGATGATGAGTTCATCACGGTAAGGCAAGAAGTCTTGCTTGAGTAAGCGGCCAAAGTTTTCTTCTGATGAGCCAGCTGGGGGGCCGTAGTTGTTTGCAAGATCAAAATGAGTGACACCAAGGTCGAAGGCACGGCGCAGCATTGCACGTTGGTTTTCTAGTGAGTCAGAGCCACCAAAGTTGTGCCATAGGCCGAGTGAGATAGGAGGAAGCTGTAAACCACTTTTGCCTGTACGTCGATATTCAGCGCTATCATATCGGTTGTCGGCTGCTAAATAGGGCATCGATTTTTCCTTTTGTAAGATGATTGGAGAACACGATTAGTTAACCTTTTTCAGCTTAAAACCTTACCGATTGGACTGCAACCATAAATCGTATTCGATGATATGATACCGAAAACACGGTAGCGAGGAGGCTATCTGGATAAGCCATTCAACCTAATACAAAAACTGAGACACCTTAATGACTTTGCAACAACAAGTAATCGAAGCACTCGTTCCTGCGCCAACATTACTCACCGAAAATATTATTTCTTGGCAACCGCTTGATGGTTTCGATTTTACTTATTACGTAAAGTTTTTTCCTGAAGATATTGCGTGTAATGTAACGGTAGGTGGGAAGCATGACACCGCTTTGGTGAAGGCTTTTCTGGATGAAACCACTGCGGAATCCTTGTTATTGGTGACTAAAGAGAATCCTTTTGTACTCACTTATTCTCCTGCGTTAAAACACACGCCTTTTGACAATCGATTGATACTTCATCCCTCGGTCGAAGATAGCGAGCTCTCAGACGCAACGTCGTTCATGAATAGTAAAACATACTCCACCGCTGCTGTTTATCAAAATGAATTTCTAGAAGACGATAATATTGAAGAAACACACTCACGCTGTGAAAATGTAAATACTGCTCTGTGGGGTCGAGAGCCGTCGCCAGCCATAAGTGCAAGGTTCACGCTTGGCACTGTGTTAAAGAGTCAATATAAGCAACCACTTGGGGTTTACAGCTATAAGAAAATTCAAAGACATCTTTGGAATATAAAAAAATCTGGTGGCTTTATGGACGTACAAAACTTTGAGAGAAAAGAAGTCCATATTGAAATAGAAAATGATATTTGTGAAATTACCGCAGATGATGACACTTGGGTGCAAAGCATGGATACCTTCGATCTATGGTTTAAAACGTTTCTCCTTGAGGGGCTTAATAAAAGCATGGATGTCCTTTGAATGTAGTAGAAGCAATAGTGTTTACGCTAAATAGGGCGTGATATGGATAGACTAAAACAGCTAACACGATCTCAAATAAGCCTGACTTTAGTTATCTCTGGAGTAGTGTTTAGCGCCTTGGTTTTATGGCAAACCGCTTATTGGACCAAGCAGGTTGCGATTGATGACATTCGTGATCGCAGTAAAAATAATCTGACGTTGGTTGTCTCAAATATCAGCTCTGAACTAAAGCGTTACCGCTCGCAACCTGAACTTATTTCTGCCGATGAAAAGCTTATTCCTGCGTTGCTAGGAACGGCTAATACTCAAGAAATCCAAGCATTAAACGCTGACCTTAAACGCATTAACGATGTGATTGATGCCAGTGATATTTACATTATGGATGCAACGGGTAACACCATTGCCGCCAGTAATTACCAAAAGGAAAAGACCTTTATAGGCAAGAACTTTGAGTTCCGGCCTTATTTCAATTTAGCTATGCAGGGGCAGCGTAGCAACTACTTTGCCTATGGTATTACGTCAAATAAACGCGGTTATTTCTTTTCATACCCAGTCAGGCACCTAGGTAAAATTATTGGTGTCGTGGCGGTCAAAATAACCGTTGAGAGGCTTGAGGAAAAGTGGCGAGAGTCACACGATGAGATATTAGTGATTGATGACTACGGTATCGTGTTTCTTGCGTCAGACACGAGCTGGCATTATCGCTATCTCAGGTCGCTCTCTGATGATGACACACAAGCGCTGGCGGATAGCTTTCAGTATGGTGAAAAGACCTTAAAACCAATGCCCATCGTCAATCAAACCCGTGATGTAAATGACAGTGTGCTTTCCTTATCATTAGAGCGAGGGGAAATCGTTTCCGATGCCAGAGACTACCTTGTTGAGCAGGTAGATATGGTCGACGAGGGTTGGAAAGTACTGTTGTTGGTTAAAGATGAAGAAGTTGGCAAGCGCGTTAAATTAGCCATGATGGTAGCCGCTTTGGTGTTAGCGAGTCTGTTTTTAGCCGTTATCAATATCGTGCAGCGCAGACGTCGCTCAGCGGAGCGTATGGCCATGAAGGATGCGCACAGTCTTGAGCTAGAGCAAAAAGTTAAAAATAGAACCAAAGAACTGACTCAAACCAACGAGCTGTTAGAGGCTGAGGTGGTTGAGCGTAAACAGGCCGAGTCTGCGTTACGTGACACTCAAGCGGGTTTGGTACAAGCGACTAAGTTAGCCGCCTTGGGTAAAATGTCAGCCGGTGTGAGTCATGAATTAAATCAGCCATTAGCCGCCATTCGTTCTTATTCTGATAACGCCAAAGCCTTTATTGAGCGCGGTAATGTGGAAACCGCCAGTGATAATTTGCAGTTGATCAGCGAGCTAGTTGATCGCATGGATCGCATTATCAAAAACCTACGAACCTATGCCCGCGATGAGTCTATTTCAATGCGTCCAGTGGTGGTTGCAGAAGTGCTTAATGACACTTTAATCTTGATGAAAGAACGCATTCAAACCGAGTCTATCGACATTATCAATAACATGACTGAGCCGTCACCCGTGGTGGTTGCAGGCGATGTGCGTTTGCAGCAAGTGTTTGTAAACCTTTTCTCCAATGCGTTTGACTCGATGCGTAGCAGTGACGTCAGGCAGTTACAGATAAGTACGCACGAACAAGGTGACACTGTTCACATAAGTATTTCAGATACCGGTACGGGTGTGCCTCAAGCATTGCGTGAACATGTATTTGATCCTTTTTATTCCACCAAATCGGTGGGCGAAGGGATGGGATTAGGTTTGTCGATTACTTATGGCATTGTTGATCAGTTTGGTGGCAAGATTCTTATTGGTGACAGTCCATTAGGTGGGGCGCTGTTTACCATTATTTTAAAGAAATCAACGTAGGGCGAGGTTATGCAAGAGGCACAGTTTCAGCAGTCTATTATTTTAGTGGATGATGAAAAACATCTTAGGCATGCCTGCACCCAAGCTCTGGAGTTAGCAGGGTTAACCGTACAAAGTTTTGCTTCTGCGGAAGGTGTGTTGGATGCGTTAGGTCAAGACTGGGCAGGCATCGTTGTCACGGACATTCGTATGCCAGGCATGGATGGTCTTGAGTTAATGTCTGAGATATTGGCGCTTGATGCCGAGCTACCCGTGATACTCATTAGTGGTCATGGTGATGTGCCAATGGCGGTGCAAGCGATGCGCGATGGGGCTTACGATTTTATCGAAAAGCCATTCCCATCTGACATGTTAGTGGACGCAGTTAAGCGTGCTATGGAAAAGCGTCATCTGGTACTAGAAAATCGTCGCCTGCGTCAAAAGCTTGTCGGTGCCAATAACTTAGACAAAAAGTTGATCGGTACTAACCCGCAAATAGTGTCCTTAAGAAAACAGATTTTAAACTTAGCCGATATCGATATTGATATCCTAATCAATGGAGAAACAGGTGTCGGTAAAGACCTCGTCGCACGCTGTTTACACCAGTTTAGTATGCGAGCGAATAAGCGTTTTGTCGCGATTAACTGCGGTAGTTTGCCAGCCAATATTATCGAAAGTGAATTGTTTGGTCATGAGGCGGGTGCGTTTGTCGGAGCGACTGAGCAGCGCATTGGTAAGTTTGAACATGCCAATGGCGGCACCTTGTTTCTCGATGAAATAGAAAGCATGCCGCTAGAGTTACAAATTAAGTTATTACGCGTGTTGCAGGACCGCGTAGTGGTTCGTTTAGGCTCTAATGATGAAGTGCCTATTGATGTCGTGGTATTGGCCGCGAGTAAAGTAGACTTGCTAGAAGAGTGCAAAGCAGGGCGCTTCCGTGAAGACTTATATTATCGATTGAATGTATTGAGTTTGCAGGTGCCGCCACTGCGCGAGAGACCGGATGATATTGCTTTATTATTTCAGCACTTTGTTAACCAAGCGTCTGTCTTACATAAGCGTGATGCGCCCGAGGTGTCCTCTGATGTGATCGCGTCACTCGTTGCGCATGACTGGCCGGGTAATGTGCGTGAGTTGCAAAATGTCGCATCGCGTTATGCGCTCGGTGTGCCTACAACATTACTCCAACCACAGCACGAAATCATGCCTGAGCATGGCACCTTGGCTGAGAAGGTCAATGCCTTTGAAAAACAGGTGATTGAATATTGTATTCGTGAGCAGCAAGGGAGTTTGAAAGCGACTTATGAGGTGCTAGGCGTATCTCGAAAGACGCTGTACGACAAAATCCAAAAGCATGATATCGATTCAACAAAGCTCGCAAACAAGTAAGTTTTAAGCACTGTGTAACAATCTATACACGAGGCTGTAGCCGTTTGTGTAGGTTTCTATACGGAAGCTTGAGCGGTTAAAACAGAGTTTATGAACTAAGTTTATATTTTTCAGTAGTTTAAGTGGTTAAATCTAAGCGCGGTTTATAGTTCTATTTATAGTTTCCCCCAGTTGTTAACATGTTCATAAGGTTGCACTTAGTAATCTTGTTACTAAGAAAATGTTCAAAAAGGAGAGGAATCAATGCGTAAATTAATGTTATCTGTAATGGTTAGTGGCGTTTTAATGGCAGGTGCAACATCTGCTTATGCGGCTGATGCATGCCAAGACGGCGAAGTTAAAGTTAAATTTAGCCACGTAACAAATACTGACAAGCACCCTAAGGGTATCGCAGCTTCATTACTTCAAAAGCGTGTCAATGAAGAAATGAACGGTAAGATGTGTATCGAAGTATTCCCAAACACAACGCTATATAACGATGATCAAGTTCTAGAAGCAATGCTTCAGGGCGACGTTCAATTAGCGGCACCAAGCCTTTCTAAGTTTGAAAAATTCACTAAGAAATACCGTATCTTTGACCTTCCTTTCATGTTCAACAACGTTGAAGCGGTTAACGCATTTCAACAGTCTGAAGCGGGTCAAAAGTTAAAAGATGGCATGCAGCGTCGTGGCCTTCAAGGTCTAGCGTTCTGGCATAATGGTATGAAGCAGATGTCTGCTAACAAGCCTCTGATGGTTCCTACTGACGCTAAAGGTTTGAAGTTCCGTGTTCAATCTTCTGACGTGTTGAAAGCACAGATGGCGGCAATCGGTGCAAGCCCACAAGCAATGTCTTTCTCTGAAGTATACGGTGCACTACAAACTGGTGTTGTTGATGGGCAGGCAAACACATGGTCTAACATCTTTGGTAAGAAATTCTTTGAAGTACAGGACGGAACAACTGAAACAAACCACGGTATCTTGGACTACATGTTGGTGACATCAACAGAGTTCCTTGACTCTTTAAAGCCTGACGTTCGTGAGCAGTTCTTGAAGATTATCGCTGAAGTGACTGAAGCGCGTAATGCAGAGTCTTTCAATGTAAACCAAGCAGCTAAAGCATCGGTCATCGCTGCTGGTGGTGTTGTTCGTACATTGAACGAAGCACAGCGTGCGGAGTGGGTGGCTGCAATGAAGCCAGTATGGACTCAGTTTGAAGGTGATGTTGGTAAAGAAAACATCGATGCTGCACAAAAAATCAATGGCGTAATGGATCAGATTGCGGGTCTTGAGTCACAGATTCAAGCACTACGTAGCTCATTGAAGTAAGTATTAAGACCCTCTGATAAGGCACTGTTTTGTGTTTTATCAGCTTGCTTAATATTAGTCTAAATTCAGCTCTGGCGGCCTATGTTGTCAGAGCTGTGTTTTTTAGAAATACCTGAAAAGAGAGGGAGCTATGAGTTCAACTACTCAGGCAACACCTAAAGGTTTTATCGGTCGCTGGGTAAACTCATTTGAAGAAAATGGGATTGCTGTGATTCTCGGCCTGATGACACTTATCACATTCGTTAACGTTGTGCTTCGCTATGGATTTGATGGCGGCCTCATTTGGGGCTTAGAAGCGACAGCGATTCTATTTGCATGGTTGGTGCTTTTTGGCATGAGCTATTGCGTAAAAGTCACCGCCCACTTAGGAGTTGATGCATTAATTACTTATTTTCCGCCAAAGGTACGCCGCACTATTGCCTTGTTAGTGGGCGCTATTTGTATTGCCTATGCCTTGTTACTGATGAAGGGTGCATGGGATTACTGGGCAAACTTCGCTAACTTACCGGGAACAGAAGGGCGTTGGTTTCCTGAAGGTTTTCAGGAAAAGTTTTTAGCGAAGGCGTGGTATGAAGTTGAAGATATTCCGTTTCCTGAGTTCTTACGCTTCCTTGAAGTCAGTATGAATGAAGGTGAAGCGTATGAAAAACTGCCACGTTTTATCCCGTATACAATTTTACCGTTTGGTGTTGCACTATTTTTGTTCCGTTTGGTTCAAGCAACCGTTCGTGTTTACAAAGGCACGGCAGACGGTTTTATTGCCAGTCACGAAGTTGAAGACGAGCTTGATGAGTTAGCGCGCGAAAGGGGTGAGAAATAATGGAAGTTGCAATTCTATTTGGCTTAATTATCGGGCTGTTGTTATTGGGTGTGCCTATTGCGGTAGCACTGGGTTTCAGTTCAATCATATTCTTATTGGTACTGTCTGATACGTCACTAGCATCTGTTGCTCAGACGCTATACCAAGCGATGGCCGCACATTATACGTTATTGGCTATTCCGTTCTTTATCTTAGCCTCCAGTTTCATGTCTACCGGTGGCGTAGCGAAGCGAATCATTCGTTTCTCGATTGCGTGTGTAGGTCACTTTCACGGTGGTCTAGCGATTGCGGGTGTATTTGCTTGTATGCTTTTTGCCGCACTTTCTGGCTCTTCACCAGCGACGGTTGTTGCTATTGGTGGAATCGTTATTGCCGGTATGCGTCAAGCGGGTTACACCAAAGAATTTGCCGCAGGTGTTATTTGTAATGCGGGTACGCTAGGTATTTTGATCCCACCTTCAATCGTTATGGTTGTTTACGCGTCATCGGTTGATGTGTCAGTGGGACGTATGTTCTTGGCGGGTGTGATTCCTGGATTGCTTGCAGGTTTCATGTTGATGCTGGCGATTTATATCATTGCACGTATTCGTAATATGCCTAAAGGTAAGTGGGCGGGTTGGCCTGAAATCTTTAGCGCAGGTACAGAAGCTGGTTGGGGTTTATTCCTCATCGTTATTATTCTGGGTGGTATCTATGGTGGAATCTTTACACCAACAGAAGCCGCTGCGGTTGCTGCGATTTACGCATTCCTAATTTCGAACCTTATCTATCGAGATATGGGGCCTCTAGCGAATAAAGAGTTAGCACCAACGAAATCATTTAAGGAGCTATTACTACGAATAGTTAGATATGTTGTTGAGGGTATTGTTTATCTGATTCCTTCGATGCTGCATAAAGACACGCGCAAGACATTGTTTGAAGCGGGTAAGTTGACCGTGACGCTGATGTTTATCATTGCCAATGCGTTGATCTTGAAGCACGTACTAACGGATGAGCAGATTCCTCAGCAGATTACAGCAGCAATGTTGGCTGCGGGTCTTGGACCGATTATGTTCCTAGTCGTGGTGAATGTGATTTTGCTGATTGGTGGACAGTTCATGGAGCCGTCTGGCTTGTTGGTTATCGTTGCACCACTTGTGTTCCCGATAGCGATGGAGCTAGGTATTGATCCGATTCACCTTGGTATTATCATGGTGGTGAATATGGAAATAGGGATGATCACGCCGCCGGTTGGACTCAATCTGTTTGTGACCAGTGGAGTCGCGGGTATGCCGATGATGGCCGTTGTTCGTGCAGCGCTTCCGTTCTTGGTGATCTTGTTTGTCTTCCTGATTATGGTGACTTACATTCCTTGGTTGTCGACGTTCTTGCCAAACCACTTCATGGGGCCGGAGTTGGTGCTTAAGTAAGTTCTTTTGCGGTCGGAACCGTATTAGCGTCACGCCGTTCACGAGTTTTGCTCGAAGGACTTTGTGATGTTAATACGGTTTTTTGGCTTTGGGGATTACTTAGTTGGTTTCGGGTGAGACAGGCATATTGAGAGGTCATACGTCACTATCCAATACATCTGGCTTATTGAGCGATTTTTTCTCTTCAGATTTAAGACGACGCGCTACTTTTTTGACATCCTCGGCGGGTGGTAAGTTTTCAGGATGGATACCACGCTCGATTAATGTGTTACGAACCGCCTTGTTGTTAGTAATGTGCTCATTGGAAATTGCTGATTCCGTTCCCATCCCGTGGGATTTAGCGTTAAAAATGGTTATTTCCGTCGCGAAGTCTTTGGCTTTAAGAATAATCGTCGGTGCAAAGTCAGCTAGCGGGCGGTTGTCAGGAACCTTCCATTGAGTCTTCATTGATTGGGTCGGCTTGCCAAATAGTGCGGTATCGCCTTTGCTGCGGATTAACGCAAAGTTTTTATTATCACCTGTTTGCTCATAGATAACTTGGGAAAGCTCCTTTTCTGTTTCAGCTAGTTTTTTGCGAGCTGAAACACGTTCCATTGCTAACAGTCGTTGCTCAATCAGCTCAGCTTTACGAGTTTGCATGGCAAAGTAAGTCTGGGCAAAAGCTATCTCCTGCTTACGCGGATCACCATTTTGTGCGACCAGGTAACAGGCATAACGTGTGAGCATGATGTCATCAACTTCACGTGTGCTACCCGAACCAAGTTCGACCATTTTGTTGACGTCAACAAAATGGTCTGTGATGGCGTGACCAGATACCTCACAAGCAGTTTTTGCCTTACTAATAGCTAAGGTGAAATTACGCCATTCGGCATAACCCAACAAGTGTTGGAGGTCACGAGCCAGCCAAAATTCCACCTCATTTTCAGTGGTTTGTGCATGCACCTCAAACGTTGAGGTTAGTTCATATAACTGCTCTTTCTTCATAATCGGACCGTGGTTTTAATGTTGTAATCAAATTGATGATATAACATAATTGTTTAGCTTGTATTATATAATATAGAAAAGCATAATGTTGTACATGAAACAGTCAACTACCAACACTTCATCTGAAAAAATCAGCAGCTCCAGTTTAGCGCAACGAGAGCGTCTAGCTTATATCGAGTTTCGCTTATTTTTTCTCGGAGATATACGCAGACAAGACCTTATGGAGCGCTTCAGTATTGCGCCAGCCGCAGCAACCCGTGACTTCACGCTGTACCGTGAACAGTGTCCTGACAATATTGATTTTGAAGGCAGCCGTAAAACCTACGTATTAGGTAAAGCATTCAAGCCCATATTTGAACACAACATTGAACGCGTATTGCTGATGTTATCGCGTGGCTTTGGGGATGGTATCGGTCAGGTGCAAGATGCTTTGTTATCGTGTGAACTTCCTCCGATGTTGAATCGCCCTTCGGCGGATATTCTGGCTCCAGTGACTCGGGCGATACATCAGCATAAAGCCGTGAAGATGCGCTACTTCTCACATTCTAGCGGACTATCAAAACGAGAAGTTGTGCCATTTGCTTTAGCCAATGACGGTCTGCGCTGGCATGTGCGTGCTTTTGACCGTAAGTCTGGGGAGTTTCGGGACTTTGTGTTTACGCGTATGGAATCTACGCAGTTATTGACAGACAGCTTGCTGGCTAAGAACGAATTACTGGAACAAGATCACCAATGGAATCGCGTTGTGGAGCTGGATATTGTTGCGCATCCTGATCGGCCTCACCCAGAGATTATTGAGCGGGATTATGGGATGGTGAATGGGATATTGCATTTGAAAATGCGGGCGACAATGGCAGGGTATGTGTTGCGGCAGTGGCAGGTGGATTGTTCAAGTGACCACCGTATTGAGGATCTTGGGTGTCGATTGTGGTTGCGGGATGTGTTGGCGCTTTATGGGGTTAATAGTGCGGTATTGGCTTTGGGGTATCAGAGAGATGTCGAAACTTGATGAGTAGTAAATAAAATAACTTAAAAATTAGATTTGATGAAGCATTATATTTTAATTGGTGGTACCTCATGTTCAGACTTACAAAATTAGTATTCATTGACTCCTACTCTACGGGGAAAAGAGCCATTGTGAACCTGCAAGGGAATACTAACCTCAATGGTGATAATGGCTTTGGAAAAACAACAATGCTGCGTGTATTACCGCTATTCTTTGGAGCCGCACCAGGGCAGCTTGTCAGGCAAAGTGGTACAAATAAATCATTTGTAGATTATTACCTGCCGAGATCTACAAGTTACATCATTTTTGAATACGAGCGTGAGTCTGAGAAAAATCTTGTTGTCATCTTTCGTGGGGATAACGCACTGCGCTTTTGCTTCATGAAACAACCATACGATGATAAATTTTTCTTTAGTGAAACCCATGAGAAATCAAATGTAATTGCCGCTTCTGATTGGTTCAGGACAATGAAGTTAGATGGCTATGATCCCTCTCAAAGGTTTGGGGTCGCGGATTATAAAAGTATTATACAGAGTGGTCTTAACTTTACAGAGACTAGTGACCGTAAGCGCAAAGCTATTATTAATGAACACAGAGTACTCTACTCATTTTGTCGTAGAGGAACGAGCATTCAGAATATTGATTTGATTACGACAGCGATTCTTGAACGTGAGCCGAGTATTGATGCTATTAAAGAGATATTGTCGAATATATTGACGCAAAACAGTATGGCCGGTTTCGAGGAAATACCAAAACTTACGATCAAGTCATCAAAACTAACAGAGTGGATTAACGATCGAGACTCATATCAGGCTATGAGTCAATGTGAGCCTGATATTGCAGAGCTTGTTCGACTCAAGTATCAGTATGATGACTGTATAAGCAGACAGAGAACCTTAAGATCTCAAGCCAAAATGACGTTCAATAGTTTGGAAAAAGAGTTTGATGTTGCTATGTAGTGGCACACTAAATTTGGCCACCTGATTAGAGGTGATAAACTCACTTTAACTAAGCAGGTGTAAATATGACAAAACGAACCAGACCAACCTACTCACCCGAGTTCCGCCTTGAAGTTGCTCAAGAGGTCGTCGATAAAGGGCGCAATGTTAAGGACGTCTCAGAGAGTTTAGGATTAGGAAAATCGACGGTCGATAAATGGGCAAGACAGCTTAAACAAGCGCGTAACGGTCAGCTTTCTAGCGCTGCACCACTGACCTCTGATCAACTTAAAATTCGTGAGCTTGAACGTAAAATCAAACGGTTGGAAGGCGATAACGACATCCTAAAAAAGGCTTCAGCTCTCTTGATGCAGGACTCAATCAAAGGTTTGCGCTGATCCGTCAGCAGCAAGAGAGCCACAGTGTCAGCCGTTTATGTCGAGTATTGGCGGTCAACCGAAGTAGTTACCGTTACTGGTGCAAACCATCTAAAACTGTTTCACCACAACGCCTTAAACTGATCGCGGAGCTCAAGCGCTGGTTTGGCCTAAGTGGAGGGTCAGCAGGTCAGCGAAGCTTAGTTACACTGCTTGTTAG
>NZ_QGKL01000039.1:0-410000 GCF_003172895.1 Leucothrix arctica | reverse complement strand
AAGCTACAAATCCCCACACAAGTTATTTGGTCTATATTTTTAATGTAGCGCCTGCGATCTCTACCGCAGGAAGGAGGCGAATTATATATAAGCCTCAGATCTTGTCAACGTTTTTTTGAACTTTAATTCGATTAAACACCCAACCGAACCGAACAACAAAACACTGACTTAATACTGATGATCAATCGAGGAAAAACCAAGACCTTTCAACCACTTAAGATGCAGTTCAGATGAACAACTTCCGTCTCAAGAGCGGCGCATTATAGACAGATCTGAGCACCCGTCAACCCCTTTATGAACCTTTTGTGAATTTAGTTTCAAAACAGAAATTTAAGCACCAACACAACGTATATAGTCATCCATATGGTCTATACATAGTAGAGCCTATACCCATTGCTAGAGGAGTAACCGCTATGGCAGTATTACTTCATTAAATAACGCTTACTCAGGAACAACCATGATCAAAGTCGGTAACAGCCTCCCGTTAATAGATATCACCACCGTTCTTAACGAAGAAACCTCGAACACATCAACAAGCGAGTTTTTTGACAATAAGAAAGTTGTGTTATTTGCAGTCCCAGGAGCATTTACTCCGACATGCTCCCAGTCCCACCTACCCGGCTACATCACAAACTTTGAAGGATTCAAGGACAAAGGGGTTGATCTTATCGCCTGCCTTTCAGTTAATGACTCTTTTGTGATGAAAGCTTGGGCGCAAGATCAAAACGCTGAAAGTATTGCCATGATTGCCGACGGTAACGCTGTGCTAACCAAAGCTTTAGGGCTAGAGATGGATACTGGTAATTTTGGCGGTATTCGCTCACAACGGTATGCCATGATTATCCAGAATGGCAAACTGACACACTTAAACGTCGAAGTACCAAAAGCATTTGAAGTGAGTAGCGCAGAAAGCGTATTAGCGTTACTGTAACCATTCATCATAAATAACATCTATAAACAGCTTCTTAAGACTGTATAGAGCTAAACTTTCACATACTAATGTGATAATACTTTGTTACAACAGGCCAGCCAACCTGTGCATGACGTCCCTATTACAGAACTAGAGAGCTGATTAATGGTAGGGGCTATTTTTTTGTATCAACATATCTGAGAGGATTTCCTTTTGACTATTACAAGTGACGCTTACCTAGCGGACTACCTAAACGAACAAACCTTAGCTGAGAAAATGATCCCTGAAGTGGGACAAATGTACCGGGAGATGGGCGTTATCTTAACTGTCTTCGGACGTAAGTTAATGAACTCTTCAACTATCGATATTATCAAGGCACATCGCCTTGGTATCCACATGGTTGGAGAACGTATCGATCTTACTGCGACTGCTGCAGTATTAGAAGCATTGAAAACGATGAATCTTGGTGTTTCAAGAGTCGACATAGGCAAGCTTGCTTATAACTTTTCACAACTAAGTAATGGTCAATCACTCGCAGACTACCTTTCAGAAGAAGTTAGCTCTGCAAACCATGGTCAGATCAGCCTTCTTGAACAACCTCAAGATGTTGTCCTTTATGGTTTTGGTCGCATAGGCCGAATTCTTGCGCGTTTGCTTATTGAGCGTACGACTGCTGGAAACAAGTTGCGACTTAAAGCGATCGTTGTTCGTAGTAAAGGCGCTGGTGACCTTGAGAAACGCGCAAGCTTATTGCGTCGTGACTCTATTCACGGCCCTTTTAATGGTTCTATTTCAGTCGACCATGAAAATAGTGCAATCATTGCTAATGGTAACTACATTAAAGTGATCTACGCCAACCAACCTGAAGATATTGATTACACTGCCCATGGCATTGATAACGCACTAATCGTCGATAACACAGGTGTATTTAAAGATGAAGAAGCACTTAGCCGCCACTTAGTACCTAAAGGTGCTTCAAAAGTACTTCTAACAGCTCCAGCAAGTGGATCTATCAAGAACATCGTGTACGGTGTTAACCATAGTGACATCAAAACGACGGATACAATTGTTTGCGCGGCATCTTGTACAACGAATGCAATCACTCCAGTCTTGAAAGTCATGAATGATGCCTATGGTGTTGTAAATGGACATGTTGAAACCATTCACTCATACACTAATGATCAGAACTTGATTGATAACTACCACAAAGCTGACCGCCGAGGACGTAGTGCGCCACTTAATATGGTACTAACTTCAACAGGCGCTGCTAAGGCTGTCGCTAAAGCACTACCTGAACTATCTGGCAAGCTAACCGGAAACGCTATTCGCGTCCCAACGCCAAATGTGTCGATGGCTGTTATCAAGCTTAACCTTGAAAAAGCACCTACTCGCGAAGAAATTAACGACCACATTCGTGATATCGCGCTTAACTCTGACATGAGCGAGCAAATTGCTTACTCATCATCAACAGAAGTTGTTTCTACAGACTTCGTTGGCACACCGGAGCCGGGTATTTTTGATTCAGTTGCGACCATCACTCAAGACAATAGCTGCGTATTGTATGTTTGGTATGACAACGAGTTTGGGTATAGCACACAGGTATTGCGTGTTATGCGTGAGATGGTCGGAATGCACATCCCACAAGTTCCAGCTTAATTAATCCAAAATAAGCTTAAGGCCTGCGAAGTGAATCACCTCGCAGGCTTTTTTTATGTGTTTTGAATAAAGCCCATGTTTTTATACGCACCGTAAGCCTTAAATTTCAACTCACGCTCTAGCCCATCATAAAGGCTTTGTGCGCTTAATGGCTTACCAGAAAAACGACTCTGACGCGCTACCGTTGCGAAGTCACCCGGTGTCATATTCTCCATTGCTGAAACACGCTTTTTCCATTCGGACTCTACCGCAGCCTCAGCGTTATAGTCACTCAACACCTGCTGAAACAGATTCCATAACTGCTCTGATTTAATAAAGTCGAACTTTATTTTCAGATCAAAACGACGTAGAGATGCTTGATCTAGCTGCTCCATTAAATTGGTTGAGCAAAAGAACAAACCATCAAATTGCTCCATCTGAGTAAGCAACTCGTTTACTTGCGTTACTTGCCAGCTCTCTCGCGCCTTCGTTCTATCTTGCAAGAAACTATCAGCTTCGTCGAGCAACAAAATCGATTTTTCTTCGTTAGCCTGCTCAAACATTTCACTGATGTGTCGCTCTGTCATACCAATGTAAGGATCCAAAATATCAGACGCACGCTTAGTTATCAGCGGAATATCTAATGCATCAGCAATATACCGAGCATATTCACTCTTTCCTGTTCCAGGCTGTCCGTATAAACAGATACGACCTTTAGGCTGCACCTTCAGCGCTTCCTGCAAAGTCACCAAGTCATAGTCAGGATTAAGCGCCTCTAGCCTATATGATATTGGCGGCGTGACACCCTTCGTTAAATCTTTGTCGTAACCCATTGCTCCCAGCGTATTACTAACCACTCGCTCTAAGTGAGACTCCACTTCTTCCTGAGTTTTCAAACCCAACTCTTGAACGACTTTTACCGCACGTGCAATTAAACCCGGCGCTAGGTATTCATTAGTCGCAATTTTCTCTAACCATTTTTCACTAACATCTAAACCTTTAGCGTACTCACGGAAAATACGAACACGCGTCTTACGAGGCGGTGTCTTGAGCTCCATGACATAATCAAAACGACGAATGATGGCTTCGTCGATATGATTAATAACATTTGATACCCAAATAGCTGGCAGCATATTTTCTTCTAAAAGCTGATTAAACCAACCTTTTTTAGTGTCAGTACTCGTGCGAATACCAAAACGCTCCATACTACCGTCACGCAAAAATACATCTTCAATTTCATCAAATAGAATCAGAGTATCTGGCGTCCGCTTCAGTACTTGCTGAGATAACTGATAAGAATCAACGCGCGCCTTATCATACTCATCAGAGTCACCTTCACCCGTATTATTTACTTCATACAGTGGGCAACCGATATCCTTAGCAAGGGTACGTACCATTTCCGTTTTACCCGTACCAGGCGGCCCATAGATGAGAATATTAACGCCCTTAATACTCTTATCACTCGCCGACTTTAGGTAGCTACTCACTAGACTGTAGTCTTTTATCGCGTGAGCGAAGTCTTCTGGCGCTAATGTCGGCTCACGACTCACTTTAAAGAACCGACGTAATGACTTCATGATATCTAGTTCAACATCATCTAACAGTACATCAGTAATATCGTCTAGCAACTCTAACTGATCATCCAACTGATCTGGGTAGCCACAATCAAGACGTAACAAACCTGTGCGATTAAGCAAGCCATCCGAAGAGAGTGCTTGGCGAATGGTCGCAGGATCAATATCCAAAATCATGCTAACCGAGTTAACAACACCACGAGCCGTCAAATCACCTAGAACACCACAGACTTCACTCAAGTCTTTAATCGCATGAATAAGCGTACCGAAGACCAATAACTTTTTCTCAGTATCACTCAGCTCAACTAACTTACCTAACTCTTCAATATTGCGAAACAGTACACCGTCATTTGAAATGACCTTCTGCTCATAGAGCTCACTTTGCTGCCTGAGTATCTTACGAAACTTCTTCTTTGAAATTGGATTATCTGCATCATGCTTATCAATCAAATGCTCCAGCCCAACCACACTTAACGCACGATCATGACCATACAGACCAAACTCTGTATCCATCTTCATATAACCCTTTAGGTCATATAAAACACGTAAAGACCAAAGGATGACAATATCTTCGTATTGTTCCAGTAATTCAGGTAATTTTTTATTCATTTTCACAGTATACCAAGCAATCTGGCTTTAATAAGAAAGCCAGACTATGTGACGGAAACGACCACGTTTATTTTGCGGCAATTACTTCTTCTAGCGTGAGGCCAGACAATTTATTGATTGTTTTCCATAAGTAATAGAACACACCTAACATCATAATCATGGAAGGTATTGCGATCATTGGATAGCTCATCAACGTCATCTTTCCCAGCTCTTCATTAAAAGCTTCGGTGCCTGATGGGCTTACAACAATCCACTTAGCGAGAATGTAGTTCATTATTGAAGAAAACAAAAATGTCCCCGCCAGTAAATAATTTGTATTCAACAGCTGCTTATCAAACTGTTCCTTATTATTCTTCTCTTCCAGCTTCTCATTGATTTTATCAACGTGAAGAATTTTTGGATTGAACAGCAAGGTTTTAACTAGTGGGTATTTTGTATAAGTCGAAATAACGACTCCAATACCAATCAACGCTGGGATAGCCGCTTCTTTAATTGCCAGCCATTGGTTATCTAGCTTCATCAAACCAATACCACCAGTTAAAAGCACACTAATCAGACCTAATAAGGCAACGAAGTTACGTTTCTTGTGAACGATCAATTCATACAAACCCCAACCTAATGGGAATGCTAGCGCAACAATCAGACCCATGACAGGCCCTAAGTTATCTTCTCCACTAAATTTCATTAAAACTACAGAGGGAAGCACGATGCTCACAATGAGATCCATAAACGGGTTTTGTTTTTGCTGATCGGTCATTTGATAATTTCTTTCTCTGCAATTAGATGATTATGAGTAATCTCATAATAAAGGACTAAGCAGTCTAAACGCTCCACCTGTTAGTTTCTATTAATTTAATTTCACAAGGGATAAAATTTAGACAAAAAAAAGCCGACCCACCTAGAGAAAGGGGCCGGCTGAAGAAACGCTGGTAGCCAATGGCGTGTGGTGTATCAAGACACGACGCGTACCATATCCAGCATTTTATTGGAGTAGCCCCACTCGTTATCGTACCAAGAGATCAACTTAACAAAGTTGTCGTCCATCGCGATACCGGCAGCGGAATCAAACGTAGAAGTACAAGTCTCACCAACGAAGTCAGTTGAAACAACCGCTTCCTCTGTGTAAGCCAAAACACCTTTCATTGGGCCTGCAGCTGCTGCTTTCATTGCGTCACAAATTGCTTCGTAAGGCGCTGATTTTTCAAGCTCAACGGTAAGGTCAACGACTGAAACGTTTGAAGTTGGGACACGGAAAGCCATACCTGTCAGCTTGCCGTTCAATTCTGGGATAACCTTACCAACAGCCTTAGCAGCACCCGTTGATGAAGGGATTATGTTTTCTAAGATTCCACGACCACCGCGCCAATCTTTATGCGAAGGACCGTCAACAGGGTTCTGGCTAGCCGTAGCTGCGTGAACTGTTGTCATCAAACCACGCTTAATACCGAATGTGTCATTCAATACTTTAGCTAGAGGCGCTAGACAGTTAGTAGTACAAGAAGCGTTAGAGATAATCGCTTGGCCTGCATATTCTTCATGGTTAACACCATAAACGAACATTGGCGTGTGATCTTTAGAAGGAGCAGAAAGGATAACCTTCTTTGCACCCGCTTCTAGATGAGCACTTGCACTCTCTTCTGTTAGGAAGATACCAGTTGACTCTACAACGATATCTGCACCAATCTCGCCCCATTTAAGGTCAGCTGGGTTACGCTCTGCTGTTAAGCGGATGCGCTTGCCATTTACGATTAGTGTACCGTTATCAACAGATACTTCGCCTTGGAAACGACGGTGTACAGAATCATGAATAAGTAAGTAAGCTAGGTACTCAGGGTCAAGAAGATCATTGATTCCAACTACTTCAATATCGTCGAAATTTTCAATAGCAGCACGAAATACCATGCGACCAATACGGCCGAAACCATTAATACCAATCTTTGTCGTCATCCTGATCAACCCTTTAGATTATTCATCTGTGTAAGTAAAATGTAGTTTAACTTCATTAAATTGAAGTTTCAAGCTTTTCAAAAGCCATTAAGTACATAATCCAGTACTTAAACTACAAATATACTAGATAATATCAAAATCGCCAACTTCTCGCTAGCACTTTGATACATCAAAAGGGTAATTAGGATCAGCGATTTACAAGCTGTGTAATCTTGCTGCTGAGTACATCAAGTGCGATTTCATTGTGACCACCCATCGGCAGAATGATATCTGCGTAATACTTAGACGGCTCAATAAATTCTAAATACATTGGACGTACCGTATCTTGATACTGAGTCAACACAGACTCTACCGAACGATTACGCTCACTCACATCACGGCCAATACGACGCGCTAAGCAAATATCTAAAGGTGTATCGACAAACAACTTCAGTGCAAACAGGTTACGCAGCACTTCTGCCTGATACAGCATAATACCTTCACAGATGATAACCGGTGTCGCTTGAACCTCAACCGTAGTTTCTGATCTGTTGTGTAGAGAATAATCGTATGTTGGACAATCAATCGACTCACCTTTACTTAGCTTCGCTATATGCTCAAGTAACAAGTCATGGTCAAAAGCGCTTGGGTGATCGTAATTGATACTGACACGTTGCTCAGGCGTTAGCTGATCTTGTCGCTTATAGTAATTATCCTCAGAAATCACAGATACTTGGCTACCGCTAAAGCGCTTAGCGATATTGCGGGCTAAAGCTGTTTTACCGGAGCAAGAAGCACCTACGATTGAAATAAAAACAGGATGGTTATTTGAAGCGTTCACGTTATTCATATACAAGGGGACTACAAAGACAGAGTTAATCGAAAAGAGTGGATACTGATTTAGCCCTACATTATAGGTAGTATTTAACTTAATAGGCTATTACAAACGCTACCGTTACTCTTTTTTACACATATCACACCTTGAATTGAGGCATTAAATCCCCACTTTAGGGTAATAGAAAACAGACCATCGGGTACAGAATGGAAATTCGTAGAGCTGATTATAATATTGGACAAGTGATTTACCACAAACACTATAACTTCCGTGGAATCATTGTAGACGTTGACGCTGAATTTAGCGGCGATGATGAATGGTACGAAGAACACGCAAAAAATAAGCCATCAAAAGATCAGCCTTGGTACCATGTACTCGTGGATGATGACTCTGTGATGGCTTATGTATCAGAACAAAATATTTGCTCTGATGTGTCAGATCTGAATGTGGAAAACCCACTGATCCTAGACATGTTGTCATCTGACGAGAACGGCCAATACCGCTCTCTACAGACGTTAAACTAATACGAGAGGGGAGCTAATCACGCTCCCTTTTTTAATAAGAAGCACATCACCTGCCCCGCTTTACTCTGCTTAATCACTTCCAAGCCCCAGTCACTCCAGTCAAAAGACTCTTCTCGCTCGTGCTCTAAATAGATCACACCGCCTGGCTTCAAAAGCGCCAAGCTATTCACTTGATCTAAGACAGTAGGCAAAAAGTTCTTACGATAGGGCGGGTCTAAAAAGATCACATCAAACGGCTCTGGTGACGACGCAACATACTTCAACGCATCTTGATTAACCACCAAACCACGAGACTCACTCTCGCCTTCTAATATGGAGAGATTTTCAGTCAGTTGTTTCGCTGCTTTTTTATGCATTTCAACCAGCACAACTTCAGCGGCATAACGAGATAGCGCTTCAAACGCTATCGCGCCACTACCAGCGAACAGATCCAAACAACGTGCACCTGCAATATCACCTTGTAACCAGTTAAACAGCGTTTCTCTGACACGGTTAGGTGTCGGTCTCAAGCTTGGTGCGTCAATGAAAGGGAGCTGACGACTGCGCCACTCCCCTCCAATAATCCGCAGCTTGTTTACACCTTTATTTGCTTGCGCCATCTTTCTTCTCGTCTTCTTTACTTTCACCACCAACAACGATCGTTAGCATGGCATCTGGATTCACACGGCGTTGCATTGCCTCTTTCGCCTGCTCTTGTGTAATAGAGTCTATTTCATCAGTGAAACGCTCAAGATAATCAAGTGGCAAACCGAAGAAACCAATCACATCAACGTAATTACCAATATTACTATTACCCGCAATATTCATTGGGAAACCACCTGAGATATTTAGCTTAGAGCCTTCAATTTCTTCTTTAGTCGGCCCTTCTTTTAAATAAGTCGCCAACATATCTGTCATGACTTTCTTCGCTTCATCAACCTGAGCAATCTTCGTCTGCAAACTCATCACAAACGGACCTAACTCACGTGAAGGCGAGAAATAACTCGACACACCATAACTAAGACCACGCTTTACACGCACCTCTTTCATAAGACGAGATGTAAATCCACTTCCGCCAAATGGGTGATTCGCCAAGTAAAGTTTGAAGTAATCAGGGTCTCCGCGCTTATAACCCGTCTGCCCCATAATGACTGTCGCTTGACTCGATGGAAAAGGAATGAAAACTGTCTTTGACTCAGTTAACGGCTTAACTTCTGGAATAGGCTCAGGCTTTTTACCTGCAATCAACACATCCGCCACACGCTTAGCTAACGCCTCAGCCTCAGCCCGTGACACGTTACCCACAATACTCACCATCGCATTTTCTTCAACGACGTATTGCTTATAAAAGGCTTTCAGATCATCAGTGCTGATCGTCACAATCGACTCTTCTGTTCCACTACCAGGATTAGCGTAAGGGTGGTCACCATAAAGGTTCTCGTTAAACGCTTTACCCGCAATACTACTTGGACGCTGTTTTGCACCTTCAAAACTAACCATCAACTGCTTTTTAAGGCGCTCAAGGTTTGCTTCTGGAAACTCAGGTGACTTAATCACTGACAACCAATCATTAACAGCTGAATCAAACGGCTTCTTCAGCGTAATTGTGCGAAGACCAATATTAGCCATGTCTTTTGACGCACTCGCGTAAAAATTAGCACCGACTGATTCAAAGGCTTCCGACAACTCATCGGCATCTTTACCTGCCGCACCTTCATCCAACATAGACAGTGTTAAGTTTGCTAAACCGTACTTATCACCGTCACGCGCGCTACCTGCATCGAAAGTGACGTTAATGTCCAACATCGGTAAATCATCGATACCGACATAATAAACACGCAAACCAGAGTCTAACGTCCAAAACTCAATTTTTGGGCCAGCCGAAGCAGCCATAGAAGCGAACAAACAGCCGACTAATGACAGAGTCGCGCTTACTTTTAATAAACTACGCATGATTACTTCGCTCCTTCTGTTAATGACTGCGGTACTAACTCAGCAAAGGTCATTTGATCTTCGTTTAGGTATTTTTTCGCAACCGTTTGGATTTGCTCAGCAGTCACTGCCAATATCTTTTCTTCGTACTCATCCATTAACTGCCAACCGATACCCGTAGATTCCAACATACCTAGTGTCGTCGCCATGTGCTGAACCGAATCACGCTGATAAATTTCTGAAGCGATAACCTGCGCCGTCACTCGATCTAATTCATCCTGAGTCACTAGCGTCGTCTTCATCAACTCGATTTCTTCCATAAAGGCTTTACGCAACGTATCAACACTGACGTCAGTCGCTGGAACACCCGTCATAATAAACATCTCAGGCATACGGCCATAACTCATATACCCCACACCTGTACCCGCAGCAATTTCTTTTCCGCGAATCAGCTTCTTGGTTAAACGAGCACTACTACCGCCGTCTAAAACATTAGCCAGAACGTCTAATGCATAAGGCTCCCACTCTTCGACTTTGCCTTGCTTCGCCGTAATCAGGCCCGGTGTTTTGAAGCCCATTCTAAAGCTTGGTACTTTTGCAGGTGCTTTAATACGTATCTCGCGCTTACCAATTTGAGGGATCTCTGTACGAGGCTTAACCTCTGGAAGCACTGACTTTTCGTAGTGACCAAAATACTTTTCAGCTAACTCAAAAACCTTTTCAGGATCAACGTCACCTGCAACCACTAGCGTTGCATTATTTGGGCCATACCATTTTTTGTACCAGTCTTTTAGATCATCAAGATTCATATGATCCAAATCATTCATCCAACCAATAACAGGCGCACGGTACGGGTTATTTAAGTAAGCCACAGCGTTGAACTGCTCACGCATAACACCGTTTGGATTATCGTCTGTGCGCATGCGGCGCTCTTCTTTAACGACTTCGATTTCTTTAGCAAACTCATCTTTATCGAGTACAAGGTTACGCATACGGTCACCTTCTAACTCGAAAGCTGTTTCAATATGCTTTGCGGCAAGTACTTCGTAATAAGCCGTGTAGTCTTGAGAAGTGAATGCGTTGTTTTGCGCGCCAATACGTGACAAAACGACTTCAAAATCGCCTGACTTACGCTTGGTTGTGCCCTTAAACATCATGTGCTCAAGTGCGTGTGATAAACCGGTAATACCTTCGTGCTCGTAGCTCGTACCCACACGGTACCAAACTTGCACAACGGCGATCGGTGCTCGATGGTCTTCTTTGACCAGCACCTTTAAACCATTTTTTAAAACTTTTTCGGAAACGCTAGGCGCTTTCTCTGGAGTGGTTGCGGTACTTTCTGCCATTGCTGACGACGTAACCAGTGTAATCGCCGCGAGTAACAATCGGCAGTTACGCATTGGCGCCCCAAGTGATAAGATTCTCTGCATAACTAGATTCACATTTATTAACCAAAAATGAAGTATAAACGATGTTCAATTTTTTCAAGAAGAAAAAACAGCCTGAACAAGGAAATGAAACTCAAACTGACGTAATCGAAGCGCCGGAAGCTACTGTAGAAGTAAGCGAACCCGAAGCGCCAATCGCCGTCGTTGAGACTACAGAAGATACGCCTAAAAGTGTTATTACAGATGCTTTAGAAACAGCAGAACGCCCAGGCACTACTGACAAAAAGGGTTTATTTTCACGCCTTAAAAATGGCCTAGCGAAAACAGGAAGCTCCCTTACTGAAGGCATGGGGAACCTTTTCCTTGGCTCTAAGAAGATTGATGAAGATGTTTTAGAAGAGCTAGAAACACGCCTTTTGATGGCCGATGTTGGCGTCGAAGCAACGACTAAAATCATCGACACGATCACTCAGCAAGTTGCACGTAACGAATTAGCGGATACTGAAGCGTTGATGCAGGTGCTTTACAAAAGCATGACGGAGATATTGGAGCCTGTTGCTAAGCCATTAGTCTTTGATGAAAGTCGTAAGCTAAATGTAATCTTGATGGTCGGCATTAATGGTGCGGGTAAAACGACTACTATTGGTAAGCTTGCTAAGAAATTCCAAAACGAAGGCAAGACTGTCATGTTGGCAGCGGGTGATACTTTCCGTGCAGCAGCGGTTGAGCAGCTTCAAACTTGGGGCGAGCGCAATAATGTTGCAGTGATTGCACAAGGCCAAGGCTCGGACACTGCATCGGTTATTTACGATGGTATGGAAGCAGCGAAAGCGCGTGGCGTTGATATTTTGTTAGCAGATACCGCTGGGCGTTTGCACACGCAGACTAACCTGATGGAAGAGCTTAAGAAAGTTAAGCGTGTAATGCAGAAGATTGATCCGACTGCACCGCATGAAATCATGTTGGTGGTAGATGCAAGTATTGGTCAGAACGCATTGGCGCAGGCGAAAGAGTTTAACGCGGCATTGGGCTTGACGGGTATTACTGTTACTAAGCTGGATGGTACGGCTAAGGGTGGTATTTTGTTTGCGATTGCGAATCAGACTGGAATACCAGTTAGATTTGTAGGCGTTGGTGAGAGCATTGATGACTTGCAGACGTTTGATGCTGAGACGTTTGTTGGGGCTTTGCTGGGTGGTGAAAAAAGTTGAGTTGTAGTCGAGGCGATCCATAGTTTCGACGGCTCCTCCTCCTTCGTCGGGAAGTCGCTCTTACGAAACTATGAATGGCCTCTTGGTTCAAATTCACTTTTTCAACATACTGCGCTTGCTAGAGGGTTTGTAAATCTAGTTTGGTGGTTGACGGTTAGCTTTTTACTACAGGGGGGGATGTCTAAGCCTACTTTCAATCTGTTAGTAGATCTCTTTACTAATAAAATTTCAAAGGGCAAAAGGGCAAGAGAACAAAGGGTCATAACGCCCTGGCAATACGAAAACCCGTGAAGTAGATGTTTGCAACATAAGGATCGTACCTGTTGCGGTTGGCAGAACGGATGAGGTCTGGTTCGTCGTTCCAGCCCCCGCCGCGCAACACTCGACGAGCACACTCAGCTTCTTGCTTTGCTGAACCATCTATCGCTACCCCTTCATAATTATCTTTGTAGCAGTCCTCAACCCATTCCAATGCATTACCTAGCATATCCGATAAACCAAACGCATTACGCTGGTAACTCCCAGCTAGCTGTGTAAAAACAGCCCCGTCATTACAATCAGCTATAGTAGTAACGGAAGAAACCACTTCTTTTAAAGCTTGATCTGCACCATTAGCATAAGCGCAGCCATTAGGTTCATCACCCCAATAGCGACTTAGCTCACTTGCCGTAGTTGTTCTAGCGGCATATTCCCACTCTGCTTCTGTGGGTAGACGATACACCGCACCCGTTACCGATGACAACCAACGTGTATAAGCCTTAGCATCTTGCCAAGAAACACAAACAACAGGGTGATCATCTGTTTGTGTGAAATTAGGTAAACGCCAGTTAGCCGTTTTTTGCTTCTCTCCACTATCTCCTTTTTCATTTAAAACAAAGCACCCGTCACCACGCTCTGCATCTGTCTTGTAGCCTGTATCATTCACAAAGCGCTTAAACTGACCTACGGTAATCTCACAACGTGATAAGGCAAAGGGGCGATAAACACTGACTGCATGAACTGGGCCTTCATCATTACTACGACCTTCTTCTGTCTCAGGTGAACCCATTTGAAATTGACCTGCTGGGATTAACTGCATCTCTGGCAGCGTATTCAAAGTATTAACGCAAGGCTTGGGTGGAAGCGTTACAGGCTCATCACCTACGGCTGCGTGACTCGCTTGAGGAAGGGTCAAAAATAAGCACAGCAGAGAAAACATCATAAAATCAAGCAAGGGGTTTCGCCTAAAACCAATCAATAGGCTACTAACCCCTACTTGTGGCAGTCCTTGCCGCTTTCTTTGGCAACCTTCCTTTTGTTGCACAGGAAAACACCTCATGGGCACCCAGCGGCACACTGTTTGGCTCCTAAGAGTCAACCACTCTGGCCACGTTTGAGCTTTGTTAAAAACCCAAAACGCTAGGCGTACTGGCAATACGAAAACCCGTGTTGTTGTTTGCTTCATTAGGATTGTTCCTGTTGCGGTTGGCAGAACTTCCGACTACGTGGCAGCTTTTCAATTTGGGGAATAAACCACTCAATGACCTTATGAGTATCTTGAATCACCTGTGGTAATTGGTGGAATTTATTCATAACCAGCTCCTAACAAGCACCTTCGTAAAACCGAAGCTCTCTGAAAAATCAAAGTGCAAAAGGGCAAAAGAACAAAGGGTCATAACGCCCTGGCAATACGAAAACCCGTAAGGTTGATAGCAACATCAGGATCGCTCCAGAAGCGGAAGGCAGAACGGATGTAGTTATGATTGAGGTTCCACCCCCCGCCGCGCAAGACTCGAATAGCACACTCAGCCTCCTGCCTCGCTGAACCATCATCAGGCGCGCCGTCATAACCACCTTGGTAACAATCCTCCACCCACTCCCAAACATTACCGTGCATGGCATACAACCCCCAAGAGTTCGGTGCTAGCTCGCTTACTGTCGTTGTTTTTTCACGGTAGACATCTGTTTTTGCACCACAGTTATTGTATTCAAAGTTATCATTGTAATTAGCAACGTCAGTATGAATACAGTCTCCCGTGGAAAATTGCGTTTGTGTGCCTGCACGAGCGGCATACTCCCATTCTGACTCACTCGGCAAACGGTACACTTGTCCAGTTTGTTCACTAACCCATGCGGTATAAGCTTTGGCATCATCCCAACTCACATTTATCACAGGACGCTGTCCTCTTCCCCAGCCTTGATCACTTGGCTTCTCGCGTTTGGTTGCATCGGCAAAAGCATCATATTGCTCGAAAGTGATTTCAGTTTGACTCATGGCAAAAGCACTTATGGTTACGTCATGCTGGGGAGATTCATGCTCACTTTCTGGTGACCCCATCAGAAAAGTCCCACTGGGTAAGGCGACCATTTGCGGTAGTGGCACATTGTCTTTGCTGACATCACTAAACACAGTGAATGGTGTGTCATTAGAACCAAATATGTATTTATTCATATCAGTTAATGTCACATCGGTACTATTAAAGAGTATTAACTGAGTCTCCTTTTCACTCTTACTTAAAGGCTTTGCTTGATCACTAAAAGTAGACCCTTCTTGGATTAATCGATTGAGCTGAATTTTTAAGGTATCACTTGTGTTAGCAGCGGATAGTTCTGATGTATTACCCCAAGTGATATGGGCCAGTTGCTTTGCCGCTAACGCTGCAAGCTCTTGTTGAGTTGTGTTGTAACTAATACGACTCACTTGATCACTGGTCGCAGCAATCGCTATGCTGGTATTAATTTCACCCGTCACACCTTGTTGCTTCAAGGCTTCCGTCAACAGTTTCGCTGCTTGTTTTTGTTGTTCAAACTGTACTAGTTGCGCACCTGTTTCGTAGCTTTCAGGTTTGTTTATTAGGATTTCAATAGGAGTACTCGCAAGCCCTGCGCTCAATCCAGCAGGGGGTAATAGCGCCTGAAACTCCTCTCGCCCTTTACTTTGCCAGCTTTGATGCAATATAACACCCAACAATAAAGCAGCTGTCGACCATAAGGCGATACGAGGGTATAAACGCCCCCAGCGACCTTTTGGCAAACGGACTGCTAGCCGCTTGGTTAATGGTACATCTAGGTCTTTTGGCTTACCCCAGAGCGTATCGACAAATATTTGGTCTTCCCACAAGCTATCATCTAGTGTGCTTTCCTGCGCCTTGTTAAGTGTTTTTAACCAACGTAAAAACGCAGCTTGATGTGGCTTTTTCGCGGCACTGGCGTTAAACGGTAGCGCTAAATAATCCTTTGAATCATTACCTTCGGCTTTTATTTCTGCCTGATGAAACAGCGACCGATATAGCGCTTGGGTTTCTTGGTGTTGTTTCAGGCTTTGTTCGTAGTAACAGTATAAACGTAGCCACTTAGGTATTTTTCCTGCACGTAACCACGGCAAGCGCAGCAAGTTAAGCAAGCGTTGCTCACGCTGCACCATTGACTGATCAGCGCATAGCTCACTTTCTATTCGTTGAGTCAACGGCCAGTGCAACTCAGGGTAAGCTGCAACAACCGTCAGCAAGCGGAAGGTTTGCGGGTCACAGAACAAATGCAGTGCATCAATCTGTTCTTGCTGTTCTTCTTCGCTTAACTCTTCGCCACATTCATTAATCGTTAAACGCGCCAGCTCTGGCGGCAATGGGTGTTGGCTAGTATTTACCTCACTCGCTTTACGCACACCTGCCAGTGTTTGGCTAATTTGCTTTAACCCTTCGCTACTTAGGCTAGCACTATGCAGTTGCAGCGCATCGAACGCTTTACGCATCGCTTCGGTTGTCGGGCGTGTTGTCAGCAGTGCGCGTTGTTGCCACTGACTAATCGCGTTAGCCCACGGCTGTAGCTCGCCTGACCATGCACTCAAGTAGATGTCAGGGTCAGAGATCAGTAATAAATTACCCTGCGGGTAGCGCATCGTCACTTCTGCAAGACTAGTCGCTTTCATACCCTCTAAAGCATACAGGTGCTCAGGTGTACCTTGAAACAGGTAGGTGTAAACCTCTAAACCTGCGTGAAGTAGGCGTTGCTGCATCAGCAAGGCCAAACCACTGGCTTGGTCTTGCCCGTGTTGATAGCTGATCATCATGATGCACTGTGGGATATAAGCGCGCTGTTGATACTTTGGTGTGAAATAACCAGCTGCATTAGCGGTTGCTTCCGCAGTTTCCCGCATACTCAGCGTTTGGCTAAGTACTTTGATAGGATTGTGCAACGCTCTGAGTGCACTGGATAGTAGCGGACTACTAAACAAGCTTTCCGCCGACTCGGCCTTATCCGACAGGCTAATCACACTCAAAGGATCTTTAGGGTCGCCTTTTTGCTGTTTTAACACTTCTTGCCAGCGTTGCCACCTTGCCCATAGGAAAAAGCCAAACAGGCTAATTGGTAGAAACGGTAAGCCTTTGCCAATTAGGTCGAGCACGAAATTTTGACTCGCTGACTGCGCTTTCGGCAGCAGGTCTTGCCTTAGTGGCGTCGGTTGAAGCGCCATTATAGGTTTAGTAGTCGTGGTAGTTGCGATACTTGTTGATACCACTGGCGTTGGAACTATTGGTGGCTCTACCACTTTTTCAGGCCAAAGGTAGACCACTACCATACTGATAATGGCTAGTAGCAATAAAGCTATGGTAATGGTTTTTACTACGCTACGGTTTTTCCTTTGCTCTTGTTCTTTGTTTTCAAACTCAGCTTGTTGTTTTTCCTGTCTGCTTTTTTTATCTTGATCAGCTTGGGCCGCTTCCGCTGAACCAATCGTGCTGAGCCATTGTCGATATAGTCCCTTAAACTGCTTTTGCTGCTCAGCACTAGTCACTATTAAACCGCTTAAGGCATTTTCTAAACGCGCAGGGTCTTCTGGTAAACGGTTTTGCTGGTATTGGGCGATGAATAAATCATACACACGCACCCATACATCGGCATTCACTGTGATGCCGTTCGCTAGTAGCAGGCTATTTAGCTGGGGTAGTTTCTCCAACCAAGCATAAGGTGTTTTATCAACGTCAGACATTGCTTAGTCTTCGGCTTTCCACTGACTCAACCACTGCTTACATTGCGCTTGGTCTTGGTCTTGGGACTTTTTTAACAGTACGTGGGAAATACTTTGCTGTAGCTGTACCGAGTCAGGGTTTAATTCCGTTGCATGAGGGTTTGTAGCTTGCAGGTATTCCAACCAGCTTAGGAATTCAGCCATCGATGGTTTTTTCTCTATACCGCGCACTTGTCGCAAAAACTTAAACCAACTAATCGCGTCCTTGAGTAAACCTTCTTCCCATGTAAAACGGTTGCCTAAACGACGATCCACAATATCTCTTACGGTGACAGTGTTACCCTCTTCCGCATCAAACGCGGGGAACTCTAGGTGGTGATATACACAGCGACGTAAAAAGGCTTCGGGTAGCGCTTTTTCTGAGTTGCTGGTGATAATGATAATTGGCTGGTGGTTACACTCATCTCCTTCTAATTCAACGAGGGTTTGTAACTCATGAATATCAAAACAAAGTCGCTCTAGCTCTACCAACATGTCATTGGGAACATCGCGTGGCGCTTTGTCTATTTCATCAATTAACACCACACTGCGCTTCTGCTCACCTGTATGAACTTGTTGCGCGCGCTGCTCACTTTGAAGTAAGTCTTGAGTGTACTTAAAAGGCTTAGCTTGCAAGATCGCTCTACCCATCGCATTGAAGTGTAAGAAGTTCTTTGCAGAAACCTCACCATCAGGCGCATTGGCCGCATGGAAACGCCCAACAGTGTCGAAACGGTAAAACAAATCGGTCGCACGTGTATCTGACTTTACCGTAAACTCTAGTGGCTTTTCGTTTTCACCTAACACTTCCCAGGCGATACTTTTGGCCAGAGCTGACTTACCTGAGCCCGGCTCACCTGTCAGTAATAAAGGCATCCCAAGCGTGAGCGCTGTGTCCACTGCCGCAGCTAGATCAGCTGTGGCTAAGTAACCTTCTGGGGTAGTTTGAATATCGTGATTAATTGTGGGGAGTATTAACGGCTCGGAGTTACGTTTGCCTTGACCGTTGTAGAAGCGCTTACTCATGAATATTTACCTTTTAATACTTCTGCTGGTGGGAGTGTTTCTAGTTGTTTCAACGCGTCTTTGTAGCTGAACTGTTGCTTATCATTAAACTGGGAAAGCGCTTGTTCAAGTCTTGATGTGTCTACTTTTTTCTTTTCTACCACTTCCATCCAATCTTCAATATCTTCAGAAGTTAGCTTTCTTAATCCAGCCATATCGTTACAGAAGTTTGGAAGCGCTACCACAGCCTCTTTGCGATTAAACAAAACGGCAAAGTGGCTATCTTGGATATTGAGACTCTGAAGATAAGTAATAGCACCATTAATAATAATGTCTGTTTTCTCTGATCTGTTTCTATCTATTTGAACGTAAATCACAAGCTGTCGGTCAGCCTTCATCCTAGAAGTAACCACCTCATCTAAATCAATTTTTTGTAGTTTTAAGTAATCTTTCGGCAAGAGTTTCTTATAAAGGCCATTACGAAAACTATCCTCTACCGCACCATCTAACTCAATTTCCAAAATTTGTTCCCAAACCTCATCTGACAGCAACGGTATTTTCAGCTTTGTATAATAATCCACGGCAAAACTGTAAGGGATGTCATTTCGTTCACCTGTGTAGAAACCAACAAAGTAGTTTTGGTTTTGAAAGCACTTCTTCATAGATAGGTTACTGAGATAGTCATGAGCCATTGTGTAGTAAAGCCAATGCCTATGACTTCTTACTTCGTCTTCAGCCTTTTTTTTTCGGGATCTTCTTTTGGGCGCACAGCAAGGTATTTTTTTATGATGTCTATCACACTTTGATAGAGCAAATTGTCTTTTGAGTCTAACTTACAAATAGAAAGATGGTCGTCCTCCATCGGAACAGGAGGCTCTGCTAACTCTGTTGCACTAGCACTAGTTTCGCTAACTATTTTAATGCCTTTCGGTATTGAGAAAAAACAAAGTAGTTTGGTTCTTATACGAACCTCTTTAGTTTCAATAAAAGCATAGTTCCTCAACCCCTTTCTCTTACTCAGTTGGCGAAAGTGGTTATCAACATTATTAAGTGCTGCTGAGTCTTTTGCTAATTGCTTCAATATGTAATTACCACGAACCAATACATTCACGTAACCTAGTGCGTTGCTCCCACCTGAACCTGCATGTGGCACAGCTAAAAAAATAACACCGCGACAATTATCAGCTACCTCTTGATAATCAGGATCATTACTGATTTCAGCCTGAGTCAGTATGTATTTCGCAATTAAACCTCCCATACTATGTGCTACAAAGGTAAAAGGTCTCTTCCCAATACCACTTAAGACAAATTGCTTCAGTAAATTTGTAGCCCGTCTTTCCATCGGCATAACATCCTCTACCCAACGAGAAGGTGTCGCACCGTAAGCAATAGTCCAAACGCCTACTTCTGGAAAATCGCCTACCAAACCTTTAGGCCAGAAGTACTCAGCTTTATTTTCATATTGCCAAGTCGTAAAAGCGTCACCACCTAAGCCGTGAATAAAGAGTACATCTAACTTCCGCTGTGAGTTTTCTGTGCCCGCAATGGCATGAATACCAAGATTATTCTTCACTATTGGCTGCTCTACGTATTACTTTTTTTGAGATGATATTGAATGACAGCAAACTACTTCTCCTTTTGGAAAATAGCTGAAACTTACCCCTAAGTCCCAGCAATATTACCGAAGGATATCACAAAAATGCAACACTATTAATCAGAGGTTAATCTTCTAAATTCAATTAGCCACCCAGTTTTCAACTTTAAGCGCTGGCACACGATAAATAAATCATTCTCATCGATCAATATCATCCAAAGGTAGGTCATCAACTTCTGGTTGTAACTCATCCATAGGTTGAAGCGTAGCCAACAAATCTAACAGCTTTAGCTTGGTAACTGGCTCAATAATCAAACAGTTGCCCACGCGACGAATAACCGCTTCCGAGCCTTCTAACTCATATTCTTTGGGAATACGAATAGCTTGATTTCGGCCGTCACAAAAGAGACTGACTTTTCGCGCTGTATTTATTGGTTGCATATTAGTAAGTACTCCGTAGCAAGACTTATCCAGACTATAAACAATAACAAGCGATGAAGATATTAGGCAGAAGCTACCTAAAGAAACTCAGAAGGGAAGTAGCAGTAAGGCATCGGGTACTTTCAAAAGAGCGACTTCCCGACGAAGGAGGAGGAGCCGTTGAAGGTACCCGATGCCTTACGGACGGATATACAAAAATCTAACGAAGAAGCTTACTCTTTAACAGCCCACTGAACCGTATAAGCCGCACCCTGCTTTTCTTTCTTATAATTGCCAAACACTTCTTTCAAATTACGCTTCATATACTGACGCAAGCCATTCACCGTCACCAAGTAAATCTTCGCACCCGGATTCATGTGGCGATACGCATCATGCAGCATCAACGACATCATTTCGTTACCGACTTTCGCAGGTACATTAGATACCACTAAGTCAAAACGACGATCTTTATCAACGTGCTGAAAGCCATTACACAAAATCGCCTCAGCATTAGTAATGCCATTTAACGTCGCATTTTTGTTAGCGTACTCAACCGCCATAAAGTCTTTGTCTGCCATCAGCACATCGCCTTTAGGCGCAAGCTTAGCCAGCGTCAAACCGATAGGGCCATAACCACAACCCAAGTCAAAGATGCTCGCATCTTCCGCAGGCTTGAGATAACGTAAAATAAGCTCTGTTCCCGCATCAATTTCACGAGGTGAAAAAATCCCCCACGTTGAGCTGAACTTCATTTCTTTACCAGCAAGCGTCGCAGAGAACAGGATGTCTTTACGCAGTGTATTTAAATAAGCTTCATTGCTAGCCATTATGCTTTACTCAAGTCGTTAAATATTTGCTTTGCTTCTTGCTCAGCCGCTTCATTTGTTTCTGCTAGCGTACAAAAGTGTCCCATCTTACGGCCAGGACGTGCAGCTGCTTTACCATATAAATGTAGCTTGCTCTTTGGACTACTTAGTACTTTCGTCCAATCAGGCTGCGAGTCACCCCACACATCACCTAGCAAGTTAGTCATCACGACAGGACTCAATAACTCAGTCGAGCCAAATGGCAAGTTGCACACGGTACGTACTTGCTGTTCAAACTGAGACGTGACGCAAGCATCTATCGTGAAGTGACCACTGTTATGGGTACGCGGTGCAATCTCATTAACCAGTAACGCGCCCTGCTTTGTCACAAAGAACTCAACAGCCAATACACCCACATAACCCAACTCATCAGCCAAACGCTTAGCTGCTGTCTGTGCTGCACGAGCAATATCTTCTTCAACGCGTGCAGGCACGATGCTTTGGAATAGTATTCCGTCTACATGAACGTTTTCAGACACAGGGAAAACCTGCATTTCACCGTCAACATTACGCGCCAGTACTACTGAGATTTCGCAAGCAAGATCAACACGCTGCTCTAATACACAGTCTGCTGACTTATGCGTTTTCTCGTAGCCTTCAACCGCTTCTTCAGGTGTATTGACGGTGATTTGACCTTTACCGTCATAACCAAAGCGCGCTGTTTTGAGTATCGCAGGAAACTCAATCGCAGCAACCGCCGTCGCAACGTCAGAACGCGTGCGAATCACACCATAAGGCACAGGCAACAAACCACATGACCGAATAAAGTCTTTCTCGATAATACGATCTTGTGTTTTAGACAGTGCAGCAGCGGAAGGATGCACAGGGCAACTTTCAGCAAGCTTCTCTAACACAGAGGCAGGAATATTTTCAAATTCGGTGGTAATCACATCACACTGTTCAGCAAATACCGCTAAGGCATCCGCATCATCATAAGGTGCGATGAATTGCGTATCCGCTACTTGACCTGCAGGACTATGCTCATCTGGCTCAAGCACGATGACTTTGTAACCTAGATATTTCGCAGCGATAGTAAACATGCGCCCCAATTGTCCACCGCCAATCATGCCGATGGTTGCGCCCGGTAAAATCATTTCTTTGTTCATTATTCTGGTGGCAAACTCATATTCAGCGCGTGCTGGCGCTGTGATTCACGATATTCTACTAATTGTTCTGCAATCTTAGGGTCATTATTACCCAGCATTTGGATAGCAAATAATGCAGCGTTTGCAGCACCTGCTTCACCAATTGCAAACGTTGCAACAGGAATACCTTTAGGCATTTGAACGATGGAATGCAAAGAATCAACACCTTTCAAATATTTCGATGGCGCAGGAACGCCTAAAACAGGGACAATTGTCTTCGCAGCCAGCATACCTGGTAAGTGTGCTGCACCGCCCGCGCCGGCAATGATTGCCTTTAGTCCACGAGACTTCGCTTGTTCTGCATATTCAAACAATAGATCCGGCGTACGATGCGCTGAAACCACTTTGTATTCATGAGGAATTCCAAAGGATTCTAGTATTTCTACCGCTTTACACATCACTGGCCAGTCACTACTACTGCCCATCACGATACCTACCACAGGTTGTGACATAACATTCACTCCAATATCCTGCAAAAAACCTGATATTATAACACCGTTTTCTATTATCTCTACGTAAACGATATATGAGTCAACCAATGAAACAATTAAAGAACTATGAACTGATTGCCCAAGGTAAAGTTCGTGACATCTATGCGATCGATGAGCAGCACATGTTGATCGTAACAACTGACCGTTTATCGGCGTTTGACGTAATCATGGATCAGCCTATTCCAGACAAAGGTAAGGTACTGTTGCAGGTATCAAATTTTTGGTTTGACAAGTTGTCTCATGTGATTGAAAACCACCTAACAGATATCGACATTGACGAGTTATCAGTAACTGATGAAGAAGCAGAATACTTAGAAGGTCGTGCGATTGTGGTTCGTCGTTTACGTCCGTTACCGGTTGAAGCGGTTGTTCGAGGTTACTTAATTGGTTCTGGCTGGAAAGATTATCAAGAAACTGGCGAAGTTTGTGGCGTTAAATTACCTGCAGGTTTAAATCAAGCGAGTAAATTACCAGAGACTATTTTTACCCCTGCTAGTAAAGCTGACGTTGGGGATCATGATGAGAATATTAGCTATGACGTCATGGAACAAAAGATTGGTCCAGCACTCGCTAAGCAAGTTCGCGACACTAGTTTGCAGCTTTATACAGAAGCCGCTGAGTACGCACTAGCGCGCGGTATTATTATTGCTGACACAAAATTTGAGTTTGGTCTTGATGAGAATGACAAGCTTATTCTTATTGATGAGATCCTAACACCTGACTCATCACGTTTCTGGCCAGCCGACGAATATGCGGAAGGCACTAGCCCACCGTCATTCGACAAGCAGTTCTTACGTGATTATTTAGAAACGTTAAACTGGAACAAAAAAGCGCCGGGGCCGGATTTGCCCGCGGAAGTATTAGAAAAAACGGCAGAAAAGTACAAGGAAGTTGCTAGCCGTCTGACTGAGTCTACTGCATGAATGATGCACAAAAGTGGTTACATAAAGTACCCGGCCTTTTGACTTTTTTTCTTGTGATTGCGCTAGGTATAACCCTAGCCAATCTTCTGTGGTTGGTATTAACACCCGCAGCAGCTACGGCTGAAGCCGCAGTCCTTGCAAGTGCGCCCAGAGCGATTAGTTCGCCCAAGCAAAACTACGGCAAATTAATTGCTGACGAGCACATGTTCGGTGCTGTTCCAAAGCAAGCGCCTAAGGCAGCTCCCGTAAGACGAGACCTACCTAAAACAGTGGCGCCACCTGTCGCAAAAAACCTAAACCTCAAGTTGCACGGTATAGTCGCGTCCAATAAGGATGGCAATGGTTTTGCAATGATCTCTTTCAACGGTAAAACGCAAGAGACTTACAAACGCGGTGAAGAGCTTCCAAAAAAAGAAATGGATAAAGAGCGTGAGCTCAGCGGTGTTATTTTAAAGCGAGTGGATAACAACTCAGTCGTGATCGATAATAACGGCACGGAGCAGCTTTTGGAGCTGGCAGAGGCGAGCCTAACTAGCTCAAGCAGCGCAGCCAAAGCAGCACCAACAAGAGCGACTACTGCCAGAAAAGCAAGGCCGACTCGTGCAGCAACCAATAGACTAGGTAGCAACGACCCAAACCAGCTACAAACATTAGCTGAGCTACGTGATGCACTATTGGAAGACTCTCAGATTATTACGACCGTTATAACGCCATCACTCGTAAGGGAAAATGGCCAAGTGACTGGACTTAGAGTATACCCAAGTCAAAATAGAGCGTTATTTAGAGAACTTGGCTTTAGAAATGGAGACATCATTAAACAAGTAAATGATGTTGTGATTGATGGATCACCTTCTAACCTGTCAGTTCTTCAGCAATTTGCTGACTCACCTTCTTTAGAAATTACGATACTTCGCGGCGGCAATGAACAAATTCTCACTCCTACCTTTTAAGTCTCTTCTTACACTGACTGCATTAGTGCTACTAACCACTCAACTGAGTGGTTGTAGTGAGCCGGTTGAAGCCACCAAAATTACCGGCCCAACAATGGGGACGAGCTATCACATCACGCTCTACCCCGCAGAAGGTAAAACACTCGACAGCAAAGTACTGCAAAATAAGATAGATAGCTCACTGGTGCGCATCAACCAGCAGATGTCGACGTGGATTGAAGACTCTGAGATTAGTCACTTTAATAACTCACAGTCAACAGAGTGGTTTCCTGTTTCGCCTGAGTTTTTAAAAGTCACTCAAGCCGCACAAAACATCAGTCAGTTAAGTGATGGTGCGTTTGATATTACGCTTGGCCCGCTGATCACCTTGTGGGGCTTTGGCAAAGACTTTAAAAACAACAACCCTAGCGATGACGCAATTTTTGAAGCTAAGAAATCCGTGGGCTACCAAAATCTTGAAGTGCGTGAAAACCCACCCGCGTTACGTAAATCTATCCCTGTCCTACGTATTAACCTTAGTGCGATAGCGAAAGGCTATGCTGTTGATGCGATTGCTGACGAGCTAGCAGCATCGGGGATTAGTGACTACTTAGTTGAGATTGGTGGAGAGATACGTGCAAGTGGCCGAAAAATAAACGGCAGCCTATGGCGAATCGCTATTGAGAAGCCAAGTACTAAAGAACGAGCGATAGAACGTGGCTTGGTGCTTGAAGATATCGGCGTAGCGACGTCTGGTAGCTACCGAAACTACTTTGAACGTGACGGTAAGCGTTACTCTCACACTATTAACGCTGTGACTGGCAAGCCGATTACGCACCAACTAGCTTCGATCTCTGTCCTTCATAAAAGCGCAATGATGGCTGACGGCTTTGCAACCGCGATCATGGTGCTAGGTGAAGAGAAAGGTAAGCAGTTTATTAAAGAAAATGGCTTACTGGGTTACACCATAACTCGCAGTGGAGAGGGTTTCACAAGCTGGGATAACCTTCCCCCAGCAACTTATATCAAACCATAACTTTTTGTTCAAATACTGATCATCAAGGTCGATATTGCTAGGTTAGCCTCCCCTGGTGGTGGTATTTTGTAGTTTATTCGTCAGGTAATTACATGGATTGTAAAATGAATACAAAAGTAGCAGCATGCCTCGTCACTGTACTCGCTATCTCTTTATTACAAGGCTGCACTCGAGTCCCACCAAAGAAACAAAAGCTTATGCTTAAAAAGGTGATACTAGTAGATCAGTCTCGTTCGACAAATACCTTACTTAACTGCTGATATAGCCGCAAGTAAGCGTTATAAAACCTAAGTACTCAACCCAATGTAGAGTACTTAGGTAGCAAATCACCTCACCTTAGCACCCCTGCTTTTTAGCTTTTCCAAGCGCCTCATTTGTTATTATTTCCTCGCCAAGCCCTCTCTCCTTAATTTTAAAATGCCTCAGTTGCGTCAAGCTTATTCAAAAGTCGACTCTGTCGGGGTAGAATGTCTGACACACAATTATTTGCTCTGGAGATCCACCATGCCTGAATATCGTTCCCGCACCACTACACACGGCCGCAACATGGCCGGTGCTCGCGCATTGTGGCGCGCCACTGGCATGAAGGATGGCGATTTCGACAAGCCAATCATTGCTATCTCAAACTCATTCACACAGTTTGTACCGGGTCATGTTCACCTAAAAGACCTTGGTCAGCTAGTTGCACGTGAAATCGAAGCCGCTGGTGGTGTCGCAAAAGAATTTAATACAATCGCTGTTGATGACGGTATCGCGATGGGTCACGACGGTATGCTTTACAGCCTGCCTTCACGTGAAGTTATCTCTGACGCGGTTGAGTACATGTGTAATGCGCATTGTGCTGACGCATTAGTATGTATTTCAAACTGTGACAAAATCACACCGGGTATGTTGAACGCTGCACTGCGTCTAAACATTCCTGTGATCTTTGTATCTGGCGGCCCAATGGAGTCTGGTAAAGCAGTCATCCAAGGTAAAGTAATCAAGCTAGACTTAGTTGACGCGATGGTGTCAGCAGCAGACGACAAGCAAAGCGATGAAGACGTCGATAACATTGAGCGTTCAGCATGCCCTACCTGTGGTTCTTGCTCAGGTATGTTCACTGCTAACTCAATGAACTGCCTAACAGAAGCACTAGGTCTTTCACTGCCTGGTAATGGTTCGCTACTTGCTACGCACGCTGATCGTAAGGAACTATTCCTACGCGCTGGTCGTGAGATTGTTAGCTTGGCACGTCGTTATTATGAAGAAGATGACGAGTCAGTATTGCCTCGTAACATCGCAAACTTCAAAGCGTTTGAAAATGCTATGAGTCTAGACATCACTATGGGTGGTTCTACAAACACCATTCTTCACCTACTGGCTGCGGCTCACGAAGGAGAAGTAGACTTCACAATGGATGATATCGATCGTCTATCTCGTAAAGTCCCTAACCTAAGTAAGGTAGCGCCTGCGACTCAGGACTACCACATGGAAGATGTTCATCGTGCCGGTGGTGTGATGCGTATCTTGGGTGAGCTTGAGAAAGGCGGATTGATCCACACAGACATTCCAACCGTTCACAGCGCAACGATGGGTGAAGCACTTGAGAAGTGGGACATCAGTCGTTCAGATGATCCTGAAGTACGTAAGTTCTACAGTGCTGCACCGGGTAACGTACCCACACAAACAGCGTTTAGCCAAAACAAGCGCTGGGACTTAGACTTAGATGCTAAGAATGGTTGTATTCATGACATCGAGCACGCTTACTCACTAGATGGTGGTTTAGCAGTACTTTACGGAAACATTGCCCTAGATGGTTGTGTTGTTAAAACGGCGGGTGTTGATGACCACATTCTTAAGTTTGACGGTCGCGCACGTATCTTTGAGTCGCAAAACTCAGCGGTTGCAGCGATTCTTGCTGACGAAGTTGTGGCACGTGATGTTGTATTGATTCGTTATGAAGGGCCTAAAGGAGGCCCGGGTATGCAGGAAATGCTGTACCCAACAAGCTACCTTAAATCAAAAGGTCTTGGCAAAGAGTGCGCACTAATCACTGATGGTCGTTTCTCAGGTGGTACGTCTGGTCTATCTATCGGTCATGCTTCTCCAGAAGCAGCTGAAGGTGGCGCAATTGGCTTGGTACAGGAAGGCGATACGATTAAAATCGACATCCCGAACCGTACTATCAACGTAGACATCTCTGATGAAGAGCTTGCAGCACGTCGCGTAGAGATGGATTCACGTGGAACCCAAGCTTGGAAGCCACTTGAAGTACGTACACGTAAAATCACTACCGCACTTCGTGCTTATGCAGCCATGGCAACATCTGCATCTCGCGGTGCAGTTCGTGACGTGACACAAGTAGAAAAATAATTTCCAACCATTCATTCACTTGAATGACGGTAATAATGCCCTCAGTGTAAGCTGAGGGCATTTGCATTAAATCAGAGATCAATTAGAGGCAACGCTTTGTATACTTTACTCAACAAACGTATTCGTTATATCGAAGACAATAATGCTCAGCGGCTGCTAAAAGAATCTCTGACAGGTCTGGAAAAAGAAAGCTTACGTGTGGACGAAGATGGCTACATCTCTCAACGCCCTCACCCTAAGCAATTAGGCTCAGCGTTAAAAAATGATGTGATCACGACGGACTATTCAGAGTCGTTACTTGAGTTGATCACACCACCATGTAATCCCGCTTATAAGTCTTTGGACTTTTTACAAGATATTGAGTCATTTGTTTACCAAAAATTGGATAAGGAATTACTCTGGACGTCTAGCATGCCTTGTATTATCAACGGCGAAGCAGACATCAAAATTGCAGACTATGGCACCTCAAATGGTGGCCGTATGAAGAGTGTGTACCGTCAAGGTTTAGCATCGCGTTATGGCAAGATGATGCAAGTGATTGCAGGCATACACTTTAACCACTCCGTTGCAGAAGAGTTCTGGCCATTCTTTAAAGAGATAGAAAAGGACGGCGGCGAACCAGTGGAGTTTTCTAATGCTCGTTACATGGGTATGACTAGAAACCTTCAACGATATGGTTGGGTGATTCCTTACCTATTTGGTTGCTCTCCCGCTATCTGCAAATCGTTTTTAGACGGTAATGATGTACCAGATGCACTAGAAATATTTAACACAAACACCTGTTACGCACCGTGGGGAACGTCCTTACGCATGGGTGACATCGGTTACACTAACCGCAAAACAAATAAAGTCGGTATTAAAGCAGACTACACCTCCGTTAAGACGTATACCGATAGCTTGCGCCATGCGATCGAAACGTCTTACTCAGGCTATGAAGAAATTGGCGTTAAGGTCGATGGTAAATATCGCCAGCTAAACACCAATATTCTGCAAATAGAAAACGAGTATTACAGTACCGTTCGCCCTAAACAGATTTTGAAAGGCTTTGAAAAGCCGATTGATTCACTGCTTAATCGTGGTGTGCGCTATGTCGAGTTACGCTCGGTTGATATTAATGCCTTCCACCCTGCTGGCATCACTCATTTACAGTTGTTCTATCTCGAAATCTTTATGCTGTTCTGCTTACTGCAAGACAGCCCTGCGATTACTGACGAAGAACGCAAAGAGATCGATGATAATCAAAGTACTGTTGCTCACAGTGGCCGTAAGCCAGACTTACAACTACAGCGCAATGGCAAATCTATTGGTTTGAAAGCGTGGGGAGAGGAACTTATGGGTGCGATGTTACCTGTGGCTAAGCTACTGGATCACGCAAACACCAACACCTGCTATCAAAAAGCATTAGGAGAACAGACAGAACTATTCCAAAATAGTGACCTGACACCTTCTGCGAAAGTGCTCGACAGTATTATGAATGAGCATGGTAATTACTATGCGTTTGCGCGCCACCAGTCACAAAGAAATGCTGACTACTTCAAGGAACGTAAACTTGACCAAGCGACATGGGATAAATTTACCAAAAAGGCTGCTGACTCAATACTAGAACAACAAAAACTAGAAGCAGAACCACAAATAAACTTCGACGAGTTCTTACAAAAGTACTTCGCCGGAACACTATAGGGCGTCACTCCCCTTAGGAAATAATAAACGCATGTCAAAAATTATGAGCGTCATCAAAAACAACAGTGGGTTTATTTTATTCCTATTTGCACTGTTCATTGTACGTGGCTCTATTTTTGACTGGCACCCTGTTCCAACAGGGTCAATGAAACCCACTATATTAGAAGGCGATGTGATTGTTGAAAGCAAGATTGCTTATGACTTGAAGCTGCCGTTTAGTGATACCACGCTAATGCGCTTAAACGAACCTGAGCGTGGTGACATCATTGTGTTTAGTTCGGAGAAATCAGGCAAGCGTTTGATTAAACGACTAATTGGTTTGCCGGGCGATAAGGTTCAAGTGACTAACGACCAGATCATCATCAACGGCAAAATGGCAACGTACCAAAAACTGCCGATGGATGATCCTCGCATCCCTGCTGTTGCACCCGATCGTGATAACGGATTCTACGCATTAGAATCTATGCCAGACATGGACGAACACCTAATCATAATAGATGACACGAAGTACAACCCTAGCCGCGATACCGTGGCTATTGTTGTGCCTGAAGATCATTACTTTTTTATGGGTGATAACCGTGACAACAGTGCAGACTCTCGCACTTACGGCACAGCCCCTCGTAGTGAGTTATTGGGCCGTGCCTTTGGCATTATGATTTCGATAAAGTGGCTAGAAGATTATACGCCTCGTTGGAAGCGATTCTTTAGTAGCTTGTACTTATAGCCTTTAGAAACAACGTTCAATCAGTCTGACTTGCGCTTAAGAAACATCGCATCGCCATAACTAAAGAAACGATACTTCTGCTCCACCGCATGCGCATATGCTTTTTTCATGGTGTCATAACCAGAAAATGCAGACACTAGCATCAACAATGTCGACTTAGGCAAATGGAAGTTAGTAATCAAACGATCAACTACCTGATACTGATACCCCGGTGTAATGAAGATATTGGTATCACCCTGAAACGGTTTTAACTCACCACTTTGAGCAGCCGTTTCTAAACTTCTAACCGTCGTCGTCCCGACCGCAATCACTCGACCGCCACGCGCACGACAATCCGCTACCGCATCACACACAGACTGTGGCACATCAATCCACTCAGAATGCATAACATGCTCTGACAACTCTTCTACACGTACAGGTTGGAACGTTCCAGCTCCTACATGCAAAGTAACTTCGGCTGTTTCCACGCCTTTCGCGAGAATCGCTTTAAATAACGCTTCGTTAAAGTGTAAACCCGCCGTTGGCGCAGCAACCGCACCTGGCTTTTCTGCGAACACAGTTTGGTAACGCGTACGGTCATCCTGCGTATCATCGCGTTCAATATACGGTGGCAATGGCATGTGGCCATATTGCTCAAGCAGATCAATCGCGTTGCGCTCATCACCAGAGATAAAACGTAATTCAAACAACGTGTCATGGCGTCTAACCACTTCTGCGTCAAACGCACCTTCTAGCTGGATGAAAGCACCCGGCTTAGGCGACTTACTACAGCGAACATGTGCCAGAAGATTATTATCATCGAGTAAACGCTCGACCAACACTTCCAGCTTTCCGCCGGTCGCTTTCTCTCCAAATAAACGCGCCGGTAGTACTTTAGTATTGTTAAACACCAGCAGGTCGTTTGGCTCGATCAAATCCACGATATCGCGGAAGGTTTGGTCTTTGCACTCACCATCATCAGCAACCACTAACAAACGGCTCGCGGCACGATCACTCAATGCCTGCTGAGCGATTAGCTCCGGTGGCAACTCATAATCAAAATCACTTAACTTCATATTTGGAATCACAATCTACTGCCTTTTTACGTTGTAGAGCGAAGCGCTTCTAGTGCATACGCGGGTAAATCTTCTTCTTTCGGTACTGCGATAGAGTGACCTTCGTCATCAACCGCGACAAATTTAAACGTGCCTTCTGTTACCTTTTCACGGATGCCGATACGACCGCGTCGCACCCATGCCTCTACGTGAATATCCATCGATGAACGTCCTACGCGATCAACTTCGGTATAAATACCCAAAATATCACCGACTTTTACAGGACGAATAAAACTCATCCCTTCTAATGAGACCGTGACTACACGCGCTTGAGCACGCTGACCTGCACAAATACCTGCGGCAATATCCATTTGAGATAATACCCACCCACCAAAAATATCCCCAGAAGGATTTGTGTCAGCAGGCATAGCAATGGTACGAGTCGTAATGCGACCCCTTGTTGTTTCAGTCATGTCTTTCTCTAATATAGTTATAAAAACTCAGGCCGATTTGTCATGTATCACCGTGACTGTCATTTGCAGCTACTCGTGATTACAGCTAGAGTAACGCGCAATTGTAAACCAGAATCGCTCCCGCAGGAATGCCATGACGCCAGAACAACTCATCGCCTATGATAAAGATCATATATGGCACCCTTATACCAGCATGCAGCGCCCCATTCCTGCTTACGCTGTTGCCTCCGCAAGCGGCGTCGAAATCACGCTAGAAACAGGTGAAGTGTTAGTTGATGGAACATCTTCATGGTGGACTGCGCTGCACGGTTACAACCACCCAGCGCTAAACGCAGCGGCCACTGAACAACTTGGGAAAATGTCCCACATCATGTTTGGTGGACTGACTCACGCGCCCGCGGTGAACCTAGCCAAGCAACTCATTGATATGACCGCAGACAATTTGCAGCATGTGTTTTTTGCTGACTCTGGCTCGGTAGGCGTCGAAGTCTCGATCAAAATGGCGTTGCAATACTGGATAGCTCAAGGCCGTTCTGAAAAACACAAACTCCTCACCGTACGCAGTGGCTATCACGGTGACACTTTTGCTGCGATGTCAGTGTGCGACCCTGTAAACGGCATGCACGATATGTTTACGGGTGTGCTGGTTAAACACTTGTTTGCAGAAGCGCCACCGATACATAAAGCGGGCGATGATTGGAACCCTAGTGATATTAACTCATTTAAGGCAATGATCACTCAACATCATGCCGAAGTTGCAGCCGTCATCCTTGAGCCTATCGTGCAAAACGCTGGTGGCATTCGCTTTTATCATCCTGAGTATTTACGTCAGGTGCGCGCGCTGTGTGATGAGTTTGACGTACTGCTTATCTTAGATGAAATCGCGACTGGCTTTGGCCGCACGGGTAAGATGTTTGCTTACGAACATGCAGATATTCAACCGGATATTTTAGTACTGGGCAAAGCGTTAACGGGGGGATATATGACGCTATCTGCCGTGCTAACGAGTCGTGAAGTAGCCCATGGTATTGGGAGTGATGGCCAAGGGGTGTTGATGCACGGCCCTACTTTTATGGCTAACCCGCTTGCTTGTGCTGTGTCAGTTAAAAGCATCGAGCTACTCCTAGCATCTAACTGGCAAACACGCGTTTCCAATATTGAACAGCAAATGACTGCCGAGCTTGAGCCTTGTCGTTCGCTTTCAATCGTTGCGGATGTGCGAACGAAGGGTGCGATTGGCGTCGTTGAGTTGAAAGAACCTGTGGATTCGTTTTGGATACAGCCGCGATTGGTTGAGCTGGGTGTGTGGATTCGTCCGTTTGGTAAGCTGGTTTATATCATGCCGCCCTTTATTATTGAGCCTACAGAGTTGAGCAAACTTACAGCTGCGATCTGTACTGTGGTGAGTGAAATGAATGCGCACTAAACAAAATGACAAATTGGGTGAAAAAACCAATGACAAATGGTTTGATTCAGGTAGAATACGTCCCTCAAAACTAGCTGTATTTATATAGCTTTTGCCGGGATGGCGGAACTGGTAGACGCGCCGGATTCAAAATCCGGTTCCTCACGGAGTGGGGGTTCGATTCCCCCTCCCGGCACCAATTTAAGTCGCTGCGTAGTGACGACCTAAGAGCCTATCACTAGTTGATGGGCTTTTTTTTGCCTAAAAATAATGACTTATCCGTAAATACCGCTCCCCAAGATTACCTAATGAACTTATTAGGTAATCTCTAAACCAAAAGATAAAAATCAGCACTTCACAGTGCTGTCAGGTATTCAGAACCAACACAAGTAGAAGCATTATTTATAATCATTCTTTGCCCCCTCGTCCATTAATACATCCACAATACCGTCTGAGCCCATTTTTAATTTAGGTCGATTTTCTGAACCAGGCTTGCTGTAATATTCTAACGCCTTAATGACTACACCATCTGGCGTGTTGGTAATCACGCCCGGAACACAGGTATAAATATTATTATCTTTATTAGCATTTTCTGCAGGAATATTAACTTCCGTACCTTGATGATTATCAATCAACATAGACACATTATATTTATGAAATGAACCAGTACCATTAGACTGGGCTGAATAAGCAACAGGCACGACCGCTTTAATTGTGTCATTTAGACGGATTTTTATTTCTTCTTTGCATGTATTATTTTTTCGCTGAAACAAACCTTTTTTAACGTTGCCAACATCTCCACAGTGATGCACTACCCCTTTATCATAGCTTTGCAAACTTGGTATCCCATCAGCTCCAAACATAGCAACATCAACCTGCTCCCCATTATTGAGATAAACCAAAGCATATACATCGTAGTCGGTATTGCTATCCCAAGAAATAGACGCGGTGATCACGGGTGTTTTTTCAATGAGAATAGCTTTTTTACCCTTGGATAAATCTATTTTCCCGCTAACTTTTTCCAGACTGATATTGGAACTGACTTTTTCTACTTGTTTCGGCTCTGGCTTGTCATCTACTTCGACACCATAACGTTCACACAAACCAGCAAGTCCAGTTGCAAAACCCTGCCAAACAGATCGAACTTTGATTTGTCCATTACGACTATATATTTCAGCAACTATAATACCTTTTTCGCTGCTAAACTCCTGAGGAGTTAGTAGAGTAACATTACCATTACAATGAATTTCAGCGGTTAAGTTTAAGTCAGTAAAACCAATACCATTATCTTCAGTTAAGGTAATGGCGATTTTAGTGATATCAGTAGATGTATTAAGGGAAAAATCAATTTGGTGGATTGTTATGCCTTGGGCATCTACAGGTAATTTGAACTGTGCGATTTTGGCTGGATCGCTAGGTTGATTAAAAAATACCATATCATTTTCATTTTTTACTTTGCCTGAATCATCTAGTAAAAATGCAGTAAGGTTTATATCTATTGCTGTTGAAGCCGGATGTTTAATAAGAATAGTCCCACTAGAGCATTCTAAGGCACAGTTTCCGCCTTTCTGTATTTCAGTTACCATATATACTGACCTTTTAAGTTATATTTTTGAGTGGTTCAATGATGGCTTTCAGACCGTCTGCTTTAACCATCTTGTTGTTCCCTATCAGCCTAAGTAGAACCTTAAACTATAAGCAAACGTTTTCACATGAGATTCCATCATCACGGTCTAAATACTACCCTTAGGTCTTTAGAGACCACAAAGATCCTCCAACTTCTCACCAGTACTACATGCCAAAACAAGAAGTGGCGAGCACTTATTAATCTTTCTATCTCTGTATTCAAATAAAATGATACAACATATCATTACTCGTATATGATTATGACTTCATTAACGTAAAACTTAACTTTTAAAATACAGGGAAAGATTATGAGTTTAGATTTAGACTTCAAAAAATCCAGCCTTTGCTGCACCGATAAATGCTGCGTTGAAGTAGCAAGTGACCTAGAAGGTAATATCCTAGTTCGTCACACAGAAGAGACAGGCAAAACGCTTAGCTTTTCAAAGCAAGAGTGGCAAGCATTCGTTCAAGGCGTGAAGCAAAATGAGTTTGATATCGGCGTAGAGAAGTAAGACAACACCGAATGTTAGAAGAAAGCCTGCTTTTCATAAGTAGGCTTTTTTTTATCTCAAAGAAATCCACTGCACTTTTGAGATCCAACCTTCCCTCTCTCCGCGTACAAACTAGTGCAAATCCCTCCTAGATCACCTCTCTAACACTTAACCTTCATTAAGTAGGGTTTGAAAAAAAACCATTAAAAACATTTTAAATCATAAACTTAACACCTAAACAAAACATAATATCCTATATTCTTGACTGAGTTAGTAGGTTATATATAATTAATACCTAGTAAGTTACTTGGTTATTACCAAAACCAAGCATTTTTAACCTTCAATCAGTCATAGACTGAGGTATTCGAGAATGAAATTATCAACAAAAGGGCGTTACGCAGTAACGGCAATGATGGATCTAGCGATCAACCACCGCACAGGCCCAATGAGTTTGGCTGACATTTCTAAGAATCAAAGTATCTCGCTCTCATACCTAGAGCAGATCTTTTCTAAACTTAGAAAGGCAGACTTGGTAGAAGGTGTGCGTGGACCAGGTGGCGGATACCGACTAGCAAGACCAATCAACCAGATTACGATTGCTCAAATCATGCAAGCAGCAGATGTATCCATCGATAGCACACAGTGCTTGGGTGCAGAAGACTGTAGCAGTGGTGATCGTTGCTTAACTCACAAGTTGTGGGAAGACTTGAGCTTCAAGCTTTATGAGTTTTTGAATGACATAACGCTCGCTGACTTTGTGAAAGAACCTAAAATCAGACATATGCGTATGCCTCAGGATTCGGCTTCAAACTATATAAACACTATGTTTTTACCAATCTCCCGGGCTAGTTAATGGCATTGCTTTATAAAGCGACACCTAACCCTTCGAATAACTAATAGCTTTCCAGCTCATGGGAAAGCTATTTTCATTTGCGCTATATCTTCACTGTGTTCTACGGTTTCACATCTGCAAACGCTACAACATGCACAATTTAGCTAAACGCCAGCACTCCAGTGCTCACTCAGCGCCTCAGCCTGCTTAAGACACAACTCAATCGCCTCATCAGCCCCATCTGGTGGGTACTTCCACTTACGCAAAGCACGACGCACTAAGTTTCTCAACTTAGCTCGCACACTATCCCGCACCTGCCAATCCACCGTTGTAGATTTTCTTAGCTGCTCAGTCACATGAGTCGCTAAAGCCTTAAGCGTATTATCACCCAACTCCTTCACCGCACTCTCGTTTTGAATCAATGCACGATAGAACGCCAACTCATCCGTATTTAACCCCGACTTCTCCGCAAGCTCAGCATCTGCCGCCATATCCTTAGCCATTTGAATCATTTCTTCAATGACTTGCGCAGTTTCAATCGCTCGGTTGTGGTACTTGCGTAGTGTTTCTAGTATGCGGTCAGAGTACTTTTTCTCAGACACCACATCGGTCTTCAAAGGCAGAAATTGAACAACGAGGAATCACCACTTAACCTGACAGCATTTAATGCTTGCCTATAAGTACACTAACTTAGTGAGCTGTCCGAATTAATATGTGCTCTTCCAAAACACATATTACCCATTTTGGTGACCCTAGCTATGTTGTAAGTATCAGGCAATATTCTCCGGCCGCCCTTCTGCAAACGCGACCACATTCTCAAACGCAATCTTAAAATACAGCGCGTAACTCCCCTTCTCTACATAGCCAATATGCGGTGCGCACAACACGTTAGCTAATGAAATTAAAGGTTCATTGTCTAGCGTAGCAGGCTCTATTTCAAACACATCTAACGCGGCACGCTTTGTTGGGTTGGCTTTCATTTCTAAGTACAAAGCACCTGACTGAACTAACTCAGCTCGACTCGTATTTACAAACAGCGAGTCTTTCTTCATCACTGACAAGTCTTCTTGTGTGACGCAGTGCTTCGTTGCCTCGTTTAGGCGCAGGTGCAGTGACACCACATCTGCTGCACTGAAGAACGCTTGCTTAGTCTGCGCAGCACTAAAGCCATGCGACACCGCTAAGGCTCTGGATGACACACTTCCCCAAACCAGCACAGACATTCCGAAGGCTTTTGCGTACTGCGCAATACGTTGACCGATCTTGCCATAACCCCAAATACCCAACGTCAAACCGTTTAAGGTGCGCCCTAGCCCAACAGCGCCGGACTGTTGCCATTGTGACTGTTCAAGGTTATTAACGTATTCAGGAATGTTGCGTGAAGCAGCCATAATCAAAGCCCAGCACAACTCAGAAGGAGCCACTGGTGAGCCTCTACCTTCTGCCACAGCAACACCGAACTTATGACAGGTCGCGAGGTCTAAGTGATTACTGATCTTGCCTGTTTGACTAATCAGTTTCAGCTTGGGCAATTTGGAGAGTAGAGAGTCGGTAATAATAGTTCGCTCTCTTATCAGTACCACCGCTTCAACATCAGCGAGCTTTTGAGCAAGCTCGTCTTCGTTGGTATACGTTTTATTAAAGACAGTCACGTCATGACCACTGAGTAGATCAAAGCAATCTAACGTTTTTACGGCTTCTTGATAGTCATCTAACACTGCAACTTTCATGGAACGCTCCTGAGTTCTTATGTCTAATACAGACAGCATTATTGTCGGCACATTAAATATACGCCTCAACCCTATCTTCTGCATCATTTGTAATCTCGAACTACTTGTGTGGTAGTGACAATGCCCCCATCATTAATAATATCAAGCAATATTGTGTTCTTTTTAAGTGGCACGATGCTTTTAAAAATAAACAACCTATTGGCTATATACATGATAAAAACTCTTAAAAAAAAGCGGATAGCTTTACCCTTCTTATTTATTATCGCTTTGGCAATCTGTAGCTACGCAACCGTTCATGCGACTCATGGCCAAAGTAAATCGGTGAGTGTGTTTTCCATAGAGAACCAGCAGCAAACACTCGACACAGACCAGATAAAGGTGATGACCATTAACCTCGCACACGGTAGAGGTGACGGCACAAGTCAGATACTCCAATCCAATGACGCCATTAAAGAGAACGTCACTGCAATCGGGCATTTAATAGCAAAGGAAGCTGCTCAAGTTGTCGCGTTACAAGAAGCGGACGCACCGTCTTGGTGGAGTGGTAATTACTCACATGTGAACGCTATCGGTAAACTAGCAGGGATGAAGTCAGCGGTTCAAGGCACCAATATTGAAGGCTTAGGCTTGCAGTATGGCACTGCGGTTGTCACTCAGTTAGAAGTGTCAGAAGCCCGTCAGGTTACCTTTGAAAAGAACGTCCCGACCTTGAGTAAAGGCTTTGTTGTGGTTGCTTCCGAGTGGCCCGGTGACCCTTCATTTAAGTTTGATGTAATCTCCTTGCACCTTGATTTTGCGAGTAATGACGTGCGAGAAAAGCAGTTAGCCGTCCTTAGTGAGACTGTGAAAAATTCAGGTAAGCCAGTCATTATGATGGGCGACTTTAATACGGATATGTCGGAAGAGTTACTCCCTGCATTTCTCAAAGAGACTCAACTGAAAGCATGGAAAGTGGATGATCCTTCAATCGTTACGTTTCCTTTTTTGAACTCACGTATCGATTGGATATTAGTGAGCCCAGCGTTTGAGATCGCTGAGCAAACCGTATTAGACGAAGTCCTGTCTGATCATAATATCCTGACTGCGGTTATTAAAAGACAAACCAACAAACTCTATAATTCATCCCTGCAAGTGGCTTTCTGAGCCACTCTGCGGGCACTCAAATATTATTAACCTCTCTCTTTAGCCGTAGATTTAAACCACCAAACGCGTTAACTTATAGCCACTAAAACTCTAAAACAGCTGCTCCTTTGCGATTTATTGAGACTATAAAAAATGCGTTTATTAAACTGCCTAATTTTCTTTCTATGCCTCTGGGCGACTGCCTCCACCTCCATCGCTGCTCCCAACTGGACGCAGGTAGAAGCCCTCGCCAAACAAGGCAAGCTTGCAGACGTACAAAAACAAATCCCGCTCATTATTGAGCAAGCTAAACAACGCAAAGACAATAAAGCATGGCGCGAGGCACTGCTTCTCAATGCTAGTGCAGCACTGGGCGAATATAGCCAAGATGCACAAACAGCAATCGACACACTCACTAAACAAGCTTGGCCAACTGACCAAGACTCTCAATTACTGCTTAACTTGCACCTTGGTTATTATTTAACAAAGTACATCGGCAACCACCGCTGGCAGATTCGTAATCGTGAAGAAGTGAAGTCTAAAGAGCCGATACCTGTCGCAAAACAAACCATGACGCAGTTACAAACAGCCATGCATACTGCATTTTCAAAGACTCACCGACTGGCACAGCAACGTGGTGAAAGAGTTGAGCAAGTCAGTCAGCTGTCACTGCAGCGTTTAGACAGTTACTTTACGAGTGAAAACCCTTACCCAAAAAATGTCCGTGGCACACTGAAAGACACGGTGACCTACCTGTGGGTAGACGCGCTTCAAAACAGCAGCTACTGGACACCAGAGCAAGACGCACAAAGTGCTAAATTGTTAACGCCGAAGCTATTAGCGACGCCGTATCGTGAGACGGTTAACCCTTACGACTTGAAACAGCATCCGTTAAAGCGTGCGGTTAAAATATTGAGTGACTTAGAGCAACACCAACTGTCACGACGCAATGTTGACGGCAACTTGGAAGCATTTAGAGTTAAGCTCAACGTTATTGGCAATAACAAGTCGTCTGAAACTGATAAAAAACAAATTCTTCACGCGCTGCGTTTACGCATTAAGCAGCAAGAAAACGCGAAGCAGCATACGCCATGGCTAAACAGACTTCGACTTGAGTTGGCGACGAAGCTAAAAGCACTCAACACTCCAGATTCAAATATTCAAAGTCTGGCAGCGTTAAAGCCGTGTCTAACTAGCCAGCAGTTACCTGAGCTATTAACACTGTGTAAAAACCTTGAAGAGAGCATCAAAGCGCCTTTTCTTGGTATGTCTATGAGCCTATCTGACGGTTTGGGTAAGCGCTCTATTGAGCTGACTCACAATAATGTCGAGACGGTTTATTTTAGAGCATGGAAAATTGATCCTAAGCAAGCGCTGACAACCCCTACCCACTCACGCAGCAGTATTTTCCTAGGTATAAAGCTGAGACAAGGTACTAAGCCTGATGCTGTGTGGCAGTCAACGTTAGAGAAAAACACGAACTATAAAAACCACGACAGCTACATCACACCGCCTATCAGTGAAGAAGGCTATTGGTTGATCGCTGCATCTAGTCAGGATGATTTTTCAGAGAAACAAGTCGAGGGAAAATACGTACTAACGGATCTACTTGACTTGACCAAGCTCACCGCAGACATTCGTTATACAAACGATAAGCTGGAAGTCCTCACTTACGATGGCGAGTCAGGAAAAATAACGCCCAATGTATCAGTCGAGTTATGGCCTGAAAATGGCGCACAAGCCGTGCAACGAGTGAGCTCCAATGCTCAAGGTGTTGCGCTATTAAATGCTGATAAGAATAAGCAATACAGCCTACTGTTAAACCATCAAAGCAGCACCGCCATTGTGAGTCACGTTAATACTTACGGCCGCGGCTACGCTAATCAAAATACAGTAAAAAGCGCACTCGTCTTTACTGATCGCGCCATCTACCGTCCTAGCCAAACAATTAACTGGAAGGTCGTTGCCTACAGTGGTGACTCGGATAAGAGCAAGTACCGCGTTTCACCCAATGCTAAAGGCTGGGTCAGACTACTCGACGCCAACAATAAAGAGGTACAGAAAGTCGCTGTCACGACGAATGCATTTGGCTCTGCCTCCGGTGAGTTCACTGCTAAAGCTGACCGTCTACTTGGGCAATGGCGTATTGAAACCGTCTGGGGTGGCAGCAAATCCCTTAAGGTCGAGGAGTACAAACGCCCTACTTTTAAAGCCAGCATCAGCAAACCAAAACAAGCGCTGCGACTAGATCAAGCAGCTAAAGTGACAGGTTCTGCTGAGTATTATTTTGGTGGCGCAGTGACCGAAGGAAAGGTTACTTGGCGAGTAACTAGAAATGCGATTTATACTAACCGACAGTCTTATAGCTCTAAAACAGTCGCCAACGGAACAGTGCAACTCAACGACAAAGGTGAATTTACAATTGCCTTTAAACCAAGTGCTATACCGACTAGTGGCTCTAATGACGCCTCAGCACTCAATTATACAATTAGTGCAGACATTACAGATACTGGTGGCGAGACACGTAGTACAAGCCGCACATTTACTATTGCGAAGGCAACCATCAAAGCTCAGATTAATAGTGATGCTGCGTTTGTTACAGCGGGTCGTCCGTTTAAGTTAACCATTAGCCGACAGGACTTAGACAGTAACGGTCGTGCGGGTTCTGGCTTCTGGTCTTTCCACCCTATTCAGCAACCACAAAATATCATTATGCCTTCTGAAAGACCTGTTACAGGACTCTCAAAAGCTGAGCTTCGCTACGCAACTAAAGGCGACAAACAACACGCCCGCTGGACCAGCTATCCAGAAGTAGCCGACTACATAGATGAGTGGCGAGATGCGGGTAAAGTTGCCCAAGGCTCAATACGTCACCCTGAAAGTGGCGATGTGGTTGTGACCTTAAAAGCGCCAAAAGCGGGTTTATACCGTCTGCGTTACACCACGAAAGATAAGTGGGGGCAAGTCGTTAAAGCAGTGAAAACTATTGTGGTTAGTAACCAGCAGCAAACGGTCGCTCAACTACCTGCTTACCTAGAAACAGCTCAGTCGAGTGTTGAAGTGGGCCAGCGAGTGTCGTTATTGGCAGGCTCTGGTTTTACTCAGACACCGAGTTTACTAGAGGTTTATCACGGTAATACCTTGCTTAAACGCACCACGTTACAAGGTGGGATTAAGACTCAACAGTTTGCAGTCACCGCAGAGCACCGTGGTGGTTTGAGCTTTGTACTGACGACATTAAAAGACTACCAACTGATTCGCCAAGAAAAGTTCGTTAACGTGCCGTGGACTGACCGTAACCTCAACGTTAGCTTCTCAACGTTTAGAGATAAGCTACGTCCTGGACAAAAAGAGACTTGGCGCATTAGCGTTAAAGACTCGAAAAATAGACCACTGGAACAAGGTGCAGCAGAAGTGCTCGCGTCTATGTTTGATCGAAGCTTAGAGTTATTTGGTAACCACACGTATCCGTCGGTTCAGGGGCTTTATCGTAGTAAAAGTAACACCTTAAGTCGTTACGATAGTCTTGGTGAAAACCGCGCATCTAACTATGTTAGACCCCCTTATAAAACACCAACGCCTGCGCCTTATGCAAGTACTGACCTTAATCTAACGGTTAATATCTTCTCTGATTTGAACTGCCATACTCACCCTGCTAATGCTTTGACGAAGGAGATTAAGCATTGTCATAAGGGGAATGCTGGTAGTCATGGTTATGGTGCTCCAAAACCTATGGTAGCGATGGCAGCACCAGCGGCTGCTCCGCGGATGGTCAGAGCAGTAGAGAAACGCGTTTACAAGCGCACCTCAGGGGGAGCGGTCGATGTGTTTGCCCAGCAGTCTAAGATCAAAGCTGAAGGTGATAGCGATGATAGCAATACCGACAATGGTTCTTCAAATACTGACCTAGACAACATAGAAACCCGCAAAAACTTTAACGAAGTCGCCTTTTTCAAACCTCACTTAATCCTTGAAAAAGACGGCACCGTGACCTTTGAGTTCGAAGTCCCTGAGTCACTAACACAGTGGAAAGTTTGGGTATCTGCTATCACTCGCGACCTACGCGGCGGCAGCACAACCGCTCTTTCTCGTACCAGCAAAGAACTGATGGTTCGCCCTTACCTACCGCGCTTCTTGCGCACAGGTGATCAGGCCAACATCGAAGTACTTGTTAACAACGCTAGCGACAAAGCTATGTCAGGAAAGATGAGTTTTGACATTATCGACCCTGCAACTGACAAGACCATCGCATCGACGTTTAAGCTCAACCCACAACCTCGCGCATTCAACGTCAAAGCAGGACAAAGCACGCGCTTACGTTACTCAATAACCACACCGAAAGACTTAGGCATGGTAACCATACGCGCCAAGGCCAGCGCTTCAGACGGTACACAACAGTTTGGCGATGGCGAGCAACGTCCACTGCCTGTATTGCCGAGTCGTATCCATCTCGCGCAAAGCCGTTTCGCTGCCATGCAAGGCAACACGCAAAGCACACTGCAGTTCAGCGAGCTAGCGCGTAACAACGACTCAACGCTGGTTAATGACAGCTTTGTGGTCACGGTAGACGGCCAACTGTTTTACTCAACACTCAAAGCGCTGCCGTACCTGACGCAGTACCCGTATGAGTGTACTGAGCAGACCATGAACCGTTTCTTATCGACGGGGATTATCAATCAAACCTTTGCTCAGTCCCCTGCACTACGCACCATGGCTCGAAGCTTTGCCACTCGGGGTACTAAGCTTGAGAAGTGGGATGCGATTAACAAAGATCCAAACAACCGTATTTTACTAGAAGAAACACCATGGCTGAGACAAGCAGAAAGCGGTGCGAATGATAATGAAGTACTTAATATCCTCAACCCTGCTATTGCCAATGCACAGCAAAAAAGTGCGCTTGCTAAGCTGCTCAAAGCGCAAAATAGCGACGGTGGATTCCCGTGGTGGGACGGTGGTAATTCGTCGTATTACATGACTCGCTACTTGCTCCAAAGCTTTGCTAAAGCGACTGAGTTTAATATCCCAGTGCCAAAGGCGAATGTGCAGCGTGCTTGGAAATACCTGCATGATCACTACGTCAAAACGCTGAAACCTGAGATCGCAAACAAGCGTACAAACGTGAGTTCGTTAGCGACCTTGAGTTACATGTTGTCGAGTTACCCTGACACAAGCTGGACGAATAATGTGTTTACGGCGGCTGACAAACAGTACATTTTGAATCTCGCGTTTGCTGACTGGCTCAAGCTACCGACCATGCTAAAGGCACAACTTGCACTCAGCATGAAACGTGCTGGACGAACCAAAGAAGCTGCGTTGATTTTTGACAGCATCATGAACTCAGCACGTACTGATAAGGACAATGGGACTTACTGGCCGCAGCAAAATCGCTCATGGCTTTGGTATAACGACCGCATCGACACGCATGCCTTTATGTTGCGCGCGATGATGGAAATTACACCGCAAGATGAGCGTCGTCACGGCTTGGTTCAGTGGCTGATGTTGAACAAGAAACTCAACCACTGGAAGTCAACACGCGCCACGGCTGAGAGCATCTATTCCCTTGTTCACTACATGAAGAAAGAAGGACAGCTCAACCAGCAAGAACGCATGTCGGTTAAGGTCGGTAACACGCTGCAAAAGGACTTTGTCTTTGAGCCAAGCAAGTACACAGGCGGCAAGCAGCACTTAGTAGTAAAGGATAAAGACATCACGCCTGACATGGCGACGATCAAACTGAATAACCAGAGTAAGTCGTTGATGTTTGCCTCTGCGACATGGCACTTCTCCACAGAGAAATCCCCAACGAGTGCGCAAGGTGACTTCTTTGGTGTGACACGAAAGTTCTTTAAACGAGTACAGGTGAATAACAACTGGACGCTGCAACCGTTGGCAGAAGGTGCGACGGTTAAAGTCGGTGATCAACTGGAAGTGCAGTTGGTATTACGCTCCAAGCACAATGCGGAATACGTGCATTTACGTGCGCCGCGTGGTGCAGGTTTTGAGCCGATGGAGACTGAGTCAGGTTATCGTTGGCAAGGTGGGACAGGTTTCTATCAAGAGATTCGAGATAGTGGAATGAACTACTTCTTTGATTCGCTGCGGACTGGGCAGTACACGTTTAAGTATCGTTTGAGAGCGACCACGTCGGGACAGTTTAGAGTTGCGCCAGCGCAGGTACAGAGTGTGTATGCGCCTGAGTTTAATGCGTACTCTAGTGGAGCTAGGCTGTCTATTCAGTGATAAGTAAAGAAGTCTGCTGCAAGTGTCGATAGTTAACACCTGCAGCTTTGCTTAAGTAAGCTCAGCAAAAATAAGCAATAACAGTGGTAAACAGCACTAAAGCAATACAAAAAAACTGGACATCGCGGGTATAAAAGCGCGGTGAGTACTACGTATTACGGGTGTGATGATTCTCGTTAATTATACGGGAAAGTTGCGAAACGGCCCTAAGTCTTGCTTCTATTCTTTCCTGCCTACTTTTCTCTCGAAACAGCCACTCCTCTTCAACTTCGTAGGGAAGCCAGACGCGATCAGCCTTGCAGTGGTCCAAAATTTTAGCTGAAGCTATTCTTTTTAGTTCTCCCTCTTCCTGCATTTTTTGCCTGATATAGCTTATATCGGTCGATTTTTCAGCACTCTCTTCTCCAGCCATTAACTGCCTAGCTCGTAATAAAATACTATCCTCTGTTGCTCCCTCTCCATTACGGATGTAGTCATCAGTACCTGCCATGTACCCCGCAAGCAGGTCATCCCAGCTAATTCTTGCTGAATACATCAAAATTGGGCAATTAACTCCCTCATTTCGAAACACCCTTATTGCAGCAAGTCCTGACATTGTGTAGTTCTCAGAGGTGTCAGAAAAAAGCCATGCATTACAAATAATAAACTGGTACTCATCATGCACGCCGATATACAAGCCTTCTTCCCCATAAGGAGTATCAACATCAAAGCCTGCTTTTTCAAAAATTTCACGTAGAAACGTTCTGACAACATCTGAAGGTTCAATAATCAATGCATTCATCGTTTATTACTTAAGCGATTAACTCAAGGCTCAATCTATATTGACCATTATTTCAACACAAAATAACTTGAAAGAGAATACTTGGCTTATCTTTACGCAACCAATATACCGACGGCCTATGCGTCCGCACTTCGTGCACGTAGTGCCTCATTTGTTATTCCGAATAAAAACAATGTTACGGCTAACCAGCTATGTATAAAGCTCAAACAGATGAAAGAGTGGGTTTTGGATACTAAAACCGCTCAACTCAGAAGGCTTAAATCATTCCACGTTATCCCCAAGAAGTTATCTATCGAGATAACTCCTTAGTTTTTTCTAATTGAGCTTTATTAACTAATGAAATCAGCGTCTACAAGTGGTGATACTTCAGCATCATAGTCAACGCTATCCACACCAAAACCAAACAGCTTCAAGAACTCATCTTGGTAACCCGCAAAGTCTGACAACTCATCCAAGCTTTCAGTCGTAACCTGTGGCCAAATTGCTTCTACTTTGCTTTGTACTTCTGGCGTCAACTCCAAATCATCAACACGCATACGCAATGCATCATCAAGACGTGGCGTATCTGTGTATAAGCATTCGCGGTAAAGGCGATCTAGTTGCTCAATACAACCTTCGTGCGTACCTTCTGCTTTCATTACTTTAAACAAAACCGCTAGGTATAAAGGCATCACAGGAATTGCAGAACTCGCCTGTGTAACAACCGCTTTCAACACACCAACAGACGCATTACCGTTTAGGCCTTTCAGTGAGTCACGAAGTGCGCTTGCTGCGCGGTCAAGATCTTCCTTCGCTTTACCAATCGTCGCGTGACCATAGATAGGCCAAGTCAGCTTTTCGCCAAGGTATGTGTAAGCAACGGTTTGAACGCCTTGATCCAGAACGTCTGCATCCGCAAGTGCGCTCATCCAACGCTCCCAATCTTCACCACCCATCACCTTTACAGTGTTAGCGATTTCTTCTTCGTTTGCTGGCTCTACCGTAACTTCACCGACTACTTTTGTGTCTGTGTTTAGGTTTTTAGCCGTGTAGCTGTTACCGATTGGCTTTAGCGTTGAGTTAAACACTTCACCACTGACTGGGTCAGTACGACGAGGCGATGCCAAGCTGTAGATGACTAGGTCAATTTTGCCCATGTTCTCTTTGATCAGCTCAATCGTTTTTGCTTTGCACTCATCAGAGAATGCGTCACCATTGATGCTTTTAGCGTACAAGCCAGCGTCTTTAGCCGCTTGATCAAATGCAGCGGCATTGTAATAACCCGCAGAACCCGTTTTCTTAGCTTTTGGTGGCTTTTCAAAGAATACACCCAGCGTCTTAGCGCCATATCCAAAGGCCGCTGTAATACGAGAAGCCATGCCGTAGCCAGTCGATGAACCAATGACTAGTACATTCTTCGGACCATCAACATAACCTTCTTGTGCTTTGATGTAGTCAATTTGCGCTTGTACATTGGCCGCACAACCTGTTGGATGCGAGTTGATACAAATAAATCCACGGACTTTGGGTGCTATGATCATGGAAGAGCCTTTCTATTGGTTCAGAGTCAAAAAACAACATTATAGAGCATTTGCCTAAGATGAGTAAGATTGAGGGAAAAGCATTTTTAGACAGATCAAACCGTGCGTTCCACAAACCGCTGATAATACTCACGTGCCGTCATTTTATCTGCGCAAGGAATACAAATGAATTCCTCAAACTCTTCAGGTTTGCCATAGATTCCTTCTGCGGTATTGATATCGAAATACGCATCACAAGACTGGCATTGCTGTACATCATAAGTGCCATCGTTGATGCCAATAATCCACTCCTTAGCAAGCTCTTGGAAAGGCACAAATCCTTCAAAAACGATGGTTTCTTTTTTGGCGTCAAACGTTAGCTCTGGATAGGCCATCATTTTGACAATTAATGCCCATAGACCAGATTCGTAATTTACCTCAAGCGCTTGGTTTGCTTCTGTAACCGTTAGTGTTTCTTGCTTTATTGTTTGCATACTTTTCCACCAAGAATTATGTTATTACCTATACTAGCATGGTGGTACAGGCTTCTATAGTCAGCAACAATGACGGCTAGCCCTGTAGTCTGAATAGATGACACCAGAAAAAAAAGACCCCTCTAAAATAATAACAAGGACACTAAAACACCCCCTTAAAATGATAATCTCATAAGAAAATGGTATCATAAAAAGAACCAACCACGGACTAGCACAATGTATCGTCAACAACTCAACCTCCTACAAGAATGGCTTAATAATAAAAATCGTAAACCACTGATCATCCGAGGTGCGCGCCAAGTAGGAAAATCAACTCTTGTTGAGCTATTTGCCAAAGAGCAGTCACGTACATTAATGAATGTAAACCTTGAGCGTTATCCTGAGCTAGCAACCACATTTATCAGTAACGATCCTCAACAAATAGTCAGTGCGCTTGAAATGCTACCCCGCACTCCAGCTCTCGATCCGTCATCACTGTTGTTTTTGGATGAAATCCAAGCGGTTTCAGAGGCAATCCCCGCTTTACGTTACTTCTATGAAGATATGCCTGAGTTACCATTAATCAGTGCTGGTTCACTGCTAGAGTTCACATTATCCGACCACAAGTTTTCCATGCCCGTAGGCAGAGTCCAGTACCTACAAATGGGGCCAATGACATTTACTGAGTTTTTAGCTGCGATTGGAGAAGACAAACTACATCAACTAATCAGTAACTATCTACCCCATGATGTTATTCCTGACATCGCCCATAAACGCCTACTAAGTTTGTTACGTACTTACTATTTCGTTGGTGGTATGCCAGAAGCTGTTGCGGTGTATGCAGAAACCAAAAGCTTTAGAGCCGTTAGTGAGGTGCACAACTCGATTATTGACACCTACCGTGAAGATTTTCCGAAGTACGGTGACCGTCGTAACCTCGCTAGGATGTTGAACGTATTTAACTTCGCTGCGCGTAATGCAGGGGTAAAAGTGAAATATAGCAATATTTCTAGGGAGGAACAGAGCGTTACATTGAAAGCCGACTTAGAGTTATTGTGTATGGCGCGTGTTATTAGCAAGGTTGTTCATAGCCATTGTTCAGGCTTACCTCTGCAAGCTGACTTAGATGAAAAAGCCTATAAGTTACTGTTTTTAGATGTCGGTTTGATGAATGCGATTTGCGGCTTAAATTACAATACACTTTCCCAAATGGATGAGCACAAACTGGTGAACGAGGGATCAATCGCTGAGCAATTCATTGGGCAGCACCTACAAGGGCTATTAGCTGACTCACCCAATAGAGAACTTACTTATTGGCTTAGAGAAGGTCGTTCGGCAAATGCTGAGGTCGATTATGTCGTAGCGCTTTCAGGGCAAATTGTTCCAATTGAAATTAAAGCGGGCAAGAACGGCAGTATGAAATCTTTGCACCAATTTATGGGCGAGAAACAATCGCCAATAGCGGTTCGTTTTGACGCCTCTCTTCCCTCAGTTAGCACAGTAGAAACAACCATTCAAAACGGACAAAAAACAAAAGCGGTGAAATACCCACTACATTCTCTGCCTTTGTATCTCGTCGAACGCTTAAAGGCTGTTATTGAAGCCAGTCAATGAACCAAACCCCTGAGCCAGATATACTAAACTTTAAGCAATAACTCTTTACACAGTGCGTGAACGAGTACATTAGCTAGGTCATATTTAAACTAGGTTAATGAATATAAGTTTAAAATGAGACAAACGAAGTTTTTATAACTAGGCTTACAGCATATGAAAAGATTATTAGGCACGATTGTTTTAGCGTTGAGCGCCATCAGCCCTGTCACTTATGCTGACAACCATGACGGCGTCTTTATTGTGGGTGTTGTTCCTCAGTTTGAGGCACGTGTGCTCCACAGCACTTGGCGGCCTATACTTGATCTTTTAGAAGAAAAATCAGGTTATAAATTTAAGCTTCGTGGTTCGCCATCCATCCCAAAATTTGAAAAAGAACTGACTGAGGGCAAATTTGATATTGCCTATATGAACCCTTATCACCTAGTGATCGCCAATGAATACGCAGGGTATATCCCGCTAGTGAGAGATCATGGACGTAGTTTGTCTGGCGTATTGGTTGTAAAAAAAGACAGTGACATCACTGATCCTAAACAACTGGATGGCAAGACGTTAGCCTTTCCCGCACCCAATGCACTGGGCGCTTCCTTGCAAATGCGTCAGGAGCTTGAGGATGACTTTGGCATCAAGTTTAAGTCTAACTTTGTAAAAACACATGACTCGGTTTATTTAAACGTCCTATTAGGCGAGGCCGCTGCGGGCGGTGGCGTACAAAAGACGCTCGGCCGTCAAAAGGAAGAGTACCAAGACATGTTACGCGTCATTCATAAGACCAAGGCTGTTCCCCCTCACCCTATTGCCATTCTTCCTAGTGTTGATAAAGAAATAAGAGAGAGCATTCACAAAGCGTTGATGGAGATTGGGGAGTCAGAAGAAGGCAAAGAACTACTGTCTAAAATCCCTATGAAAGAAATCGGTTTAGCGAGTATGGATGATTACTTACCACTTAAAAGCTTAGGCCTTGAACGCTTTTATATGTCACCAATAAACGAATAATGCGAATTAAGTTTAAACTCGCGCTCCCTTCCGTTATCGGATTAGTAGTCACTATTGTGCTAATCCATAACTATTGGGAGCCAATACAACTGAAAAAGGCCAAGGCCCACTTTACCGAGCATACGCAAGAGTTACTCGTTGCGACCGAGTCAGGCATCATTCAACAACTGTTGGAGCGAGACCTCGGTGCACTTTATTCCAGCATGGATTATATAAAAGAGACTTATCAAAACCGCTGGTTAAATATAAAACTCTATAACGAAAACAAAAAACTGATCTATCCGTTATTCGAGAAAAAGCGCGATGCTACAGATCATGAAGACAATATTTTACACGTTGTCTATCCTCTTAAAATGGGGACGTCGGAGCTTGGGCAGTTTGAGGTCGATGTCGATTGGAGTCATGAAAAAGAGCTTATCCAAGAGAACCTGAAAAGCATTAGGGACATGATCATATTAACGATCATTCTAATCTTGTTTATCAACACGCTCAGTCAGTATCGGATTATTTACAGGCCGCTTAAAAAACTCATCGAAGCCACCAACAAAATCACACTAGGTGACTTTAATGTCCAATTACCCAAGGTTACACCCGATGAAATCGGTGCGCTGACAAACTCTTTCAGTGTGATGTCAGCAGAGTTAACGTTTCAAAAGCATGTCGTTGATGAACATGCGATTGTAAGCACGACGGATAAAAACGGCTTAATCACTAGTGTAAATAGAAAGTTTGTTGATATCACCGGCTACTCTCGCAAAGAGTTAATTGGCAAAACTCATAACATGATAAGAACGAATATATATTCCCCGACGTTTTTCAAAGAGATGTGGGAAACGATTACGCAGGGCAAGGTCTGGCGTGGTGAGTTATGTAATCTGAATAAAAAAGGTGAAGAGTATTGGGTTAGCGCCAGTATCGTCCCTTGCTTAGATGATCACGGAAAACCTGAGCGCTATATCGCCATTCGTACTGAGATTACCAAGCAGAAGAAAGCCGAGCAGCGACTTAAATACCTTGCCGATCACGACACGCTAACAGGCCTACCCATGCGTCGTGTGTTTCAGGAAAAACTAATGAGTGCGCTCGCGATTGCGCGTCGCAATCATAGTAAAGCAGCGGTTTTATTTATTGATCTGGATGGCTTCAAAAACGTTAACGACACGCTTGGGCACAACATTGGTGATATTTTATTAATGAAGGTCGCTGAAAGACTGACTCAGTGTATTCGTGAAGTAGACACGGTTGCACGCTTAGGCGGTGATGAATTTATTATTGTGCTGAGTGACATTCAGAACCGTGACGATGTCTCGGCTGTCGCTCAAAAAATTATTGATACGATGTCGGCATCATTCACAATCAGCGGAGAAGTTGCCTCCATCGGTGCCAGCGTGGGTATTGCCCTCTACCCTGATCATGAGAAAGAACCTGGTCTATTGATCAAGAAAGCGGATGACATGATGTATGCTGTGAAGCGAAAGGGTAAGAATAACTTTGCGTTTTATGATGATGTTTCAGAGGTCGCTGAAGACACCAAATAAATGGTGAAGCCCTTGAGTACATTAAAGACTTCACCAAATCTGTGCCTCATAACTGCTGAGGCAGTAGTTACTAGTCAAAGCAATTATAGAATCAAGCTCTTAATAAACCCACCAACAGCCTTAACGCCCTGCTCTTCCATCACACGAATAGACTCAGAACCAACAACCGCAATATCAGCTTTGCCCTTGATGAATTCCATATCTTCACGCGACTTCACACCAAAGCCTAGTGCTAATGGTAAGTCTGTTGCCTTGCGACATTTGCCAAGGTAATCAGCGATGTCTTGGTCAAACGCAGTGTCTTTACCTGTCACACCTTTACGCGCCGTCACATAAACAAAGCCTTCACTCTTCTCACCCAAAAACTTCAAACGCTCTTCGCTCGTGTTTGGTGTGTAAATGTGAATTGGGCAAAGCTCGTTCTTCGCCATCGCTGCCAAGTATTCCTCAGCCTCTTCTGGCGGCAAGTCAGGAATGATAGAACCTTGAATACCAATACGCTTCATATTATCCACAAAGTGCGTCACGCCGTTGCGGTACAAAATGTTGTAGTACGTCATGAATAAGAAAGGAATATCAAACGCAGCGGTGATCTTCTCCGCCATTTCCAAACTCTTTTCAACCGTCGCACCAGACTTTAGTGCTTCTGCATTTGCACGCAAAATCACCGAGCCATCAGCCATCGGCTCTGAAAATGGAATCTGTAACTCCATGAGATCAACGCCCGCCTCAACCATCGATTCAACCATGCGCATCGAGTGATCATACGAAGGATAACCCAGTACGATGTGCGTCATTAACAGCAGGTCTTTCTCTTTTCGTTTATCGCGAATGTATTGCTCAAGCATTTGAATACTCCTTAGCTTTAGCGATGATGAACTCTTCCCATTTCGGATCTTTCAGTGCGTCTGCAACGGTGAAGATATCTTTGTCTGCGCGACCCGACTGATTGATTAAAATCACTTCATCTTTATCCATTTCTGGTGCTTCTTTAAACGCTTGAGCAAATGCATGAGACGTCTCTAGTGCTGGAATCAAACCTTCTTTCTTGATTGTTAGTGACATTGCAGCAACTACATCTTTGTCTTCTGCCGCTTCAAAACGCACACGTTTCGTTTCATGCAAATGCGCTAAAATTGGCGATACACCCACATAATCCAAACCTGCTGAAATACTGTGTGTTTCCTGCATTTGACCGTCTTTATCTTGCAAGAAGTACGTCTTGTAACCTTGAGCAACACCGACAGATGCATCGTCATAAGCCAAGCGAGCCGCATGCTCACCCATACCTGGACCACGTCCTCCAGCCTCAACACCAACAAGCTCTACCTCTTTATCATCCATAAAGCCGCTGAAAAGCCCCATCGCGTTAGAGCCACCACCCACACACGCATAAGCACGTGATGGTAAACGACCAGCATACGTTTGGATTTGCTCACGCGCTTCAGTACCAATAACCGACTGGAACCATGTCACCATGTCAGGGAAAGGATAAGGACCACACGCCGTACCCAAAGCGTAATGCGTGTTATCCATGTTAGTTACCCAGTCACGAAATGCCTCATTAATCGCATCTTTCAGCGTACCACTACCGTCAGTCACAGGGACAACCGTTGCACCCAACTGCTCCATCCAAAATACGTTTGGACGCTGACGCTCAACGTCTACCGCACCCATGTAAATCGTGCAGTCAAAACCAAACTTAGCCGCCATCGTTGCCGTTGCAACACCGTGCTGACCCGCACCTGTTTCTGCGATTACACGCGTCTTACCCATGCGCTTCGTCAACAAGCCCTGCCCCATCACGTTGTTCGCCTTGTGCGCGCCCGTGTGGTTTAAATCTTCACGTTTGATATAAATCTGTGCGCCACCGAAGTGATTCGTCAGATTCTCTGCAAACGTAATTGGCGTTGGACGGCAAGAGTACGTACCCATAAGGTGCATATACTCTGCCCAAAAAGTGGGGTCGTCTTTTGCTGTAAGATAAGCTATCTCTAGCTCATCAAAAGTTGTTTGCAATATTTCGGGGATAAACGCGCCACCGAATCGGCTGTGATAACCACTGTGTTTCATGAGTGAATCCTATCGTTAAATGCGGTAAAAAGTGCCGAGTGCATTACTCAGTCACCGTAATATTTTGTGAAAACTGGAAACGATCCGTACGGCAATAAATATCGCAGTAAACCGCCCCTTGAAGATCGCCAAAGTGCAGCAGTCGGCTAACGTGTAACGCAGGCTGCGCGCTTTCTAATTCTAATGCTTGAGCCACTTTTAGCTCGGGGTAACAGATATCAAATGACTGGTCTGCCGCGGTTGCATGTAAGTGAAACTCATCACTCACTACTCGTGACAATGATTGATTTTCCAAGTCGAGGTTTTCGATACCTTGGAAAACATCTGCAACCAAATACATGTGCTCAACTAGCGCCGCTTTGCCGTTAAGACTAGTTAGGCGTTGTAGCGTGTAAAGCTCGCGCTGAGATAGTACTGCGGGAAGTTGTGACTGCGTAGAGACTTCATCGGCAGACAATAACACTGGTTTGCACAGTAGCTGTGTTTCACTGGCTACCTTACTTTTTTGCAAAGCAGCAGTTGTGCCTGTTAGTGAGAATAAATCAATCTTTTGTGGTGGTGGCAGTACGTAAGTACCTGAGCCGCGACGTCGTTGTAATAGCCCTTCTCTGACGAGTAAATCAGTCGCTTGGCGAACCGTTGGGCGGCCAATGCTGAACTGATCTGCCAGTATATTTTCAGAGGGAATTTTCTCATCCACGGTATATACGCCACTCTCAATACCCGAGCGTAGACGCTGGGCGAGTTGGATATAAAGCGGGATGGGAGATTGGCTGTTTAGGTTCATGGCTTAACGATAGGCTTAATCAGTAAAGTTGTCAATACAACCTTACATATCAGAACACATTTTAACTTCGCCTATCAAAACATGTAATGCGTAAGACTACTACTGAATAAATATTAGTTCCTATGAGCTAGTCATCATAGTTAAGTTCTTTCAATACTCCTGATTCAACCCAGTATTCTCGCCCAAGGGTGATCAACCCACGATCTATTGGTTTAGTTGCTTTTGGGTTATGTAATAACTCCAACGAAGGGCTTGAATAACTTGTACTAAATGGATTTACTGATGCCACTATTAATGCACTAATATGTGAAAACTCATCTCTCAGAAAGTACTCTGTAGGAACCAAGGCACCAGTAGACCTTGATATATTGGGGTTATGAGTAAAACTTGAACTCACCCCATGTTCATTAAATTCGATTAACTGCCCCTTAACACCCAGTGCTGCTTGAGCAGCTAATGGTGGGCTAGAACAGAGCCAAGCTTCCTTATAAGGTAAATTAATCGCAATAATATAGGGGCCTTCTTTAGCGTTTTCCCTAGCATTATTAGCTTCGGCTTTATCCTTTAATTTAGCTGTTACTCTAAGAGCAAGCTCTTTAAACGGAACTAAAGGTTCTCTAGTCTCATCATACTGACCTATATCAGGTATCTTATCCTCAGTCGTGCCTCTACTCGCAACAGCTGCTTCTACAAATACTTTTTGACCATTTATATCTAAATTAAAATCAGGCCCATTATCACGTACTGCGCAAAAACGACTATCGGCCCCCTTGCCACTAAATAACATAACTTGCTCTTCTCCGTATACTACCGACATGTACATCTAACTACTTATCTAACCAGCAATATGCCCCAAAGCTCCTCAGGTGTATAAACAGGCAATGTTGCATGCTTAAAGTCTTTAACATTTCGCGTTACCAAGCAGTCAACGCCAGTACACTCCCCTGAATAGTACAAAACAGCATCTTCAAAGTCCGTAAACTCAGAGTCCGCTGCCAATGCTAAAACACGCGCATTCACATCACTTATTCCGAAGAGATGTAGCAGTTTTTTAATTTCAGACTTAGCCTGTTGACGGTTTTTCGCTTTAGAGATTAAGTAATCCAACGTAGTAACAGTTGTCGCACACAGGTAGCCTTCAATATCTTTAGTCTCAACAGAGCTAACGATATTTGCTGAAAGCTCAACAAATGGCTCGCGATTTAGAAGCACATCAAGAATGACGTTAGTATCAATCAAAACCTTCACAGATACTTATCCTCTAAATGCTTTTTGTAGTCGCTTTCATCAACTTTTGTCTCACTTAACACACCAATCAATGATCGTGTGATAGGTGCGTTTTCCAAAAGCTTTTTACTTTCTGTCAAAGCTCGAAAGTAGTCAGTCACTATCTGTGATAAGGACTTATCATTTTTCTTTGCGTAGTCCTTAGCTTGTTGTATTAGGGAATCTTCTACGCGCAATGTAAGTTTGGTTTGCATGTCACTACACCTATTTAGACGTATATTTATTATTTATTTATACGTCTAAATAAATCCAAAAGCAAGCTTGATTTTTAATGACACCCTATATGGTCAGTGTTTGAAGGAAAGTAAATAAACAGTAATAGGACAACCAGCCAAGTTCTGTGCTTTCATTCAAGTACTCTCAGCAACTAACAGCAAGGTAGTCAAACAATGCACGTAAGAATATCTCTAAAAACGCTGCTAGTTACCTTATTACTGTCGCTGTTAGTAGGTTGCAGCACCATCAAAGTCAGTTATCGTTTTTTGGATAATGCGATACGCTGGAAGATCAATGATTATGTGTCTTTAACAAGCTCGCAAGGTGCTGCGTTAAATCGAGATATCAATAAATTTCACTACTGGCATCAATCAACACAGCTGCGAGTCTATGCCGACTTTATGGCTAAAAAAGCGGTTCAGTTCAAACAAGAAACACTGAACCCTCAGGACGTTAGCAAGATTTATGATGAGGTCTTTGATTTAGTAATGGCCAGTGTAGATGAGCTAGTGCCTATTATCACAACCATGCTGTTTTCATTAGACGCCAAACAAATTCCCTCCGTGATTAAAAACATTGAACGAGAATTAACGAAAGACTTAAAAGAAGACCTAGCCAGAACACCTAAGCAGCAAGTAGTCAGACGACAAAACCGAATGATAAAGCGCATGGCTAAGCTAGTTGGCCGATTGACTAAATCACAAGCCAACCTCATTGCTGACTGGGCAAAAGCCACTGCCTCTAACAACATGCTAAGAGAGCAGCGCCATAAACGTCTTTCAGAGGTCGTCCCTAAGCTGTTAAACAATCGTTCTAACCCAGAGCAATTTAACCGAAGTATTCTTGCTCAGTTTAAGACTCAAGAGCGCTACGCTAGTGCTGCTGAAAAGCAATCTTATCAGCAACGTAAGCAGCTGACCTTGACGTTGATGTCAGACTTATTCAACTCACTGGCGCCTTTACAGAAACAGAAACTGATTGCGTCAGTCAAAAAGTACCAGTTTGATTTTTTATCCTTATCGCCACAATAAAAAATGGCGCTGCAACCATGCCTATATTTCAAAGCATGACCGCAGCGCCCAAGGTAGTTACTCAACCAAAAGTAACTATTTCACTAACACTGTATTGTTACTTAAAAAAACTTCCGTCATAAGTTTCACGTAACGCTTTTTTCTGAACTTTACCCATCGCATTACGAGTTAACTCGTCCACAAAGAAAATCTTCTTAGGCTGCTTGTACTTAGCCAAGTCAGTATTGAGCAATGCTTTGCTCTCAACATGACTAACCCTTCCGTTTAGCACACTATTGCCAACCAATCTCCTCATCAATCTCATCATTGTGCTCCCCCAGCATTGGCGGATGCTTCCTATAAGTGACGGGTGTCTCCGATAAATTAATTGGGTTACCAATATTTCGAACAGTTCCCACGAGTGGATGATCCATTTCGATCACCATGCCACGAGCCAAGGTGTGCTCATCCTCTAAAATTTCGTCAGGTAGGTTGATTGGTCCAGCGGGGATTTGGTGCGCGACAAATTGATCGATCCAATGATCCGCGTTTTGCGTCATCAGTACCTCTTCGATCAATGCAATTAGCTCATCTCTATGTTCGTTGCGTTGCTCATTGGTGGCGAAGCGCGATGCCACTAATGCCTCATCCAAGTCTAAAATCTTGTAAAAACGCCCCCAGACAGCCTGAGTACCGACAGCAATAATGATATCTTTATCTTTAGCGCGTACCGGTTGATACGGTGTAATCGTTGGATGCTGATTGCCCATCTTTTTAGGCTTCTGACCTGCATTTAGGTAACTACCGCCTAAATTTGCTAGCCACGTCATCTCTGAGTCTACTAAAGCAACATCAAGGAACTGACCGCTGCCCGATCCGCCTGCCTTTTTATCGCGGGCATACAAGGCATTCAAAATACCAATCGTTGAGTAAAGGCCACCTGTAATATCCGAAATTGGTGTAGGGAATCGCATCGGTCCGTCTTCTGGGCCACCGGTAATCGCCATCAAACCTGTTTCGCCCTGTGCGATAAGGTCATAGCCTCCACGGTTTGCTTTTGGACCCGTATGGCCGTAACCACTCAACGCCGAAAAAATCAGCTTAGGATTGATGGAGCGCAAGTAATCAGGGTCTAATTTATAGCGTTTTAGTGAATCGAGACGCGGATTATTGGTAATAAAAACGTCCGCTGTCTCCAGTAGTTTATGCAACCGCGCCAGATCATCGGGGTCTTTAATGTCGACCGTGATACAGCGTTTATTTCGATTGGTCGACATATAATAGGCACTCTCGCTCTCTAAGAACGGAGGGCCCCATTTGCGTGCTTGATCACCTGAACCTGTACGCTCAACCTTAATGACATCTGCCCCCATATCACCCAACATCATCGCACAATAGGGGCCAGCCAAAGCCTCCGTCATATCAATCACTCGAATGCCTTCTAGCGGCATAGAACTTGTCATATTTAAAACTCCTTAAATTGGTGGGTCGTTTTATTTCAGCAGACTTTTTACTGCTGATGACGTAATAATTTTATCCGCATTCACATAAGTCTCATGATTTTTTTCGATGTCACTTATTCTATACTGATAATTAACCATGCAACCCCATGAGTTGTTCAATCCATTCTCTGAGACATCCCCTTGAAGGTGAATATCTTCAAGTCGCGCACCGTTTCCTAAGTGAAAGCGAGACACTGGATCAGTCGCGCCACCTCTAGGTGAGCGTGCGCTCACTAAATAAGTTGCGACTAAGTTTTTAAACGCTTTATTATTTTCCAGCAATGAAGTCAAAGTACCCTCAAGCCGAGCGCGCTCTAAGTCACGTATCAACTCCAAGTGCTCTGCTGTCGTAACAGCGTCAGGCTTTTCAAGCTGCTGTAACGCCCATCGTCTCAGGCCTGGCACTGGCGATAAGGTGATGAAAGTCTCCAATTTTGGGAACTCTTCACGTAAGTTCTCAACCACTTGTTTAATTAAGAAGTTACCAAAGGAAATACCTTTCAAACCTGTCTGGCAATTTGAGATGGAGTAAAACACTGCCGTAGTCGCTTTCTCAGGATCTAGCGGCTCGCGTTGTTTCTCAAGTATGGGTGCAATCGCACCGGGAACGTGGTCGGTCAATGCCACTTGTACGAAAATCAGCGGCTCAATACCCAAGGCTGGATGAAAGTAGCTGTATAAACGTCGGTCAGGGTCAGCGACGCGTTGACGTAACGCGCTCCAATTACTGATCTCATGCACCGCCTCGTAGGCAATGACTTTCTCTAAAATATTGGCGGGTGTGCCCCAGTCCATCGTTTGTAGTTTGAGGAAACCACGGTTAAACCACGACAAAAACAGGTGTGCAAAGTCTTGGTCTAAGATTTTTAATTCGGGGTGAGTACGTGTAAAACGTAACAAATCTGCACGCATTTTTACCAACGCCAATGTGCCATTCGGCGCTTGATTAATACGGCGTAATAAAATCTGACTTCTTGGCTCACTGGCAAAGTGCAAAACGCGTGCATTGGCTTCACTACTGTCACTTTTCCAGTTATTGATCGCCTTCTCTAAGGCTGCGTTATCTGTGCCAAAATTTGCTAATATTTCAAGGAAGAAAACGCCCTTTTCCTCATCATTAAGCTCATCATAATGCTTTAGCAACTGTTGCGCTTTGGCAAGACTAGCGGCCTCACCATTCTTATCTAACAGGCCTTCGCACTGTTCAAGCAGCGGCTTTTCCCGTTGCTTAATAACGGAGTCGAGACTTCTCCCAATATCCGTCACTCTTGTTAAGAGGTCGCTAAGCAATCCGTTTCTAGTATCTATTAATTGAAACATAGTCATGGAGTTCTGTTGGCTATTGAGAATCTTTATATTAAACAAATACCCACGCTAAAACAAATAAAATCGACATTTTATTTGTTTTAGCGATATAATCGGTATTAAATTTATCTATCATTTTAGTCAATAAGGCTCATAATTCTCCCAAGAGCCTAGCTACTAAAAAACAACGATCAAAAAAAGAGATTTCATCTATGTCTGATTATTACGTCAAGCATCTAAAGGTAGCACTACCTCTTGAAGCAGCTTCAGCTATCGTCGACCACGCTTTGAAGCTTGGTAAAGAGTACGGACTATTACCACTGACTGTCGTGGTGCTAGACACTGGCGGTCATATGCTCGCCATGAAGCGTGAAGATGGCTCGGGCATTATGCGCGCAGATATAGCGACAGGTAAGGCATGGGGTGCGCTAGGTATGGGTATTTCTAGTCGAACTATTCGTAATCGCCTTTCAGATCGCCCTTCTTTTCAAGGTGCGTTAGCTGCGGCTTCGCAAGGTCGATTTGTACCTGTACCAGGTGGCGTACTTATTTGTGATAAAGAAGGCATGGTAATTGGTGCGGTAGGTGTCAGTGGTGACGCTTCTGATAAGGATGAATTTGTGGCGGTTGAAGCGGTGAAAACGGTGAAACTGACGCCATACCCTGCGGAGCCTATTGAGACTTGGCAGGATGCGAGGCTTTAAAAGTCAGCGACTAATTAACCACTGACTTTATTAGACGTTGAATGCCTGAATCAAACTGATCATCGTAAATACGAATAGCATTACGCGTGCTCAAGCCCTTTAGCACGTCTGGTAGCTCGTCGGAAGATGGCATTTCAGTGTTTCGTAAGAGCACTGGAATCACCCGTAATTTTTTCTCCAACGCCGTTGCAACCTCCATACGGACAAAATCTTGAGGGTTATCCAAACGACGACCTTGCGTATTACTCGCGTTTAACCAAGCTGGGCCAATCATCACCAATACCGTACTCGCGCTGTCTAGCACCTTTTCAATATGCTCAGCAAAGTCAGCACCATGAGGGATGTCATCCGAGTCCATAAACACATGTTCATCACCCATCACTGACTTTAACTTTTCGTAAACAGCCAAAGTGTGGCCACTGCTGTCATCCCGTCGATAACTAATAAATACTGACTCGTTGCCTGAAGGAATATGGGGGATACTGGAGGCTTGGTTTCGGCGGTTAATGAGTAATGCCGTCAACGGGATCACCAGTAAAATACCAAACCAATACCAGTTTTCTACTAGCCAGCGCCAAACTTCTGTCGGGGCATCGACTTGAACCACAATATCGCGGCTCAGTACTTTGCCTATAGGGACGCTTCTACCATCTTCTAGAGTGTAGTTTGCTATAGCATGAAGCGTGAGTTTTTGCTCACCTTTAACACGCGGGGTCACCTGAAACACCCATTCAGTAAACTCTCCCTCTATAAGCAAAGGAGAATTTACTAACTGCTCCTCAGCACTTGCAGTCGTTATATCAAATGGATCACCATTGCCTGAGTCACCACAACACAAGCGCACGCTCATCACTTGAGTGATTGGAACTTCCTCCCGTCTAACCTCACCGCTGCCGCTCAACCCTTTATCACTCACTTCATTTTTGGCTATTCTGACCTCAATCATTTCTGCAACATTGAGCGTCATTTCAGTGGGTGGGTTGTAAAGAATCTGACCGAACGCTCTGAATGAGTCAGATGCCTCAACTTTCATGGGAGCTGCAGCCGCAGTAGGCGCTCTTCTCACAATTGCTGATGGAGGCGCTGTTGATACTTTTGGGGGTAAAGGCTTATCGGAGCCTTCTGAGGAGTCAGGGCCATTAGTCTCCGGCTCACTGCTACTTTTTTGTGTACAGGAAGTTGTGAGTACTAGAACAAGTACTAATGACACGAAGCTGGCCAAGCGAATGCGACAGGGCATGAGTCCTTATCCTATGAATGTAGTGTGTTTAACTACTAATATAGTCCATGATTGCTGGTTTTACTGGCCTAACTTAATACAAACTGTTGCTAACTTACATTGGCCTTGTCACGGCTCAGCAGCATTTTTCGTCCCCTCACCTGGGGTAATAAACAGCAACTTACTTTTAACAGTAGTCTTTGCCGTGTGCCATACACCTTTAGGCACAATGATATAAGTACCGGACTCTTTCAAATCGACTGTTTGCTCACCGTCTTCAAGTTTTAACACGAACGTTATCTCTCCAGACATCAACATCACAATCTCATCCCCATTGGGGTGAATTTCCCATGTATCCCAGTCTGACTCAAACTCAAACGCGGCAATCATCTCGTGGCCTTTGAAGCCTTGATAGTTTTGCTCAAGACGTTGATATAGCGTTGAATCAGCCGTTTCTACAGTGGCTGTTTTCTCTGGACTTAAAACGACAAAGTCTTTTTGAATGTTGTGTACTTTAATGCTCATAGGCCCTCCTCTGCACATTGCCTGTCATAACTTAGTTACACATTTACAGGCGACGAAACATCGCAAACTGTACCCTCTGGTGCTTGTAGTAGCATACGCTTTTGACCGTATGGCGTCATTTCAGGTGCTTGTAGAATGTTAACGTCCAAGCCCTGCGCTTTTTTATAAAAGCGATCAACATCATCAATGACAAAGGTTAGGTACGCACCAGTAATACTCGCTTTCGCTTGCTCAGGCACTACTTCGTGGCTTTGAAGGATTAGACCCAGCTCCAGCTCTCTACCTTCTGAAACTAGGTGTACAAACCAATCACTATCGAAGTCGACCTTAAATGCGAATAAGGAGATGTAAAAGGCTTTGGATTGAGCCAAATCTTGCGAACAAATATTGGTTAATAAGCGTTTAATTTTCATGTCATCCTCACTTTCAGATATAGCCATTTCAATTACTTTACCAGAATACTACCTCATAGATACCCACAAGATACAGTTACTTAGTTCTTCAACTCAACACGCCAAGGCTGATTTAACGCACCCTTAGACTTACTCTCCAGCCCCATAACTCTACTACTTCTCCCATCAATAACTAAAGCCAACCCAGTCTCACGATTCTCAACAACCAAACCAGCTTCCACTTCTATAAACTTCCACTCCTGATGATTATTAGACCGTCGCTTCTGCGCCTCTAATACCACAGGCGCTCCATCCTTTTTAAGCCCGCCTTCAACTGCCAAAACCTTGTCAGTTTCCAAGTGCTGAATAAACACAAAGCCTTCGGTTTTATTCGTATCAATAAGCTGCCAACGCTGCGCATGGGCACGGCTACTTTTCTCCACAACCACTTGCCCATCATCCTCGACAGACAACACATAGTTATTCATCACCGAGCGAATTTTAACGTATTCAGGGTCAGCCTCTTTCGTGGGCGCTTTGTCCGTTTGCTTCTTAGCTTCAACTTTCTCAGTCCCCTTACCATCCTCAGTACTGGCACTCTCTTCTTTAGCACTCGCCTTCTTCTTACGACGATTTCGCCAAAACAAATAAGCCGCTCCCAGCAGTATCAACACCTCAACGATTTGTGCAGGCAGATAGTCAAACAAGAAACTAAAACGCTCTCTCAGCGACTGCGCAATATTGCCAAAGTCAGTCTCTGGTGCACTGGTTACTACTTCATTCTGCGTTAGCTTTTTGTAGTGAGTGATATATTCATTTTCAGTGTTTTGCAGCGCCTTTACCCGTTGGTTTTTCTCACGCTCCCAATCATCCACGGGGTCGATATTATTCCACGCGATAAACAGCTTCTTTTGTTGATCACTGATCTGTAGTTGGTAGCGGTCAGCCATATAGAAATAAGCACGCGCAATATCCCCCATCACATTCTCAGGTGGCTCTGCACTACTTGATTTGAACTCGACCTCCATGTTCACCGTACTACCGTAAAGACGCGGCTCGTTAGCAATCATGCCGTATTTATAATTACTACGGTCACCGTTGATCTCACCAATCGCAGGCACAAGGTTGTGCATGTCAGCTTCCATTTCACGGAACTGTTCGTTACTACTGCGGCAATGCGCTCGGCCACCGTCTTGCCAACAACGTAACTGATGCCCAAAGTGCCAAGCAGGTACAATATGCTCCCACTCTATTCGCTCTGAGCGCGCTTTATTCTTACGGTATTTGAAGCCACAGCTACTTTGTACGGGGATGAATTTCTTCTGATACAAGCGGTAACGACAGCCGCTATAGAACGCGAGTAAGTGCTCGGTGTAGACCTCAGTTCCCAACAGACGCTTTGACTTGCTAAAGGAGTAAGTATTTTGCAGCGAGAAATATTGGTCATCTAGCGTGGCAACATCTTCTTCAAAAATATCACCATCTTGCTCTAGGTAAAACGTACCCAGTTTGTCTTCTACAGTCTTGAGGAGTTTACCCGAGGCTAAGTCATGAAACACGCCACTATCTGACTCACCAAAGAGCGTCATGACGGGGTAGTCTTCTTCTGCTTGAGCGGAAAAACTGAGTAAGCAAGCGCACAGACATAGGTAGCATGCGCTCGCTACTGTATTAAATCGTTTTTGGAAAGACACTGAGGTTCACACGGTTGTTGGGTGGGGGCTACTTTACCCCAGTGCTGTTGAATTCAAAAGCAGCTTACTAAAATGCTGAACGGTGTGATTAAAACAGCAAGCAAATCCATCTAACTGAACCATAGTAATTTTCATACTAACGAACCAACGTCTCAACCCTTCAAAGCCGCAGCCAACGGACACTCCTGAGGCCTTTCCGCACCATTACGATAATCATTAAGCAACTGCTTAGAACGCTGAGCCAATTGTTTTCGAACTTCGCGGCGCTGCCCTTTAACCCGTGGAATCACCATATCGTCATAAGCTGTCGTCTGATGCCGCATCCAAGCAATAGTCGCCGCCTCTGCACGCTGCTCAATCGAAATCCGTTTAGTGCGTGCAACCGTCCCACTCCCCACAGGCGTCGCATGGTCAGCTATTTGTTTAGCCATCTCCATCGCGAGTGCATCATAGACAGGCGCGAAGGATAAATAGTCACGTACAGAGCTTTCAAAATCAGCGGCATAGGCAACTTGTTCTTTTTCGCGCCGCTTTCGACCCGCATCGAGCTTCTTTTGATAAGACGGGTCGAGGCGCTCTTGTTCCAACTCAGCGCGTAGAACAGCGATTCTATCCGCAGGTGCCCAAATGCCTTTTGAAAAAAGCCGCCGACCTTTTTTCTCCTTCATGGTCCACGTTGGCCCATCTTTCTTAATCCGTCGGCTCAGTGCCGCATCACCGGGTTCAAGCAATATCCAACCGTCTGGAACGGCTAGCATCTCACCTTCAGCATTCACAACGTGTCTCACTTTAGCAGAAGGGCTAACGTCCAATGTTTCAATAGTCATATTAGTCCTCACTCATCAGATGATAAGAGTTGTCATCATTAAATGGCGTTAGTGTGTCTTTCATCTCATTCACCTTGTGATTTTAGCCCTGCGACACTAGCGCACTCCTATGCAACTTGCTACCAGTACGAACTAGCGCAGGATCTATTCATACTTAAAGTCAGACAATCTGAGCGTTAATCGTTACTATTCCCCATCATGGAATATTTTACAGAACTCGGACATCTTGGCCTCTTCATCTCGGCATTTTTAGCCGCAACGATCTTACCTTTAAGCTCGGAAGTTGTGCTGAGTGCGTTATTGCTCAATGGTTTATCACCCACCCTACTGGTCATCACTGCAACAACAGGCAATGTATTGGGCTCTCTAACAAACTATGCCCTTGGCTACTGGGGAGGCATTCCCCTCGTGAAAAAATGGTTAAAGATGTCTGAAGATGATTTCTTGCGAGCAGAACAACGCTTTAAAAAATACGGCATGCTGTCCTTATGCTTTGCTTGGGTGCCCATCATTGGTGACCCGTTAACCGTGATAGCAGGTGTTTTGCGGATTCGCTTGCACTGGTTTCTTATATTGGTGACTGCGGGTAAATTGCTACGGTATGTCGTTATTAGTTATATCGTATTGCAAGTCAGTTGAGCTGATACTACAGCAACTAATGGCGACACTAGTGCAGCCCATCTTTGCAAAATCTTAACAAAACTTCCGCATCCTCCCGCAACATATCCCCGTTTCTTATAGCGATATCTTTTTACATTTAAAGTTTGGTGTAACATCTATACTCAACCCAACACACCAGCCCTTGAACCACTGACAGAGACGTAAGCGCTATGACTTCGAATTCGGCTAACAAAACATCTGACACAGCACAGACAAAAACCGTGGTAGACCTCAGGCAGCTAAACTTCTCCTACGAGATGCAAGAGTCCAAGCTGGACGTATTGATCGACGTTGACCTGACGCTCCAACAAGGCGAAACCGTCGCCATCTTAGGCCCGTCAGGCTCAGGTAAAACATCCCTTTTATTACTGCTAGCAGGACTAGAGCAACCCACTGGCGGCGCTATTTTGCTAGATGACAAAGACCTCGCCAAACTAGACGCAGACGCAATGGCAGACCTGCGTCGTGACAGCTTAGGCATCGTGTTTCAGTCGTTCCACTTAGTACCCAGCCTAACCGCTCTGGGAAATGTGATGTTACCGCTGGAAATAGCCGAACGAGACAATGCCCGCGAAACCGCCATCGCCATACTAGAACGCGTAGGCTTGGGCGAGCGTGCTGGTCATTACCCAACACAACTATCCGGTGGTGAGCAGCAACGTGTAGCAATTGCTCGTGCCCTCGTTCACAAACCACGCTTGCTATTAGCCGATGAGCCAACCGGTAATCTAGATGCAAAAACAGGCGAACGCATTATCGAATTACTGTTTGGTTTAAACCGCGAGAGTGGCTCAACCATGATCTTAGTGACGCATGACGAATCCATCGCCGCACAATGCCAACGTATATTCCGCCTACAACAAGGTAGATTAGTAGAGGACGCTACCGATGCGATTTCTGCTTAGTTTAGCGTGGCGTGACCTGCGCGCCAGTGGTCGTTCACTGTGGATTTTCTGTGCCTGTTTAGTGCTCGGTGTGACGCTAGTTTCAGCCAGTGGCAGCATGTATCGCTTAGTCGGTGACGCGCTGTTATCAGACACGCGCCAGTTATTAGGGGGTGACCTGCAAGTCCGTGTTAACAACCAACAAGCGCTTCCCGATGAAGCTGTGGAATGGATGTCAGCGCGCGGCAAAGTGTCAGAACTTATCGAGCTGCGCACCATGCTCGGCACACCCAAAGAAGACTTTGTCCTCGTCGAACTACAAAGCGTTGATGACCTGTATCCACTTTATGGAGAGTTAGAGCTCGCACCTGAAAAACCGTTAAGCGAACTGATCAGCAAGCAAAACGAACGCTGGGGTGTCGCTATCGACAACTCACTGGCAGAACGTTATGAGCTAAAAGTGGGTGACACCGTTTCCATCGGTAGCCTGCAAATGGACGTGCGCGCGCTGATCATAAAACAGCCCGACCGTAACCTCACCGCAGACTGGCGTGGTTCACCGGTACTGATCTCTCCGCAAGCGATTAGCGATGCGCAGTTACTCAGACCCGGCTCACGTGTTGGCTACGATTATCGAGTCGCAACCGAGCTGCCCACCGCCACTTGGAAAGATCAGTTCTATGAGCAATTCCCTGATCGCGGCTGGGAAGTACGTACCTTTGAAGACCGTAGCGAACGCATCTCTCAACGTATTGGGCAGATCGCTTCTGGTCTGTTGATCATCGGATTTAGCACGCTGTTTATTGGCGGCTTGGGCGTATTCAGCAGCATCCAATCGTATTTACAAAGCAAGCTAAAAACCATCGCGACCCTACGTTCTTTGGGTTTGCGCAATGGACGCATCGCAGCGGTTTACCTATTACAAGTCGGCATCATGGGTGGTGGTGCGAGTTTGTTAGGGGGATTACTGGGCATGACACTGGCGTTACTCGGCAGTGCGGCGGTGGCCGCAGAGTTACCGATTAGCACCACCTTTGCCGCCCTACCCGCACCGTTTTTTAGTGCTGTTGTGTTTGGTTTGTTAACCGCGTTTTGCTTTGCCTTACCTGCGATTGGAACGGCATTATCCGTATCGCCCGCGAGCCTGTTTCGTGACGGTGGCAACAGTGCATTAAGCGTGCCGCGTAACTGGGCGATAGCAACGGCTGCCTGTGCGGTTGGGATCATTACCTTGGTACTGATCAGCGTGCCTTCCTTACTGTTTGGTATTGGTTTTATTCTGGTCGTGGCGTTGATGTTGGGGCTGTTAGAAGTCACTCTTCGCCTGATTAGACGTGGCGCACAGCGACTTGAAAACTCTAAAGACTTCCGCACAGGTATCGCGTTTCGCTTAGCCTTGGCTAACCTACATCGCCCAGCGGCACCGCTTCGCAGCTCCTTATTATCACTCGGCTCAGCACTGACTTTGCTGGTGATTTGTACCTTGGTAGTGGTGTCGCTGCAACGCACGATTCAGGCAACCATTCCTGAAGAGTCACCCGCGTTGGTGTTATACGACATCAGTCCTGGTCAGGTCGATGACGTTAAAAACGCCATACAAACAAGCGCGCCACAAGCAAAAGCAGAGCTAGTACCATTAGTCCAAGGCCGTATCGTCTCGGTTAATGGGGAAACGGTCGCCAGCTTGTTGGAGAATGCCGTCGCAGGCTCTGACCGTGAAGACGACTTGCGCGACACCTTAAACGACGACCACAAACTCAGTTATCGCGGCGGCAATGTCGATGGCATTGAGCTGATTGAAGGTAGCTGGTGGAGTGACGACCAAGACCAAACCATTCCGAGCATGTCACTGGAAGACCGCGAAGCCCGTCGCATTGGCATCAACGTGGGTGATCGCATTAGCTATGCAGTCGCTGGCCAAAACATGACATTTAACATCGCAGCGATTCACCGACAAAAAGGTGTGCAAACGCGCTTCTGGTTTGAAGGCATCGTCTCGGATGGCGTGTTTGGCGACGCGCCTCAGCGTTATGTCGGCGCAGCTTGGATGGATGACGACCAAGCCCTGCAAGTGCAGAAAAGCATTGGCGATGTTGCACCCAATGTCGTGACCGTTCGCACCGCTCGTATTTTGGCCAGTGCGCGTGAACTACTCGGCCAAGCCACCAGTGGATTATTGGTGGTTGCGGTGATTAGTTTTCTTGCTAGTTTGCTGGTGTTGTTTAGCGTGATCGCCGCCAGTCGTGTGCGTCAGGTTTACGAAGCGTCAGTGTTGAATGCGCTGGGTGTGCGGCTTTCTGAAATTCGTAAAAGTTTGTATTTGGAGTTTTTCCTGATCGCGGTGGTGACTGCGTTATTTGCAGTGTTGCTGGGTTCGGCTATTGCTATACCGTTGTTGGAATGGCGGATGAAACTACCTTCTACGGACTTGGTTTGGGTGGGGTTTGTCACTGCGCTGGTGGTTAGTGTTAGTACGTTGGTGGTTGGGGCGCAGTATTTGCACAGGAGGATGAGTGTTAAACCGGCGCTTTTGTTGAGGGGGTTGGGGTGATGTTTACGCTTTTGTAAAAACCACTTTCCACAAAGAATAACACCATGAAATAGATAAGACCCCAACAGGCTATACAAAACGGAAATTTCACTCTGAAGAAACGAAGGTAAAACCCGGGTTTAGGAGAATGGAGAAAAGATCAATATTTAAATTTATGTGAAAATAATAGAGAAATGAACTAATCACCTGAATTTAAAACGAAAAACACTTAAGAAAATAGAATATTTTTCCTATGCTATATATGATATTCGTGTAATTACTATGTAATGGAGAGGTGTCAAATTCATGAAAAAGATTATTGCAGATTCATCAGCGCAAACTTTGCCTACTGATGTAGCAGAGATTAGCCGTAGCCTTAGAGATAGTAAGATGATTACTTTTTTTAAGAGTTCCAAAGAGCCTGACTCTGATGCCAACCAATCTTTCTCAACCCTATCAGCAACCACTGACGAAATAGAATCTAAAAAAACAAACTACCCCCTCGAGCGATGGGACATTCAAGCCTACGCGTACAGTGAAAAACAGGCCGCTAAAGTCAGCCTCCTAGCTGGCTTATTTGGAGGAGAGGTGGAAAAGGTAAAAGCTGGAGTTATTCACGAAGCCAAGCGTTTTTCAATCGAATCAACAGATAAACATAACGTGGAGATCGGTGTAGCCGTCAGGTTATCTGTAGCTACAAGTAATTTAGATACTAACATTGACCTAACACTGCCAAATTTAGCAGCATCCGCCCAACTCAAAGACACTGACACTCGAGTGGGAATTTCTGTAACAGGCTTCACTGGTCCCTTAGGTCAATACCTACCAGCACCTACCAAGCTCAATGTCGAGTCTTGCATAGAATATATGAATGCATTTCGTGAAATCCAGAAAATCGTTTTCGGTGAGGAAAGCATGGCATTCATTATCCCTACCGTTCTAAACTATGAAGAAAAAGTTTGATTTTCATGTCTTTGGACTAAAAGAATAATTAGCATGCCAAACGCTTATCTCCAAATTACTCTACAATCACCAGATGAAAACATTTGGCCAGTGACTGCAACATTGCATCATCATGATGCATTGCCTCATCGCAGAGAAAGCACACTCAAGCTAGAAGAGGACTGGGAAAGTAAGTTACTTGCACTGGACCTTAACTCTGATGAATACGGCGAATATATTGGTAGAGCATTATTCAATGATGGTATCTTCGATATAACTAGGGATGCTACCAAAAACAGTTATGACAACGGCAAACCAACTTTCACACAGGTTTTTCTTAATGTCGAAGCAAAAGGTTTAAAGCACCTTAAATGGGAAAGACTGTGCTTCAAAAATGACCTTGGTCAATGGGAGTCGCTAGCACAACATCAGCAACTGGTATTCTCTTACTACATCCCGAGTTTGATTGATCGTAGATATCCGGTGCTTAGCAAACATAATCTGCACACTTTAGCTGTCATTAGCAGCCCCTCTAACACTCTAGGAGACTACCACCCCTTTGACATTGATACAGCCAAGCAGGCTTTTAAAATAGAAGAGGCTTATGAGTCAGAAGGTCGCATCACCCCCCCCGTTACTTATCTTTGCGATAAAAAAGAGGTTAGCTGGGAAAGTCTTCTTCAAACTCTTAATAAAAGGCCCTACCCCATCCTTCATATTGTAGCGCATGGTTTTTACAATGAACAAAGCAAACAACATGCATTAATCATCCCTTATCAAGGTCGCTCAATCATTAACGAAGATGAAATAGTTAAAGAGTTGGGACGCCTCTCTACTTTACCAAACCTAATTGTCTTATCCTGCTGCGAGACTGCTACCCCGAAAGCCAGTAAAATCACTGACGACAATAATAGGTCTAGACCTCTAGCACTTCGCTTGTTAGAAGATTTGGGAACACCTGCTGTTATTGCTATGAGTGATAAGGTATCGATTGATACCGCCCACACACTAACAAAACACTTTTACGGTCACTTAACTCAGGAAGCTCACGTTGATATTGCATTATCTAAAGCAGGAGTATCGTTATTAAATGCGGCTGATCGCCACATGCCTGTGCTCTATCAGCGCTTAGGTAGCAGACCACTATTTACAACAGAAGAAAAATCTCTAGATCAACTCACGCCAGCTGAAATTAAATATGGCTGTGACCAACTAGGTAATATAAATGGAAATAATGGACTTATAGATGAACGTGCCCCAGCCCTAACTTCCGCTTACAAAAAGCTATATAAGCAACTGGATATCAGTAAGTCCGCTAGTGAACAACAAGATACTCTTCGGGAACTAGATAAACTCACACAAGAAACAACTGGCATTGGCTTTGCAGCACTTGCACAGGCTAAGGCGGTTGCATCCTATGATGCGCGTTGTCCGTTTCCTGGCTTACGTCCTTTTAAGGATAAAGATACTGGAGACAATTTTGACTATAGGCCTTACTTTTTTGGAAGAGAGACAAAAGTAAAAGAACTAACCAAGCGCCTAGATTCACTCAGTGTACTCATGATCAAAGGAGACTCAGGTTCGGGTAAATCTTCGATTGTATACGCTGGCGTATTACCGGCTATAGATAGACAAGCAAAAGAAGAAAACCAACCGCTGGTAATTACAACCCTACGTCCTCACAATCATGAGCTAGAACAGCTAAATACGTTTATTACCCAGATAAACCCTGAAAAAAATAATATTCTCTTTGTTGACCAGTTTGAAGAAATTTTTACTACTCATCTACAATATGATGCGAAAAAAACAAAGCAAGCCATCAAAACTTATGTCAATACTCTACTAGAAATCCCCAATAAATACCCTCTTTGTAAAGTCGTATTAACGATGCGGGTAGATTTCAGTGGTGATTGCGCTCCCTATGAAAACCTTCGGAAAATAGTTCAGGACCAGGCTGAACTTTTACCACCGATGAATCAAAGAGAGTTACGCACAGCTATTGAGCAGCAAGCAGACTCCGTTAAGCTCACTTTAGAGCAAGGGTTACTGCAACGCATTTTGAATGATGTAGATGGGCAGCCTGGCGCTATGCCATTACTACAACAATCCCTCCGCTCCCTTTGGAACAGACGACGAGGGCAACACTTGCGCAATCAGGAATACGACAAAATCAAAAAATCTGGCAATGCAATTGCTGAGATTGCTGAGACCCATTACAAGCAATATAAGAATAACTCAGAAGCTCAGCGTTACCTTCGAAATATCTATCTACGCCTTACACGACCAGATAACGAACGACAAACGCAAATTGGAAATGATAAATACCGAGATACTCGTCAACGCATTTCACAACAAGAACTATACCCTCAAGATGCAAACAAGATACTACTTCGTCAACTTATTCAGGAACTGTCAGATGGTGAAAGACGTTTAATCGTAACTTATGAGCATGATGTAGAAATTGCCCATGAAAGTTTGATTCATAATTGGCCTAGATTAGATCGTTGGCTTAATGATTCAGGCATAAACATAATTAGACAAGGTCTTATTGAAGCGAGTCGAGCCTGGAAAGAGGAGACAGATAAGAACTATAAGAAAAGTCAGTTGATGCATACGGGAACTCGCTTAGAAGACATTGGGAAATATAAAGCTGAAGGGTTGCTTTTCACGACCAAGGATGAAGAAAAGTATTTGGAAGCCTGTAAAATTGAAGATCATACTCGGGAGAGGAATCAAAGATATGTACGCATTTTAGCAGTTTTCTTTGCTGTACTACTTTCTATTTCAGGGATTATATCGTGGGTAGCAATAGGTCAAAAAAATCTAATAAGTAACTTAGACGCTGAGAGATATTTGAAAATAGGGTATAACTTAAGCGCTGACAACCTTTGGTACCAAGCATCTGTAGCATTTGCTAAAGCTAAAGATGCCAGCACAACAGAGGAAACTAAGAACCTTATTCATAACGCATTCGCAGAAATTGGCCTTTTAGACTTTAAGCTGGCTGAAACGCTTAAACATAAAATTTTAGGAATAACTGAATTTGATAACAGTAGCAAGCTATTGGTGTGGGGTGGTAATTTTGTTGAGGCTTGGGATATTGACTTAAAGAACAAGCTTGGGCCAACTATAAAATTTACAAAGAACGATATTATAGACGCAACACCAATTTCAAATGGTGCAAAAGTTTTAACTGTAGATGAAGCTGGGATAGCACAAGTTTGGGATTTATCAACAGGAGTAAGTATTGGCGGGTTGATGCAGCACAGTGCAACGAGGTATGAGGCAACACCGTGGGAACCTGATGGCCCTACGAGTGTGTTTACAGGCGGTATTGTGTTTAATAATGAACAAAGCCTGTTATCGTGGGATTACGATGGTCAATTATATCTGTACGATTTAGTTACAGGTAGACTGATCAAAAGCGTTGAAGCTACAGGCAGAGAGATAGACTCAATAGGGCTTTTAAGGGGAGAGACGAGGTTACTTATTAACGGTTCACGTTCGTTTATTAGTACGCCTGTAGGTCGCTCATATGGGGAAATTCACATCATCGAAGTACCTACATTAAAAACTTTAAATATTATAGACGACAATTCACTTGAAGAGTTTTTAGATACGGAGATTAGCATATCCCAGAATGAAAAATGTGCATATATTGTTCACGACTCATGGATAGATATCCATAGCATACAGACAGGCCAGATAATAGATAGAATTAATATTGAAGTGTTAGAAAGACAAATAGAAGAAGGAGTTCTGAATCCATTTTCTTCAAGTGAGTGCACATCAGGTGAAAATTCTGATGGAATTTATTACGATAATTTATTAACAAGCCGAGGTGTGTTTTTAAAAAACTCCTCTGTTAACAGAATACAACCAAATTTAGACTCAGAGCTTTCTAATGAGTTATATTTTACAAATTATTTAATGGATAAAATCCGAATTGGTACTTTGAGTAAACACTCGATAAAAATTGCTGTTAGAAATACAGACAACCAAGCAGCTCCCCCAACCATTCAGAATGCACAGCTAACAAGTAATAATCAACTAATAATATCATACACTGATGGGGTCGTTCATATTTTGGATAAGTCTTCACCTGATGTTATAGGCAATACAATAAAGCATGGAACGGATATCCTCGGCTTTCATGTATTTTCTAAGGGCAAACAATTATTAACATGGGGAACTGATTCTGCACGTCTCTGGGATATATCAACAACTCAAGAAATTAAAGAAAAAGGCGTGGCAAAAAAACATTCAGGCGAATCTGCCCCCCCTATTTTATTGTATAACGATAAACACTTACTAACATGGAGTAGTGATGACGGTCATGCCCACGCTTGGGATGTTGCTACCGGAAAGTCTACTGGTATTACGTTCCCGCATAATGGGAATAAGAGAGTGCTTGTCTCCTTCGATAAAAAAAGATTTCTAGCAAACTACGGTGATACAGTACAATTCTGGGATGCATTAACCTTTGAGCAAATTGGAGATAAAATAAAAGTTAGAGATGAAACAATCGATGCTCGATTGCAGGTACTGGGTAGCTCGGCGACTCTATTGTTCGTCAACGACGAAGAAGAAATACAGATTTATGATGCAATTTTGGGTAAAGTTGGCGTTGCATTTAGTCATGATCCCGAAGGTTTTATCGGGTTCAGAATGCATGAGTTTAGCTTTACCGCCACAGAATCAGAAAGTGGAAAGTATATATTCATCAGGAGCACATCCGAAGGCGCCGGAACAGTATTACAAATAAGAGAAAAACAAACAGGAAAGTTGATACTGACGTCAGAAGGCGGTAGTTTTAGTGGTAGTTCTGGAGATTTTTTCTCAGAAAACAAAAGTTTAACAATCGAAAGAGGCCGTAAACCTATTCCTGAATGGAGTGAAAGTGACTTGCACAGCTTCATCTTACCTGACGATCCAACTGAAAAAGTAATGAGAGCCTCTAACTTAAGGAGCGACCACGTTATCTACAAAAATATAGGTGGCGCCACTATATTTCCACAAGGAGAGTTAATATTGACATTCAGTAAAAACTCAATACGTGCTTGGGATGCAAAGACTGGACTTATGCTAAGTTATCCAATGATGCAAAAAAATTATACTGAAGGAGTTAGAGTAGCCCCTGATCAGAAATCTATTATAACCTGGAGTAAAAAGAAGCTTTACTTATGGAAGCTCAATTTAGCCCCCTCCCCCGATCAGTTTCTTAATGAAATGAATCAAGCCGTTAAAACGGGGACTTATATTGATGAGTATGGTCAGCCAAGATACTTAAGTTCTGATCAGCTAAAGCGCTGCGATAAAGCCACTGAACCTTACAAAGAATGCAATATTGAAAGCAACTTATGGTGTAAAACAAAGTGGACAGCTCAACAGTTTTTGGGCGAACTACCAACAATAACTAAGTGTCGAGAATCAACTGATTTAAACCCTCATATTAAATAAACTATAGAATTATTTATATAAAAGGTGGTTAAATTGATCACACCAATTATAAATTTACTGGAGACTAACTCCCAATTTATTAACGGTGGTTGCATTAAACACTTCTTATTTTAAGATCGTTTCGCCGCTTTGCGGCTATAACTTGATACCTAGTAGGTGCCATTTTTGATTGCTAAATTTAACTATACATAGTGTCCTACAACTTTTTTGGGTAACATGGAGACTTAAAGCCTCCAGTACTTAATTCTTATTAAGCATATTAGGGTTTAAAACTATCCTTAACCCAGCACCCTAAAAATGCTAACTCTAAACCTCCGGTGATAGCAAGTTTCTCTACGTATTTGAGCTCTACCAAAGATTCTAAGCATCTATATTCCCCCCCCCCTCTCCGACCCAATATTCACCATAACGTCACAATAGTCTCACCCGCGCTACCTTCCCAATACAGTTGTATTCTAAGGTTGTATCGTTTATCTGCATGCAAAGTTTGCTGTATCAGCGCGTTAGCATCAGTACCACTATCGTTACTTGCAGCTATTTGTTGCCAACCAGACGATGTTTCTTCGAAAAGAACCATTACCGCATCTGACTTTCCCGATAGTTGTATGCTGTATTCACGTGTTTCGTTTACTTCAATCGGGAAATTTTTCTGATCTCCATTGTTCATTTGGAGCTTTTCTGACTTGAGCACTTCGATTGCAGAAGCATTTTGCGCTTGTTCTTCAGGACCATAAATTTTCTTCAGCCACTCTTTATCCAAGTCGGATAGTCCTCCTTTGGGTAAAAGCGCTTTCGTCATGTATTCAGTCGGCTCCTTAATAAGACCGGCATTAAGGTGATACTGCATGCAAGAATCCTTGTCCCAGTTCGATGCAGAGTACTTAGCAGGTGCAAGAGGCGCTAATATATTGTTTCTTATATCTTCTTCGCTCCAGTAGTTTGGCTTTCCCGAGAACTCTTTAATGACCGCTTCCTCATTCCACTCAATTCCTGCATTTTTATTTTGATGAGCGTGGTGCATACCTAACGCATGGCCAATTTCGTGCAGTGCAAGATCTGGGTCGCCAGAAATTCTCCAACCAAAATTCATTGTACGAGTATCAGCATGTTTGTATAACAAACAATCTGTTCCTACAGCAGACCAACTACCATCGCCTTTCATAAAACCAATACGTATTTTAGCTTGTTTACGATCGGTCACTTCAACAAAGTCAAGGTCTATCCCAACGCTGTTCCAAACATTAAATGCTTTTCTTACCAGTTCTTTTTCAGCCTCTACTCCAACCCAACTGACCTTATTTTTTTGATCTGTATCAGACTCAAGGTAGCCATAGTCACTGCTTTCATCAAAGAAATGGTAAGTAATCTCACTTCCCTTCATCCATATTTGATCCAATGCAAAGATCGCAAATGAACGAAACGGATCAAACTCCGCTAATTTATCTAGTTCCTTTTGCCGAGCATAAGGCTCTTTCAAACAACACAACAAATTCGTACTCATTTAGCTCTTCTCCTTGGAATTAAATTACTTTTCTACATTTAGATAAGTCGCTGGATCTCCCAACAATATATAATTTCGTGCATCATTCTTCCGAATATAAACACCAGCCATTACTTGGTCGGTAATGTCATGGTTATCAATATAAAAAGGGTCAAGACGGCTATTTTCCTGCAAATCACCCATTTCAGCTTGCATAAGAGATGCGTAGTCGTTGATAAAGTGCATGGCGTGACCAACAGGTACTCCTGTCAACAAGTCATCAATAGTCCCTTTAAATGCCCCTTTATTATCAACAGAAAAGTCACCAATAAAAGATGCTGCCCATGCGCGCTCTACGTGTGCAATAACCGCTGATGCACCTGAAACCAGTAATTGCGAAGGTAACTTAGAGGTAAAAGGAGCATCTGCTATGATATTAACGTTACCAGTAGCTTGATGGTCAAATGCATCAAACTTTGGCATACCCCCACCATAACAAGCAAAAATAAAGCACACCATTCCCTGTAAATCTGTATTATTTGGAAGGTCTTTGGCAGAGAAATAGTGCTCCTCAGGGATCGGGTTATTGCCCCATTTTGAGACTCCTGGCCAATCGCCACAGAGTAAAGCACCTTGGTCAGCTTCGAACCTAGCATCGGTTTTTTCAAAGCCTAGGCCATGTGACGCGGTCAACAAAAAAGAGGGTAAATCATCTTTGGCAAATATTTTTGATAACTGACTCTTGCTTGCCTCTTCTCCTCTTACAACATCAATTTTCCAATCGCTATGCTCCGTTGAAAGTGATGCATGCAAAGGTTGAATCAACTTAACGTCACTAGCATGTGTTGCCGCATCATCCTCATTTTTTACACCAAACAAAACCGCTTGCTTGCTATGACGATGTGTAGTGCTCACTTCTCTTTCTACAACTTGTGCAGCATAAGTTGCAAAGTCTTCTACCGACTGGAAGTCAACACGCCCAACTGCATATTGTGTATCTAAGCTGTACTGGAATGAAAAGGGGATATCTTCTGGAGACCCTATTATCAATAAATAGTAAGGAATGTTTTCTGGCTCAACAGCAGATGCTCCTGCACCATTTCTTGCTAACCAGCGCGTAATTAAGACGTCCTTGTCAGGCAAAAAGGACAAACGCTTAAATAATCCCGCATCAACTTGGTTTTCTCGATGCTTTAGTAGCGGATCAAGAGCTGCAAGTATTTCTTTGAAATCGTTCATTTCAGGGTTAATAACAATTCCCCAACCTGCCTTAGTGACATCCGTTTCGACGTTACCTACGACACCAAAGTGATCCAAGCTTCTCTCATCCTCAATATACCGTGCGTATTTATAGCTATCGATATCGAGTTTTTCACCACGAAATACTGCTGCAACATCAGATACACCTACTGGTTGAAAAAGCTCCTCACCAGTAGATCCATTGATACCATTAAAAGCAATTAAGCTTTCATCATTCTTTGTTTCATCAGTCATCCAAGAGCTCCTTTTAAGTAATTGCAGATAAAAATGCGTGCGCTACTTCTGGGTGATCAATATCATTATGCGCACCGCCAAATAACGATTCATTCTCCTTTATGTATTCACTAGAGTGTAGGTTATAAAACGTATTTGACTTGTAGGAATATTTCCCATTCAGAGACAACATCTCGAGTTGTTCAATCTGTACACCATCACCCTGTACACCAAAGCGACCAATAGCACCGTGTCTAGGGTAAGACTTAGAATCAAATGAAACGGTTTCGTATGTTGAAGTCCATGACATTAAGGGGTAAATAGTTTTTACAGCAGTATCGTTAGCCGTGTAAGTCACAACTAACGGCCCTGAGATGTAATTAGGATTAGACAACTGTTGAAAGTAACCACTTGTACCCTTTTTAACCGGTATATCTTTACAAAAAGCCCATAACGAAACAGCACCTTGAACTAACATCATACTATTGACTGGACGCTTCAAAACCTCACTACCCCCTTCACCAGTAACTGCAGATGAAACAACGATTGTGCCGAAACTATGGCCCATTAAATGGAATTGGGTATCAGTATTTGTAACTGACTGAAGCTCTCGTAATAACAGACTCGCGCCATTTTCACCAAATGTTCTGGCACGTTCTTTCATTTTCCAAGCGGATAACTGAGTCAAAATACCCGCAATTACCCCACCTTTTTTTACCGTTGAGCCAAATGACACAAAGGCATCTGAGGAAGACTCTTTATCAACCTGATCTTTAATTGCAGAAAACAAAGTCCCTGCATCAACGTTTACTTGTTCTTCGGTAGGTATATCAGAAGTTTGAATTTCAGTAGCAAGTATTGAGTTGAGGGCAGTAAACGCTTCATCCGTTAGCTCATAAGGTGAATCATAAAAATCATAAGCGTCCAGAAAGGCACGAAGTGCTTCTTGCCCTTCTAAACTATCAGCGATTGATTCAATAGCCTGATCTTTCCAGTCATCACTAGTTGGGCTCACATCAAAGCTTTGTAGTTCGGGATCAAGGTCTTCAGAGAGCTGAGCATGCTCCTCAACCCCAAATGGTAAGCTCGGCCAGTGCAAACCAATAATTAGAGGATTAAAGCCCTCGGGTCTTGCTTGAAGTCGATCTAGGTCAGCCTTGCAAGCAGCCATTGCCGAGATCCAACGGTTATATTGATCTATTGCAGCAGGTATATCACCCTTCCATCCGTGACTGATGAGGAATATATCTGTGTATTCGCAACTGTTAGCAAGTTGGATTACTTTTAGACTCAGTATACCAGAGTCACCATGAGGGTCGTCCTCACGCTCGTTTCCGAGCTTGTCGTAACAGATTAGGAAATATTGAATATTACTACCATCATGGCTTACAGATAAATGAGGCATATTATCACTCTCCAAAAGGAACAAAATTAATCATAAAAAAATTGGTCACCTCAACCACTTAGAGAAATATTCCAAAAACAGATAGAAATAGTTTTTAAATAATTACCACCTGAATATAGTAATCCACCATATAACGAAAAATAGAAAAGCTTACACGCTTATTACCCTGCTACCTTCATGTGCTATAACAGTTTAGATCGAAAGTCGTGATAATAAGTAAAATTCAAGCTATCCACCTAAAAATTTTCTTGGCGACTCATCCTTATTTCATTGAATAGCCTTCCGATTTAATAAATCCGTTCAGTTTCTAACATCAAAAATGAATGTATTACATGCCCATACCAGCAGGTTGTGTAGTTCCTGCCATATTTTGAATCGTACTTTCCTCTGTAGCAACTCCTACACAGTTACTTGGCCTTGGAAGTTGGTCAAAGAGCTTTAAAACGCCCAATACTTTTCTTTTAATCCAACACTTTGCCTCTGAAGAGCTGTTACAATCTTCAATAGATTTAATTTCTTCCATGCAACTGTTAATATCACTACTACTTAAAAAGACTGAGTCTCCTGAGTCATTTATATAGAACCCAGACTTAATTGCTTGCTTTATTTCATGATTAAACCCTATATCTTGACTTTGGTCAGGTAACATCCAGAGTCTCCCCTCTTGACCTGCTACCACCAGCATGATCGACTCATCTTCAGATAACTCCAAATGTTCAATAGGGCCTGCATGATTCATAGGTGTTCCTATAATCTCACCTGTTACTACATCCCAAAGAAGGATTGTTCCACCCTTCCCTTGAGTAAATAACCTTCGCTCATCAGATAAAAAATATACTTCTTCCACTGCTTTAGTATGCTTCAAAGTAATACCAACTTGTTTAAAGGATGATAAATCCCAAATTCTGATGCCGTCATCACTTCCTAATGTCCAAATCTTAGTTTCACTATCTAAGAACCCCGCTTCAACAACATCAACACTATTATCCATGCGAATTTGAGCTTCTACACCCGTTAAAGGATTAAAGATACGGCCCAAACCATCAGAGGTCCAAATTAGAACACCACAACTTTCTTTAAAAGGGTTGACTTCAGTAATTATCGCCCCTACGGAGAAGTCTTTTAGCAAACTACCTCTATCAACAGTTAATACCTTGATTCTATTATCTTGTGCTATTAACTGATAAGCCTCGGAACAAACCAATTCATTATGACTGGCTAGGCCTTTGAATAGATTTAATTTCTTCAAGTTAGAGTTTATAATCTCACCGTCTGTATTTCTAATAACTTGGGATTCACTAGTTGTATCCGCGGACGTAGCTACCTTGGTACCATTAGCAAAAATAGTTGGTTTTCCTCCTGATGACTTCCAATTAGCTAATTTTTTTTGACTTGAAACATCCCAAATATCATACATACGCCCTCCATGAGACCATGTTAGTAACCTAGTTTCATTTGAAAAAAGCCGAACACCTCCTATACTATTAGAGTATTTTAATTGTAAAGGAGCATATATTTCCTTACCTACTAGAATATCCCAAAATCGGATCATTCCGTCTCGACTATATGTCAACAACTTCGTCCCTTCAGCAAACAAATCTACTTCAAGAGAAACTTCCTCTGGGGTAGAATTTCTTTCAGAAGGTAAAGGTATATCACCCACCCGGACATTTGAAACATTGGTTGGGTTGGGCTGTTGCCGCTCAATTTTTTGTGTATCAGAATGATTGTATTCAATAGAAGACGACCGACGTACAACTCTAGCTCTTCGTGATTGGTTAAATTTCACCGTTCGAGTCATCTGTCTCTCACCTTTTTTATGGAAAAGAGGAGGGAATAAATCTACTCTGGTTAGTAAGTCTTTAATTCGAATTTCACCATGATTATTCCAAGTTAGAATTTTTTTACCGGATGCAAAAATACGGCCACCTAAAACCTTTTCATCTAAAATTAATGGGTTAGCGATTATTTTTCCAATATTAAAATCCCATATTTGCACATCACCACTCTTTGAAGATGATGTTAATAACTGGCCACTACCTGCTAATAGGTGAACGTCATCAAAGCTTTCCAAACCGTTAGGCATAATACTCCACAGTTTTACGCCAGTTGTTAGCTCCCACAGAGAAAGTGAACCATTTTCACTTCGGGTAAGTAATTTAGAGTCATTGTCTAATAGTTTAGGAGAGCGGTTCATAGGTTTAATAGTTTGTATAGAGTAAAAAAAATCACTTGAATGTGTGTGTTCTATATTTTTACTGATCAACTCTAAAGTTTTTGCATCCCATAAACGAACTATATTTGTACTATCCACCGTCAGAAACTGTTTCTTACCCTTCAGCTCTTGGGCGCTTAAAATTTCTCCTCGATGATCATCTGGGAGCGCTACTAAAACTTTTGAGTTTATATCCCATATGCTGACCTTAACATCTAACTCAGACTTCCAAGAAAAAAGAATTAAGTTTCCCTCAACGACTGTTTTCGCAGCCAAACTAGAGTTAAATTTTATCGGAATAGTTGTAAACTCATTGACAAGTGAATCCCAAATATGAACAGTAGATTTATCCGTTAAGACTAAAAACTTATTTTCATCTAGTATGAAAACTTCTCTAATATTCTTATTTAGTTTTTGGGGAACTATTGCTGTTTTTTTTGACCTTGTGTTTAAGTCCCAAAGTTTTATTACGCTTTCATTATTTCTATAAGAATCACTCCTATTCCACACTAATATCTTTGACCCATTATCAAACAACCGAATTTCTAACCCGCTTTCTACACTTTCGATACCTAAGTGCTTTATATCAAATAAATCTTCGGACTCTAAGTCAAGAATACAAATACTACCTTTACTTTCTCCTGCTATAAATTTTGAGCTTCTCATGAATACTGACTCATTATTCATTCTTGAAGAATATCCAAGTCTTGGAGTTGATCCGCAAATATTAACCTCTTCTCTTTTTATAATATCCCAAACTCTTATTCCGTTGCTTAACTCAATAAGCAGTTTTGAATCATTATCAAAAAATTTTGCTTGGCTTATTGATTTACCCAACAATGAAGTAGGAGTTATATCTTGACCAGTTAAAAGGTTTACAATACTTATACCACCAGAAGTATCTACTCCAACTAACATTAAATTGTTATCCGATAAGTTCAATGATTTGATTCCATGACTTCTTTGCTCGATAGCCCCTTGACCTCTAGAAACTCGCAATTGAATTGGAGCGTTTACTTGATCACCAGTTGCTATATCCCAAATTCGCACTAGGCCAGAATAACTCCAAGTAACCACTTTTTCTCCATTTTCAAAGATATTTATCCCCGGAGAGCTATTTCCATGCTCAAAAACTGTTACTAAATCCCCATGAGTGCTCTGTCTTTCTGTAATTGCGTAGTTGTAAGCATATTGATGTGACCAAGTAGCATCAACTGCCTTCGAAAAATATGTATTAGCTATGCCAGCTTCCATATTACTCTCCTTCAACTTAAGACCTTGATCAAAATATTGACTGGCTAGCCGCTCATCAGACTGATATTTTAAATTTAATGCCACTATTAACATAGTAGAAACAATAATTAATAAAAAAGCCATAAACCATGAAAAAACCTTAACTCGTTTTCTATTTTTCTCAATCCTAATATCTTTTCGCTTACATTCACCCAAGTATTCTTGCTCAGTACTATTCAAAAACAACTGTTGATTATCTTCTTGATCACAGACTTCTTTAATCTGAGAACCACTGTGCCGAAGTGCTTCATTGTTTTCCAGTCGGCCTGAGTTGCGTTTGGTAACTTTATTGGATCGTTCACTCCAATGCTGTGCGTATTCACTCAGTTCTTGCTGCATTTCGATCAACTGACGGTCTTGTAGCCATCCTCTCAGCTTATCCCAGTATTGTATTAGTGACTCATGAACAATTTCAACTTGTTGCTTACCAGCCCCATCAATACGAGTCGTGATAAGACGTTCGTCATGAAGAGTAATCAATAACTCATCAATCACACCCTCATCGACACCAAATGGGTATAAGGAAGCCTTTGCAACTGGTTGCTTGATATCACGGTAGTGGTCACCAAACGCTTTTTTGCGCTCTTTATCCGGTTGTGTAAGTCGCATGAAAATATTGCGTAGGTAGTACTGTGCGTCTTTATATTCTTGTGGCGTGGTCTCGTTTGGTTCGTATTGCTCAAACACTCGATCAGCGATGGTGGTCACAACGTGCTGGATACCGTTAAGTGCTTCGTAATCCTGCGTTCTAAGTAACCTTCCTTTGCGACGCTGCCAAAGCTGCCAAAGTAAGTACTGTAATAGTGGCAGTACACCCTTTTGATCTTCGATCACTTCACTTTGTATTCGATGAGCTAGTCCATCATCGAAGATAAGGTTTGTACTTGCCACCTGCTGTTCTATTAATTGACGTAATTCGGGAGTGGTAAAAGCACTTAGGTCATAACGCTGTTCGGTTATGATATCGCCTAGGTATTGCTTGGCATCTTCAAGTGCATAATCTGCTCGGATCGTTAGCAAGACACGGAGTTTGGGGAATTGCTTTGGTAATTCAAACAGCTTCTTGAAGAGGGTTTGACGCTGCTTGAGATAATGTTCATCAGAACCTACAAAGACTTGTTCAAACTGATCCAGATACAGCAGCGTTTTCTGATTGGCATCTAATGACTCTAACGCTTGATTAAGCTGAGCTTCTAAATTACCGCTTTGTTGCGATTGATCTGATAACTGTAAGCGAATGCCTTCTTGCTGATCTCCTAATAGCTGCCATCCTTCTGTCGCTAACTTAGGTAAAATACCAGCAAAGACCAATGATGACTTTCCAGAGCCGGATGATCCAACAACAGCAACAATAGGCTCGTCGATGAGCTTTTGACAAACAGCCGCTATGTCTTTGTCTCGCCCGAAAAAGAATTGCCTGAAGTCTTGCCGGTCCGTGTTTTTAAATGGCTCCATACCTGGAAAAGGACAGCGACTATCATACTCCGGTAGACTGCTTTCATCTTGTGTCAGGGTAGCAAAGTCAATACCTGTGACGTCATGACAGAAGCGATCTAAGACTTCTAGGTTAGGGTCTATATCAACATTGGGGAGGAATGTTGTTTGATTAGGGGTAAGTAGTTTTGATTCAGGCTCTTCTTCAATTAAATCAAGACTAGTTAGGATGTCTGCCAGTTCCTGATTGTACATAGGCGCACGCTCAGGTAATAACTCTTCTAGTCGCTTCAAACCTGAGGTTAGTTGTGCGGTATTAAGTTCATGTATCGACCATTCACTCAAACCAAACAAACTCTCATGACCGAGCCGTTGACGAAGGACAGGCATGAAACGATTGTTATTTTTGTCTTGATATAAGGCATGACTGGCACGGCTCAATGCGATATCCACATGAGGTGCTGATAAGAGGTGTGGGTAAAACGTTTGGCTGATGGTATTAGCCGCTGACTGCGCTACTTTACCACTCATGGCAATTACGGCTGGTGTGCCAAGTGCCTGACGAATATGTTGGGCAAATTGACCTTGGGAGTCTACTGATGCCTCTGGGTGAGCGGTGTCGCAGCTAGATAGAAATATAAGCTGAGGCAGTGGTGATATTTTTTTAAGGTCATTAACAAACTGCTTGGTTGAAATCGCTTCCAAACGCTGATCTTCATTCTGAAAGGCCAAATAACTCTCCTGGCTACTTTCATGATAAAAACCATGACAAACAATGTGTAAAATATGGTACTGCCCCGTATTTAAAGCAGCCGTCATTGACCGCCAACTATTGTTTGGTGCATTTGAAAGAATAACTGGGGGGGAAACAGTATCGGGCAACTCTTTATTTATTCCTGATAACTGCCCCGCTAACAAGTCGGTATCAAAGGTACTGAAGTTAGCTCCCGCTGCATCTTGATAGTCTGGGTGAGGACTATTGATCACCACCAATGTCTTCAGTTCTCGCTGAACAAAACGAGGATAGTATCGTTCTGATTGACCAGGTTCGTATAAGGAAAAAAGAATACGCTGGTCCTGAGCGAATGATGTCCACTGCCCAGTCTCATCATTAAAATAAGTTCTTTCCCAATGAATTGACTTTAATTCGGGAGCCTCAATGACCAAGAACAGACGTATATGCTCTGAATCAACCAACGCGTCCTTTAAAAGTGCCTGCAAAGTTTCTGTAAATAATGCCCGACCCAGAACACGTCCGTAGTCTTCTGGATTATTGGACACCGATAGAAGATCTTCTCGCCAACTATCATCAAAAGATAAATTACTAAAACACCAACGGGGAGGTGTCTCGCTTTTACCAGACTTAAGAACAGCAGCAATAGGCCAACTTTTATTTTGGGGTGGCTGTAAAGTAATTTCTATCGTAAATGCTACACTCATAACGCGCTTCCCAGCATGACAACTATTTGAGAGTCCTTAGCTTGCTAAGACAGTCTTAAGCTTAGCAAGTAGTTAAAAAAATCTAATATAAATATCAACTATAGTAGAAATTAAAAACAACTACCCTTAAAACACATAATAATTTATTAATATCCATCTTTATTGTTTAATTATCATCATAACTTCTAATGTGTGTATGTTTAACTTTGACGTAATAGTGCGGGTTCTGGGTTGAGGTGCCTAACTTCACATACTGTCCAAGCCTCTCCCCTCTAAAAATCTCACAATGACATTGATAAAACTTCCGATAAACTTCACAAAAATGGGGGGGGCACTTGGAAAAAGCGATACAACTAAGAATAGTCCACCAGTTAGGCATACCGTAGATGATGCAGATAGTGGTGGTTGAACGCAGTGCTACCTCAATGCACCTAAAAGCACTATCTGGATAGGGGCGCATTTGCCGTACTCATGAGACAATAATTTCGCTTAACGGACCCATTAATTTTGATTTACCATCGCCCTCAATAGTTTGTATAAGGAGCACGTAACAGTATGACCTTAGGAAACATTGCCAAAGGTAATTTCAGATTCGCCCCCATGATGTATCTCGGTGTCGCCCTAAAAACATCACTCCCATGCCTCAATTCAGTATTGATGAAGTTATTGAGAAGTGTGTGGAAATTAATTCTACCTATCCTTTTAGAGAAGGTAATGGCCGTATCACTTGTATTTGGCTGGATCACATTCTAAAACACGAATTAAAGCAGGTCTTGGACTGGAATAACGTCGATAAGGACGATTATCTACTAGCAATGGAGCATAACCCGATTATAGACGTTGAAATAATAGTGCTGCTCAAACAGGCGCTAACCGACTAAATTGATCATCGAGCGCTGTATATGAAGGGTAGTGATATAAGTTACTTCTATGAAGGTACACCCTGTATAAAACCGATGATCTCGATGCGTGAGAAATAACAGATAGAGGTCGGTACTAATCTGTTGAAAATGGGTTGATAACAGTAACCCCACAAGACAGAAAGTCCTTCTCATTTCGCGTTACCAGCGTCAGGTTATGTACCGCTGCGGTTGCGGCAATAATCATGTCAGCCTGGGTACGCGGCTGGCCTTGTGCCTGTAAGTTTCCTCTTATTTCACCTGCATAACGAGCGATCTTATCCGTGACTGGCAAAACCTCACAATAGTCACCAAGCATCATTACAACTGATCTGCTAAAGGATTTGGACGATTCTCACGCTTGATTTCGGGAAACGGATCGTTTGCTAGTTCAAGCTTGTTTAGTTCTGTAAAAGCATCACACAGGCTTTTCTTAAGTGACTTCTTTTTAAGACGGACTAATTCTAATAATGCGTAGTTAATCAACTCGCGCTTAGTTTTTAGGCCGGTTAATTCAAACGCTTCATGAATTAACGCCTCATCTAGTACGATATTGCTACGCATATTGTTACTCCTAAAAACACTAATTCACCAAAATTATGCACCAATACACCATCCAGCACCAAACCACTGTGATCACTTATGGCACTTCAATACAATGACTTAATCTCATAGAAATCTTCAAAGCCATTATGTTTGGTAATTCTAGCGAGCTTTTTAAAGTCATCAGCATACTCAGCAAACGCGCCATTAGCCGCTTGCTTCAAAATATACTGTAACCCGTCTGGGTTTATTTCTAACATCAGGATGTCGTTTTCAGGATCTTCGATTACAGGCTCTTCCTCTTCAAGTAAGCGAATGCTCTTATCCTGCAATAGCGGATAAAGGTCGACCAGCGACAGTGTCTCTAAGTCAACGGAGACAACATCTTCAATGTTATCGACCTCCCCTAATCCTGCTAATTTGATGCAATCAGGTTCGTATATGATGGTGCTGCCTAACATAGCGGCAATGTCCTTTGTTTTACGTAAACTAGCCGCGCATGCTACCTTTTTATTAAGGCAGGTATAAAGGTATTTTGTGCCTTAGGTGTGCTGGTAAATGAATTGAATCTGGGTGTCGTACAGTATTTTTGTTTTGGTTGGCTCGCGCTAAAACTAAGCGCCTCTACAAAAACAACTAATCTGTAACATAAGTTTAATATCTTTTTTATAAGCTCGACCTGTTTTGTCAGCCACGGCCTGCATGGAGTGATTTTGCCTGACGAATTCCATTCAACAGGAGAGACTATAATGAAATTTAAGCGATCTTTATTAGCGATGCTGGTCACCACCAGCTTATTAAGTGGCTGTAACTTATTTGATGATGACGACGATGATAACAACGAAAGCGTATCAACGGGCACACCTGCAGAGTTAAGCATTCTGCACATCAACGACCATCACTCACACCTTGAAGCAGATGACTTAGACCTAAACATCGGCGTCGAAACAGAAGTAACTGCGGGTGGTTTCCCTCGCTTAGTGACCAAGTTTAACGAGTTGCAAACCGCAGCAGAAGACAACGATCGTGACGTGCTAAAACTACACTCGGGTGACGCGATCACCGGGACAACTTACTACACATTATTCAAGGGTGAAGCTGACGCAGCCATGATGAATCAAGTGTGTTTCGATGCTTTCGCACTGGGTAACCATGAGTTTGATAGCGGCGATGCGGGTTTGGTGACATTCTTAGATTACCTAAACAGTTCTGATGACTGTACGACGCCTGCGCTAGCGGCAAATGTGGTGCCTGAGGTAGGTGTTTCACCGCTCGCGTTAAACAGCGCAACGGACTATATTCAGCCTTACACAATCAAAGAAGTGGACGATCAGAAATACGGAATTATTGGTATTGATATTGCCGATAAAACTAAAAACTCATCAAACCCTGACGAGACAACAGTGTTCCTTGATGAGACTGAAACGGCTCAGCAATACATTGATGAATTGATGGATATGGGTGTTAACAAGATCATCCTACTGACCCACTACCAATTCCAAAATGACCTTGAGTTGGGTCGTAACCTAACAGGTGTCGATGTCATTGTGGGCGGTGACTCTCATACATTATTGGGTGATGCGTATGTTGATATGGGCCAGACGGTTGCAGGTTCTTATCCAACTGTCGTGACTAACTTAGATGGCGATGAAGTCTGTGTTGTTCAAGCGTGGCAGTACGCGTCTATCCTTGGTGAGCTAAACGTATCATTTGACGCAGATGGTGTGGTCACCAGCTGTGAAGGTACACCACACATGCCATTGGCAGACACATTCACTCGTGAAGATGCTGACGGTGAAGAGTACTCACCAGAAGGTGCTGAGCTAGCGACACTAGAAGCAGCGATTGATGCAATGGATGAACTATCGATCACGGAAGAAGATGCGGATACGGTTGCAGTCTTAGCGACTTTCAGTGAAAAAGTGGATGAGCTAAAGCAGCAAGTGATTGGTTCAGCAGCTGAAGACCTATGCCTAGAGCGTATCCCAGGACAAGGTAGAAGCACGATTTGTGATGCATCGGAGACATTCTCAAACGGTTCTGATATTTCAAACATTGTGTCAAAAGCGTTCCTTGAGATGAGTAACACGTCTGATATTTGTATCCAAAACGGTGGTGGTGTGCGTATCGACGTACCAGCGGGTGAGATCTCTTATGACACGGCTTATACCTTGCTACCGTTTGCCAACACGCTCGTTGAGATTGAAATGACGGGTCAGCAAATCATCGACACACTAGAAGAAGCGGCAATTGCAACATTGGACGGTTCGTCAGGGGCCTACCCTTATGCTTCTGGACTACGTTGGAACGTTGATCTGTCAGCTGCTGAAGGCGAGCGCTTCACTAATGTAGAGATCAATTCTCGTGTTGCGGGTGAGTGGGCAGAAATTGATACTAGTGCAACGTACAAGGTTGTGACAAATAGCTTTATCGCAGCGGGTGGTGATGGTTACGACACGTTCGGCAATATCGTTGATGGGCTAAAGACAGATACTTTCTTGGACTATGCATTGTCTTTCGTTGAGTATGTTGAAGCGGAGACAGCAGCGGGTAATACGATTGCGAAGCTGCCTATCGCTGAGTACAGTACACAGAGCTTTGTTAGCACAGAAGGTGTTCAGCAGTAATTTGACTGAAGCATTTTTTAGCTAAACATGGAAGCGCCCGGCCGGGAAACGGGTCGGGCGCTTTTTGTTTGAAGACGCTATATTCCACTCAGCTCATACAAAGTATTTTCTTAATTAATTGGTTCCAAGTACCAAACATGCTCAGTAGAAGGGCACGTCCCTTTCAACCCACCCTCAACAGGCACTTCCGCCAAATGCTTCAACTCAAAATATTCAGCATAGTGCTGACGCATCTCTTCAGCACTAATGCTATGCGGTGGGCCTGCCACAATTGATTGGTCGTACTCATAACAAATCACCAGTTGCGGTGCGTTCTGAGTAATCTGTCTCAAGTGTGCGGTGTAACGTTTGCGTTGCGGCTCTGTCAGTGCGACGAGTGCTGCACGGTCATACACTAGGTCAACAGCCCCTAACGCTTCTTCCGTTAGCTCAAAGAAGTCACCGACATAAATCACAACATTTGTCGCTTCGTAGCGTTTTAACGCACCGACTTCAGTGATCGTTGGCGTGGTCGCTAAGTCCTCAAACAACTGCTTAACCGCAATCTCGCTGAGTTCGATACCAACAACTTGATAGCCCTGCTCCAACAGCCAGTGAATATCTACCGTTTTGCCACACAAGGGCAACATGATTCGACTGCCTTTATCCAATGCTAAAGCACTGAAATACTCAACCAATAAAACGTTTGGTTGCCCTTCGTGAAAGCCGATTTGATTTTGTTCCCAGCGGTCGTGCCAATGATTGAATTCCATAATTTATCCTGTTGTTTTCGTCGTTAGATGTGTCTAGGATAAAACCTCAAGTCAACTTGAGGTCAAGCCTTATCTCAGATTCAAACACACTTACTATCGGGCAAGTCGCCAAACGCGCCAACTTAAACGCATCTACACTCCGCTATTATGAGGAGAAAGGTTTGATTAAGTCGAGTGGCCGTCGGGGTTTAACGCGCTTATTCCAAGAGTCAGTACTAGACCAACTGGCTGTCATTGCCTTGGGGAGACATGCAGGGTTTTCTTTAGATGAGGTCGGTGAGATGTTTGGCGCCGATGGTAAGCCGCAGCTAGACCGTATTGCATTGATGGACAAAGCAGATGAGCTTGATCGGAGTATTAAGAAGCTCACCACCATGCGTGATGGGCTAAGGCATGCCGCAAACTGTTCTGCCCCAGATCATTTAGAGTGTCCGACGTTTTTGCGGCTAATGAATATTGCCACTAAACGTAAGGTGACATGATTAATTTCTGACTCCCCAAAGTACCATTAACTCCCAAAGTCCAACGTCAGCAATAACCGCCGCTCACCAGGCCCAACCGACGGTGATCTATGTACCTGACCAGCGTTCTCACGCTCTGCCCAAAGCGTCCCTTTAAGCAACGCAATATCACCGCAGTCAAGTTGCTGAATGTCATCGTCATGCTCATACAAACCCGACAAATGATCAGGCAACCCGTTATTCCCTAGTCCAAGCTTTGAGCGGTCTACAGCATCATGCGGCAACCACTCCGTCGCTGGGCCGCAATAAGATGTAATCAACCGACAAGTCACTCGATCAGTATGAAACTGTGGGCACATGACATGGTTAATCGCGGTCAAACTCAGCCTGACAGAGTCGATCTTGAAGAGTTTGCAATACGTGTCTACATGCAGCGCAATGCTTCCAGCTAGCTCAGTGGGTATGGTTCCATTGGCGAATTGACTGACTTCAGCTAACGCATCATTCGACGACATCGTGGTGATGATTTTAAAGTTAGGGCTCTCATCAAGGAAACTTTCCACCGCACACTTCAGACGACCGCTAATCGTTTGCTGCGAAATAGCGATACTGACATCATCCTGATGAATATCAGCAAGGGCATAACTCACACTCATTCATTATCATCCCAATCAGGAAATGGATCATCCAACGACGTCCAATACGCTTTACCACGCGCCATTTCTTCAAGGCTCAGTAAGCACTCATCGAGTAGCGTCGTAAACATTTCCTCATCAAGCCCTTGTCCAATAAAGACCAGCTCCTGACGCATGTCTCCAAAAGGCTCAACCCATTGCTTTTTGATTTCAGCGAGCGACTCTTCATCCGTTGGCCAGTTAGATTCAGGAATCGCTTTCCAAAACATACCTGCAAAGCCGTAATGCGCAATCCCGCCTGCTTGACTCCACGAGCCAGCAAACTCAGGACGTGTGGCCAACCAAAAGTAACCTTTCGAACGAATGAGTTTTCCATGGCCTTCGGTGTTGTGCAGGAAGTGAAAAAACTTTGCAGGGTTAAATGGGCGACGTGCATGATAGCTGAAGCTGCTAATGCCGTACTCTTCCGTCTCAGGAACGTGCTCGCCACGCATTTCTTTTAGCCAACCCGGTGCTTGTTGCGCTTTGTCAAAATCAAACAAGCCCGTGTTCAATACCGCATCAAGGTCTACACCACCCTCTACAATCGGCACGATGCGAGCATCTGTATTAAGCGTTTTCAAAATGGCGGTTAGACGCTGAATGTCAGCGTTGTCGACCAAGTCCGTTTTACTGATCAGTATAACGTCAGCAAACTCTACTTGATCAACCAACAGATCAGCCACACTGCGTTCATCATCCTCGCCTAAAGACTCGCCTTTTTCCTGTAACGATAGCGCTTCTTCATAGTCGATTAGGAAGTTGACAGCATCAACCACGGTGACCATGGTATCTAGCTTGGCAACGTCGGATAAGGACACGCCATTTTCATCAGCAAAGGTGAAGGTTTCGGCAACGGGCAAAGGCTCTGAAATACCCGTAGACTCGATGAGCAGATAGTCAAAACGCTTGTCTTGCGCAAGCTTGGTGACTTCTTCTAAGAGATCTTCTCGTAAGGTGCAGCAGATACAACCATTACTCATTTCTACCAGCTTTTCTTCGCTGCGGTTTAAGCTGACGTCCTGCTGGATCATCGATGCATCTATATTTATTTCGCTCATATCATTCACGATCACTGCAACTTTCTTGCCTTGTCGATTGTTCAAGATATGGCTAAGTACCGTGGTTTTCCCTGCTCCGAGGAAACCAGAAAGCACGGTGACTGGGAGTAATCCCGTCGTACTAGGGTTCATTTACGAGTCCTATTTGGCTAGCTTGAATTATAAATGATACGTTATATCATAACTTATGTAATTCAAAGCACTTTAACAGCAGCCTTAGGACTTTTTATAAACTTCCGAGTTTGGTTTTCCTGAATAACAATGAGCCGGCAAAACGCGCACCAGACTCTGTTAAATGCCAACCGTCATAAGAAATCAATTTGCGATTGCTGGTAAAGACGTGGCAGTGCTCGTCCGAGCCACCGCACAAGACCTTTTGTTGGTCGATATAACTCACACGCGTGCCTTTGAGTCCTTCTTGCAGGATGGTATTGACCGTTCGAATGTGGCGAGGCACATCGTTGGTTTGCTTAGGAAGCTTGTCAGGAGACATGCGTAGGTATTTTCGGATGTTGATTTTACCGAAGTTTTTATTCCCCAATACAAACACACGTTGGTTAGCCCGAAACTTTAAATACTTTAGGGTATGCGGCAATGCTCGTGCAGCTTTGAGCTTCCAACGTGCAGTAAAGATAACAATATCAGCCTCTTTTATCTGGTCTGCCGCCAGCCTCAAGCTATCAGCACGTGCCTCTTTTGAGCATAGAGGGCGGTCTTTAGGCGCGATCACATTCGTATCAAATGTCGGCTGACACTGGTACGGAATGTAGCGCATGCTGACTTGGTATTTTTTAAGGCGGCCTGTTTCAACCACGCCATTATAAAAGTCACATGCCTGACTATCGCCAATGATCAATACCTTACGCCTTTGCGCCTTGAGGTCAAATGGCTTTTTAGTAATCGCTTTGCAGTGGCGAAATGTATAGTCGCCACTATATTTCGTATTGGAGTGTTTAATCAGTTCATTATTAGCAGCCGACACAACGCTTGGTGTCAGTAGTACTACGCCTGATAACAGTGCTCCAGATACAAGTGCCGTGAGTCCATTCATCGTTACACCTTTTCTTCTATAACTTAATTGAGTCGGGAGCTTAACAGAAGTGGTTTGTAATTAATGAGTCAGTAATAAGCACTATTACATACCCGTTGTTCTGTCTGTTATTGAGTATTTTCTTGTTGTCACCATCGTCAACACAACCGCTGACTAAAAAACAAGCAACTAGCATTCTAGTAAGCTATAGCGCACTCTTATATAGTTGTTGGAATACTGTTAACAGAGTTATCCACACCTTTTGTGGATAACTTTTGTTGTGACGGTTAGGTGTCAGGAAATAATCGTAGCAAATGACCAATAGGGCTAAATCAAATGAATACAGACGTGCAGAAGAAGTTCGAATCCTACCCTGAGCATATTCGCCCAAAGCTAGAACACTTGCGCCAACTTATTTTAGATGTCGCGGCCAGTGACAAAAGCATTGGCGAGCTAGAAGAAACACTGAAATGGGGCGAGCCTGCCTACTTAACAACAAAGACTAAAAGCGGTACAACGATTCGAATTGATTGGAAGCCGAAACACCCTGAGCAATATGTAATGTACGTTAATTGTCAGACCATGCTCATTGATACGTACCGCTCTTTATTTCCAGAACTAACGTGTGAGGGTGATAGAGCGGTCGTTTTTGATATCAACCAAGCACTTCCTGAAAACGAAGTGCAGGTTTGTATCAGCATGGCGCTTAAGTACCATTTGACTAAAAACAACTAGTAATCACCTTCACCTAAAACGACTAAGCCTTAAACCAAGCCCGAATACGCGTCTGCAATATATCCCAAACCGCAGGTGCGCCACGACTGACCTTAACCCCTACTCGTGACTCTAACTGCTCAGCAGTCACATTGAACTCTGGCCATGTTCCGCCATTGGTTTCAAGGTTAGAAATCACTGGCTGCACACGATCAATCGACTTTGCAAAAATTGCATCATCAGACTCAGCCGCTTCAAACTCATCCCAAATTTCACGGAACTCATCACGCTGATCGTCAGGTAACAAACCAAATAATCGATCTGCCGCTGCTTGCTCTTTCGCTTCATGCGCTGCGACATCATAGGCTGCATGAACAGGCACATCACCCGCATCAATCTCTACTAAGTCATGAATCAATAACATTTTAATCACGCGCAATATATTGATTGGGCGGTTACTGTGCTCCGCCAACGTCATCGCGTACAGCGCAATATGCCATGAGTGCTCACCTGAGTTTTCACGACGTGAGCCGTCGCAAAGTGATGTCGCACGCAGTATTGATTTTAGCTTGTCAGCTTCGGTAAGAAAGGCGAGTTGTTGCTCTAAGCGTTCAGTCGTAGCAGTCATGAGTAATACTTTCTTTAGGTTAGTAATCGACAATACTTTGTAGCACACACAGCAGGATACTTCAGCCTAAACGGGGCAAAAAACTAACGTGCAATCGTGCCCAATATTTTATTAGCAACCTCGATAATCAGAACATAAAAAAGCCCACCGAGGCTGAATACACTCGGTAGGCTTTTTAGGTTTCGAAGCAAGCGACTTAACGCGTTCCTTCACCATCCGTCAGTACAAACATCATCACACAAGGCTCTGTGCCACGGTTTGCCCAAGCATGGTAGTTCGCTCGCTGCACAACCACGTCACCTGCTTTCAGTAACACGTCATCCGCTTCTTCTTCCATCACCATCCAGATTTCGCCCTTAATGACCATCGCATAGTCCAGCGTATCCGTACGGTGCATATAAGGATGACGTGCATCCTCCATAATGTTATCTGCCGCGCCCATGGCTGCAAACGCTGCTTTACCGTCGATGTTCGCAATCACTTCTGGATCTTCTGGTAAGAACTCAATCACACGAAAGATAGTGCCGTTCTCTGGTGGATGCAGCACAAACGGCCCTTCCAGCGACTCATCTGGACCATCAAATTTCGATGGCATTGACGTCGTTTTCCACAGGTTTGTCAGGGTCACACCTGGGCGACTCTCACGTTGCAATACATCAGTGGCAATACTGTCTGACACGCAGATTGCTTTGCCGTTTTTGTCATGGCCCGTTACTACACGGCGTACTTTATAAGTCATTGCTAAGTTGTCCTTTAGGAGTTAAGTTTTTTTGAAGAAGTAGGAAGGCGGCTAAGATAGCGGCACCAATTAGGTCAGTAGTAATCCCTTGAAGCATTAGCAAGATACCCGTTCCAAAAATCACCACACGAACAGGGATACTCAAGCTGTAACGGTAGAATCCAACCACTGCAGAGGCGATAGCAAATACACCGATAATAGCGGTACTGACTGCTAATAAGATTTCTGGTATCGAGCCTTGTAGTAACAAGCCCGGCCCGTAGAAAAACATAAACGGTAAGATGTAACAGGTAATCCCGTAGAAAAACGCCGTCCAACTCACCTTACTAATACTCGAGCCAGAAATACCCGCCGCCACATAGGACGCTAAGGCCACTGGTGGAGTGATGGTAGAGACACAACCATAGAAGAATACAAACAAGTGAGCCGTTAGAATATCAACACCTAGCTGTGATAACGCGGGTGCAACAACGGTCGCCAAGATCAAATAAGCCGCGGTTGTTGGTAGACCCATACCTAGGATAATCGCCACAACCATAGTTAGTAGTAGAGCAAAGATCGGCACACCACCAGACGTTGAAATAATGATGCCTGAGATTTTCGAGCCAAGACCAGTGATGCCTAATGTACCCGCGATAATACCTGCCGCCGCACATGCAACTGCAATCGGGATAACAGACTTCGCACCTTGGGTGATCGCATTAAACGACTTAATAAAGAACGTTTTGTTTATCTTACGCTCCCAAATGACGTTGCAAGCCAGCAAGATAAGGATCGAGTAGAAGCACGCTTTAAACGGTGAATAACCTTGAATGATCATAATCACTAGCGTTGCAAATGGGATGATGTACTGACCACCACTTAACAACACTTTCCACATTGGGCGATCATCACTGTCCACTTCCATCGGTTTTAGATCGGCTTTACACGCTTGTAAATGCACCACTAAAAAGATCGATAAGAAGAATAAACACGCAGGCACAATCGCTGCTTTCATGATGTTGGTGTAAGGCGTACCGATGATCTCGGCCATAATAAATGCCGCAGCACCCATGACAGGTGGCATCAACTGACCACCAGTAGACACAACCGCTTCAATCGCGCCTGCCTGATGTCCTTTGTAACCTTCACGCTTCATCATTGGGATGGTGAGCGTACCGGTAACTGCCACGTTTCCAGCGGCTGAGCCAGAAACCATTCCCAATAGTGTTGAGAAAATAACGGCTGTTTTAGCACCCGCCGCACGCATGTTTTGCGTGACACGGCTGGCTATTTTGAAAAAGAACTCTCCAGCACCAAACTGAGTTAGGAAGGCCCCGTAGATAGAAAATAGAATGATGTAGGTTGCCGATACACCCAGTGGGATGCCGTACAAACCTTGAGATGTTGTCGTCAAGATCTCAGAAATACGCAGTAGTGAGTAACCACGACTTTCTAGTACGCCCGGTAAATACGGACTTACAAATGGGTAGATAAAGAACATTAGGCAGATGATGGCAAGAATATTACCTACCGCACGCCTTGCGCCTTCAAGTACCAGTGCCAATATTGCGACACCAACGATTGCGTCTAACAACTCAGTCTCACCACCTGACATCGCAATATCTTGCCAGCGCGACAGCATGTAAAGACCTGTCCCTAAGGATGCAACAGTCAGGAAACCACTGACCCACTTATCCACGACCTTGTCTTTAAAACTTGGAAAAGACGGCTTGGATAAAAATAGCAGTGCCAACATCATCATCAGGTGATAAATACGAATGCTCTGCGTCGACAATACAAAGACACCAGACACATTGGCGAGATGAAACAAACCAATGGAAAACGCAAAAATGACAATCAGGGCTTTTGTCGCCCGTTCAGAAGAGAATGACATACTTTAACCTTAGAATATTAGGGGTGCCTAGCGCGCCACTGATCGCGGTACGCTAGGACTTTCTTGGGGAGTCTCACTAGTGCTTCATGAGACCAAGTACCGCTTATTCGTTATGGAAACGTGCTGCACCAGGATGTAGTGGAATCTTTAGCTTTTTAGAGTTTTCAGGATTGATCTGCTTCGCATGAGAGTTCAGCTCCTGAAATTCACCTAAGTTACCGTAAACCGCTTTAGTGATTTGGTATGCTTTTTCGTCGTCCATGTCAGCACGAACAAATAACAAGTTATTTACGCCAAGTACTACGCTGTCATCATCCATGTCATAAACATCTTTCGGCACAGTCACTTCGTTATAGTTTTCATACTTGCCGAGTGCTGTTGCTAATGCTTCAGGCGTGATCTTGATGAACTTCAGTTTCTTGTTCACGCGTGCTTGCATCACCGCACCTGCTGGGAAACCACTCAGTGCAAATGCTGCGTCAACATTACCATCTGACAATTGGCTAAAACCGTCTGAGTAAGACAGGAAGCTTGGCGTAATATCTTTAATATCAACACCATGTAAGCCTAGCACCTGCTTTGTGAATGGAATCGTTCCACCACCAGCTGGGCCAATTGCGATTTTCTTACCCTTTAGATCAGCAACGGTATTGATGTCTGAATCAGCCAACGTCACCATGTGCAAAATACTGAAATGCAATGCACCCAGACCGCGTAGTTCCATCGCGCCATCTTTCTTATAAGCAAGGATGCCTTTGTTAGCAAATACCGCTAAGTTGTTGTTAGTGATACCAACATCAACTTCGCCGTTGTTCACTAGCTTAGGGTTTTGAACAGAACCTTGCGTTACAACAGGCACCATCGTTAAGTCTTTAGCATGCGAATTTACCAGCGTCGAAACAGCCTGACCTACTGGGTAAAATGCACCACCCTGACTCGCTGTACCAACACGAAGCTCTTCAGCGGTCACGCTGCTGCTAAAGCCGATTAATGCTGTTACCGCTAATGCTATTTTAATTTTTGACATACTCATATTTCCCTCCTCAAGGATTAAGTATTTTAACTAATGCGCCTAAATAGAAAGGTTAAGGCGCATTATTTTTAGGCTTTGGTCGAGAAATTACTCTTTCCAAATCCCCATTTCTTTGTAAGCTTTGATCGCACCAGGATGGTATGGAACAGGGTTTGGCTGAACCATTCCCATCGGGTCAAAACGCTTATAAGCTGCAAACGCGTTACCTAGTGCTTCTTTATTATCTTTCATCGACATAACTAGCTCATACACTGCGTCATCTGACATGTGCGCGCCGGTTAGAATGTAGAAATCAACTTCGATCATGTTTGTTGGGTCAGTAACAACACCCGTCTTACTTGCACTTGGCTTCACACTCACGATACGTGCAGAAGGTAGATTTTCTGTGACTGCTGCTTTTGCTTCGTCAGAGTTATTCAATGACACATAGCGCCAGCCATCTTTCATGGTTGCCATTGCTTTCTTACCCACACCGGCATTCATTGGTACAAGTGCCGCATCAATACGCCCTTCTGACATACCGTTGATTGCTTTAACAAAGTTAGGCATTGGTACTTTTTTAGCGTCATCAATTGTCATGCCGCCCGATGAAAGTGCCGCATTTGAATAGAAGTGGAAAGTACGACCAGAGTTATACCCAGACGCTAGACGCAAACCTTTTAAGTCTTCAACCGTTTTAGCGGGTGAATTAGTCGGTACTGCAAACGACGTTTGTGTGGCAATTGCAACACCCACAAGACGTAAGTTTGGGTTAGCGCGCTTAAAGTTACCCTTACCTTGGTGGGCAAATGTCGCTTCACCACCATTAGCAAAACCGAACGCTAAACGACCTGTGTTAAGCATAGGAATAAACGTCGATGAACCCGCATAAGGCGACACACGATATTGCTTATCCGTTTTTTCAACCATGACTTTAGCCATGGCTGTTCCCATTGAGTAGAACAGAGACCCCTGTGGATTAGTTCCGACCGTATAAACCTCTGCCGAAGCGACACTACTGATTCCAAGACCTAGTGCGACTACCATTGAAATTTTTGTTAGTTTGTTCATGATGTTCCTCCTGAGTGCCGTGGCCATTATTTGACCATGGTCATTAATCTAGATAATTAACTTATATAATTAGCGATGTCAGATACTCACTACTGTTCTAGCCTGTTGCTTCATGACATACAGCAACCCTATTCCTGCAATAACTCCTGCTACTGTTGGCAAGTAACCCAACTCAAACACTTGCTCTGGCAGCATGGCCAATACGCCAGCAAGCAGTAGCGCCCAACGAATCAATGCACCCACTTTTTTCTGAAAGAATCCAACAATCGCCACGGATATAAAGTAAATACCGACCACCGCGAGCACAAAGGCTAGCAAGATCTCAAAGGTATTCCCTTTCATAATTAAAGCAGGGGTAAATATAAATAACATAGGAATGACATAAGCAACCCAACCTAAACGCATCGCTTCAAAGCCTGTCTTCATTGGCTTTTCTTCACTGATGGTTGCGGCGGCAAAGGCTGCCAGCGCAATCGGTGGGGTGATCATCGACATCATTCCGAAGTAAAGAATGAACATGTGAGCAGCCATTGGATCAATACCTGTCTCGATAAGCGATGGTGCAACTAAGGCAGCAAGTAGTACATACACGCCTGACGTTGGCATCCCCATTCCTAACAAGATACAGACACCTGCCGACACCAATAACAGGATGGCAATACTGGCACTACCTAGCTGAACTAACGCTAGTGTTAATGCAAAACCACCTGAAGAGATATTCAACAAACCAATCACTAAACCTGCACCACCAACAATCATAATCAGCTCTACCACTGACTTTCCTGTATCTGGCAATGCGTTAAATAAACCACTGATATCTAACTTGTGACCACGGTAACTACGGATGAAGCCTGCAATAATAATGGCCGCTGTGCCGTATAACGCGGCCATCGCCGCTGAGCTGTTGAGTGCAAACATTGCGTATAACAAAATTGCGAATGGGATGATGAAATGCCAGCCTTCACGCATGACTCGTCCCACCGAACGGTACTCGCTTTCAACCGCTGAAATATCATCACGCGCAGCGATCAAGTCGACCTGAATGAATACTGAGATGTAATACAGTATCGCGGGAATCAATGCCGCCATAACGACTTCTGCATAAGGAATTTCTAGCGACTGGGCCATCAAGAATGCCGCAGCACCCATGATGGGCGGCATAAGCTGGCCACCTGTTGAGGCAATAGCCTCAATCGCGCCCGCTTGAACACCGGTGTAACCTGAGCGACGCATCAAAGGAATCGTCATCACACCTGTTGTGACAACGTTTGACACTGCACTACCTGAGATAGAACCGAACAGTGCAGAGCCAACAATTGATATCTTTGCCGCACCACCTCGTTTCTTACCCATTCCTGCCATTGCTAGGTCGATGAAAAACTCACCGCAGCCTGTTTTGACCAAGATTTTACCAAAGAAGATAAACACAACGACAATCGTTGCAACCACACTCAGTGGTGTACCTAATAGCGCATTTGGATCAAACGCTAAGTAAACCGCTAGCTCTTGTGGGGTAACGCTTGTCCCTGTTAATGGGGCTGGAATGTTGCCACCAAACAATGCGTATAAAACAAACGTAGCAATCAAGCAGAGTAAAATCCAACCGGTTGCCCGACGAAGCGCTTCTAGTGTAAGTACGACGGCGATTGCACCTAGCACCGTCATTTCCATGGTTAGATACGCAAAGTCTTCAAGAAAACGCTGATACTCAACACCAATCCAACCAAAGACAAGCACCGATGCCGCCGCTGCAGCCATATCGAGGTAACTTTTCTTAGTCACGGCCGCGGACATATTAGACAAATAAACCAGCGCGACACCCAAGCCAAACAACACGGCAAGGAATTGCGTTTTAGCCACTGCCAGTCCCAACATAAGAGGAACATCTAATGCCCAAAGTATGCTTAGCAGAGGAATTCCTGCAGCAACCAACATTGCTAGCTTTTTCATCGTTAAAGTCTTCCCTTTTGGCCAACTAATATAATCATCGTACTATATTTAAACTCATATTGGCGCAACCACTTGGGCTACGCCAGATAATACTATCTAACTTCGTTGAGTATAGGATTACTTAGAATACCAAGCCCTTCGATTTCAACTTCGCAGACATCGCCTTCCTTCATAAATACTGGCGGCTTACGCACATAACCAACACCTGCTGGTGTACCAGTAACGATCACGTCACCTGGCTCTAACGTCATGCACTCACTTAACTTGGCAATAAGATCGTCAATTGGAAAGATAAAATCACTTGTATTCGCATCTTGCATGATTTCGCCATTTAGACGGCTTTGTATTCTAAGACCGTCTGCGCCAGCGGGAAGTTCATCTGCACTGACGAACTCAGGACCAAAGGCACCGGTGTCGTCAAAGTTTTTACCGATTGTCCACTGTGAGCTTTTACGCTGGTAGTCACGCAGTGTTGCATCGTTAAAGATTGAGTAACCTGCAACATAATCCAAACCGTTCTCTCTCGATACGTGACGTGCACGCTTACCTACGATAGCCACTAACTCAGCTTCGTAATCTAATTTATCAGAGCATTCTGGACGAATGATAGGTTGGTTGTGACCGATGAGAGATGTATTTCCACGGTAGAAAATTTCTGGGTAAGACGGTGGTTCTACCCCGCCTTCTTTGGCGTGTGCTGCATAGTTACGACCAATGCAGATCACTTTTGGTGCGCGTCCAATCAAAGGAAGGTATGTCACCTCAGCGCTTGGCACTCGTGCATCCATACCGGCATCAGCTGCAGCCGCTTTAGCTTGAGTCATTGCTTCTGGGCCTGCTTCAAGAAGGCTCAGTAAGTCTGTTGGTAGCTCAGGGTTCGCAATTGAAAGGTCAATAATTTGATCGCCGTCAGGGCAACCAATACGCTGTTTTCCATTGTGCAAAAAGGATACCAATCTCATAATCATCTCTTTTTTGTGAGTTATCGTTAGAGATCATCCTAAATAATCGTTTTATACTTGTCAATTATAAAAATATCGATATTTTAAGTTTTGAGATTTTTTACGTCGTTTATTTGTTCATAAAAGGTTAAGAGAAGACCAGCTGCTTTAGGTGCATAGACAAAAACTCACCTGTCTTCGTGTAGTGAGAAATTAATTCTTCAACTGCTTTATCGACATTATGATTCAACACATGTTCAAGAATAGTGTCGTGTTCTGCCGTTACATCACGTGTTGGGTAGGCCATTGTCTTAGCCGCATTTCGGTAACGAATGTTCTGATCATAAAGCTGATCGCAGATCTTGATAAGAATAGAAGAGCCACAAACAGACAGAAGGGTCATATGGAACTCCTTGTGTTTGCTCTCCCAAACCGGGTTAGGGGTTTTCTTATCTTCAAGCATACGGTGTTCACGCTTCAAACGATGATGAGCCAACACCAAGCGTTCTTCCCAGTGCACGTCTTTAGCCCCCATTGACTCTCTCAGTGCTCGCTCCTCCAGCCAACAGCGTGTCTTGAGTAGCTCAGTGAAGCCGTCTGCGCTGATATGAGACACCCTGAAACCGCGCTGATCGATACGATCAACCAAATGATCAGACGTTAGTAAGCTTAGCGCTTCACGCACTGGGCTTGCGCCTGTCCCAAGATTTTTGCGTAACTCTTCGATCTTGAGTTTAACCCCCGGCTTTAAGTCCCCCTGAATAATCATCGTGTAAATACGCTGATAGGTTTGGTTCGTCAGGGATGTATTTTCTGTGCTGGCGGTTGTTTCATTTGGCATGTTTTGGCGACTTCTCTAAATCAATTTTCAAGGATTCTAGTCTGCTTTCTAACAAACTGAAAAGGTAAACGTTTTTGGAGGATCTAACAGCATATCACCAAAAGATATTAGCTTAGACTGATTTTTCCTGTTGATAACCCTACATTTATTGAAAGTGAGCCTTCATTTATCAACCAGCGACGCAGTGTATACGTTCTTGCTCCTGATTGATGCATTGGATCATTTTCAGCGAACTCACGTGCTTCTTCTAGTGAAGAGGCTTTATAAATGATTAATCCATTACCCTGCATAAGCTCACCAGACTCGTCCGATACTGGCCCTGCAAACGCTAACTTCCCCTGAGTCTCCATCTCTTGTTGATACGCCAAGTGCTCCATTAACGTCGCCTTCACAAGCTCTGGTGAAGACGCTACCACGGTATCTACTACATACAATTCATGAGCTAGGCAGCCTCTGTCCTTAGCCTCTTTTTTATAATCATTCCATGCTGGCATTGGTTTCCTTCCTTTTAAGTTAACGATAAATAATAAAATCGATATTATTTGACAATACATCATTTTATCGTTAAATATAAGTGAGATTTTCAAATGAACATTTTCAACGTCGCTTAAAAGTGTTTGTCATTAGAGGAGAGAGTCACCGATGGAAATGAATACCGAACAGTTAGCTGAGGCACGACTTTTTGCACAGGAAGCTGTCCGCAAAGTACGCGCTAATAAGCAATGCCTAGATCAGGCTTCACTCGATTTAATACTCACAGATGCTCGCTCTCATTACGCTTGGCAAGATAAACCGGTGTCTGACGACATCATTCGCACCCTTTTTGACATTACGATCGCTGGTCCTACCAGCATGAACACTTGCCCTGCACGATTCATATTCGTACAAAGCGACGAAGCGAAGCAACGACTAGCAAAGTCGCTTAAGGCTAAGAACATAGACAAAATGATGGATGCACCTGCTACCGTCATCATTGCTTGGGACCCTGAGTTCTGGAAGCAACTGCCATTCTTATTCCCACATGAAAACCGTATGCCTATGTTTGATGGCAATGAAGCTTATGCCTATGACACTGCTTATCGTAACTCTACATTGCAAGGTGGGTATTTCATGATTGCCGCTCGTGCATTGGGTTTAGATGTGGGTGCGATGTCTGGATTCTCAAATCAAATCGTTGACGAGGAGTTTTTCTCTGAGAACGGTTGGAAATCAAATTTTCTTTGTAACTTTGGCTACGCGGATGAAACGGCACTGTTTCAAAAGTTGCCACGATTTAGTTTTGAACAAGCCTGTCGTTTTATTTAAATCATGAATTAAACGAACCGCTTGAAACGGGGCATATCGCCCCACTTGGAGGAAGAAATGAATCATTGGATCAAGAAAACCTTGGTAGGCCTAAGTGTGGCTGCTTGCTGTATAACAACAGCGCCTGCCTTTGCGACTGACACGATTAAAGCAGTTGTTATCGACGGCTACCCTTCTCGCGCACTGTGGGTTAAGGAGTTTACTAACTTCTTTATACCTGCGGTTGATGCTCGCCTTGCTAAGACGGGCAATTACAAAATGGATTGGCAGGAAAGTTACGGTGGATCCATCGTAAAACCTAAAGGTGTATTAGAAGGTGTAAAGCTAGGATTAGGTGACATCGGTATTGTTACTACTATTTTTCATTCATCTAAATTACCTAGCCAAGCTATTGCAGCGGTGACACCTTTTGTCTCTAGTGATGCTCGTGCAGTGTCTAAAGCTGTTGATGAGATTGCTAAAGAATTTCCGGCAATGCAGAACGAATTCAAAAAGCAAAACCAAGTGTATCTAGCAACAGGTGTTGTTTTAGACACTTACCAAATCTTTAGTAAGAAAGAGATCACCTCTGTAAAAGACTTGGAAGGTAGCAAGGTTGCTGGTGCAGGTATGAATCTGCGTTATTTAGAAGGAATCAAAGATGCTGCGGGTGTTCGTGGTGGTCTAACTAACTTCTACAACATGGTTCAAACAGGACTTGTTGACCACGCGATGCTTTGGCCTGAAGCGGCGGCGACATTCAAAATGGCAGAAGTTGCGCCGTTCATGTTGGATGTGAGTCTCGGAGCAGTGAACTCTAAAACAGTCACAGTAAACGCAGACTACTGGAAAAAGCTACCTGACGAAGTCAAAACAGCACTACAAACAGTCGCAGTTGACTACCGTGATCACCTTGCAGGACTTGCAATGGACCGAGCGGCTGAGAGTATCAAAGCGTATGAAGCAGCTGGCGGAAAAGTTACCAAGCTAAGTGATGAAGAGCGTAAAGCTTGGGTCGATTCGATTCCTGATATTGCGACTGAGTGGGCTGAAAACTTAAACAAGCGTGGCGAAGACGGCACAAAAATGCTGAATGCCTACCTGGGTAAGTTGAAAGATGCTGGCCACGTTGGCGTTCGCGACTGGACGGCTAAGTAACCCCTACTATTAAACACTGAAATCCCTGAAAGGAGGATGGAAAGTATGTTTCAGAGCACCTTTCATGGTATCTCAAAGATCGCTAATAGTATTTCCAAATTAGCCAACGTCATCGGCACATTGGTGGTGTTGGGCTTAGTGATTATTATCAACTACGACGTCTTCGCGAGAGGGTTGTTTAATTCGCCCTTTCGTGGCGCCGTCGAAGTTGTTCAATTTTCGATGGTGTTAATCGTTTTCTTACAACTCCCCGACGTTGTCCGAGTGGGTCGACTGACTCGCTCAGACGGTATGTTGCTACTGTTGGAGCACAAAGTACCAAAAGTCGCACGCGTCATTCACTTCTTTATCAACTTGCTCTCGGCAGCGGTCATGTCTCTCATCGTTTTAGCGATGTTTCCTGAATTTATTGAAATGTGGGAAAGCAAAGATTACTTCGGCATACCCGGTGTATTTACCGCACCTTGGTGGCCTATCAAACTCATTATTCTGGGCAGTGCGGCACTGTGTACTGTGTTGTTTATTCTTAAAATATTGATTCCTAAAGCAGGAGGAAGCAAATAATGTCTCCTATTGAAATTGGTGCCATTTCAGTTGTAGCGATTGTCCTGCTGATTTATATAGGCGTCTACATTCCCATTGCACTAGCCGCTGTATCGTTTGTTTCGATTTGGCTGATGCGTGATAACTTCGACCTTTCCGTTAACTTACTTAAAGTCGCCATTGGCGATAGCGCAATGGAGTACGCGTTTGCCACCATCCCCTTGTTTACCTTTATGGGGCTCATAGTCTCCAAGGCCAGACTAGGGTCAGACATCTATGAAGTAATGAGTACCGGTTTCCGTCGTGTTAAAGGTGGTATCGGTATGGCAACTGTTGGTGCAAATGCAGTCTTTGCTGCGGTAACAGGCTCCTCTATTGCCTCTGCGTCTGTGTTTGCAAAAGTCTCCGTCCCACAGATGTTGAAGAATGGCTACAACCCACGCTTTGCCGTTGGTGTTGTTGCTGGATCATCGGTACTAGGGATGATCATTCCACCATCTGCTATGCTCATTATCTATTCGTTTGTCGCTGAGCAGTCAGTGGGCGATATGTTCTTAGCAGGTGTTGTGCCTGGCATTATGTTGGCCATTGCTTACATCGGTGCAATCTGGGGAATGGGTAAGCTATTTCCTAAGTTTGTTGGCGGCAGACCAGCCTCTGACTACGAGCGCATGCCGTGGAAAGAAATAGCCTCAAAAACACTGCCAACACTGTCACTTATTACGATTGTATTAGGTGGTATTTATACGGGTTGGATGACACCGGTTGAAGCGGGTGCCGCTGGGTCGTTAGCCGGTTTAGTGATCGCGGTTTTGCGTCGCAGCATGACGTTGAAAGGCTTTTGGGAAGTACTGATAGAGACCGGTCATATCACCGCGACTATCTTGTTCTTGATCACCGCTGCGTCTATTTATAGTCGAATGCTTGGTTTAGCAGGCTTGCCTAATCAACTGGGCGAGTACATGACGAACAGTGATTTCGCGCTATTCCAGATCATGGTTTTCTATGTATTACTGATGCTGTTTTTAGGAACACTGCTGGATACCGCTTCTATCATTTTGATCGTTGTTCCGCTGTTCTTACCACTGATTGAGCCAATGGGTTTATCACTTGTTTGGTTCGGTATCGTGACGGTTGTCGGTGCTGAAATCGGTCTCCTCACCCCGCCACTGGGCATCTCCTGCTTCGTTATTAAGGCCTCACTTAATGATGATCGAATAACGCTCAAGGATGTATTTCTGGGTGCGCTTCCGTTTGCAGCAGTGATGCTTGTTGTACTTATAATCCTGATTGCTTATCCGCAACTCAGTTTGGTTCTCCTCAATTAAGGTTTTCTCCCAATGCGTAACGTAACTAAAGACAATATCACCGAGGTTTATGCCAGCTACTTCGGTGAGGACACTGACCCTCGTGTTAAAGAAATCATGACGAGCCTTGCCAGTCATTTGCATGACTTTGCTCGTGACGTTAATTTGACTCATGATGAGTGGCAAGCTGGTCTTGAACTGATGAAGTGGACAGGTGACATCACCACGCCAGAGCGCAATGAGTTTGTATTGATGTCGGATGTGCTTGGTCTGTCATCACTGGTTGATATGCTTCACTCCAATGATGACGCAACTAGCTCAAGCGTACTTGGACCATTCCATGTTTCAAACGCGCCACCTTTAGCTGTCGGTGGCGACATGAAGAAGGACTTCGGTGGTGAAGTTTTATTGGTCGAAGGCTATGTAACTGATACTGAAGGCAACGCTATTCAAGGTGTCACGGTTGATCTATGGCAAACAGCGCCTAATGGCCTGTACTCAAGCCAAGACCCTGATCAGGAGATCTATGATTTTCACGGTCTAATGACGCCAGAAGATAATGGTTGGTATTGTTTTACGACGGTCAAGCCTGTGGAATATACCGTGCCTACTGATGGCCCTGTTGGTAAGATTCTTGAAGCGGCTGGCAGACATCCTTGGCGTCCGTCTCACCTTCATTACATCGTTAAAGCTCCAGGCTTCAAGACATTGGTAACAGAAGTATTCCCGTCAGATGATCCTTATTTAAACCAAGATACCGTGTTTGGGGTGCGTGAAGATTTGGTGATGACTTATGTACCGCAAAAGGCTGCTGACTTCCCTGATGGTTATGAAATTTCGGGTAAGGTCAAAGAAGACTATATTAGTGTTCACTTCGATTTGAAGTTAGAGAAGCTTTAACCGACTTATTTTTAATAAGCGCTTAGGCCACAAACAAAAAAGCTCCGACCACTGGCCGGAGCTTTTTGTTGTGTATTGTAGTGGCTCATTAGCTAACCATATCCATCATCGCGTAGCTAACGTGTACATGGATGACGCCGACGAAACGTAGCTCACCTTTTAATGTCACACGCTCTTCGATCGTGATGTAAGCACCTTCATCTAGCTGGACAGTGTTCTTGTCTATGCTTGAAGAGTATAGCTCTAGCTCGCTAGCTAGCTCTCGAGAAGATTCTGACTTAAGTGAATGTAGCTTTGCTGCAGCTGCTTCATAAGCATCTTCACGGCTCGTTTTAACCTCAGTTCTTAGCTCACTTTTTGTGTCTGACGATGGGCCAAAGTACGCTGCATTCGCTGCAGTCGAACCAATGATTAACGCTGACGTTGCAATAAGCTCTGATAGTGTTGTCATGGGATAACCTTTCATGTTTCGTTTAAGTGAGGCCAGTATTGCACCTGAACATTGACATGAATCTTTCAGGAAAATGACATTTTTGCCATTTGTTGGAATTTTTTGTTTCGTCGTTTATCTAGACACATCTTTACAAGCGTCTGTACACCACACCCCATGAATCAGCTACAATGCTTGTCATTACAATATTTATTACACACATTCAGGGTCGAGAAACATGCCTAAAGCAAGTGAAATCAAAAAGAATATGGCGGTCGATTTTAACGGCCAAACTTATATCGTTCGTGACATAGAGCGCTCTGTACCACAAGGTCGTTCGGGCGGAAGCCTATACCGTATGCGTATGTACGACGTTGTAACTAATGCCAAGATTGACGAAACATTTAAAGACTCAGTGATGTTGGACCTAGCTGACTTATCACGCGAGCCAGTGACGTTTTCTTACATTGATGGTGAAGAGTATGTCTTCATGAACTCTGAAGATTATTCGCAGTACAATCTAAGCAAAGACGCTATCGAAGATGAGCTACTGTTTATTACCGAGTCAACGCCGGGCATTCAGGTAGTTATTGTCAACGATGTCGCTGTTGGACTAGAGCTGCCAACGCACGTTGAGCTTGAGATCACAGAAACAGATCCTTCGCTAAAAGGTGGTTCTGCTACTGCACGTACTAAGCCTGCTATTTTGTCGACAGGTTTGACAGTGAATGTGCCTGAGCATATTTCTACAGGTGACATTATTAAAGTACATGTTGAAGAGCGTAAGTTCTTAGGACGTGGGGATAAGTAAGGAGTTTTGATTGGGGTGAAGCTATGCCGCTTGTGTAGCTTTATTCCTGATAAATTCGTTACACCAAACGGGGTGATTTCGATTGAAATCACCCCGTTGTTAAACACCTACCAGCTATCTTCTTAGCCTATTATGCGACTACCGCATCATGATTAAATGTACTAATTGATCCTCGCTCAATGGAGTACACTTTATCCACCACTTTTTCAGAATGTGAATAATCTGACTCTGAAATAAGTACCGATAAGTGCTCTTGTTTAAGGCTAGAAATAACTTCCATCAAACGTTGAGCCAGTGCGGGTGCCACACCTTCAAAAGGTTCGTCTAATAACAACAAGTCAGAGCCAACCACTAAGGCTCTCGCTAACGCCACTAGCTTTTGTTGTCCACCACTTAACGTCAGTGCGCGCCGATCAGCAAAACGCCCTATCTCGGGCATCAGTTCATACACCCATTTAACGCGCTTCAAGTCAGCATTTTTATTAGCCCACAGCGGCACCATAATGTTTTCTTCGACAGTAAAGTGGGGCACTAAGCGTCGATCCTCGGGCAAATAACCAATACCGAGAAGCGCGTGTTTAAAGGCTTTAGACTGATGAAGAGCGGTGTCCTTATAAAAAATCTCACCAGACTCCAGCTCGATCAGTCCCATAATTGCGCGCATCAATGTAGTTTTTCCAGCACCATTACGGCCTATCAAACCCACGGTCTGCCCCTTCTCAATTGATAACTCAATATCATTCAAGATAGGGACTTTTTGAATCGACAAACTCAAATTATTAATCGTCAACATCAGACTGACCCTCCTACTTGATTCTCTTCTACTTTCCGATGAAATTCTGTTCCTATTACAAACTCGCGCACTTTCGGGTCATCCAAAACCTCCCCTGTTGGGCCATCAGCTAGGATGGTACCCTCATAAAATGCCGCGACACGAGGAGCGTATTTTTCAACGATTTCCATATCATGCTCTATAAACAGTACTGCTGTTTTAGTGGTCTTTAACGCAGCCATTAAAACATCCATAATCTGGATTTTTTCTTCAGCACTAACACCACTGGTTGGTTCATCCAAAAAGAGTAAGTCGGGGTTATTAACGGTAGCCATGGCAATATCGACTAACTTACGAATCCCCTGTGCCAATACACCAACTTCACTCTCTGCATATTGGGCCACTTCAAAACGCTTTAGAATCTCCATCGCCTCATCAACTATTTCAGGCGTGATAGCAGGTTTCAATAATGATGGCTTAACCTCCTTTGCGATGGTCAAAGCGATAATGATGTTGTCTATGACGGGCAACTCAAGGAATAGCTGTGGTATCTGAAATGAACGACAGATACCTAAGCGAGTTATATCGCGGGTTGGCTTACCTGTAATATCTTCACCACGGTATAAAATCTTTCCAGAGCTAGGCTTTAAATAGCCCGTTACCATGTTGACGAAAGTCGTTTTACCCGCACCATTAGAGCCGATAACACCCAGTATTTCGCCAGCAGATATTTTTATATTAATATTTGAGGCGGCAACAACCGCACCGAACGTTCGTTCTAAGTTGACCGTTTCAAGAATAGTACTCACTTTTCACCTCCACTCTTTTTGGCATGCTTCTTTTCTTGTATCAAGGACCAAAGTCCTCTTGGTAAAAAGATGATGGTTAACAGCATCAATGTGCCGAGAATCATTTGCCAAGTATTGGGTGATAACTCAACCGCATAGACACGCACAATTTCTAGGATAAAAGTACCAAACAAGGGTGCAACAATATTACCCGTACCACTCAATATGGAGATAAATACAAATTGACCGGAGGTCGTCCAGTTTGTCATTTCTGGGTCGACATGGCCCAGTGCTAACGCCCATAAAACCCCACCGATACCAGACACACCCGCTGCGATGACATATTTAATATGTACCGCTCGGTGCGCAGAAGTCCCTAAATACTCCAAACGAATTTCATTTTCACGCAACGCTTCACCGATGTAACCCATAGGGCTGCGAAGATAGCGGTTTAGTAAGAAGGCACAAATAATCGTTGGGATGCAGGTTGCGACATAAAGCGCATGTTTGGCCGTATCACCTTCTGGCGCCCATCCAAGATAAGTCGCGCTAGGTAGATTAAATCCATCAGTACTTCCTAACATCTCTAACTTCGAGAGCAGACCAAATAGGATCATTGATAGTGCTAGTGACAGCATGGCAAAGAAAATTTCACGATAACGACGTAATAAAAAACCCGCCGCAAAAGCAATCGTGACACTCGCGATAAGACCACAAGCAAGTAGCAGAAAGATATCTGAAATACCTAAGAACTTACCCGCCATTCCCGCAGCATATCCACCGATACAGAAATACAAACCTTGGCCAAAACTCACTAAACCCGCTCGCATTTGAATCATGACACCCAGAGCAACTAGACCTGTGCCTAGCGACACTTGAATATAATTAACGATCCACTCAGGTAATATAAAACCTAAGGCAATCAAAATGGGAAGACCAACGATTAGGAGTTTTTCAGTACGATCTAATTGAGACCTCATATCTTTCTCCCTTCTGCTAATGAGAACAGACCATAAGGTTTAAAGGCTAAGACGACTGCCATCACAAGGTAGATGGAAAATAGTTCAGCAGGCGGGTAGAGGTGAACGGACAAGGCTCTAGCAAAACCAACAAAGATGGCTCCGATGATTGCGCCTCCGATACTGCCCATTCCACCAATCACGATGACGGCAAAAGCCATAACGATAATTTCGGCACCAATCCCTGGAACGACTGAAATCTGAGGTGCGGTCACAGCCCCTCCCAAAGCACCTAAGGTGACGCCGATGACAAAGGTCACCGTAAAAAACAATGTGACATTAATGCCTAATGCACGACTTATTTCTCGGTCCTCAATAACCACGAGCAAAAGTTTACCTATACGAGTGCGGTTCAATCCCCACCAAAGTACGGCGCCGACGACGATGGCTAATCCAACCAAACAAAGTTTATAGATGGTGTATGGGATACCAAAAATCTCGATGGTTCCTAGGAAGTATGCCGGTTGATAAGCGACCATTGAACCTGTCCCCCAAATCAACTTAGTCACATCTTCTAAGATAAGAAAAATTGCATAAGTCACTAGCACCATTAACACTTCATCACGGCCATACATGAAGCGCAAAATGCCCCGCTCAATAAGCAAGCCAGCGATAACACCCACCGCAAGAGCTGCTAATGGAATAATTAAATAAGTTAAAGCGATTGTTGATCCAGTTTGTGTATACAAACCAATAGCCCATGCCGACGAGTAGGCACCCAGTGCGTAAAACCCACCGTGAGCAATGTTCAAAATACGCATAACACCATAAATCAGTGTTAAACCAACGGAGGATAGAAAAAGCCAGGCGGCAAAGCCCAAGCCATCTACCGCTATAGCGACTGCAGTTAACATATGCTCTCCTGAAAAGTAATAAGATAGAAGTCGAGAAGAGACCTCTCAGTAAAACTCGTCAGCAGTTACATCGTAAAAATGAAATAACTGCTGATGAAAGAGAGGCTCTAAAATGCGAACATTTATTTACTTGCAGTCAGCACCTTTAAAACCAGATTTGATCCAGTCGATACTTTTAGTGCCTTCAGGAGGATTAACACAGTTTGCGGCATAACGTTTGATGTTAACTAACGTGCTCTTACCAGTCTCTTTATCAAACTTATAAGTACCGTAAGCCGTTTCTTGAATCGCTTGATGACCATCAGATAACGCCATAGAAACCGTGCCGCTTGGAGATTCAAACGTAGAGCCTTTTAGTGCTGCTATTACTGCTTCTTGATCCGTTGAACCAGCTTTATCCATTGCTGCTTTAACACCTAAAATCGCCTGTGCCATATGGTATGAAGGGTATGTTGGGCTTGATCCATAACGATCTGAATACGCTTTTTGGAACCAATCATTTAACGCATTATCTGGCGCTAACGGACCATTGGGACCACGAGCACCAATGATTGTGCCATCAGGCATCTGTGCGCCTAAGCCTTCAATAGCCGTTTCACCTGCAGTGAGCACTACCTGACTACGTTTAAACAAGCTTCTACCGCCACCTTGAATAACCAACGCTTCCATATCTCCACCCCAAAAACTAGAGTGAACAATGTCTGACTTTTTCGTCAATAATGCAGAAATTTCTGAGCCGTACTGACCTGCATATATTTTAGGAAATTGTTCCGTTGTGGTGGTCACATCAGTTTTAAGTACAGCCATTGATGCTGAGAAATCACGCCAAGAATCTTGTCCCCACGCGTAGTTTTGATTGATACCGGCAATCGATTTTGCATCGGGGTGCGTATCCAAAACATATTTAGCGGCGGCGACGTTATCCATTGTCGCGTGTGCTGCTGTTCTGAAAACGTACTTCGGCTCTGTCACAATATCTTCAAAGATTTGCGGTGTGCCACAGTCAAAGAGTACCGTTAGTTTTTTCTCTTCTTCAGCGACTGGCGCAATAGCTTTACAACTTCCAGAAGAAATATAGCCAACAATTGCGTCAACGCTATCTTTCTGGACTAATTTTTTATAATCAGCAACTTTCTGCTTACTCGCCTCATCGACATAAATCGGCGTCACCATTGCTCCCGCTAATCCTTTAGCCGAGTATGGCGCTGGGACTGTACCCGCGTTAATTGATTCGACCATTAACTCGGCAGCGTTACGAGCCGGAATACCAAAAGGACCAGCGGCTCCACCAGACAAGAATGTAACTATGCCGAGCTTCACTTCTTTATCATCTGCGACAGCTTGCGTTGAAAAAGTGGCAGCGACACTCGAAACAGCCAAAATGGCTAGCCAGATTGATGTGCGCTTTGACAAGACTTGAGTATTGTTTTGCATGATCAATTCCTCCTCGGAATATGTTGTCTTCATACTGAAAATAATAAACAGCTTTTTACGGCTCTTTTCTGTACTACTAATAAACATTGCAAACAACATGCCAACCAGTAATAAAAACATAAACCACTGATTTAAAATAACTTATTATTACATTGAGCTAAAAGAAGAATAAGTGCGAGCGGTTATCGCTCGAAATATAATTATGTACGAGCGGTAGCCGCTCATCTGAGATTATATAAAGCGAGCGCTGCTTCTTAAAAAGGGAGTTATTTAGTTGGATACAGCAGGAAGCTGCTTACTAGGAAAGTGTATAAACCAATCACCCAAAAGTACTTTGGCGGGTTTATATTCATTATTGAGAACCGTTTTCCCTATAGCTTGGACTTGTAGTATTTGGTGACTAACAGGATCCATATGAGAAGAAAATCCAGCGGGATCCTCAGGCAAATTAACGACTAAGTTTTCTAAGTTATGCCGTATCTGATCTTTATCATTCTTATTGGACGCTAAGCGCACAGACTCAGCAATAGCAATGATACCGGCATAAGCACCTTCTGCGGCATAGCTTGGGTATCGCCCTACTCGCTCTCTAAAGGTTTCTACAAAATGTCGGTTTTTTTCTGTTTCAGGCCAATTAACATGATGCCTAGCGGACAAAACCAAACCTATTGGCATATCGTCTCCCATCGCCACTAAGGTTGCGTAGTTACCACCCGCATCAAAATTCATAATGTTGGCATTATCAAACAAACCTAAAGGCTTAGCTTGTTTAATAAAGGTAACAAAGTCTTGTCCCCAATGACCATTTACAACGATGTCAGGCTGACTTGCGTTCAACTCATGTACATAGATTGAGTAGTCTGTTTCAAATAATTTTGGCCAGTATTCACCTACAATTTCAAACGGTACTTTTTCTTTTTTTAAGAAAAACCGCAAGTCTTCCCATGCCTGATAACCGTAATCATAATCTGGGCCAATAAAAGCAATTTTTAAGTTAGGTTTGTGAGAATAGTTTTGTTTAATATATTTTGCCCCAGCTTGCATGGATTGCCTTGTTCCATTGCTAACTCGAAAATAATAAGGATGTAACATTTCATCAATCAAACGCGGTGATGCATGGTCTGTACCAATAAAAAACACCTCATTTTCTTTTGCAACTTCAGTCACTTCTAATGCGATTTTTGAACTCACTACACCACACAAAAAGTCGACATTGTCATCCTTGATAAAACCACGGGCAATGTGTACCGCTCGCAATGACTTGGAACGGGTATCACCCAGCAAAACTTCTAACGTCGGATAATCATATTGAGTTGAATTTTTTAAGTCGTCTAAAGCAATTTTAATCGCGGCAACACTGTCTCGACCGTATAGTCCGCCGGGCCCTATCAGCGGATACAAGCAGCCGACTTTCACAACATCAGTGGTTGTATCGGTAGCAGCTACAGCATTTGTTAATAATTGAAATGTCATCAAACAATACAGAAGCAACCTCAGACAGTTTTGATTTCTTAGTTTCATCATCGGATAAATCACTCTAGACCTAGTTTTTGTATACGACGCTTCAATGCATGACGAGAGATACCTAGTTTTTCAGCCGTTAACCCTTTTTTGCCATCGCATTCTCCTAACGCTCTCTGCACTAACTCCCTTTCAGCATCATGGATGGCATCTTTAATGTTATCGCTCTTACTGGGAGAGCCTCTTAGATCTATCGGCAACCATGCCGGTATGATCGTTTTATTCGGGTATAAGATCGTTAATCTTTCAATAATATTTTTTAGTTCTCTAACGTTTCCAGGCCAATCATATTTTTCAAAAATGACTCGAATATTATTAGGCATCACCAAAGGCAAACACCCTTCACGACTTGATAAACGCTCGGCAAAGCAGTTTGCAAGCAACCAAATATCATCACCTCGATAGCGTAATGCAGGTACTTCAATAGGAATAATATTTAACCTGAAAAATAGATCTTTCCGAAACTCACCTTTCTCTACACTTTCTTCAAGGTTTCGATTTGTCGCTACAATGACACGAATATCGGCCTTTTTTTCTCGCGTTGAACCAACGGCTCTGTAGGTCCAAGACTCCAATAACGTTAATAACTTAGCTTGTAAATTTAAGGGGAGCTCACCTATTTCATCTAAGAATAGTGTGCCTTTTTCTGCTACTTCAACTAATCCAACACGCGTTGAATTGGCTCCGGTGTAAGCACCTTTTTCTACACCGAATAACTCTGCTTCAATGAGGTTTTCGGGTAATGATGAACAGTTAATCTCTACAAAGGGTGAGTTTTTGTTGTCTGATTTATTATGGATTTCTTTAGCAACAATAGTTTTACCAACCCCCGTTTCTCCACTGAGTAAAATGGTTCTAGCCTTACTTTTCGCTATATTTTCTAGGTCAGCAACCAACGTTCGCATAATCTGACTTTCACCAATTAAGGTTTGTGAAGATATTACTTTCTTACGATGATACTGAACCTCTTTAGTCAAACGCTTTTGAGTCAAGGTTCTATTGATTAACCGCACAAGATCCTCAACATCAAATGGTTTAGTTAAGTAATCAACAGCACCTTGTTTTATCGCACTGACCGCATCTTTGGTTTGTCCATGAGCCGAAATCATGATCACAGGAATGTCTAAACTCAACTGAGTTATTTTTGCTAATACTTCCAAGCCCGACATATCAGGTAATCTTAAATCTAATAAAACAATATCTGGTCGATGCTCTTGCAACGCCTCTAAACCACTACTCCCGTCATATGCCTCAATACAACTAATATCAGACAAATTTAACGTGTAAGACAGTGACTTTGCCAACTGAACTTCATCATCAATAATTAAGCATTTTATTGAACTCATTTATTGCCACCTTCTAAATCATTACTGTTTAACAAAGGGAGGCTTATGGTGACGGTTGTACCGACCCCTGGGTGGCTATCAATATCTAATGAGCCATTATTGGACTGAATCAATTGGGCACATATTGATAAACCTAAACCTGTACCACTTCTTTTAGTGGTGAAAAATGGCTGCTGTACGCTTGCTAACTTATCAGCGTCTATACCGATACCTGTGTCAGAAATAGTAATCTCAGCAACATCTCCTTTGGCCACCGCTCTTAAGCGTAAATGCCCCCCATTTGGCATAGCCTGCAATGCATTGAAAATAATGTTCATCAATACTTGCCTTAAGTGCCCTAAGTCAGCAAACACCATTAAAGACCGTTGGCCTAACAAATTAATTTCAACGTCTGACTCTAAAGCGGTTGCTGAAACCAATATTTTTACATGATCAAAGACGTCACTGATCGAGACTGTTTCCATTTTTGGTTCACGTGGACGCGCATAGTTCATGAACTCTTCTACGATTGCATCCGTACGTATGATTTCGTCATCCACGGCCTCTAACATTTTTTTTCGTTCTGGGCTCTTTTCAGAACCAATCAAACCATGAACCGTTGTCCCTATGGTCGCTAATGGATTACGAATTTCATGCGCTATTCCAGTCGCTAAATTACCCAGTGCCGCTCTTCGTTCTACATCTACTCGTGATTCGATCATTGAGCTTAGCTGATCACTCATATCATTAAACGAACGTGCCAACATACCTAACTCTCCCGGTCCATCCTCTGCTACTTTGACGTTTAGCTCTCCTCTTGAGATCGCTCTAGCACCATCACTTAACGGAATTACCCAGCTAGCCAATCGTCGGGACATACTTAAAAAAAGTGAAATAATGCCGACCGCCATTAGCAGCACTAAAAATAGTAACCAATGCCTAACTCCTGTTTTCACAACCGGCTGACTATTTTGTTTTAAACCAATATGCCAACCAGCCATAAAGGTCTGGGAGTTAATGAGCGAAACTTCATGATTTATGACAGTGCCGACTGTATTTAATGACTTCTTATTAGGCGTAAAAATGACAGGTTCGTAGATACCAGCATGATAAAGAGAGGCTGTTTTTTCAGTTAATGAACTCAACCTAACCTTCAAGGCTATAGTTCCAATCGTTTCAGCTCTACGAATCACACGTTTATAAATATGAAACCACCCAGGCTTTCCAGAACTCGGTAAAACTGGGTCAGACACAGTGACTAGGTCGACTTGAGTTCCTGACTCACGAAGGTAGTTAACCTTTTCATTAGACTTTGGTAGGGATGACAAAAACAGCCCATTGTCATCATAGAATTCAATGCTATATATATCGACATCACTAGTTTCAAAATATAAAAAATCTAACAACTGTTCAGAAAAAATAGGTGTTTGAAGTTGTCGGTTAAACACACTATCAAACACTTGCAGGTCTGCTAGGTCATTTAGCCTTTTGATTTGAACGTCGATAAAACTTTCTAGCTTTACAACGGTTGCTTGAATCTCTCCCTCTGTTTTTTCAAGCAGCAGACGATTAGCAAGGGAGGCATTGTGGCCATCATACAACGCAACAATAATGACGAGTGGAATGACTGTGAGACTTAAAGACACCCACAAATAACGTTTCACCAACGTTAATTGGTGTAAGTAAGATTTCAAGAATCATCTCCAAGTATTCGGTGTAACATCTTATTAACGGGGTATAAAAGACAGAAAACACCAAGTTCAAGCTAACACTAACACAAGACATGAGCGGTTACCGCTCTATATTTAATAAGTAACCAAAGAGTAACAAGCGGATCGAGTAAGCATTTCGCCAGCCGTAACAGAATATCGTGCTGCAAAATCAGCATTAAATTGATGAGACTACTTATCACCTAATGGGCATGATAGGGTTTGAGCAATTTAGAGAGTCGATAGCCTCGCGACTCTAAACACCTCAAATGAACCAACTCAATGAAAATGCGCAGCTTCATCATCGACACTGTCGCCACAGTCGTCTTCTTCACTATTCTCGCAGCAACCACAGAAATATTTATTGCCGGCATGGCCTTTAGCGAAATGTTGACAACGCGCCTGATCATGATCCCAATGATGGTATTAACAGGCCGCCCTTATGGGGTATGGCGTGACTGGGCCTTCAAAGTCACCAACCCAACAAACGTCTGGAGCAAGACCCTTATCGATAGCCTTGCATTCATGTCTTTCCAACTTCCTATCTATGCGATAACGCTTGTCATAGCGGGTGCAGATGGCAGTGAAATACTCACTCTAATGGCATCAGTGTCGCTCATTATGTTGGTCATCAGCCGTCCTTTTGGTCTCTACCTTGAGAAGGTTCGTGCTTGGACTGGGGTTACAACACCCTAAGTACGTTTAAAAACACACCTAAAATGACTGGTATTAAATTGATAAAGCACCCGCTAGGCCAAGTGGTATGCGGGTGCTTTCAATGTAAATGTCAGGTTAAATCAAGCAACCTTCTTCGCCAACTGAACTGTGCGTGATGTCAAAACATCCTTCACTTGCACACGTAAGTCACGAATCATCGTTTCAGTCGTTTCCCAATCTACGCAAGCATCGGTAATCGATACGCCATATTTAAGATCGTCCAGATTATCAGTCAACTTCTGATTACCCTCGCCGATATTACTTTCGACCATGAAGCCGATCACGGAGTCGTTACCCTCTTCAATCTGTTGTCCTACATCTTGCATAACATTACGCTGACGGTTGTGGTCTTTATCAGAATTTGCATGACTGCAATCAATCATAATGTTGGCGGTATGACCTGCATTTTCCATTGCCGTTTCACACTCTGCAACACTTGCTGCATCGTAGTTACTACCCTTGTTACCACCGCGCAATACAATGTGTGCGTGTTGATTACCGCGAGTATGAACCACAGAAACTTGGCCTTCATGGTCAATACCAAGGAAGCGGTGCGGTGCAGAAGCTGACTGAAGTGCATTCAGGGCGACGGTTAAACCACCATCCGTGCCATTTTTGAAACCAACTGCAGACGATAAACCAGATGCCATTTCACGGTGAGTTTGTGACTCGGTCGTACGTGCACCAATTGCGCTCCAGCTGATCAAGTCTTGCAAGTATTGAGGTGAAACAGGGTCAAGCGCTTCTGTCGATGTTGGTATTCCCATCTCAGCAAGGTCAGTCAGAAGTCTACGTCCTGTACTTAAGCCTTCAGCAATATCGAAAGAGTTATCTAAGTGTGGATCATTAATCAGACCTTTCCAACCTACCGTAGTACGAGGTTTTTCGAAGTAAACACGCATAACTAAGTAGAGGGTATCAGAGACTTCTTCTGCCAGAACTTGCAGTCGTTTTGCGTAGTCAATTGCAGCTTCTGGGTCATGGATAGAGCAAGGCCCAACCACTAGGAATAAACGCGGATCGGTACGGTCCAAAATACGTTTGATCGTTTTACGACCTTCTGTGACGGTTTTCATGCCCGCTTCTGAGACTGGAATAATCTCTTTAAGCTCAGCTGGTGTAACTAGTCGTTCTGTACTTAGCACGTTCAAGTCCTCTAAAATATTGTTGTTCATTTCCTTTTCCTCAATCCAAAAAAAACCCCGATAAGCAGACTGCCTATCGGGGTTCTCTCTTAGGCGGTCCAGGACCGCCTACACAATTTACGTAGCGATCTATTCGTTAAATACGTAAAAATAACCCAGCCAGAAATAACCCGTCCCGTTAAGGGCAGATTGCTCGACTGGCTTCATAAATCGCTGTGTGTTTAATGTGTTCATGCTTCGACTATAACAATTTCAGAAATGCATGCAAGTAAAGTTTTTTAATTAATTATGCAGCAAGATAAACGGCTTTGAATGCCAGAGGACAGTTAATACGGTGCAAAAATTTTAACAATCACTAAGAAAAAAATGACAAATAAGATAAAAAACATTAAAAAACCTGGAAAAACGCTCTTGGCAGATTGGCCAAAACCTGTTGATTTTATGTAAGTCACTTCACCTGCTGGTATGCGGTGTTCACCGTCCCAGCAGTGCATTTCTAGAAAGCCCGGTTTGTGTTCTATTTTTGAAGCACGGTAAGTTCGCCCACTTTTAGTGCTTACTTTATAACCCATAAATCAGCACCTCCTCTATGGCCTTTTTTCAGTCTATAGTGCTGAAAAATAGCATACAATTTACACATAAACTATAGCGTTTTTAGTAAGATTCTCAGGCCACTGAAAACAATTAAAAATAAGTATAAAAATAAAGCACTATTTTGAAGCAGAAATTACTGGTTAAAAAAATAGCTTACCTCTTCAATAAAAAACCATTAATTAAAGCCATTAACTCAATTTTAATCACCTAATTTGTTTATAAAAAGTACCTTCATTCAGGCCATAGCATGGCGCAAGCTGTCATTGTTCACTGATACTGAAACGAAGGCTTAGAGAAAACTGGCCTCTCCACAAAATTATAAAAATCAGGATAAAGGAACTATGAAACTTATCTTCTTAGGTATTTTATCGTGCTGCTTTGCATGGTCATTGTCAGTGCAAGCAAAAGAATACACACTAGGTATCGTGCCACAGCAAAGCCCAGTGAAAATATTTAAATCGTGGAAACCAGTTGTCACTTACCTATCTGAAACAACTGGATTTAAAGTATCTCTAAAAACTGAAAAGTCGATTAGTGAGTTTGAAAAGGTACTCTACTCGGGTGGTTATGACCTTGCTTATATGAATCCTTATCACTTCACTATTGCCAATGAGCGTCAAGACTATCGTGCCGTTGTTCGTGCTGCTAAAAACATTAAAGGCATCATCGTTATGAAAAAGGATCAGCCCGATATGAAAGCGTTGATCATGGATGAAAAGACGCAGTTTTTGTTTCCGTCACCAAACGCTTTTGCAGCAACGTTGTTGATCAAATATGAACTACTGACTAAGTTTGGTATTAACTTAGCAACGTCAGGAAAGATCAAATACGTTAACTCTCACGACTCAGTCTACAAAGGTGTGGCAAGGGACATTGGTCAGCTGGGCGGGGGTATTCAACGAACATTTAATAGCTTCAAAGCTGGGCCTGATAAGAACAAAGTAACGGCGGTTTATCACACTGCTGCTTACCCTAGCCATCCAATCGCAGTTAATCCGGCAATGCCTGATGCAGACCGCGAGAAAATCGTTGAAGCGCTATTGGTGATGCCTCTTGAGTTGAAATCCTTATTAAACATTAAAGAGCTAATCAGTACTAGCAATGATGAGTTCTCAGTCATTCGCGAGCTATCTGCAAAGCTTGATATTGTCGACAGAGATTAAACTATGTCTTTTCGCTATAAATTTGTTCTGTCGTTCATTCTGATTGAAGCATTTTTTATTTTATTGATTGTGATGTACAACACCTCTTCGCTAAAAAGTACTTCAGAAGCACTCGTCACACAAAAAATTCATGCTGCGACCGATATTTTTATAGAGATTATCAAGACCCCTCTTCTGGTTAACGACACAGCTACTCTTGATGATGTCTCAACTAATTTCACTAAAATTGAAAGCATTGCCGCGGTACAGGTACTTGGGGTGTCAGGCGAGATACTGTCAGAGCAAATAAACGATGCAGACGTTGTTCACTTTGACAAAGTTGACGAAAACATACCTGATTTTTTAAGCGATACTAACTTTAACCTCTACAGTAGTTTGGTCGCTGCTGGTCGAAACTTCATTCGATTTAGCCGTAAGATAACAATCGATGACGAAATTATAGGTGAAGTTAGATTCATTTATGACATAAGTAAAAGTGTACAAACAGTTAGGGAAAGCAGCTTCATTACCTATATTTTGGCTTTCTTAGCGCTGGTGATCAGTACTCTATTTGCGATTATTTTGGGGTATAGAATTACCCGACAGTTAAATGATCTAACTAAAACGGCCAATGAAATTGCCCACGAAAATCCTATAAATACAAATAAAAGCAGCTTTCGTGGTGATGAACTAAAACACCTGCATTACGCTATGAAAACGATGCAGAATAAAATTATTGATCGCACCAAGGAAATGACAGCAGCACGTAAACGAGCTCAAGTCGCGAGTAGCGCAAAGTCGGAGTTTTTGGCATTGATGAGTCACGAAATTCGTACACCATTAAACGGTATGATCGGCTCGTTAAACCTCATGGATCAGGACCAACTTAGTAAAGAAGATGCAGAGCATTTAGACACTGTTCGTAAGTCATCTGGGCTTCTAACGACCATCATTAATGATATTTTGGACTTCTCTAAAATCGAAGCAGGGCAGTTCTCTTTGAATAGCCATGTCATTGACATAGAAGCTCTTATCAAAGATGTAGCGTTATTTTATCGGCCTATAATGGAAGACAAAGGCCTGCTACTGGACGTAAAAATAGTCAATTTGGAGCAACGCTACCTCATAGGCGACGATATTCGAATTAAACAAATACTGAATAACTACCTTAACAACGCACTCAAATTTACGTCTCGTGGGATGGTGTCTCTAAAGCTTGAGCAAAAGAATGGCTCCTCCATCAAACTTAGTGTTTCTGATACAGGTATTGGTATTAATCCTGAAGACTTGGGTAAGTTGTTTACTGACTTCTCTCAAGTTAATACCGGATCCAATCGTAGCTTTGGTGGTACGGGTTTGGGTTTAGCCATTTCAAAACGTATGGCAGCATTAATGGATGGCGCAGTTGGTGTCAAAAGCCAGTTTGGTGAAGGCTCTTGTTTCTGGGCAACTCTCAAACTTAAGACATCAACTCGTGAAGCTTATAACGAGCAGAACCAAACCAAGCAATCGATGCACGCAGAAAATTTAGATGGTTTGTCTACAGACATACTATTAGTCGAAGATAATAAGATTAATCAGATGGTTGCTCGTAAACTTCTGGAAAAACAAGGCTGTAAAGTGACTATTGCTAATAATGGCATTGAGGCATTGGATGAGATCCAAAATAGTGAGTTCGACTTGGTTCTGATGGACTGCCAAATGCCCATTATGGACGGCTTTGAAGCAACCCGTAACATTCGTCAATCAGGGAATGATATTCCGATTATTGCACTGACGGCCAACGCTCAAAACTCAGATCGAGATGCGTGCCTTGAAGCAGGAATGAATGATTTTTTAAGTAAGCCATTCGACCCACCTACTCTTTTTGAGATGATCAGACGATACGAAAAAAATAGTAACTAGTTACCAACGATAATGAAAAGTTGCCTACAACAAAGCTGTTGTAGGCAACTAAAGCGGCTACTTATTTACTGTTCTGGCTCTGGCGTTTTTCCCAGCGCTCATCCCACTCTGCATCATTCTTCGCACGATTAGCTTTATTTTTTCCGTTCTTTCTATTCTTCTTATCTTTGTTCTTATTTTTATGTTTTTTATTGTGCTTGTTTTTATGATCATCTGAGTCGTCCACTACTTCATCAGTAGTTTCCTCTTCGGTAACCTCTTCTTCAATGACCTCTTCAACCACCTCATCATCAGTTTCACCGGTCGAGCACTGAGTCAGTGTCGTATTAGTCGCTTCCGTCAACGAACCTTCATAAGCACTATTTAAGTCCAAACATGTCTGAGCTTGGAACTGATCTAAACCAATATACGAAGTACCCGTAATACCACCCCAATCAAAGACCAAGGCATCAGGGTCAGCAGACAAACTGCTATAAGTATTGTTATTCATAGTGATGTTAGTCGCAGGCTGTGACGCCACGATAACTACATCCGTTAATGACTCAAAACTGTTTTGCTGGATAACTAGACCATCAACTTGCTGAATAGTTACTTCACCACCATAACCACCTTTACGATAGTTATTTTTAAACTCGTTACCTTCGACCAACGTCGCCACAACAGTTGCATCAGCATGTACTGTTCCAACTACTAAACCAGCATCGCTATTGTCATACGCAACGTTGTTTTTAAGCGTATTATCTTGCGCTGTTCCTGGCTGCTCACTACCTATCGAGTAACCCACAGAGTTGCTGTGAGAGGTATTCCCTTCAACCAACACGTTATGTGCGCCATCAAGGTAAATACCCGCTGAGTTAGCAATCGGTGACACCGCATTAGACACGACGTTATTACGGATAATACCGTTACGAGCATGGTTTACGTCTGCTGGAATCAACACACCCGCGTCATCCAATACCCACGTGTAATTACCTGCGGCAACAATACCTATATTAGCGATGTCACGGACTTCGTTATCTTCAACAAGGAAGTTAGTCACGTTACCAACAATCTTAATACCTTCGCTATAACCCGGCACGATATCGTACATTTCGTTTCCACGAATGATGATGTCACTGAGTGGTGTCGTCGCGTTATTACCAATCACCGCAATTGGGTTTAAGTTGTCTGATGGCGTTGGTGCAGACTCATCTTCACCCTCATCATCTGCCCATGTCATACCGAAAATTTTGTTATCGATTAATGCAACATGGTGACTAGAGCCAGTAATGTAAATACCCGACTTTGGTCCCGTTAAGTTAGTAAAGCTTAAACCTTCAATGCGAACATACGCGCCACTACTCACCGACACCATTGCGCCGAAATCAGTCGTTAGCAAACCACCATCAATAACCGCAGTTTCACCTTCATAAGATTTTACGGTGAAGTATTTACCATCAGCACCACCACGTGAAACATCGAAATACATCGCCGTTGGTATTTGGTAAGTACCTTCGCGAATATTGATCGTTGCGTTATCTTCACCAAAAGGAATGCTAAACAATGCTTTATGAACTGTCTGCCAAGGCTGTTCTAAGGTACCGATACCTAAGTCATCATCACCTGCCGTACTTACGTAGTACTGTTGATTTTCAAAGAACTCAGGATCATTACCATAAGTGATGTTGTTACTAACCGTTGCGACCGCTGGCGAAAGCACCAAAATCGGCTCGCCGTAACCTGTTACAAGGTTGTATAGGTTGTTATTTTCAACAGTGATGTCAGTACTCGTACCAACAACAGCCACACCATTTAAGCGATCAGCGAGTGTTGGTGAAATCGCAGCGACAGTATCTGTCGTCCACTGTGAATCATGGATACTGTTGTTTGAAATCGTTATCTTATCGCTGTTAGCAATGTAAATAGCCGACTTACCAGTACCCGTAATGTTACTGATTTGTAGACCTGAAATACTGACATTACTCGCGCTAGCAATTGAGATCATTGCGCCATTGTCTGCGACATTCGTACCATCAAGCACGACGGTATCAGCTGGGTAAGCGATGAGGTTAAAGGGTAACGTCTCTTCAGCATTACCTCCACGCTCTTGACCGACGTACAGCACGGCTGGAGAGTAAGTACCGGCTCTCACAACAATATTCGCAGTATCATTAGCAAATGGAATATTGTTAAACGCCCATGTAATAGACTTCCATGGCTGATCAATTTGCCCAGTTCGCGCAAAATCATCAATACCGTTAACGGCATCAACCCAATAAGTAACAGGTTCGATAAGTTCAGCGGTTAAAGCCGTCTCATTTTGCTCAGACAGTGACTGTGCAATGGTTTGATAAGCTTGCTGCTGTACCTCAGTATAATCGGTCAGAGCAGCATGAGAGGCTGGCGCTGTGAGTAGTAGAGATAAACCCAGCGAGCACATCCAATTCAACTTGATCGATAGATTGAATCTTTTCATTCTTTTTTTACTTCCATCCTTGGTGATGACACTCGCAGAGCCATCTAAACGACAACCTTGTCGCTCATAGTTTTAGGTAAGTACCGACAGCCTTGTATTTGTTATCGACTTTGCGGCACTCGTGATTAGCACTCATTAAGCACTAATCCGTGACGATAGCCGAGTGGCTAATTTCAACCACCGTGGGACTGACCAAGAATGAAATAAAAGAGATAAGTGGCTTCACTTTTCCATCTACAGCAACATATACACGAAGTAAGCGTTACCAACTTCAAGCAGCATGAAATAAGAACTGCCTGCTAAAAACCAATCGGCAAATAAAACACGAGGTCAAATTGATCATCTGTCCTTAAAAACTGGTTCTTTGTATACCGAGCAAACGCAGGTGTTGTTCTTGCCACATAGCCTGACTGAGGCAGCCACTCTTCCCAAATTTTACTAATGCGCGGCAGCAGCTCACCAAACTTTCCCTGAACTGCGAATGTCGCATGCAAGCCCCCTGGAATAGTCACACTATTCACTCTCCCGCGACGAATCACTGGCTCATCAATTCCAATGCACGCCACATAATGACATTGTTCTAGCGGCACTAACGCAGGATTAGAGTGGTGTAAGCCAATCTGAACATCGACCGAGCGCCCTTCACTATCCGCCCATGCCTTAAGCATTTGCCATGACTGACGTATCGAGCGCCCATAGCCAAGGTGACGAACATAAGCCACATGACACGCTGGAATATTCACGATTTCCGCTGTCGGTAACTCGACCTGCGCTAAACGCTGATAAGCCTCATGAAGCTCAGGGTCGGATAAGTAATGACGCTGTTTATCATCTCGATTCCCCAAACGCCAACGCCCCGGCGGCACATTATAAACCTCGCGAAAAGCACGGCTAAATGAAGATAAAGACTGAAAACCGCAGTTCTCTGCAACCTCTAACACAGTGAGTTGAGGCGAAAATATCAATTGGTTTGCAGCAGTTTCTAAACGAGTACGCCGTACATATTGATGTACAGGCTCACCAACCACTTGCTTAAACAAACGATGAAAGTGTTGTTCAGAATACGCAGCAATTTCAGCAAGCTTTTTTGCCTGTAAGTCAGCCGTAATATCTCGATGGATAAAACTTAAAACTTCATTGATTCGAAAAACATGATCGGTATTTGTCATATCTTATTAAAGCATAAATGGACAAATCAAACAGCATAGACAGACATACTGATAACGCTAGTCAGGCGTAGTATTAGTCGTCACCGAACAACAATGACCGACAAAAACCTATGACACCCGTAACTGCTATCGCCGATTTAAAACCGTCTTATATTCGTGAAATACTTAACCTTGCGAACCATGTCGACATCATATCCTTAGCGGGCGGCTTACCCTGCCCCGAGACGTTTCCAACACAGATACTTGAAGAAGTAATGCCTGCAATCGCTGCGGATAAGCAACTACTCCAATACGCACCCACCGTCGGTTATGCACCGCTAATTTCGTGCTTACACGCACGTTTTCAAGTTCCTGAAACACATGGAATCATGATTACTACTGGCTCACAACAAGGGATTGATTTGTGTGCTCGGGTGTTTTTAGGGCATGGCGATAAGGTCGTGACCGAAAGCCCAAGCTACTTAGGTGCTTTGCAAGTATTTGCTATCGCTCAGGCAACTGTACTGAGCGTCACTCAAGAGTCAGACGGGCCAAACTTACAACAACTCGAAGACCTCTTTAAAGCAGGCGATGTGAAGTGCTTTTATACTGTGCCCGACTTTCATAATCCTACGGGTTGCTGCTGGTCGCTAGAGAAACGCCAAGCCGTTGCCGCGCTGTGCATACGCTATCAAGTATTGTTAATTGAAGATGCGCCTTATCGTGACATACGCTTTTCTGGAACGAGTTTGCCATTGGTTTCTAGCTTCTGCCCTGAGGTAGCCATTTGTTTACGCTCGTTCTCAAAAATACTTGCGCCTGGCTTAAGAGTTGCGGCACTGATCATGCCCAAACGCTGGCTACCCTTGTTTGACAAAGTTAAGCAAGCAACCGACTTACACTCAGCGTCATTAACACAAAGCGTGGCTTTGGCTGTGCTTGAGCATTCGGCATTTGAGCAACACCTTGCTGATACCGTCGCACGCTACTCAACACATTATGAAGCCTTAGCTAATGAGCTTGATGTGCTTTGCCGCGAACTAGGTAGTGGCTACCAGTTTGATCCTGTTGAAGGAGGCATGTTCATATGGTTAAAACTGCCTGATTGCGATACTTATCAAGTGGCGAAAGCGGCTATTGAAAATGGTGTGACGGTTGTTCCTAGTGCTGAGTTTTATCCGTCTAGCTCCAAACCTCAAACAGCGTTACGACTTAACTTTAGTCATAACGAACCGGAGGTTATTCGGGAGGGTATTTCTCGGTTGAAACAAACGCTGGTTTCTACGCTTGGTTATATCGCACGTTGATTAACTTAGTCGAGTGAAGACTGTCATTAAGTCTGTGCTCTTGTGCTCGAGAGTAACTTCGTATTTCAAGCCGACTTTCAAAGTGATAAGCGATGAAAGCGAGATGCGCTTTTGGGGCTGTGTTGCTTTTGTCCAGACCACTAAAGTACGGAACTAAACTCGACATAACAACTTCGTATAACCTGAATTATGTTGAACTGAGATCGGCTCTGATATACCTACAAAGCGGTAATTTTAAGGCATCGCTGATGACTAAAGCCATTGAGAGCGCCCTACGAGATACCAACAAACATAGTGCAAATAACGTTCAGAGCTAGATATAATCGGCATTAGAAATTTAGTTAAAACCATTTATTAATTTATGGAGAACATAACATGTTATGTGGAATTAGAAAGATAGATGGTGAGAAGGTGTTTGCTAGAAGTAGCAACAAACTTGATACCCCCTTTACTTGTCCAGATTGCGGAAGGGAAGTGAGTTTAAGGAAAGGAAGCATTAAAGCTCATCATTTTGCACATAAGCCTCCCTCCACGTGCGAGCATGGTAAAGGTGAATCAGATGCTCATAGGAGGTGTAAAGAAGAAATTTACGACCTGCTTTCAAAGTCAGAAAATGTAACTGATGTTGATGTTGAAAAACATTTCGGAACCGTTATTTCAGACGTTTTTTTCAAAATAAACAATGTACCTGTCGCAGTTGAAATTCAACGAAGCAATCTCACTGTTAATAAAATCATTGAACGCACTGTGAGGTATAAAAAACTAGGCATTCATGTTTTATGGCTGGCGTTATTTAATGACAACCTAAGAAGCGATAAGTACAAACCGAAAGCATGGGAAAAATGGTGTCACGCCACTTATTACGGAAGAGTTTATTACTGGCAGCAGGGATTAACTATAGTCCCTGCTCATTTCACAGAATATAAGACTTATGTAGAACCTTCATCGTGGTTCGGATCAGGAGGAGAAGAGTGCTCTGCGGGAGGTTATTATAAAACCTTAAAGAGCGTAAAAACGCCTAGGCTCGGGGCACCTGTGCAACTTGATACTGACTTTGAAAGAAGACATAAAGGCTCCTGGTCAGGAGGTACTGTGAACGTCCCTGATTGCTATATTTACATCGACAAACAAGGTCGATGGTGGTGAGAAAATTTTGTAATAAAAAATGCGTATCCTACACGCCCGTCCGCCATTAAAAGACGGTTTGTCTTCAGTTATAGGCTAAAAAACAACTATTCGCGTGACTGTCGCAGGGTTTTCGCGTTTCTTACGGATATAATTCTGTAATGCATAGGCATAGTTGACGTATTTTGTTAGGGGTAAGGCACATATTTTTTGTGTAAGTCTACGCCAGTCTCTTTTTCAGCAATTAGTTTCATAACAATCCTATACTCCTCAGTTTCAGATGCTGTTTTCTCCCAAGCCATCAACTCACTAAGATAGTCTTCAATGGTTTTGGTCAATTTCACTTCCATTTGTTCAGCTACGCTTTCAAGGCTTAACCCAGAATCGACCAGTTTACTGGCTTCTAGTAGTCTACTAGTCCGAACTGCCTTACTTACTAACTTTTGCAATGTCTTTTTTTGATTTAACTGCTCCTGAAAAGCTTCAACATATTTATCTAAAAAGTTTCTGCAGGACTTTGCTTTTGATATATCTTCAGGGAGATCTATATCTAGTGCTTTAGCTATGCTTTCAGCATAATTAATCTGGCTATATGATGCTGGGCGATCCGGTGTTGGTATTGCTAAGGCTAAGCTTTTAGCAACTCCTTTTGACTTCCAATAGTCTAACTCTACTACATCACCTTTTTTAAAATTTTCCGACAACGAATCAACCAAATCTTCTGGTAGGTCGACAGAAAATTCTATCTCATTAACGATTAATTTAGCTGTGTAACTCATTTTTTCACCTGTTAATTATTCAAATGACTAAACATAATTGGATTTATAAACACTCTTCCTCATATAGAGCAAAACAAGTGCGTAACTGGTGGTTAACACTTCGGCATGTTACTTCTAACCCTATTTATAATACCTCTCATCGCTTACAGTGAGGTAGAGACTTAGGCACTATTTCGCTCATTAGCTTGTATACGGTTATCCCCCAACACTTTCAATTCTAGAAATTTTTATCCTTACCAAGCCTAGGCTCCGTTGACGTTTTACCAAATAAACTATTTAGGTACTAAAATGCCATTTATTTAGGCAGAAAAATGAGCATAGAAAGAGCCACAATCAGCGACGAAGAGTGGGCGTTGATCAATCCAGTATTATTGACATTACCTAAAATACAAGTCGGCAATTTAGATAAGTGTCGGACGTTTATTAGTGCTGTGTTATGGATTTTACGAGGCGGAATGGAGTGGCGGATGCTGCCACCCGAGCAAGGTAAATGGAATAGCGTTTTCAAACGTTATTCCCGTTGGTGTGCCCATGGGGCTTGGGATTTACTATTAAAAACTTTCTCTCAACAGGCTGATTTACAGGATGTCTCTATTGATGGAACCGTCAATCGTGCTCATGCTTGTGCCGCAGGATATAAGAAAAACTCGGCTGATGAGGAAGCATTAGGCCGCTCAAAAGGTGGCTTTAGCTGTAAAGTTCATGCTATTTGTGACGCTCATGGCTTACCACTTAATTTCATTTTGACTGGCGGTCAAACGGCAGAATGCACTCAAGCTATCCCATTGCTTACAGGTGTTGGTGCAGCGGCTGTTTTAGCCGATAAAGCCTATGATACTAATGAACTTAGGGAGTGGCTAAAAGTGCATAGAATAAAAGCAGTCATTCCACCCAAATCGAACAGGAAAGATGATATTTCCTGCGATTTTTGGCATTACAAAGAGCGACATACGGTTGAGTGCCTGTTTGGAAAGCTGAAATACTATCGTCGAATTTCGACCAGGTACGAGAAAAAAGCTATAAACTACAAGGGGATGCTGTGTTTAGCCTCTGTGTTTTTATGGCTTAGATAAAACGTCAACGGAGCCTAGACTGCCATTAAATTTGTGCTCGCGAGTAATTTCGTATTTCAAACTGACTTTCAAAGCCCAGTCGTTGATAAGTAGACAAGCCCATCGCTGAAGCTTGTAACGAAATATACTGCCCCCTCCACTCTTTACAGACCTTGATCACCTGCAACATCACCTCATAAGCCAAACCCTGACCACGCTCACTTGGTAACACGCCCACTTGATGAATACCGATGACACCGCCTGTTTTATATAATAAAGCCGTCGCTACCACTTCCCCTTCACGCTCTAAAAACAATAACTTAATACTGTCATCATTCGTCAGTTTCTCAATAACTGACTCTGAAACTTGATAACCAAATGATGCACTAGCCACTGCTACCCAACGCCTAAGGTCATAGGTAGTTTTAACCTCTCGTAATGGCATCACTTTAGACTCAGGCACAGCGTATTCATCCAACGCTAATACCATTGCCACTTGTGTAAATAAAATGGGCCAAGATGCTTTCAGCAGCAGTTCTTCCAAGGTACTTGGCTTATCTACGTTACCCCAAACAGTGACAACCGCATTCTTAGGTAAATCAACAAAGGACGTTTCTAAATGAGTAGTAGAGTCACCCCAATCTACCCAAACTCGATATGGCCATTCAGTACATTTCCTTAAAGGTTCTTGAGATGAAACCTCACCGCTCATCTTTTTCCAAAGACTAGTTAAGTTATCAATATTCAATTTTTTAAGCGCATCTTGATCTATCATTTTAAGACTCCCAGTTCACAAGTAATACACCTGCAATTAACACTGCCGTTCCGATAAACTTCGTCGTTGTTATTTCTTTTACAGGTAACTCAAACCACCCAAAATGACCAACTAACATTGCCATCATAATCTGCCCTGTTAGTGCGTAAGACATCAGCGAACCAACACCCATTTTCGGTATTAAAAAGTAAAACAACCCAACACCAGTCGCACTCAAGACGCCACCAAACCACAAATATCTAGGCACACTAGTAAGAAGCGCCATTGATGGAAACTGCTTAGTAAAAAACATGACTGCCAACGCACATAAGAAAAAGCTACAAAGAAAGGCAACCGACGTGCCCAATAAGGTGTTTTTTAAGGCCACGCCAAGTTGTGCATTAATAGCTGCTTGAACCGCAATCGCAGCCCCAGCTGTAAAGGCAAACACAGGTAATACCGACATATTCATACCTCGATCACCATATCAGCATAAGGAACACGCACCTTGGGTATAGCCGCGACCTTATCTGCTTCATGACGCTTACCTAACGCGCACACGACCGATGCTGTCAGCCCTTGCGCTTTAAGCCCCAACACGTCGTCGTAAGCTTCAGGAATAAACCCGCCCATTGGACAAGTATCTATCTTCATTATCGCAGCACAGGTTAGTAGGTTACCTAAGGCGATATTAACTTGGTGATGCGCCCACTCTAACAACTGCTCGGGTGTCTTATACCCAAGTGTTGATTTGAATGCTTTTTCCATACCTGCTAAATCGGATGTTGGTATTTGACGGGTTTCGCTAACACGCGCCACATAGTCATTTACCAATGAGTCAGCTGTCGATGTTTGAGCAGCAAAGACCAACAGATGTGAGTTATTCACAACCTTGTCTTGACCATAGGAGTGCTCAAGGAGTTGCTGCTTAAGTGCTTGCGAGGTGACAAGCAAAATACGATACGGTTGCAAGCCGAATGATGACGCCGATAAGCGAGTCGCTTCCAATAACGACGTAACCTCAGCATCATCCAATATTTCATTTGAAAACTGCTGTACGGCATAACGCCACTGTAATGCGTTTAAAATATCCATCGTCTGTATTCTCTTTCATGGTTTCGATGAAAGAAGCATAACTAGACTGACACTGCCGATCATTTACATAGGTTGATAATTATTGGTTTTTTCGAATGCGGCTGAGCTGTGTCGGCGTAATACCGAGGTGCGACGCAATATGATACTGCGTGAGACGTTTTGCCAATCGAGGGAAGTCTTGTAAAAACTGTTGATAACGCTGACCCGCATCTTCTTGAACAAGTGCAATCTCACGCGCATCTTTGGCGAGTAGCCAGTTGCGCTCAAGGTAGTGAACTTGCATGAGCGCTAAGTCATGATGACTTTCTAATAAGCGACGATAGTCAGCAAAGTTAATCTCTAAAATAACCGAGTTTTCTAAAGCTTCAACGGTGACCAATGAGGCTTCTGTTTTGAGTAGCGCCGATATTGCAGCAGGCCACTGCCCTTCTTCAAAGAACGTTTTATTATATTGGTGACCTTTCACGTCGCTAGCAAACGCACGAAATAGACCTTTATAAACCACTGCAAACGTCGTTGGAACAACGCCCATTTGATATAAGACGTCGTGCTTTTCTAAGTGCCTGACACGACAAATGTCCTGCACTTCTAACCACGTTCCCTCACTCAAGGGGTAATAACCATTAAGGCTTTTCTCCAGTTGAGCGAGCGCTAAAGAACGTTCGAGTCCATCACTCACTAAACAACAGAGACCTTTTGCCCTTCAAACTCGATTTCCATACCACGATAAATTTTGCAGCGCTTACGCAACTCAGTTTCACCGTTTACTTTGACATAACCGTCAGCGATCAAGCTTTTAGCTAAACCACCACTATCAACTAAGCCAGTCACTTTTAATAGGTTGTTTAACTCGATATAGTCATCTTTTTCTAACTTAAACTCTTCCATAATCTTCTCTTATTTTAGCGACGTAATCTGTCGTTCTTAGGTTAATTCAATTGCATCGAGGTCAGCTTTGATTTCGGCAAAGCTAGGACGTGAAAGTCCTTTAGGGTGCATGCAGCGATTTTTCAGTAACACTAGTGGCTCAAATAACTCAGGACACTCGTCACTGTCACAACTACTGCCTAATAAATCTTCCAACAAGCAACCAAATGCACGTACTTCAACACCTTGTAATGAAGCTGCTTGAGCTTCTGGTAATGAGGCATAGTTCGATGCTGCTCCAAAGTCACTAAACAGCACATCTGCATCTGGATTAACCAAGGTATTGTGTGCGTATAAGTCACCGTGGCTGATGCCCTTATCTAGCAGGTGCAACATGACATCAGCGATACTTTTAGCGATTTTAACGACTGCTGATACCGTCACCATGAACTCATCATCAAAATGGTCACGGGTACAGCTTTGCAAGGTAGGTGGCTCGCCTAAGTTGGTATACTCAGGGTTAATCAACGCCATGACTAAGCCTAACTGCTTGTCGCTTTCAACTTTAGCAATGACTTCAACTAAGTTTTGGTGACTTCCAGCAGCAACGCAAGCACTCAACTCATCAAGCGCGTAACCGTCACTGGTGACTTCACCTTTGTAAGCTTTCAATGCCACGGTACGGTCTGAATTAGCTAAACCTTGCTGTGGTTTAGTCCATGTCGCACGAGAAATGACACCTGACGCGCCCTGCCCTAGCACTTCGTGGGTTTCAAGGTCATCCATGCTAACAACAGGCAAGCTGTCTTCTAATTCAAACTCTTTGCAAAATGGATTGCCAGAAAAAGCGACCCATGCCAGTTTTGGTAACTGTAATAAAAAGTCAGGTAAAGCAGTCAGGTTATTAGCAGATAAACGCGCCAATTGTAACGCACGACAGTTAGCCATCGACTCAGGCAGTTCGGTTAACTGGTTTCCTGCGAGTGCTAATTTTTGTAGTTTGGTCAGCTGGCCCATTGAGTCGGGCAGCTTAGTAATTTGATTATCCGTTAGGATTAGCCAACGCGTATTCACAGGGAGTGAATTTTCAGGCACTGTTTTTACTTTATTAGACTTGATGCCGATCATCGTTAGTTCTGGACAGTCAGCTAATACTGAAGGCACTTCTTCAAAGTCGTTATTTGAAAGAAAAACAATCTTAAGCTTTTTCAAGCAGCCAAAGTCAGCAGGTAACTCGCTTAGCTTATTACCAAACAGATCTAAAACCTCTAAGGTTTCAGCAAGCTGAAAAATTTCAGTAGGAAACTCAGATAGGTTTTCTGATATTTTTAGGTGTGTTTGGCCGTCATATTTTCCGGCTTTGAGATCAGCAATAGTGTGCAAAATAGCGGTTTCCAATCAGTATTTGGGGTCCCGCTATCATAGAACACAATACGTCACAGTCCCAGTTATCGATTGCCCCAAATTTTGCAAACTGCTCGCTCGTTACCCAATATACCGACAACTAAGCACGTCACTCCAAGCCCCAAGAAAACAACCACGGGCAACATGTAACTAAAGCCACCACCAGCAGGCACCATAAAAGCAACTACGATAGCTAAGCCTGAAAACAACACACCCATCACATTTAAAATAGTGCGATTTAACGGTTTATAGTGATATGGCTCTGTGCCTTTTTCGAAAATAACTAAGATGCTTGCAAAAACGCTGCGAAAAAACTGTTTCATTGTCTGCCTGTAGTGTCGATATGGATCAATGTACGAAGCACCAAAGTAAACCACACTCTCGTGGACTTATCAAAAACTCAAACAAAGAACCAAATCGGTGCGCTACGCATCATTATGGACAGGCAGCACCATGATATTTCATTTGGTTATTTTTTTAAACACAGTTAAAACAACAGCTTAACTCCATATTAATAAAGTGGCTTGATTTTTGCTTTATAAATAAACATTCCTCACTATTTAAAAACTGGAGACATAATGTCTACTGAACGTTTCAATATTTTCGCCTTCAGCGGAAAAATGAAAACTCTTCACCTAAGCTGGATGGCTTTCTTTATCACTTTCGTGGTTTGGTTTAACTTAGCGCCAATGCTCCAAGCAATTGCTCAATCACTTAACCTTAGCAACGCTGAGATTAAGACACTGCTACTGCTAAACGTTTCACTGGCAATTCCTGCACGAATTATAGTCGGAATGCTCACTGACTCCTTCGGGCCTCGAAAGATTTATTCGGGTCTGCTCTTTTTAAGTGCAATTCCTTGTTTGATGTTTGCTTTGGCAGATAACTTTGAGCAAGCAGCGATCGCACGTTTCTTATTAGGCTTTGTCGGTGCAGGTTTCGTTGTCGGTATCCGCTTAGTGAGTGAGTGGTTCCCAGCTAATGAGCTGGGTACTGCAGAAGGTATTTACGGCGGTTGGGGTAACTTTGGTTCTGCTGCTGCGGCATTCCTACTGCCAACAATCGCACTATGGTTTGGTGGCGAAGACGGCTGGCGTTACGCAATCATGGCAACTGGTGCACTGTGTTTTGTCTTCAGTTTTATCTTCTACTTCAATGTAGAAGACACACCGAAAGGCGCGACTTACTTCAAACCTAAGCACCCAGGTGCGATGGAAGTGACCAGTAAGGGCGACCTATACTTCCTTATATTCATGAAAATCCCATTGTATGCGGCACTGGCGTTACTAGCATGGAAATTAGCCTCTGCAAGCACAGGCCTTATTTCTCCAACAGCGGCTGTGGGTATCTACATATTCCTTACTATCCTGTTTTTCTATGACTCTTACCGCGCTTATTCTGCGAATAAGAAAGTCCTAACAGAAGAAGTACCTGAAGCGCATCGTTACAAATTCAAACAAGTTGCAGTACTTAACATTTTGTACTTCGCAACGTTTGGTTCTGAGCTTGCGGTTGTATCAATGCTTCCATTATTCTTTGCGGATACATTCACACTAGACCCCGTTAAAGCGGGTATGGTTGCGTCGGCTTATGCCTTCATGAACCTTATGTCGCGCCCAGGTGGCGGATGGATTTCTGACCGTTTTGGTCGTCGTCCTACGTTGCTTATTCTAACGGCGGGTCTTGCGGTTGGTTACTATGTAATGTCATTGGTAGGCAGCGAGTGGCCACTATGGTTAGCGGTTGTTGCAGCGATGGCGTGTTCATTCTTTGTGCAAGCCGGTGAAGGTGCAGTATTTGCTGTTGTGCCGCTTATCAAACGACGTTTGACGGGACAGATTGCAGGTATGACAGGTGCTTACGGTAACGTAGGTGCGGTTGTTTACTTAACTATCTTCGCAATGGTTGAGCCTTCAACGTTCTTCTTAGTTATCGCTGCTACTGCAGTACTTGGCTTTGTGGCGCTGCTATTTTTAGAAGAGCCAGAGGGTCATATGACTGAAGTTGATGAGCAAGGTAATGTACAATTAATTAATGTTACCTAATCAAGACGAAAAAGGTGCAGCTAAGCTGCACCTTAATTTTGGCGGCTATTCTGTCGCAGGTGTAAAAGCGTCCAATGAGGACGCCTTTACTGCGATGTTACCGACCGAAACATCCGTTCGTAAGTACAAAGGGGCCGTCGCATGTATTGCCGATGGTGTCAGCTGTAGCTCACATGCGCAGCTTGCTAGCCAAACGGCTGTAACCAACTTCATGTCTGACTATTACAGTACGCCCGACTTTTGGAACGTCCAACAGTCTGCGGCAAAAGTCATTGGCTCAATCAATTCATGGCTGTACCAGCAAGGCCATAGCAGTAGCACCAAATCAGACGGTTGGATAACAACCTTTAGTTCACTCATTATAAAGTCACATACCGCACACTTGCTTCATGCCGGTGATAGTCGTATTTACTTACTTCGAAATAATGAGCTGGAGCTATTAACACAAGATCATTCTTACCAAGGCGGTGGTGAAAGTTATTTGACCCGAGCCCTTGGTATTGAGCGGCACTTAGACCTCGACTATAAGTCGCTCAAAGTACAAGTAGGAGACCGCTTCCTTCTGACGACCGATGGTGTGCATGACACACTCAATCACAAAGACCTGACTGAACTGGCTAGCCAAAAAGGTAGTAGCTTAGAAGAAGTCGCTACCCATATCGGGAATGTCGCCCTAGAAGCAGGCAGTAATGACAACATCAGCTGTCTAATTGTCGACGTCACTTCCCTACCTATCGAGCGTGTTGATGAGTTATACAAGCACCTTGATACACTTAAGATCCCACCTGCATTAAGCGTTGGACAAAAAATTGATCAATTTGAAATCACGCAAGTGTTACACAGTGGTACTCGTAGTCACGTTTACTTAGCACGTGATAAGCACACTGATGAACTACGTGTTTTAAAAATGCCATCGCTAAACTTCTCAGATGATACCGATTACTTAGAAGCCTTTGCCCGTGAGCAATGGATTGGCCGCAAGCTATCGCATCCGCAAGTTATGCAGATATTCCCACCACCAGAAGGCAGCCAGTTTTTATATAACGTCTGTGAATATGTGGAAGGTCAAACGCTCCGCCAGTGGATGATAGACCACCCACAACCCGCGTTAGATAAAGTACGAAGCTTGTTAGATGCGATGATCATTCCCGTGCGAGCGTTGCATCGGGCTAAAATGGTACATCGTGACCTGAAGCCAGAAAACTTCATCATCAACCGCGATGGTGTAGTGAAACTGATCGATTTTGGAACGATGAAAATCACCGGTATCGAAGAAATTACACCGGTTAAAATAGACGAGCTACCGCTTGGGGATACGAATTATATTGCACCTGAGTACATCATTCACAACGTAGTTGACTCTGGATCGGACTTGTTTTCAGTGGCTACGATCATCTATGAAATGATTACCGGCAAGCTACCTTATAATGCGATTAAGTCTACCCGTGACTACCCTAAACAGTTTGGCAAGTGGGAGTATCAGTCGATACTTAAACTGGCCAAGCCGCCAGAGAATATTCCAAGCTGGGTAGATACCGTATTAAAGAAAGCGCTCGCGCCCAATCCTTTATATCGTTATCAAGTGATGTCGGAGTTTCAAGCTGACTTACGCAAACCTAGCTCAACATTAATAGCGTCGGCTAAATCTGTGCCACTCATCGAACGAAACCCACTACGCTTCTGGCAAGTGACTAGCGCGCTGCTCCTAATCATTGTCATTACGCAGTGGGTTACATACTTTACTTAACAGTCTTCAGCGCTTCGCGAATGGCTTCTTTGAATTGCTCAGGGCCACGCACGTTTGTCATCAACTTACCGTTTAAGAATAAACTGGGTGTTGATGCTGCTTGAGCTTTCTTTGCACTCTGTGCATCGGTCGCAACCTTGGCACGCACTTCGTCTGACGCTAAGTCTTTCTCAAACTGAGCAACATCAAGTCCAAGCTGCGTTACAAAACCATCAAACACGGGTTCGATCATTTAGTACCGCTCCAAATTGTTTGAGTGGCAAACATTAAGTCATGCATTTCCCAAAACTTATCCTGCTTTGCCGCCGCTTCAGAGTAATACGCTGCCGTTAAGGCATGCGGGTGAATGTTAGTTAATGGGAAGTGGCGATAAACAAAACGGACGCTACCTTTAATTGGTGCCCACACTTTCTGGATCGACTCGTGTTGCGCACGACAAGCCGGACACTGAAGGTCAGAGTATTCGACAATCGTTAAAGGCGCATCCGGGTTACCTTTAACATGATCACTAGCAACAATCTCTGTCACACTTGGCGGTGCCATCGTGACGCTACGGAAGGCTGTAAACAGTATTAAAGCAACTGCAAAACCAGCAACACCTAGTAATGTAAAGCGCATTAACTTAGCTTTTTGATTAGCCTTTTTCTCAGCTTCTGCTTGTTTTTGTGCACGAATCTCTCGCTGTTGTTTTTTTATGCTCATTATTATGACCTAATAAATTATTGGACTTATATCTAGACGTTTATAAAGACGTATTGGTTGCACAATATTCTAACAAAAAAGACTTACTTCAAACCTATTTCTTTTAGACGCTGCAATAAGAATGTTCCTGCCGTGTGATCATCAGAAAGTACCACTTCTGGTCGTGGGTGCAAGAATAAAGGAATCGACAAACGCGCCTTATTTTCAGTACCCGTATCAGGGTTGATCACTCGATGGGTCGTCGATGGGAAGTAGTTATCCGAACACATCTGTAACATATCACCCACATTGACTGCAATACTGCCCGGATCACAATCTACATCATGCCAGTTACCGTCCAAGTCTTTAACCTGAAGACCTGGCTCAGTACTCGCCACTAAGCAAGTCAGTAAGTTAATGTCTTCATGCGCTGCTGCACGAATGGCACTGGGTACTTCATCACCCTTCATTGCTGGGTAATTCAAAATACGCATTAGCGTGCCATCGCTTGGGTTAACCATATCACTCAAGCGCATAGAGTAGTTTTTACGAATGGCCTCAGGACTTTCCTGCTCAACCCAGTCGAGCAACAACATGGCTAAGCCATTTAGTTGCTTATAAAGACGCGATGTCGCTTCTTCTAAAAAGTCAGGGCACTGACCCCAAGGGTAGTAATGATAGAACTCTTTTAAATCCTTCGCCTTTGCGCCTTTTGCATTTTCACTCAAGAATGGAAAGAAGCCATCCTGAGTCTTCGCGTTGAAGTGATATTCGTGCTTACCTTCGCTCGAAAAAAAACGTGCCCAATCGGAATACACCTGCGATACTAAATCTGAGTCAATAGGATGAAATTGCAAAATAGCAAAGCCCGTATTTCGTAAAGATTCCACGAAGTTTTTAGCTGCGTGATCTGACCGACAATCAATTTTTGAAACTTGCATAATTCCATTATCCTTTTGGCATTATTTATTATTACTATCTATCATAAGATATTTTGAGTTAATTAAGCTACAAGGAGGTTTCATGAAAGTATTCAACTATGGCTCAATTAACATTGATCATATCTACCGCGTTCCACGCTTTATACAACCAGGTGAAACTCTAGCTAGCGATCACTACCAAATGATGCTCGGCGGAAAAGGGGCTAACCAGTCTATCGCACTCGCACGTGCTGGCGCTAGTGTTCAGCACATTGGTAGGGTTAGTTCTTTTGACGATTGGATTTTTCGTAAACTGCAAGCAGATGGTATCGGTGTTTACTGCGTTGAGCACGTCGAAGAACCAACAGGCCACGCAATTATTCAAGTGAGTGATGCTGGTGAAAACTCGATTTTGCTATTTGGTGGTGCCAACCAAAGCTTCTCGATCTCCAATGTCGCAGAATGCTTGAGCAATGCCGAACGAGATGATTGGTTACTATTACAACACGAATGTAACCTAACAACTGAAGTCATGAAGCTCGCAAAAGATCATGACATGACCGTCGTTTATAACCCGGCCCCAATGCCAGCAGATATTGCGAGTGTCCCGCTAGACTGTGTTGATTACTTGGTCATGAACGAAGTAGAAGCCTTACAGTTCGCAGCAAACGATGCGCTAAGCAAAGATCGACCGGATGAGTTGGTCGAGTATTTACACCAAAAGAACCCCCACTTAAAAATCATACTAACACTAGGCAAGCAAGGTGTAGTGTATAAGGATGCTGAGAACTTAATCAAACAACCTGCTGAACGTGTTGTCGCAGTTGACACAACTGCTGCGGGTGATACTTTTATTGGTTACTTTGTTCAACAGTGCATTACTGGTAAAGATATAGAAACAGCGCTAAGTGTTGCCTGCAAGGCGGCAGCAGTAACCGTTCAGGCTTTGGGTGCTTCTGATAGTATCCCGACCTCTCAGCAATTGATCGACCAAGGAATTATAGATGCCTGAAAAGATAATTATAGATACGGATCCCGGCATTGATGATGCAATGGCAATATTTTTTGCGATGGCATCTCCGAAATTAGAGATCTTAGGACTGACCACAACCTTTGGTAATGTGTCGGTCGATATGGCCACAGACAACGCACTTAGACTCGTTGAAATGAGCGGTCATGATATTCCTGTTGCGCGTGGCGTAGCAAAACCAATGGTACAAAAGGGTCTGCCATTCCCTGATTTTGTACACGGTAAAGATGGCTTCGGCAATGTTAATTTACCCGCACCAAAAGGCGAGGCTATTGAACCGTCAGCTGCTGAATTTATTGTTCAGATGGTATTGGAAAACCCACATGAAGTGACGTTGGTCGCTATCGGGCCTTTGGGTAATCTTGCGTTAGCGTTGCAACTAGAACCAAAAATTGCATCTTTAGTTAAGAATGTCGTGATCATGGGTGGCACAGTGCTCGAAGGTGGCAATATGTCCCCTGTGGCAGAAGCTAATATTGTAGGCGACCCTCATGCAGCAGATAAGGTATTTACTGCTGACTGGCACGTTCACATGGTCGGCTTAGACGTGACTCACAAAGTGGTGATGTCAGATCAGGTTCAAGCAAACATTCGCGATAAAAACCCTATGTGCGGTGAGTTTCTGTATAAGGCTGGGCGTTTTTATTCTGACTTTTATAAAGCATCACGTGGTGCTGATGGCTGCTATGTGCATGACTCTTCGGCGATTGCCTACGTGATTGACCCAAGCCTGTTTGGTGTTGAAGTTGGCCCAGTACGCGTCGCGACTGAAGGCGTTGCATTGGGACAAACGATCCTTAAGCGTACGGGTTATGACTATGCTTTTGATCATTGGGAAAATATTTCTGACTCAAGCGTTTGCATGAGCGTCAATGCAGAAGCAGTCATGGACTTATATGAAAGCACCATGACCGCTAACAGCAAGGTTTAACTACCTACATTTACAAACACCTGTATAGCATTTGCTCTACCAAGTGAGTCAGTAACGGCGTACCAAAAACTGTCTTGCCCTGAGTAATTGCTAGCAGGTGTGTAAATTAAACGACTCCCACTTTGAATTACTGTTCCGCCATTCACCGCATAAGCATTCACTTCTAAAATACTTAACCCAAGACCTGTATCATTGGCTAATACGTCTATTGTGATTGGTGTATTTGTTGGCGTATTCACGGTTTCACTCACTGCAACTGGGTAAGCGGCATCTGTTGACGCTTCAACATTAATCGTTACCTCACCATAGTTTGTGCGGCCTTGTGAGTCTGCAAAGTTGTACCAAAGCTTGTCTTCACCGGTGAAGTCTTGTGCAGGTGAATATTGGACTTGGTTATTCACCAACACCAACGAGCCACCTTTAAGCGACCAAGCGCCTAGCTCTGGAATCGTTAAACCTGACCCTATATCGTTTGCCAATACATCAATCGTAATCGTCGTATTGATTAGCGTCGTTGCGTTATCTGCAACACCAACTGGGTTTGGACTTCCTTCACCCGTGACTTCGACAATAACTCGGACACTATTACTACGACCTTGGCTATCAGCAATCACATACCAAAAGGCATCTGTACCTGCAAAGCCTGTATCCGGTGTGTAGCTAATTTGATTATTAACGACCGATGCTCTACCTGCATTTTCAGTCCAATCATTGACACTGGATATTGTCAGACCGCTACCGATATCATTACTTAAAACATCTATCGTTAGTGCTGTATTGACTGGCGTACTCACCGTTTCAGTAATCGCCACAGGATAAGGGGCTACCGCTCCAGCACTCGTTACATTCCAAAGTTGAGGTGTGTGGTTAGCTTGGAATGTATAGCTAATTGCTGCGGCACCCGCGCGACCAGCTTCTCGGTCAAGTGATTGAGTTTTGCAGTGCAATGGACGGAAGTTAAAACTGTCGCCATTACGTGTCATGACCCAACGACGGTTGTCACCTACGTCGGTCGTGGCACTAGAAACAACACTTAAGTTTGCACAGGCTGAGTTTTCAACTTCAAGGTAACGGCCTGATGCAACATTTTGTAACGTATAAATTCGATCACCTAAATGTCTTATGCTCCACTTCTGAGTATCTTGCGTGCCAGCGACTGCCATTAACGTTTGGTTGTTTGCTTGAGATGTTAGGCGCTCACCAAATGATGGTGACTCTAACCAATAATCACCATCCGTCACTAAAGACTTAACTTCTGCGCTACCGACTAAAACAACTTTAGACACACTTGGCACTCCCGCTGCATTCATCACGAATAACATGTAATTACCCGGAGGTGCTAAGTTGCGAGACGGCATTTTTACGGAGTAGTTGTTTGCCGCATTAGTATCAAACGTTAGCGGTATTCTACGCTGTTCATTGTTTACGCTGTGGGTCGCAGAGCTAGCGCGTAATAATGACATGTTAGTGACTGCTGAGTTAGTGAGTACATTGATATAACTATCGTAATTAGCAGTGCTTGGTGCGCTATTTATCACAGGGCGTGTCGCAAGCGTATCGGTACCATCAACAAACAAATACGGGGGTGAGTAAATTTCCGCATCGGGATGATTGACCGTACATGTACCGCACAACCCTCCTCCACCAACAAACACACGACCATCATTAAGTAATATCGCCGTACTATGATAAGTACGCGGTATCGCCATTGCGCTGAGTTGCTTCCAAGTTTTTGTCTCTGGATTCCAAAGCTCTGGCGTCAATACCGCATCAAGGTCGGAGAATATGATGGTATTTTTCATACCGCCAACAAGAAACACTTCACCGTTAGGCAACACAACGGAGCTGTGCAAGGTTCGGTTATAGGCAGTGTTCTGCACTTCTTCAACAGCCGGGGTATCTTGGTTGATATCGATAATGTGCGCGCGTTTACTTCCGAGGAAACCACCACCGTAAGCTTGCGCGCCACCTACTTTTAGGATTTTACCAATGTCATACATGACGGTGGTGCCATTCATGGAGTAAGGGTCTGACCCACGTGTGCCAGCGGCTGTTACTTTGACTTCACCGTCAGGATCAATCCAGTGCATGTTTTGACTTGGCCCTGCATGGAAAATCTTCCCATTCGGAGCAGCCCAAAGCCATGCATGGTTATCATCACGATAGTTACCTTGTGGCTCTATTTCAGAACCATCACGTACTGTTTCATCTGCCGTTATTTCTGGATAAGCCACCCAACCTGTCGCTTCGGTCCAAACCTCTGCGTTTTTATTACCCCGTGCGCCACTCCATGAGCCACCTACGGTAAACACTGAACCATCAGATAAGGTTACGTTTCCTTGATAGCCACGCACCGTATTCATCTTATCGCCCGACTCCCATAGGTCGGTAACAGGGTTGTAAAGACTGGTTTGATCATTACCTGAACCACCATTCACCAACACACGCCCATCGGGCAAGTTACTGATACCAGGACAAAACATGTCGTGCTGCGTATTACTCACAACAACGGTGGATGAGGAAAGATTATAGGGGTCAAAGATAGACGTGTAAGTACGTCCGAGGTTTCCGCCGAAAGCGTAACGGTCTCTTGCTGACCAAGTTAGCAAATTTCCATTCGGCAAGTTCGCCACCGCCACTGGAACAATCTCCATTGGAATAACATCCGTCCAACTACCCGTTTCCGAATTTTCTGCCATCGCAGACATCGGAAGTAGCAGAGGAAGCAAAACTAACATCCTGCTTAACAGTTCAGCTTTCATCTAGACACCTTAGTAATAAAGAATATGTAACACTTAGGTATAAAATAAAAGCCGCTGTAACAGCCATGCAATACATCGTAGGCGGGAGACTCCTATTGATAAGTGGCACACCTTGAACCCTTGATGAAAAAGTAACAGATACAAAAAAACCGCGAACAAGTCGCGGTTTTTTTGAGGCCATCCTTAGCCTAAGCTAGGTTTACAGAAGACTTATTTCTTAGAGTCATCTACTACGTAAACCATTACTTGGTTACTTGTTGCATAACCACTTGCATCAACAATCTTGTACCAAAACACATCGTTACCAACAAAGTCAGTCGCTGGAGTGTAAACAACCTTGTTACCGCTTATTGTAACTTGGCCGCTAGCGCCTTGGCTTACTTCAACGATGTTAAGACCAGTACCTGAATCGTTAGCCAACACATCGATAGTAACAGCAATGTTCTTGCTCGTTAGTTCGTCATCAATGTGAGCAACTGTACAGTCTGTGTTACACACTACGCCACCTGCTGAAACAACAACAGTTACTGTCGCTGTACTTGTAAGGCCGTAGTTATCTTCGATAACGTAAGTGAAGGTATCAGTTCCAGTAAAACCTGCCGCTGGTGTATACACTAGCTGGCCATTTACAGTAGCAATCGTTCCACCTTTGTTACTACTTGTAGCGTGACTCTTAAGTGATGCTAAGTCACCCTCATCATAGTCAAAGTCATTTCCAAGCACGTTGATTGTTACAGAGTTATTAGCGGTCGTACTTGCATTGTCATCTAGTGCGATCGGCGCATTATTTGCTGAAGCAGCTTTAACAACCGTTACCGTCACTGTTGCTGTAGCCGTCAAACCACTGTCATCAATAATCGTGTAAGTGAATGAATCAGTACCCGAGAAATCAGCGTTAGGCGTATAAACAAGCTTACCATTATCGTTCACTACTGAACCGTTACTGCCTTGGCCGAAGCTATCGATATTAAATGCGCTTTCATTATCCGAGTCATTGCCCGTTACATGAATCGTCACAGCCTCACCAGCATTTGTAGTTGCAGTATCATCTTGTGCAACAGGTGCTGTGTTAACAGTACCGTTACCGCTGACTGTTACTGTAACCGTCGCGGTATCAGTTAAGCCATCTGCATCAACGATGGTGTAAGTGAATGAGTCAACACCAACATATCCAGAGTTTGGCGCATAACGTACCTGTCCATTCTCAATAACAGCTGAACCATTACCTGCAGCTGAAACACTTTGAATACTAACGTCACTTTCAGCATCCGTGTCATTAGCAACAACATCAATCAATACGTTCTGATCTTCTGTCGTAGACGCCATGTCGTTAGTTGCTGATGGAGCTGTATTACCCGTCGAAGTAGAGTTAGCTGTAACCGTTACAAAGACCGTTGCTTCAGACTTCAAACCACCTGCATCAACAATTGTGTATGTGAAACTGTCGTTACCAACATAATCACTATTTGCCGTGTAAATTAGCTGATCACCGTCTTGAGTTACAGAACCATACATACCTTGGCCGAACTCGTGAATACTTACTGTACTCTCTGAGTCACTATCGTTATCTAGCACACTGATGTAAGCGCCCTTACCCTGACCTACAGTAACTGAGTCACTATTAGCTGTCGGAGCTGAGTTACTATCCGTATTAAATAGATCATCCTGACCTGCTGTTGTACGGTAAGTATCTACAGAACGGTTGTGATCAAAGTTACTACGTAGCGCTCGTGTAATCCATGCTGGCGTTGTTGCGATCGCTTCAGTTCTCCAGATAACACGTGGAGTACCAGGGACACCTTGAGATACTAGGATATCTGTTGTTCCAGTCTGTACATTACGCACACCCACTTGAACGTTCTTAGTACCCGTTTGAATACGCTTGTAACCAGTGATTACGTTACGGAAACCATTTTGCACTTGCTTAGTTTCGTTACGGAAACCACCACCATTAATACGTTGCTGACGCTCAGTTACGTATTCGATATCTACACGACGGTTCTTAAAGTCCTGACCTGCAGCTGCAGAGTACTTAGGATGCGTTGCACCTAAACCACGAGCTTGAAGGTGAGCAGGATTAAAGCCTTGAGCAATCATAAAGTTACGTACTGCTGATGCGCGCTGCTCAGATAGCACTTTATCCTGGTGCATATCTGGTAGACCACAGCTGTTTCCAGTAATACGAATATTACCTTTGTAACCATGCTTTCTAATCTCAGCAGAAATTTGACGTAAACGCTGCTGAGCTGATGGAATAAGTACCGCACTGCCGTGCTTGAAGAACGTTTGGCCTTCTAGCTCAACTGTACTCTTAGCCATTGTTCCACCCGTTGGAACACGCACTGTTTTACTTGTATAAACAGGCTCTTTCTTATAGATAGGCTGGTTCTTGTAAACAGGCTGATCTTTGTAGATTGGCTGCTTAGTGTAAACAGGCTTCTTAGCATAAGTCGCTGCACGACCTTTACCCGGAATCTCAACTCTTACACGACGGTAGCGCTGATCTGGCTGGTAGATACTTCCGCCACCAAACTCATAGTTATAGTTTAAGTTTGCAGATGTTTCTGTATCACCATCACCGTCATAACCACCTTTGGTGCGGGATGCAGCTACATTAAGACCGACACTGTGAGGTGTGCCTTGGAAGTACTGCTGAACACCTGCTGAAAGTGTCGTCATCATTGCAGTGTCTTCATCAGAAGCCATCTCATCACCCCATTGGTGATCAAGTCCTGCAGTGATTTTAGTATTTGTACTTGCTAGGTGTGTTCCGACACTTGCACCAACACCGTAATCAAAAGCCTTCTCGTAAACAGCTTTAGTTGTCGCGGTTGCCGCTTGCACTAGACGCTTGTCAGATACCCCCTTACTTACATGGCCTTCCCAGAAACCGCTCTGTCTTTCTTGTCCGTAACCGACAGTTACCTTAGCATCATCTTCACTATTACGATCGTACGCAGCAAATGCCTTATTTACATGAGTAGCGTTACCCTGACCGTCACGAGCAACCCAGTTATGATTAATCTGCACGCCGCCTTCATCGATACCTTTGTCGTCACCGTCTAACTCAACACCTGCCCATAAGCCACCGCTTGTAGAACTATTTTGAGTCTCAGAGAAGACATGATTGATGTCTGCACTTGCATCACCATCATCTGTAACACTTACTCCAATACGTGTACGACCACCCACATATTGATGACCAATACTTTGTACTTGCTGCGCATCTTGCGCCTGATATTCACCCGCACTTAACTGAGAAGTAAGGATTGCTGCTGAACTAATAACAACAGGCAAATAAACCCATTTGAAGCTATTTCTATTTTTAGATATCATAATATTTTCTCTATACGTATCATTGTTTTAATATTTATCTATCTGCTGAACCCTCGCTCTGCAGCTCGAATAAATGGCCTATTGATAAAGCCAATAAATCATGAGTTAAGTATGAAGAAAGTATCGCTGAATAGAATTCCCACCTATCAGCGGATAGATACAACTAATGCCACTCTTCCTAATTTAAATGCCGTTGATTTTAGACATGTTATTTCGATAAGATTTTTATTGGGGTAAACCCTGCCGCTAATGTGAAGATTCGGCTATACTCGATGGAGAAAATTACGCAAGGGCAGCTAGTGGGCTGTGATCTTGCAGGCACTCATTATTTATACTTTATGGATAAGACGTATATTAAATGGCAATTTTAAGTTTCTTTCCCCTCTTTGGCTTCTTTTACATAGGCTATTTCGTACTAGCCTTGGTAGGGATCTTTCCTAATGAATTGAACCATGTAGTATTTGAAGTCAACTTACCCTCAGGCATACTATGGAAACCAAGCTTAGCTGTGATGGTTATTTTATTTGGATTGGTCGCGCTTTTTATTGAACTGTTTAAGTCAACCCGCACTTCCAGCGTATCGATCATTGACCACATACTGTCGACCTTTGTATTAGTTGCCTTCATGGTGACATGGCTGATCTTTGAATGGGCCGGGAACTCAACCTTCCTCATTCTTACAACCATGTCCTTTCTCGACGTAATTGCTGGATTCACAATTACTATCGCCTCCGCTAGACGCGACTTCTCGCTAGGCGGTAATCAATGAAAATATTGAACTCTCGGAGATATTAGAACGATGCATAGCACCATAAGACCTCTGATTTTCGCTAGTTTACTCATATATGGGTCGTTGCCCGCATTTGCTGATCAGGTAAATGCAACAGGTACGACTCAAGTAAACGCTAGCGAAATACACAGCACAACTGCACCGACGACAACAATGATGCCGTCAGTCATGCCCGACGCTGTGACACTAGATCCATCAATGGGAATGAATTTTGGTTTCTTACCAATGCAACAATTCATGCCCATTGTTCCGGATGCTCTTCTTAATATCCCACCTGAAAGTTTGCCAAAGTATGCGCCATCAACATTGATGAGCATGCCACCAGCACCTTTCTACATTGTTGATATTCCGCTACCAGAAGAAGACCTAGAGCAGATCAATGCGCTACGTGCTGAACTGGCAGATATCGAGAATATAGCCGCACAAACTTCTGCTGATGATAAGCAGAAAGTAGCGGAACTAATGAAGGAACGTGCACGTTTACTGTCACGCATTGGTCAACTAGAGAAGCAATTCGCTAGTTTAGATGCAATGACTAACGCACTGACCTCACAGCTGACTAGCCAAAACCAAGGCCTGCAAGAAAAGCTATCTGGCTTAACCGGTGGCATGGCAGCGCAACTTGCGTCGCAAAACAAAGACCTAGAAAAAACATTGAGTGGCCTAAGCGGCAACATGACTCAACAGTTTGCTACCTTTGAACAAGCGGCTACTCAAGAAAAGAATGGTTTACTGAGTGACAATGAAAAGCTTCAGCTAGCACTAGCCGAAGCAACAGCTGATGGCGATGTAGATGGCGTACTTAACCCTTCAGATCGTTGTCCAGCAACTAAGCTCGGCACAATCGTTGATAGCCAAGGTTGTGACTTAGATACAGATAAAGATGGTGTTATTGAGCTACTAGATCGTTGCCCATCAACACCAACTGGCCTAACAGTTAATGCAGACGGTTGTGAAGTTGATACCGATGCTGACGGTGTACTAGACAGTAAAGACCAATGCCCTACTACACTAGCAGGCGCAGCGGTTAACGAAACTGGCTGTGAAATTGATACTGATGCTGATGGCGTAGCAGATCGATTAGATCGTTGCCCTGTAACACCAGCAGGCTTACCGGTTGATGCGAAAGGTTGCCAAATCGATTCTGATAAAGATGGCATTTTAGACGGCTCTGATCAGTGCCCAGGTACAGAAGAAGGTATTTCAGTAAATACAGTAGGTTGTGAAGTTGATACTGACGCTGATGGCGTACTAGACAGTAAAGACCAATGCCCTGCTACACCGGCTGGCGTAACCATTAGTATTACAGGTTGCGAGATTGACTCTGACGGTGACACGGTTGTTGACAGTAAAGATCAGTGCTCTGAAACAGCATTCGGCATTAGCGTTAATGCAATGGGTTGTGAACTAGATACTGACGCTGATGACGTAGTAGATAGTGCAGATACATGCCCTACGACTGTAGAAGGTGCCAAAGTTAACTCACTAGGTTGTGAGCTTGATGATGACAAAGACTACATCCGTAACAGTATCGACAGCTGCCCAGATACAGTAGCTGGTGCAACAATTGATGCTAAAGGTTGTGAAGTTGATACAGATAAGGATGGCGTGAAAGATAGCGCTGACAACTGTCCAACAACTCCAGAAGGCGTTGATGTTGACTTCAAAGGCTGTGAAGTTGATTCTGACAAAGACGGCGTGAAAGATAGCGTTGATAACTGTCCAACGACTCCAGAAGGCGTTGATGTTGACTTCAAAGGCTGTGAAGTTGATTCAGACAAAGATGGCGTGAAAGATAGCGCTGACAATTGTCCAACGACTCCAGAAGGCATTGATGTTGACTTCAAAGGCTGTGAAGTTGATTCAGACAAAGATGGCGTGAAAGATAGCGCTGACAATTGTCCAACGACTCCAGAAGGCATTGATGTTGACTTCAAAGGTTGTGAAGTTGATTCAGACAAAGATGGCGTGAAAGATAGCGCTGACGAATGTCCTGCTTCTCCTGAAGGCGTGACGGTTAACGACAAAGGCTGTCAGTTAGATGATGATGCTGACGGTGTTGTTAATGAATCTGACTCTTGCCCAACATCAGTTGCTGAGGCAGTCGTTGATGCAACAGGTTGTGAACTAGATACAGATAAAGACACTGTTATCGACAGCGCTGACCAATGCCCTGAAACTGCTGAAGGCGCGAAAGTTGACGCTAAAGGTTGTGAAGGCGACAGTGATAAAGACTTCATCCTAGATAGTCGTGATGAATGTCCTGCTACTGTTGAAGGCGCAACGATTGATAGTAAAGGCTGTGAAGTTGATACCGACAAAGATGGCGTGAAAGATAGCGCTGACGAATGCCCTACTTCTCCTGAAGGCGTTACAGTTAACGACAAAGGTTGCCAGTTAGATGATGACGCTGATGGTGTTGTTAACGGCTCTGACTCTTGCCTAACGACTCCAGCAGGCGTAGATGTTGACTTCAAAGGTTGTGAAGTGGATACAGACAAAGATGGCGTGAAAGATAGCGCTGACGAATGTCCTACTTCTCCTGAAGGCGTGACGGTTAACGACAAAGGTTGTCAGTTAGATGATGACGCTGATGGTATTGTTAACGGCTCTGACTCTTGCCTAACGACTCCAGCAGGTGCTTCTGTTGATGCAACTGGTTGTGAGTTAGATACTGATAAAGACAGCGTGAAAGACAGTGCTGACCAATGTCCTGAAACTGCTGAGGGCGCGAAAGTTGACGCTAAAGGTTGTGAAGGCGACGGTGATAAAGACTTCATCTTAGATAGTCGTGATGAGTGTCCTACTACTGTTGAAGGCGCTACCGTTGACAGTAAAGGCTGTGAAGTTGATACAGACAAAGATGGCGTGAAAGATAGCGCTGACGAATGTCCTACTTCTCCTGAAGGCGTGACGGTTAATGACAAAGGTTGTCAGTTAGATGATGACGCTGATGGTGTTGTTAATGGCTCTGACTCTTGTCTAACAACGACAGCGGGTGCTTCTGTTGATACAACTGGTTGTGAATTAGACACAGATAAAGACGGTGTTAAAGACAGTGCTGACCAATGCCCTACAACTGTTTCAGGCGCGAAAGTTGACGCTAAAGGTTGTGAAGGCGACGGTGATAAAGACCTTATCCTAGATAGTAGCGATGAATGCCCTACTACGGTTGAAGGTGCTACGGTTGACAGTAAAGGCTGTGAAGTTGATACAGACAAAGATGGCGTGAAAGATAGCGCTGACGAATGTCCTACTTCTCCTGAAGGCGTTACTGTTAATGACAAAGGTTGTCAGTTAGATGATGACGTTGATGGTGTTGTTAATGGTTCTGACTCTTGTCTAACAACGACAGCGGGTGCTTCTGTTGATGCAACTGGTTGTGAATTAGACACAGATAAAGACGGTGTTAAAGACAGTGCTGACCAATGCCCTGCAACTGCTGAAGGCGCAACAGTTGACAGTAAAGGCTGTGAAGTTGATACAGACAAAGATGGCGTGAAAGATAGCGCTGACGAATGTCCTACTTCTCCTGAAGGCGTTACAGTCAATGACAAAGGTTGTCAGTTAGATGACGACGCTGATGGTGTTGTTAACGGCTCTGACTCTTGCCTAACTACTCCAGCAGGCGTAGATGTTGACTTCAAAGGTTGTGAAGTGGATACAGACAAAGATGGCGTGAAAGATAGCGCTGACGAATGTCCTACTTCTCCTGAAGGCGTGACAGTTAATGACAAAGGTTGTCAGTTAGATGACGATGCTGATGGTGTTGTTAACGGATCTGATGCTTGTCTAACAACGCCGGCAGGTGCTTCTGTTAATGCTAGCGGTTGTGAGCTAGATGATGACAAAGACCTTGTTGTTAATAGTAAGGACTCATGTCTTGACACAGCTGAAGGCGCAACGGTAGATAGCAAAGGTTGTGAAGTTGATACGGACAACGATGGCGTGAAAGATAGCGCTGACGAATGCCCCACTTCTCCTGCAGGCTCAAGCGTCAATGCTAAAGGCTGTGAAGTTGATAGTGATGATGACGGCGTAAAAGATAGTGCCGATAAATGTCCTGGTACATTTGCTGGCGCAGCAGTCTATGACACTGGTTGTGAGTTTGATACTGACAACGATGGTGTAGTCGACAGACTAGACAGCTGCCTATCGACTGACGAAGGCCGTAGCGTGAACGACAAAGGTTGTGAGCCTGACAGTGACGCTGATGGTGTTGCTGACAGACTAGACAGCTGCCCAAGCTCTCCTGCAGGTCAGAAGGTTGACGTGAAAGGTTGTGGCGATCCAGATGCAGATAATGATGGTGTAAGTGACAAGAGTGACTTATGTCCAGCAACTGCCTTGGGTAATGTCGTAAACGAAGTTGGTTGTGCTGAGATTCAGAACATCACACTTGAAGGTGTGAACTTTAGAAGTGGTTCTGCTCAGTTAACGAATCAGTCACTGCCTATCCTTGATGAAGCTGCAACGAAGCTTAACCGCTTCCCAGAGCTAAAAATCGAAGTAGCAGGTCATACTGATAGTGCTGGTGGAGCAGCATCTAACCAACGTTTGTCACAACGTCGCGCTGAATCTGTACGTACATACCTAATCAGCAAAAACGTAAACGCAAGCAACCTAACGGCGAAAGGCTACGGAGAAGTAACACCTATTGCAGTCAATACGACAGCAGCAGGTCGCGCAGAAAACCGTCGCGTTGAGTTGAAAATTTTGCGATAAATAATCGCTAACCCTAAGCGGCCTCTCCCTAACGGGGGAGGCTTCTTTATTTGTGCAACATGAAAATATGGCAAAACATCTAGCTAAGAAGCGCTTCGGACAACACTTCCTGACAGACGCTTACATCATCAACTTACTCGTTAATAATATCGCCCCTAAAAAAGACGACCAAATGCTTGAAATTGGTCCCGGCTTAGGCGCGATGACCAAACCAATTTTACCGCTTGTAGATCACCTACAAGTTATCGAAATAGACCGTGATGTAATTACTCACCTGACACACCTAGGTGGCGATAAAATCACGATTCACAATGTCGATGCACTACGTGTCAACTTCAGTGAAATTATTGATGTCACACGTCCACTACGCGTCGTGGGTAACCTGCCTTACAACATCTCTACTCCCCTAATTTTCCACCTTCTTGACGCTGCACCGTGCATTAAAGACATGCACTTCATGCTGCAAAAAGAAGTCGTTGACCGCATAACCTCAGAGCCAGGTGGTAAGAGTTTTGGTCGCTTATCGGTCATGGTTCAATATCAATGCCAGACGGAATACTTATTCTTTGTTGGCCCAGAGTCATTCAGCCCGCCGCCAAGAGTAGACTCTGCAGTGGTTCGTATCATTCCTTGGGACAAAAAGCCTTTTGTTGCAGATGACGAAAAAGTCTTTGCAGACGTAGTACGACAAGCATTCTCTCAACGTCGTAAAACACTCCGCAACACCCTTAAAAAAGTGATTGATGCTGAGTATTTAATTGAACTTGGTATCGACCCAACGGCCCGCGCTGAAACACTCAGTGTTGAGCAGTTCGTCAACATCAGTAACAAGGTCAACCAGTTAGCAGAATGATACCTCTAAGCCTCTATATTCATATCCCTTGGTGTGTGCGTAAGTGCCCGTACTGTGACTTTAATTCGCACCAAGCGCCTGAGGCTCTACCAGAGAAAGCCTATATAGAAGCACTGCTAAAAGACTTCGAAGCCGATATTAAACTAGCGAATGGACGACCTATTTCGACTATTTTTATCGGTGGTGGTACACCAAGTTTGTTTACCGCAGAGTCAATCGACCAGCTATTACAAGGTATAAACAAGATCTCCCCGCTAGCGGACGATACTGAAATCACCTTGGAAGCAAACCCGGGCACCTTTGAACAACAACGGTTTACTGACTTTCGTAAAGCCGGCATCAATCGTTTATCAATCGGCATTCAAAGCTTTAACTCATCACACTTGAAGGCGCTAGGTCGTATACATGATGGCGATGAGGCACTGGTTGCAGCGGATATTGCCAGACAAGCAGGCTTTGACAATTTCAACCTCGACTTAATGTTTGGACTGCCAGAGCAAAGTACCGAGGATGCGCTGAGTGACTTACAACAAGCGATCGACTGCAACCCGACACACTTGTCGTGGTATCAGCTCACGCTTGAGCCAAACACCCTATTTCACAATCAGCCACCCAAGAAACTGCCAGACCATGAAGCCTTGTGGGATATGCAACAAGCAGGACAACAACTCCTAAGTGCTGAGCAATATCAGCAGTATGAAGTGTCAGCATATTCACGGACAGGCAAGCAGTGTCAGCACAACAGAAACTACTGGGAGTTTGGTGATTATATTGGGATTGGCGCAGGCGCTCACGGCAAAATAACCAACGCTCAAGGCACTATCACTCGGACGACAAAATTCCGTCAACCGAAGCAGTATTTAGATCAGGCTGAGAAAAATCTGTTTTATTCATCAACAACAGATCTAAACGTTAATGACTTACCTTTTGAATTTATGCTTAATGCATTACGTCTAAAAACAGGTGTTAATTCAGACTTTTATGAACAAAGAACAGGTCAACCATTAAGCAGTATTCAAGCAACTCTTGATGATGCACAGCGCTCTAACTTGATACATTTAGATGGTCAAAACATTAGCTGTACTGAGCAAGGCTGGCGCTTTTTAGACAATACCCTTACGTTATTTTTATAAGTACGACCAACGGTAAAATACGGCAGATAGAGCCTAAACCACTAATTTTAAACTGATAAAAAACACCACCTAGCAGTTACATCCTATCCCTGACATACCAATCTACCTAAGGTTAACCTCAACTTAACCAAGGATTCTGGTAGTGGAGATGGGTATAACAAGGACGTATTTCAGGCTAGTGACTGCATTAGGATTTTGCATCTGCACTAATAGCAGCTTCGCAGACTCCATGTGGCAGGATCAATCAAGCTCTCTAGCAGCGAGATCGCTAGAGGTGGTTGAACAAATTGGTAAAACTCGCTCATTAACATTAGACCATGAAGCCATGGCTGCTTTGTTATTACAAACAACGTCTGGCGATAATATCCAAGCACGCAGTATCAATACTTTATCTGTCGAAGTACCTTTACCAGACGGAAGTAATGTCACTGTAGCGCTAGAGAAAACAGACTTACTACCTACACAATTATCATCTGCCTATCCGTCTATCCAAACCTATAAAGTAACTCAGCCTGTCGGCCTTATTGTTTCTGGCCGTGTTGATTTTACTAGTCATGGCTTTCATGCATTACTACACACTCGAGATGGCCAGACACTACTTGTCGACCCAGAAGAACAAGGTAATCTAGGTCAGTATGTTAGTTATGCAAAAGCAGACTTATTTAATGACCAGCCTTATCAATGCAGCACCCCTGAAGCTCACGACCACGCCAGCTTTTCACCCATTCAAGCACGTTCATTCATCGCTGCTCGGAGTAGTTCAGGTGGTATAGTCGAGTACAAGATAGCGGTGGCAGCAACCGCTGAATACACGCAAGCTCAAGGCGGTACTGTTGAAGATGCATTAAGCGCAATTGTAACGTCACTGAGTCGCGTGAATAATGTGTATGAGCACAGTCTCGGCGTTAGATTTAAGTTAGTCGAAAATAATGACTTACTTATTTACACTAATACCTCAACTGACCCTTACACAAACTACCAAATTGAAGACCTTCTCAACGAAAACCAAATCAATATCGACCAAGTCATCGGAAGTGACAACTATGATATTGGCCATGTATTCGGCACTTCAGGCGGCGGTTTAGCTTACATAAGCAGCCTATGTAACGAGTCAAGTAAAGCAAAAGGCGCATCGGGTATTAGCCGACCTTATGGTGAGTTTTTTAATATCGACTTTGTCGCTCATGAGCTTGGCCACCAATTAGGTGCAACTCACACATTCAACGCAGACCAAGGTATTTGCACATCGGGCGCACGTACTGCGAGTACTGCTTTTGAACCAGGCAGCGGCTCAACCATCATGTCTTATGCGGGTGGTTGTGGCACTGACGATGTACAAGCCTTTGCTGATTCCATGTTTCACAGTGGTAACATTCAACAGATTAGACAAAACATTACTACCGGTGCTGCTAATGCCTGTGGTGTCCATGTCAGTCACGACAACCTAGCACCCGTTGTTTTCGCTGGCACTAGTCATTCAATTCCTGCCAATACACCCTTTGAATTGACGGCAACCGCTAGTGATATTGACGATGACTCACTACTCTATAGTTGGGATCAATTAGATGCGGGAAGCAGCTCATCCATTGACCTTGATACAGGTGACAATCCACTATTTCGGGTACTACCTGCAACCGCCAAAGCAAGCCGCAGCTTTCCAGCACTAACAACGCTATTGGGAGGAACTGCTTTAGCAGGTGAAACATTACCTTCAACCGACCGAAAGCTGAATTTCCAAGTATCTGTATATGACAGCTATAATTCACCAAGTATGGATCAAGTCCAGCTAAATATCGTCAATACGGGTAAAACGTTTACCTTAGAAAATCACGCAGAAGCTTATGCGACAGGTGCACAATCGACTATTTACTGGGAGTCAGCCAACACCCAAGATTCACCCATTAATTGTGCGACCGTAGACCTAAATTTATCGACAGATAACGGTGGGAATTTTGATTATTTAATAGCAGATTCAATCCCCAATAATGGCGTAGCTAGCGTTTACATCCCCAGTGAAATCCCAAATAGCTCATCTGGTCGCTTCAAACTCAGCTGTAGCGATAATGTTTTTTTCAGCCTATCCGCCAGTGCATTTTCACTAAACTCAGATGCCTCATTGGTCGAGATAAATACACGAAGCACAAATACAGCTACTACCAACAACCCTTCGTCTGCTAGTGGCGGCGGGAGCACACCTCCTTTGTTTGCTTTTACGACATTGTTATTGTTTTTACTTAGGAAACAATACTTTACAAAATAAACCGTTCATTCTTTATTTAGTTTTGGTTCAGTTTACGTGTGATAGGGTGTTATTTAAGAATAAGAAACCCCCGATAAAAATTAAAATAAGCACATTACTTATGCGTAAAATACTCTTGCTACCCTGCTTGTTTGTTTCGCAGACTCTGATCGCCGGAGAGTCACTTTGGACTGATATTTCCCCTGACTATCAATCTAGAAGCAACCAAATAACAGTCGACTCTATACATACTTCTCGAAAGTTAACACTGAACTATGAAAGTCTTGCGCTACAACTTTCAGAATCAAGTAACACACTTTTAGAGTTCCCTATGCCCGACGGCAGTTCTTTGATGCTTCGTGCTGAACCTAGCAGCATCATGGCACCTGAGCTTGCGGCTAAATTTCCACAAATCAAAACGTGGCGAGTGTATGACCCTAACAATCCAAATGTAACTGGAAGTATTGATATAGGTCCTAATGGCTTTCATGGATTCATCCAAACAGCGGATGGCGATAGAATTTTTATCGACCCTGATAGCAACAATGATAATAGTACCTATACTGCCTTGAGCCATCGAAACAGCTCAGGAAACAGCGACACTACTTTTAGCTGCGAACTGCATGATCATTCATCAGAGTTTGAATCCCCTTTTTCGGCAGCCTTCAAACCTTCTTTTTCTTCGGCTGAAGCAATAGAAAGATCTATTGGAACAGTGGCTGATCCTTTGATTACTTATCGCATCGCGATTGCAGCAACGGGTGAGTACACGCAGATATATGGGGGAACAAAAGAAAATGCAATGGCAGGGATCAACACGACCATTAGCAGGGTAAATCAAATTTTTGAGCGAGACCTAGGTATTTTACTAGAAGTCGTGGGTAACAATAACGACATCATCTATACATCTCCCAATAGCGACCCGTACAGTAATGAAGATGCAACCGCGATGGTTGATGAAAATGTTGTTAATACCAACGCGATTATTGGCGTTAACAATTATGATATTGGCCATGTATTTGGTTCGGGGAACACCGGTGGCTTAGCCTTTCTTAATTCAGCATGCGGTACATTTAAAGCAGGCGGTGTAACAGGCTCAAACTCACCACGTAATGATGCATTTAACGTGGACTATGTTGCCCATGAAATTGGTCATCAAATCGGGGCATCACATACATTTAATGGTTTCCAACTTAACTGTAGCGGAGGCAACCGAGAAAGCGATACCGCTGTAGAACCAGGTAGCGGTAACAGCATCATGGGTTATGCAGGTATTTGTGGCTCTGATAATTTACAGTCTAATAGTGATGCATTCTTTCACTCAGTCAGTATCAATGAAATCAAGACCTTTACTCGCGAAGGTAGTGGCTCAAGCTGTGGAACAACCACTGTTACGACTAATAACTCACCAACTGTCGATGCGGGTAATAATCATACCATTCCAGCAGGAACACCTTTTGCACTAGCTGGCAGCAGTAGCGATAGTGACGGCGATATTGTTAGCCACTCATGGGAACAAATAGATACCGGTGACGTTGGCGGACTTTATAACGACCTAGGAAACAATCCTTTATTCCGAATGTGGCCACCAACAACTGAAGCAACACGCTTCTTTCCACGTTTAAGTGACCAAATAGATAACCAAACGACGATCGGAGAGCTTTTACCTACTACTACACGAAGCTTAAACTTTGTACTATTAGCGAGAGATAATAACGGTGCGACCAATCAAGATACGATGAGTATCAGTGTGGTCAATACGGGTGAAAACTTTGCCGTTACTAGCCAAACAGATGAAACTTCATTATCAGCTAACCAGACGATACAAGTAAGCTGGGATATTGCTGCTACGGACGCTGCGCCTATCAATTGCAGTGTAGTAGACATTAATTTACTTGAAGACTCAGGCAATCAGATTGCGCTTCTTGAGAACACAGTCAACGATGGCAATCAATCTGTCACTATCCCGAATGATATATTTACACTTGATAACGCCAAGTTACAGGTTGCCTGTAGAAACAATATCTTCTTTGCCTTGTCTCAAGGAAAAGTAAGTGTATTAGGTGGTAGCCCTGTACTAAGTGTCAATTCACCTACTATAAATGAAGGTGATAATGGTGCTCAAAACATTAGCTTCATACTATCTCTTTCATCAGATGCTACTGAAACAATGGCAATCGATTATACGATTACTGATGAAGCAACCAACGCTGTCATTCAAAGAGGTCAAGCCATTATTATTAAAGGAGACCGATCAGCAATCATACATGCCGCTGTTGCAGGAGACACTTTAAGTGAAAGTGACCAGATACTTCTTTTAACCATTAACAAACCAAGTAATGCTCAGTTTATTTCAGGTGAAGATGTACTAGTCGGCGAAGGCACAATAGTCGATGATGACCAAATTGCGGCTAACCCTGTAGCTAACACATCCGTTGTATCTTCTGAAAACGCGGTAGCTAGTAGCTCTGGCGGAGGTTCTTTTGGAATATTCTCTATGTTAGGCTTAGTTTTCTTAGCCTTCACAAGAAGAACTTACAAAGGAATTAAGTCATGAAACTGTCTTTAACTATTGGCTTGTTACTCAGTGCTTTATTGATTCAGGGCTGCAACGCTGGGCCTGATACATCAAAGCCAATCAAGAGAAGCGCTCCGGATCCAGCGGGCAGTTTACAGCCCAAAGCGCTCAGCAACACAGAGAGCAAAGATCAACAGTTTGCTGAGCTGTTGCAGGCACTTGAAAATAGAAATCCGAACACTGAAGCACAGCAAGCCATAAGAAATGGCACCCCCAATGTACTTGGGTATTATAGTGGTCGTGGTGGATTAAAAGTACCGGGACTGACCTCGGAGCAACAAGCCAGTCAACGCTGCAAACTAAACACCATTGATGGTTTAGGCGATGTGATCTACGGTGAAAACCATATGAAATATCGTATAGCGATTCGTGCTTTTGCTAAAACCTATAACAGTAATATGCTAGCGGTTTGTCTATAAAGATAACTACTTAGCTCATAAAAAAAGGCGCTTAGTTTAACACTAAGCGCCTTTTTGGTATCTCAATTCCAAGCAATATAACTTACTCGTAAATACCGTGCTCGCGCGTACTTTGGAATTTAATATCAGGCCAACGCTCAATCGCCATCTGCAAATTGACACGTGAAGGCGCAATATAAACCAACTCTCCCGCATGGTCATACGAAAGGTTAGCAATAGCCTTAGTCTTGAATTGAGTCATCATCTTCTCATCATCACAAGCAATCCAACGAGCCGTCTGTACATTGACCGTTTCAAAACTACAGTCAACGTTGTACTCATCCTTCAGACGCTGCGCGACTACTTCAAACTGTAGAATACCAACCGCACCCAATACCAAATCATTATTAACCATAGGCTTAAATAACTGAGTTGCGCCCTCTTCACAAAGCTGACTCAGACCTTTTTGCAGCTGCTTCATTTTTAGTGGGTCACGCAACTGCGCACGACGGAATAGCTCAGGTGCAAAGTTTGGAATACCTGTAAAATAAAGCTCTTCACCTTGTGTGAACGTGTCACCAATTCGAATGCTACCGTGGTTATGCACACCAATAATATCCCCTGGGAACGCATCATCAACATGACCACGCTCAGAAGCCATAAAGGTCAAAGCATCCGGGATTTTAATATCTTTTCCGGTACGAACCTGACGCAGCTTCATACCTTTCTTAAACACACCCGAACAAATACGCATAAATGCGATACGGTCACGATGCTGAGGATCCATATTTGCTTGAATCTTGAATACGAAACCAGTGAATTTTTTCTCATCCGCGCCGACTTCACGCGTCGTTGTCGCACGTGGCAGAGGGCCAGGCGCAAACTTTACAAAGTCATTCAACAGCTCAGCGATACCGAAGTTATTCACCGCAGAACCAAAGAACACCGGCGTTAACTCACCCCGTAAATACGCTTCTTTATCAAACTCGTTACTCGCTCCTTGAACCAGCTCAATCTCTTCACGAAGCTCCTCAATCTGGTCACCTAATAACTCATCTAAACGAGGATTATCTAAGCCATTAATAATCTCACCCTCAAGTACTTTTCCGGCATGCTGAGCATCAAAAAGATGGATGCTGTCATTGTACAAATGGTAAACACCCTTCAGTCGTTTACCCATTCCGATAGGCCATGTAATTGGCGCACAACGGATTTTCAAGACAGTCTCGACTTCATCCATTAGCTCGATAGGGTCACGACCCTCACGGTCTAACTTGTTGATAAAAGTCATGATTGGCGTATCACGTAAACGACAAACTTCCATCAGTTTAATCGTTCTCTCCTCAACACCCTTCGCGACATCGATAACCATTAACGCAGAGTCAACAGCGGTCAGCGTACGATAAGTATCTTCCGAGAAGTCTTCATGACCCGGTGTATCAAGTAGGTTAACAATATGGTCGTTATACGGGAACTGCATCACTGATGACGTCACCGAGATACCACGTTCCTTCTCCATCGTCATCCAGTCAGATGTCGCATGACGCGCTGCTTTACGTCCCTTTACCGAGCCAGCTAACTGAATAGCGCCACCAAATAACAGCAACTTCTCTGTCATTGTAGTCTTACCCGCATCGGGGTGTGAGATTATTGCGAAGGTACGTCTTTTCTTCGCTTCTTTTTCAATTAGTACATCTGACATCAGATACAGCTTCCATTTATTAGTCGTAGCAAGGGGTTCATAAGCAGGTAGTCATTCGACCAGCTAATTAATCAGACCCGCATTGACCGCCAATGTTTCCATTAGTGCTTTTTGTGCATGTAAACGATTTTCAGCTTCATCCCATACCACGCTCTGAGGACCTTCCAGCACTTCTGTTGTCACTTCTTCTTCACGGTGAGCTGGCAAACAATGCATAAATAATGCATCACTTTTAGCGCAAGACATGACTTCAGCATTGACTTGATAGTCTTTAAACGCAGCCATACGTAGCGCTTGCTCTTCTTCTTGACCCATACTCGCCCAAACATCAGTAGAAACAAGGTCAGAGTCAGTGCACGCCTCTTTCACATCACGAATGATTTCAGCATGATCACCTACTTCAGCCATTAACTCAGGGCTTGGGTCATAACCTTCAGGACATGCAATATTCAATTTAAAACCAAACTGACGCGCCGCATTCATCCACGAGTGACACATATTATTACCATCGCCGACCCATGTAACCGTCTTACCTGCGATGCTGCCACGGTACTCAACATACGTCATCACATCGGCCAACAACTGACAAGGATGGTAGTCATCAGTCAATGCATTGATAACAGGTACTTTTGAATTTTCAGCAAATTCCTTCACCATGGCATGATCAAACGTACGGATCATCACCATATCAACCATGCGAGAAATAACGCGTGCGCTATCTTCAACTGGCTCGCCACGACCCAACTGAGTGTCACGAGACGACAAGAACAAACCATGTCCACCTAACTGCGTGATACCGGTTTCAAAAGAAACACGAGTACGTGTCGATGACTTTTCAAAAATCATCGCTAAGGTGCGCTGCTTTAGCGGTTGAGTGAGATTACCGCTCTTCCATTCTTGTTTCATTTGAATGGCACGATCGATCAATACTGTTAACTCAGCTGGAGAAAAATCCATAAGAGTCAAAAAATGTCTTACTTGGGACATAATGATATATTTCTAGTAATTACTGTTGAAGAAATGCTGTGATCAGCGTTTTCAATGTGAGGATAATTTCGTCAGCCTCTTGCTGACTCAAGGTCAATGGCGGCAATAAGCGCACCACGTTTCCAGCCGTCACATTAATCAAAAGCCCTGCTTCCAGAGCTTGAGCAACCAACTCGCCACAATCTTTCTCAAGTACAATGCCTAGCATTAAACCTTTAGAACGAATTAGTTTCACACCGTCAACCTCTGCAAGCGCAGTAGCTAGCTCGGTATGTAAATACTCACCCATTTCGGATGCATTAGTTTTCGAATCAGCGGCTGCCATTGTCTCAACGACAGCCAACGCTGCGCTAGTTGAAAGCGGGTTACCACCAAAAGTTGAACCGTGCGTACCCGGCCTTAATACGTCATTTACAGACTCTGCTGCAAGACATGCCCCAATGGGTACACCATTGCCTAAAGCCTTAGCCAAGGTCATCACATCTGGCTGTATGCCACTGTGCTGGAAGCCAAACCATTCACCGGTACGGCACATACCCGTTTGTACTTCATCAACCATCAACAACCAACCCCACTTATCGCAGATTTCGCGCAGTGTTTTTAGGTAGCCATCTTCTGGAATAATTACGCCACCTTCACCTTGAACAGGTTCGACAAGAATGGCGACAATATCTTCATTCTTTTTAGCAACGCGTCTAACCGCATCTAAGTCGTTATAAGGTACACGTGTAAAGCCTGGCAATAACGCACCAAAGCCTTCTTGAACTTTTTTATTACCTGTAGCAGATAGTGTCGCCATTGTACGGCCATGAAAGCTGCCTTTCATCACAACAATGTGCGGGTTTTCTACCCCTTTATTCGTACCATATAAACGCGCTAGTTTAATTGCTGCTTCATTGGCTTCAGCCCCTGAATTTGCAAAAAACACATTACTCATACCAGACAACTGACAAAGCTTATCAGCGAGTTTAGTTTGGTTTTCAATATGATAAAGGTTTGAAGTATGAACCAGCGTACTGGCCTGTTTTGAAATTGCTTCTGCAACTTTTGGGTGAGCGTGTCCGAGGCTTGTTACGGCAATTCCGCAAAGCGCATCAAGATACTTTTTTCCCTCAGTATCATACAAATATGACCCCTCGCCTCGTCTAAAAGTAACGGGCAAACGACCATACGTTGTCATGATTGAGTCCATCAAAGGCTCCTAACTGGTGTTCCACTCCAAAGCGTTCATTTACAAATTTCTAAACGATTAAATGGATTTAACGCAACAAAATAAAAAAGGGTGACTGAAAGTCACCCTTTTTTAGCAAGCTATTGATACTGCCAGATAAATTTTATCTGGTCAAATCAATAAATTACGCAGCGAAGTTACCTGCTACGAAATTCCAGTTGATCACTTCCCAGAAAGATGCAACGTATGCAGGACGAGCATTACGCTTGTCTACGTAATAAGCATGCTCCCAAACATCAATCGTTAGGATTGGCGTTAGGCCTTCTACAGTTAGTGGGCAACCTGCGTTTGCAGTGTTTACGATTTCAAGTTCGCCGTCAGCGTTCTTAACTAACCAAGTCCAACCAGAACCGAAGTTAGTGACAGCAGACGTTGAGAACTTCTCTTTGAATTCAGCGAATGAACCAAACTTAGCAGCGATAGCGTCAGCTAGAGCACCAGTAGGCTCGCCACCAGCATCAGGACCCATGCAGTTGAAGTAGAACGTGTGGTTCCAAACTTGAGCTGCATTGTTGAAGATGCCGCCAGCTGGAGCAGATGCAACGATCTCTTCCAATGACTTATCTTCAAACTCAGTACCAACAACTAGATTGTTCAAGTTTGTTACGTAAGCAGCGTGGTGCTTATCGTGGTGGTACTCAAATGTCTCAGCAGAGATATGTGGCTCAAGCGCGTCCTTCGCGTACGGTAATTCAGGCAAAGTATGTGCCATGGCTAGTTGCTCCTAATGTTATTAAATTTCGTGTTGGAGTAGAGTAATCAAGACCCAACAACAACGCAATAGAACCAACATTTTATAATAGTATTAATCGAATGTACCGCTATTTAATCTTAGTGTGGTAAATACAAGCGTACACGTGCACCTATCTGGGGCGACACTTTCAGCTCAATACGTCCACCTGCCGCTTCTACGATCTCATTACTGATCGCCAAACCGATTCCCTGCCCTTCTGTTTTACTGTCGTCACGCATTCCACGCTTTAACAATTCTGAGGGACTGTCTACACCAAAGCCCATACCATCGTCATCAATATCAACCACAAGGAAGTTCGTTTCACTTTTTGCGCTGACCTCGACCACACGATCACAAAATCGGCAAGAGTTATTCATCAAGTTACCAAACAGCTCGATCAGGTCATCACTCTCTAGGCGGACCTTATCTAGCTCATCGACATTGATATTAATATCAAACGTCTTCTGGTGATAAACCTTCTCAAGAGAGCCTTTTAAACGGTACAAAATTGGTCGTAACTGCTGTTGCTCTACCATTGCGTTTGGCGCTCTAACCGCAGCACGCTTTAACTGGTAAGCCACGATGTCGCACATGTGATTAATTTCATTCACTAGGTCATTATGGTCATCTGACTTCATTTCATAGTTGGTTTGCGCATTCGCAAGCAAGCCCGCTAATGGTGTTTTCAAGCTATGAGCCAAGTTATCTAGGGATTCGCGATAACGTTTTTTCTGACCCTTTTCGACATTAATCAGTGTATTAATCGCACTCTTAACTTCCATCAACTCAATGGGGTACGCTTTTTCAATCGCTTTTTGAGCGCCCGATTCAATTTTCTTCACTTCCGCTTCAAAGTCACGAATCGGTGTAATGATGAAGTAGTTACTAATCAGCTGAGAGATAAGCACCAACGCCAAGGTTGAGAAAAACAGAGCAATGATATTTTTCTGGACGTGATCCCAATCATTTGTAAAATCAATCGCAGATTTGGCAATAACTAGTCGAACAGGGTCCTGCCCCTGCACACGCATGTGCTGAGAATAAACCATAAAGTTGAGTATCGGCTTAGTCTGGTCGTTATAGGCAGTGAGTGTGCGTTCTTTTAAAACGGGTCTATCTGAAAGGTCGTCAGCGATATGAAACGGCTTAATTAACTGCTTCGAAGCCACATTATTACTGTCAGCCTTTGCTTCAAAAGGAAACTTACTTTGCCAACGGACTACACCTGTTTCAGGATTTTCAAGATAGGCGTAATATTCATTTTTAATACCGTCATCAGTAAAGCCTTCGCTAAATTTATGCTGACTTAGAATCTGCAACAACTCGCTACGATCCTGATCGGTAATAATCGCCTCATCACTAAACGCAGGTATGTTGACCAGCAACTGAGACGCTACGCCTTGCTGCTTTAACATCATGTCGCTCATCAAACGAGAGCTATGCATGCTCAAGTACCCACCACCTAATAGTGAGACTCCTAATGCTACCAGCACCAACATACTCAACATTTGTCGTACGCGTAGAGAGTTAATACCTAAATTTCTATATGAAAAAAATGAAGCGGAAGCGACTGTATTTACGTGTTCCATAATTATAATTTTTTCTTGTCACCGCAATAGCATTAACGATTACCAATCCGTGATAATTACATACTAGAAACGACTCTTTTATATTGAACTTCTTGGCGTCAAAAATCACCCCTGATCGACGCTTGAAGTATCCCCTTTATAGTTAGCTTATAAATGACATCACTATTTTTTAGTGTTTATCAATCTTGTATTATTTTTTTATTTTCAATGAATACGAACTTTATAATTCAACCACTTAGGATCGAAATCGCTATTCATAATAAGCTTAACGTAGAGTGAGTATATGATGCTTTTTTATTCAGGGGACGTTATTTCACGCATAAAAAAGCCCGATAAATACCTAAGTACTTACCGGGCTTTCGAATCATGCGCTCTTTCTAACGTGTCAACATAGTCAGCTGCTGACTACTGCTTCCGCAGTTGAATGTTAAACGTCGTAGCTCATTCTTAAAGATGAATTTAACATCGTAGCAATTAGGGTACATTGCAGATGCACGTTTAGTGATCTTCGGCACTACACCAGGGTAACCGCGACGTACAGCGATGGAAACATGAGAACGCCTCACTTCACCACCGTCAAAGTGTACCAACTGAAAATCTTTAATTTTACTCGATGAAGTGGATGAGACGGCATAAGTAAAACTCGTCACATACAAAGCGATAACAGCAATCATGACCGTTCCAGTGACTTTCAATACTCTAAGTACTTTCATAACGTAGTCCTTTTTTGTTCACTTATTCAAATCATAAGTGGTGCGTATCTATACGCAGTAAGCGCTCAATCCATTTGGGCACTTGGGTTAGATGAGATTTTATACAAAATCACACCATTACAATGATTATAAGACAGCTAAAATGCTTAGCGCAAGTTAAATAAAATACAAGTCATTGATTAATATGTTATTTATGACATCTATTTAAGCAACTTATGGCTAACCCTAGGGATCATGCTATTCCACCACTCAATATCTTTTTATCTGACATAATGATGGGTCTAATTAATTAAATTAAGTGTATTCAGTATGTGTGGAATTTGTGGCGAATATCGACTTGACGGCGGCCAGCCTCAGCTAAGTAGCATTCATGCGATGATGGATAATCTCGAGAAGCGCGGCCCTGATAACTCAGGAAGCTACTCAGATGGCCCCATTGCATTTGGTCATCGTCGCCTTGCGATTTTGGACCTTAGCGAAAGAGGCAATCAACCAATGATTGACCCACAGCTAGGTTTTTCCTTGGTCTTTAATGGAACAATTTATAATCACCCAGAGCTTCGTGAGCAACTTAAAGCGCTAGGACATACTTTCTTTTCTACTGGCGACACTGAAGTCATCCTTAAAGCTTACGCTCAATGGGGTAAAGACTGCGTTAAACGCTTTATGGGCATGTTCGCTTTTGCCATCTGGGACTTAAAGAAAAAGACATTATTCATGGCGCGCGACCGTATGGGTATCAAACCTTTCTACTATGCCCTAGATAAACAAGGTCTTCGTTTCGCATCAAGCATGCCAGCGCTTTTAGCGACGCCTGATATTGATACTAGTTTTGACCCTGCTGCCTTACACAATCTGTTTTCATTGCATGCCGTAGTACCAGCACCGCGTACAATTTTAAACGGTGTCCGTAAACTAGAACCCGCTCACACACTCACCATCAACGAAAAAGGTGAGCAAACGCTTGAGCGTTATTGGGAACTAGATGCTACCCGCCCTGCTGAGCCTGCTACGGAAGAAGAGTGGATTGAACGTATTCACGAAGCACTGCGCGTCGCAGTAAAGCGTCGTAATAATATCTCAGATGTACCTGTCGGTGTGCTGCTTTCCGGCGGCCTTGACTCTAGCTTGCTTGTCGGACTGCTAGATGAAATTGGTATCGAAGACATACGTACTTTCACTATCGGTTTTGACGACCAACCCGAAGAAAAAGGGAGTGAATATGAGTTTTCTGATGCGGTCGTTGAGCGTTTTAAAACGAACCATCACAAATTCCACATTCCCAATGAGCAGACGCTAACGCGACTTCCTGAAGCGATTGCCAATATGGCTGAGCCAATGTTTGGTCAAGATGCGATTGGCTTCTACTTATTGTCAGAACAAGTATCTGATCACGTAAAAGTGGTGCAGTCAGGTCAAGGTGCTGACGAAGTGTTTGGTGGTTACTTCTGGTATCCGCAAATGAATGAGGCAAAAGGCTCGGCACTTGAGCGTTTTAGACCTTATTATTTCGATCGTGACCACGATGAAATGATTGAGTTGCTAACGCCTGAGTACATCAGCAAAGACTTCACCTCTGAGTTAATGAAAGGGTTATTGGAAGCGCCTCATGCCGATACTTACATTGACCAAGTACTACGTGCAGATACAACAACACTGATCGTTGATGACCCAGTAAAGCGTGTCGATAATATGACGATGGCTTGGGGCTTAGAAGCACGTGTTCCGTTCCTAGACCACGAACTGGTTGAACTAGCAGCTAAGATGCCTCCAGAGCTTAAACTTCGTGATGGTGGCAAGTATGCGCTGAAGAAGATTTCTCGCGGCATGGTTCCAGACAGCGTGATTGATCGCCCTAAAGGCTACTTCCCCGTCCCTGCTCTGAAGTTTGTGCGTGGTGAATTTTTGGAGTTTATGCAAGATACATTAAACTCTCAGAAGTGCCGCGAACGTGGTTTGTACCAGCGCAGCTATGTAGACAAATTACTGGCTAAGCCTGACAAATACCTAACGCGTATTCAGGGAAGTAAAATCTGGCACCTAACGCTCCTAGAGCACTGGTTACAAACCCACAATATCTAAATGACAGACAATAAAAAAGGGACCTAAGAGTCCCTTTTTTATAACTGAAGTAGCCATTAACTTTGCAACGTCTTCTTGAAGCGGCCCAGTACTTACTCGACACCACTATAACGCTGTCGAACTAGCACTAAACTATTTCAATGAGTCGTTAATGCTTTGAGTCATTTTTTGATCTAAATCTTTACTCGCTTGATCAATAAAACTATCAATAGTCATGGTCTTTTTGGCGCGTATATCAACAGCACTAAGTGACTTATTGTAAGAAGGCATCGCTGAGAAGCCTTGTTTATTAGACATACCATCAACCAAGTCAGCCAAGAAAAATGCACTAATTGGCATCGTTGCTAGCACTGCAATACCTAACGCTGACACAAATTTCACATGGTGCACTCGTACCAAATAAAGAAGCAATAGAGCCGGTACTAACAAGAAATTTCTAACGTTCTCAAAGATTGATGACGGTAGTGATGACGTTAGGTAGTAGTCTAAAAAGTTACCCGCATGTTCAAACACCTGAGGCATTAGCATAAACAGTGCAGCGATACTGATCGCTGGCACTAAAGCCCAACGATGGGTCGATAATCGACTCACACACGTAATCACTAACGCGATTAAGAATATCAATAACAACGCAGATAAAACTTTGCTTACGTGCACTAAAGGATCTTCGGCAACGGGCGTCCTAATAAACTTGCCCAGTAAAATAAGACTGAAGCTCAACGCTACGAACACAAATGCCCAGAATGGGTTTTTTAAGAAAGAGAAAAAGCCAACTTTAACGTCCTTTATCCGAGTCGGTGCTAACTCAGTATCCGGTGACATGATGTTGACTTTCAAATCACCGAGCATTAAACGTGATGGGATATTTAAACCAGCAGTGTCGCTGGTCATTTTAACCATATCGATCGTTGTGCCATTCTCTGATGCAAGGTTAGAAACCTCATATCCAGAGTCAGTTTCATCAATGCGAAGGTGATGAGGTGACACGGTGATATCTGAAACAATGACTGTGTTATCCAGTGCACGACCAATTGTCGCCGGAAAACTATCTAGCTTATGAAAGTCGCGCTTGCCTTTATGGATGGTTTCAAGGATTAGCTTTGCCATTTGAACGTCTCCACCATCTTCTTAAACAAACCAAATGCGGCACTGGCATTAGTACCCGTGACATCCAAATTAAACAAGCCACCCTGTCTCTCATGACCCACTAGCGCAAGGCTAAACAGCATATCGCTTAGGCCTTTATAGCGAAGGTAATCACGACGGCAAACGGTCGTTTTAAAGTTTTGTCCAGCCACCTCTAAAAAGCTCGTGTGACAAGCAAAGTTAGTCACATCCGACTTGCTGACATCAATATCAATGAAGCTACTATTCATTTTTTCATACTGAGTGAAAAAACGTAATGGGTGGAGCTTCTCGCTATCCATCCAAATATATTCGTAGTTGATTGCACCTAACGCTAGGTTTTTAGAAAGGTAGGTATTTTCTTGGTTGCTGCACTCCGTCAAAAAGTGTCTAAACAAGTCATCTTTCTTAGGTGTGCGGCTGACATCCCAGCAACGCATGGATTTATCAAGCTCTGCCGGTACGATCAGCTTACCAATGCGAGTACTTCCCCAATCATTTCCAGAAAAGCGATCAAGCGTTCGTTGTGATTTTTCGATAAGTTGCTCGGCTATCCGTGCAAAGCGATCCTTAACCGGTACAAAGTTGCTCTTAGCTAAACGCTCCAAGATCACAGACAGGTAATTAGCAGGCACTAAAAAACCGAGTGAATTACCCTGAGTAGCCACATTAATACCAATGATATTACCTGACTCATCTAAGGTAGGCCCACCACTCATACCAGGATTTAGACTACCAGAGAACAAGATATTACCGTCTTGATCTTGAGTCATAATGCCATTATTGGTCCCCGTGACAATCGAAAAGCCAAGGTCAAGCGGGTTACCTAATGAGTACAAAACCGCGCCTTTTTCTGGAACGGGTGCAATTTTTAACGGTGCGCCCATTGGCTTTAGACTTCTCAACACCGCGAGGTCATGAATAACGTCTAAGTCCAGTAACGCCAACGGACCACTATCGCCGCTGGTAGAAAGGTACTCCAAACTAAACACGTCTGGTGCATTTACGTACTCACTCACAACATGATAATTCGTCGCTAGAATACTGTCTTTTTCAACAACAAACCCCGAACCGATGGCAACCTTCTTGCCCGTTTCGTTGTTGATAACTCGAATTTGATAAACCGATGACTCAACTTCCTCATAGATACTTGAAGTATCTGACTCAGCCAAACATGGAGTGATCATTAGACTGCTAATTATTAGCAGCAACAAACATCGTAACATCTTGTGTTTATCTCCTTAATACGGATTTTTATAACCCTTTAACACGCACAGCAGACTAGCTAATAACAAGAGTTACTACTAGTAAGTTGAGGTAATTCAGTAGTATCTCTGTACTAATTAGTTCGCGTATTTCTTTTGTTGTTGCTCTATTGCCCAGTCGATATGTTCTTTTACGATATCGTCAGATGAGGGACGTGCTGCAATGAGCACATTAATAATGTTGTCGTTCGGTGGCGCATTCCCCAATGCTACAGCGATATTTCTCTGCCATCGTTTAAAACCAATCCGACGAACGGCAGAGCCTTGCATCTTATCCAGAAAATCCTGTTCAGTCCAAGCGAATAGCGTCAATAAATGTTCGTGGTCCAAATCATGTCTAACCTGATAGTCAGTTTCATGCGTCTCTTGAGCAAAGCGATTCCAAGGGCAAATCAACTGACAATCATCACACCCATAAATTCTGTTCCCCATCGCTTCTCTAAACTCGACAGGTATTGCCCCGTCTAACTCAATGGTTAAATAAGAAATACATCTGCGTGCATCAACCACATAAGGTGCAATGATGGCTTGCGTTGGACAAACATCAATACATGCAGTGCAACTGCCACAATGATCGGTTTGAGGCTCGCTCTCTGGCAACACCAAGTCAGTATAAATTTCACCCAGAAAAAACCACGAACCTGCTTCACGATTTAAAATATTACTGTGCTTACCAACCCAGCCTAACCCTGCTTTTACGGCGATAGGTTTTTCCAATACGGGTGCACTATCAACAAATACACGAAAACCGAAGTCACCGACTGCCTCCTGCATTTTATGAGCCAGTTTTTTTAGTCGTGCTCGCATCACCTTGTGGTAGTCACGCCCCAAAGCATATCTAGAGATGTAACCTAGTTCGGGGTGGTTTAGTACCATTTCTGGATCTGTGTTCTCAGGCGGTAGGTAATCCATGCGCACGCTGATGATGCTTCGAGTGCCAGTTTCTAGTAATTCGGGTCGACTTCGTTTTAAACCATGAGAAGCCATCCACCCCATATCTCCGTGATGACCTTTATCTAACCAGTCATGCAACTGAGCTTCTGCTTCTCCAAGGTTAGTATTACTGATACCAACTTGTTGAAAACCGAGCGATTGCCCCCACTCTTCTAGCTGATGAAGCAGCGTGTCTCGCTCAGATTGCGACATCAAATTGGCCATACCCATCTCGAACAAAATACGAATTCGCGTTAGTATGAAGCATCATTACTCAGATACCAAGCTATGAACAACAGCACACAACAAGACATTCAACCACCCTGCACACTATCTGTTCAAAACGAAAAAGAGATGATGGCGCTTGGCGGACAAATAGCCAGATACCTACCCGTTGGTGGCGTGGTGAAACTCTATGGTGATTTAGGTGCTGGTAAAACAACCTTAGTACGTGGGCTGTTACGCTCATTAGGTTTTGAAGGAACGGTTAAAAGTCCTACTTATACACTTGTTGAACCTTATGAGGTTGCAGAGCGACATATTTACCACTTCGACCTTTATCGTTTGGCCGACCCGGAAGAGCTTGAGTACCTTGGCGTACGAGACTATTTCCGTCCCGACGCACTCTGCTTGTTAGAGTGGCCAGACAAGGCTGCTAACTTTATCCCCACTGCCGACTTAGAGGTGCATATTAATTATGCTGATCAGGGTCGAAGCATCACAATTAAAAACCAACTTAACAATCAAAAACAATAAGTTAACAACTTTTCATAAAATCTACTTGATATTAACCACCTAATCCGTTTATCTTATACGGAGTTTGACTGGTAATAAAAAATAGAGCGTTCCAAAATGGATTTAAAAAATCAGCAAAGAAGGAAGTTTGTCCTAAAGCTGGCGCAATCAATAGGTGCGCTTGGCGCAGTTTCCTATGCCCCTAAAATAATCGCTAAAGATAACAATGCACTTATTACATCACTGGCAATTCACAGTGGTCGCAATAAGCAACATGTTGTAATTGAACTGGATCGTTCAGTTGAACATAAATTATTTACGCTAAGCTCTCCTGACCGTATTGTGCTAGATATTCACAGCGCACAAACTAACGGAAATTTAAAGCTAAACCCTGAACGTCCGAAGACACTTGTCAGCCGTCTACGTTATGCAACTCGTAATAATAACGACTTGCGAATTGTACTCGACATGGCTAACAAAACTAAGGCGCAGACTAAGCTAACAAAGGTAAATGGCAAGTATAGACTTGAAGTAGTGCTCGACGATAAGAATGCTGTTGTCGCTGCTGCTCCGATCAAAAAAGCCGCTGCAAAAAAACCTGTTGTTGCCAAAAAGACAAAAGCACGCAAGCGTCGTAATTTTGTTGTAGCCATTGACCCTGGTCATGGTGGACACGACTCAGGTGCTGTTGGTAAGCACGGTACTTATGAAAAGGATGTCGTGCTTAAAATTAGCCGGCGCCTTAAAACACGTATCGACAGAACCAAAGGTATGGAAGCATTTTTGACCCGCCCTAAGGATAAGTACCTGACACTTCGTCAGCGTATTGATCTTGCTCAGGCGAAGAATGCTGACTTGTTTATCTCGGTTCATGCTGATGCAAACACGAATAAAAACGTGAATGGCTCATCGGTGTATGTGTTGTCAGAGAAAGGCGCATCAAGTGAGATGGCGCGTTGGTTGGCAAGAAACGAAAATGAAATTGATATTCGCTTAGCAGGTGCAGAAGTACACTCTAATAACAAAGTGTTATCTAAAGTGTTATTGGACTTAACGCAATCAGCGGCAATCGATGACAGTGTTGAACTGGCAGAGCAGGTTTTATCTGAGCTCGGTACGGTTAACCGTTTAGCTAGAAAAGGTGTAGAAAGTGCCAATTTCGGCGTACTACGCTCTCCTGACATCCCATCCATGTTGGTTGAAACGGCCTTTATTTCTAACCCTGAAGAAGAACGAAAACTAAAAACTGCGAAGTACCAAAATCAAATCGCAGAAGCAGTTTATCGTGGTATTCGTAGCTACAAGGTAGCGCTTGATGAGCGTGACCCTCGCTATGCAGATTCTGGTATGAATCATCAGCCACATTCTTAAAAATTTAAACCTGAAAGTTTCGATGTGATTTAAGCCGCTTTATAGCGGCTCTTTTTTTGTCTACAAAAAGCACCCTCTAATCGGCAAGCCAACCATTTATCTTGAGCAACTACCCTCTCAGCTGCTGATAGTGATACCTTTATTCAAAATAAATCTCCCCCAGAAACAATAATAAAGATAAGGGCTAAAGAAATGTCACTCACCCAAAAAACTATAAAACTAGCGTTGCCATTGGCAATTTCGCTAGCACTTGCCGCCTGTGGTGGCAGTTCCTCTGACGATAGCAGTAGCAGCTCAACTAATGTTGGCTTTGGCTCGAATACAACAACAGATACCAGTGACACTAGTACTGATACAACAGACACGACCGATACTTCTGCCGAAGTAGACACAACGACTGATGAAACTGAAGCCGAGACTGAAACGACTGCAGTTGCGAAATTACTGGTTTATGCAAGCACTACCTCACTAAACAGCGATTCCGCTATTTCAGATGGCTCTTCAGACCCTGCTATCATTTATATGATGGCAAAGGACAGTGACAATATTGCATTGAGTGATGTGACCTTCTCTCCATCAGTAAGCGCAGGCGCTACACTATTTGAGGGTGAGGTCAGTTCAGACGGCACTTTAACCACTTGGGAGCTAGTGCCTGAAGAACCGAGAAACCAGACAGTACTTGTAACAGTAAGCTCTGGCGGCATCACTGAAACGCTCAGCATTGAGATCGTAGGCACAACCGTCGAAATCGATGGCGCTAGTAGTATTTCAATGAATACTCCGACAACCTATACAGTCAAATTAAAAGATGCAGCCGGTGAAGGTTTATCTCAGCAATCGGTTGAGATTACATCATCGTTAATTACAACAACCTTACTAACAGACGCGCAGGGTGAAGCACAGTTTGACATTCAACCTACCTCTGGTGGCGAATACGATATTGAAATATCAGCTCTTGGCGCAACCAACAGTAAAACAATTACTGTATCTCCAAATGCTTTCAACCTAGATACTACGGTAGATGAAATTGCGGTTGATACAACACAAGCGATCACACTTGCTTGGACGGCAAATGGTGTAGCGCAAGCCAATAAAGAAATTTACCTAAGCGCAACACGTGGCCAAATTTTTTCTAATGGCTCATCGGTTGAGCAAGTCACAACAGATGCAAATGGTAATGCTACTTTTGATATTCTTTCGTCAACAGCTGGTGGTACCGTCATTACGGCCTCAGACAATACTACTTCCCTGTCTACAAGCTTGCCGTTAGAGTTCGTCTCTACAACACCGAAATATCTCAACATCCAAGCCGACCCATCAATCATTGCAGCATTGGGCACAAGCTCTATTTTAGCTCAGGTTAACGACATAAATGATAACCCTGTTAAAAACCAAGTGGTTGTATTTAACTTGGAAGACACCGTTGACGGCAAACTAAGCAGCTCGAAAGCGACAACTAACTCAGCGGGTAAAGCGAGTGTTGTTTATACCGCGGGTAACGCTACTAGTGCGCTAGATGGCGTAGTAATTACCTCACACATTGAAGGTGTTGCAAAGACAGCTGAAGAAGCTATGTCAGGTGAGACTTTTGTAGAAGAAGATGTAACAAAACTTACTGTAGGTGGTGAAGCGGTCAGAATAGCATTTGGTTTTGATGAACTGCTTGTAGATAATTCTCCATTCTACGAAAAGACATTTGGCGTCATTGTGACTGATAATGCGGGTAACCCTGTAGCCAACAAACAAATAGACTTTACAGTAACGTCTATTGGATACTACAAAGGCTCTCTTGGCTACAATGAGGAAGCTGGTCAATGGTTATATAACGATCCTTTCTATGATTGCTCAGCACACGTTGAAGACATAGATAAAGATGGTTGGCTAGATGACGGCGAGGATTACAATAACAGCGGGACGCTAGAGCCAACAAACTCAACAACTATTTCGGGTAATAGCGCCACAGATGACTCAGGGCAAGCAACGGTTGCAATCAGCTACCTTCAAAATTACGCTCTATGGGAAAGTGTTTCAATAACAGCAACAGTCACAGTGAACGGTACTGAATATAAGTCTAAGATAGAACAAAAACTTCACGTACTAAATGCTGATATTACTGGTGAAGGCAGTCCACCTAATCAGATAAGTCCATACGGAACGCGAGACTGTGAATACAACGACATCCAACTCAACGGAGTCACTAACTAAACCCTAGTAACACGTTTACACCCAAGGCCCTTAGCTCATCCTAAGGGCCTTTTTCATTTTCTATGATCTGTTTTCTGCACATACTCGTAAAAAAACATTATGATAAAAGCATAATAACTGTAGAGACGATCACAGATGAAAAACTACCTCTTAGATACCAATACCCTTCCAGCATTTAGCAAAATCAAACCAAGTGATGTTATCCCTGCACTTGACCAATGTTTGGAAGAAAACAGAAACCTCTTAGACGACCTTCTAAAGAACGTAGAAAACCCTACTTGGGACAACTTCATACACCCTTTAGAAGTTGCTGAGAATCGCTTGAGCCGCATGTGGTCACCAGTAAGCCACATGAATGGTGTGGTTAACACTGACGAGCTTCGCGAAGCTTACAATGCATGCCTACCAAAACTAAGTGAGTTCAGCTCGGAGAGAGGACAAAATAAAGCCTACTTCGATGCTATTTTATCGATTCAACAAAGACAAGATGAGCTAGGGCTGGATGATGCTCAACGCAAAAGCTTGGATGACACATTAAAAGGTTTCAAACGCTCAGGTATCGACTTAAATGAAGAGAAACAAACACGCTATAAAGAAATCAACCAATCGCTGTCTAGCTTAACGTCGAGCTTTTCAGACAATGTACTGGATGCGACTACCGCATGGACAAAGTTAATCACTGACGTTAATGAGTTAGATGGCTTACCACAAAGCGCACTGGACTCAGCCGCGCAAAGTGCAAAACAACGTGAGTTAACAGGCTGGCTGATTACATTAGAATTTCCGTCTTTCCATGCCATCATGACTTATGCGACTGATCGTAAACTACGCGAAACTGTATACCGCGCATTTACTACACGTGCATCTGACCAAGCGGATGACACCTCTTTTGACAACGGTCAGAAGATGGTTGAAATTTTAAACCTACGTCAAGAACAAGCACAGCTTTTAGGCTTTGAAAACTACGCAGACTTCTCCGTTGATGTGAAAATGGCTGACTCCCCTGCTCACGTCATTACCTTCCTAGAAGAGCTTGCAGAAAAGTCACACGCTCATGCAAAAAAAGAATACAGCGAGCTACAAGAATTTGCTGCTAATGAATTAGGCCTTACTGACTTACAAGCATGGGATGTTGGTTTCGCTAGTGACAAACTAAAGTTAAAACTATTTGATTTCAACAGTGAAGACATCAAGCCTTACTTCCCTGCGGACAAGGTAATTGCTGGTTTGTTTAAGCTAACAGAATCACTTTACGACCTTACGATCACGCAAAATACTGACGTTGATGTCTGGAATAAAGACGTTCGATTCTATGACATTAAGAACCAACAAGGGGAGCTAGTTGCACAGTTCTACTTCGACCTTTACGCCCGTCAACACAAGCGTGGTGGTGCATGGATGGCTGATTGCGCAACGCGATTCAAAGGTGAAACAGAGGTACAAGTACCCGTTGCCTTTATGACGTGCAACTCTTCTTCTCCAACAGGTGACAAGCCTGCGCTATTTACTCACGACGAAGTGATTACCTTGTTCCATGAGTTTGGTCACGGCCTACACCACATGCTCACAAAAGTTGAATACCTAGATATTTCAGGTATCAGTGGCGTTGAGTGGGATGCTGTAGAGCTTCCAAGTCAGTTCATGGAAAACTGGTGCTGGACACGTGAAGGGCTAGACTTATTTGCCGCTCACTACGAAACAGGCGCAAAAATCCCTGATGAGTTATTCGATAAAATAAAGGCAGCGCAACATTTCCAGTCTGCGATGGGCATGGTTAGACAGCTTGAGTTCTCATTATTTGATCTGCGTATCCACATGAGTAACATCAGCTCAGCAGATGACATTCAAACTATTTTGAATGAAACGCGTCAGCAAGTTGGCGTTATCCCTGCTCCAGACTTTAACCGCTTCCAGAATGGGTTTAGTCATATTTTTGCAGGTGGTTATGCTGCGGGCTATTACAGCTACAAGTGGGCTGAAGTATTGTCTGCTGATGCATTTGCACGTTTTGAAGAAGAAGGTTTATTCACTAAGCAGGTCGGTAAGGACTTCTTAGAGCAAGTACTAGAGCAAGGCGGTTCACGTCCTGCTATGGAGTCATTCAAAGCGTTTAGAGGCAGAGAGCCAAACGTTGATGCGCTACTGCGTCACAGTGGCTTGACAGAGGATGCTGCATGAAAATCGCATCTTGGAACGTAAACTCACTTCGTGTCAGGTTGCCACATGTACTCTCGTGGCTAGAGACCGCTCAACCCGATATTTTGGCGCTGCAAGAAACCAAAGTAACGGATGATGTGTTTCCAGAAGCTGAAATACGGGCTGCTGGTTATGAAGTCGTTTACAACGGCCAGAAAACATATAACGGTGTGGCCGTGCTCAGCAAAGTAAAAGCTGAAAATGTGCTGTTTGACTTACCGGGCCTTGAAGACCCTCAGCGCCGCATTACCGCTGCTAAAATTGGCGATGTGCAAATACTTAACCTCTATGTCGTGAATGGCTCAGAGGTTGGGTCTGAGAAATTTGCGTACAAGTTAGACTGGTTGGAAAAAGTGACTGCGTGGGTTGCCGAGCAAGTTAAGGAGAATAAGAAATTCATTATTCTTGGGGATTTCAATATCGCACCAACAGATCGTGATGTTCACAACCCTAAGTCGTGGCACGAAAAAATCCTCTGCTCTACCGAAGAACGTACCGCACTGAAGAAACTCTGCGACCTTGGGTTTGTAGATTCATTCCGCATGTTCGAACAAGAAGATGAGCTTTGGAGTTGGTGGGATTATCGTAGTGGTGGTTTCGACAACAACAAAGGCTTAAGAATCGATCTTGTTTTAACGAGTACTTTATTGGCCGAACAATGCACCGCAAGTTATGTCGACAAAGAACCACGTACGTGGGAAAGACCTTCAGACCACGCGCCTGCCGTTGCGGAGTTCAGAAACCTTATTCTGTAATAAAAACAATCATTTATTCATTAAAAACATACCCTTATGGATTTTTTTATTGACACGACAATAAGCCCTCGTGTTATAAAGTTTCCTTGTTTAGAAGTAATGTGGAATTTTTAAGCTAGGGCTAAGATAACTACAAATGACAGGGGGCTGTATGCAATATTTTAGGGCAATATTGTTCGTATCAGTTGTGGCACTGACTAACACTGCTTATGGATTAAGTGATGGATATTACAGTCAGGGTTTATACATGGACTTTAAGATCGCTGAAGATGACGAATCGATAAAGCAAAGTCTTGAGGGTATATTTACGAAGTTCATCAATTTCGTCAATGAAGATGAAACGAGTGGATTTTCAATAAATTTTAATTATTTTTTCAAAAGCGATTCATAAAAAAAGCCCAGTAGAACTGGGCTTTTTTGTGCCTGTCACTATATCAATGCTTACTTACGAGCACCCGGCCCATTAAATGCTAAGCCATTTGACATAAAGGTTTGAAAATACTCCAAAGCCTTATACTCATCACTTTGCGCATCAAAAGCTTTTGCACGAATGTTGTTATTACACCCAGCATAACGACGGTGCAATGTTCCCATGCTTCCCCACTTTGAGCGATACACCGGCCAATGCGTCGTATGACCCAATGCTGGACTCAACGTCTCAGAGCGAACGCGACGACCAGAGTAATAAACATGGCAATCCGCACAGGCCATATTTAACTGACCACGCTTTGCGTAAAAGAACTGCTTACCTTTGTTATACCACTCAAGCTCACCCTCAGACTCTGGTCGCTTGACGTTAACAGGCTCGTCACGGCCTTCAAAAGCAATATACGCAGACAAGTCAGCAATAGCGCCTTTCTTCCAGCCTAGCTTCTTCTCGTCGTTATCTACACGGCACTTATTAATATCGCCTTCCAGTGTCACTACCGTCTTATTCTTTTCATCATAGTGCGGGTAACGTGCACGAATTTTTGACACTTCTTTCCCAAGACAATCAGCATACGTTTTGCCGTTTTTAAATGCCTCGTCCCACATCTCTTCGCCGCGCTCAATCGCTAACTCATACGGTGGAAACTCTTCAATATCTTCCCATTGCTGACGAGAATCTTCATGAATAGAATACACACCGTTCTGAAAGTCACCGAACTCAGTCTCTTTAAAACGATCTTTAAAGTACTTCTGAAAAGATGCCTGATCTTCTGCTGGCCCTGCAAACACCACTGTACTTGCGACCGCTAACATGGAAAAAGCCGAGGCTAATACCACCGTCATCATATTGTTTTTCATAGAAAACCTCCTGAATACATTTTATTTACAGCTTACTTCACCGTTATATCGGCGCTACCTGTATTCTCTTGATTGTCAGTCCATGAAAACTTAACAACATCACCTGACTTACCTGCATAGTCGAATGAAATATAAGGGTCTTTCGAGACTGCTGCGCCCCAAAGTGCCTTCATCACTACTTTATCGTTAGCGGTCACAATGACTTCATTTATAAAGTGCGCAGGAATGATCTTTCCATCTGCATCTTTCGTTAAACCTGTAATCATTGGATGAGCGACAAGTGCTTTCACATTGACAATCCCATCCTTTTCTTTAGCTCTTAGACGTGTTCTATATTCTTGCTTAGCCATAATTATCCCCTTAACCGCCGCAGCCGCCCTTTGTTACTTTGACAAATTGCTTATTCGCGTAGTACTTATCTCCTACTTTGACCACACCATAAACGTCACTTGTCTTACCCATTTTGAAACGACTCGTTACAAATGGCGTAGCACCCTCACCAATAAAGAAATTAGCAGCGTAAGGTGTTGGGTTCTGCTCAATCAAAACAGCCATTTCTGACACATTGTCTAATTTCGCTTCCACTTTGATAGTTACTACCGCACCATTTTCAGCAATGCTGGGCGCATGAACAACGACATCATCACTTATTTCATAGTCGGTGATGCCTGCCGCTTTCAATGCATCTTTTAGGTTATCTGCTTCAAATGGGTTCATCGCCGGCGCTTCTTCTTTAGCACTCGCTGACGTCATCAAACCTGAACTCAATACTGCACCCGTTGCACTGGCAACCAATGTGTTTTTCAAAAATATTCTACGTTTTAACATTCGTATTGTCCTTTAAATTCAATACTTACAAACTTTGGATATAGACAACAAGCTTGTCTAACTCAGCTTCTGTCAAAATACCGTGCGTGCCAAATGGAGGCATAATGGTATTTGGGTTCATTCCACGGGCGTCTGAAATTTGTTCACGGAGTTTAGCTAAGTCGGGGAAGCGCGCCTTCATTGCGATTAATGGAGGGCCTATATTTCCAGGCATGTCACCACCATCCATCATGTGGCAAGCGATGCAGTTACCCTTTGTCTTATTGAAAGCAATTGCCTTACCTTCTTTAATCACTTGAGCCTCATCAGCTGTCGCTAGACCCATCGGGGCCATCAGCGCGCCAAATAAAGCGGCGACAGACAATGCGCGATATAAATTTTGCATAGTTTGGTTCCTCCAAAACTTTTATCTAAGGTATGGACGCAATGCATAGACTGCGAAAAGACCTCACCTTAACCCACTAAGAGTAACGGATTAGGCATTTGGAGGCAAAGCTATCAGGAACGGGTTGGACTTATAAACAGCAAAATAATATGTTTTTTCTCGATAGGGATATCACTTTTTAAAGCGCTTCGCTCGATAAATTGCCTGCTGGATACGTTGCCCTTCTAGTGGAGTCAGCTTTGGCGTGCGTGAAGCTAGGTTTAACTGAGTTAATGCGTGCTTATATTCAGCGATACGAATATTACGCTCAGCAACGGACAGATAAGCTTGTCCCAATCGTCCAGACAATCTTGCTACCTCTTGCCTTAGCGCGAGAAAGTCTAAGCTTGTTTGCTCAACCAACCTCACTCTAGACATCAGCTGCCATGCTCTTTCGTATTGCTTCAACCCGACCAACGCCTCAGCCATTGGCATAATTAGGCTTCCCTCGGCAGGATAACGTGTCAATAAAGGCTGCAGTAGCTGAACCACTTGCTGATGTTGGTTAAGTTGAAGATAGGCACGTGCAAGTAGCATGGCCTCTGAAAACTGTTGAGTACCCGACTTTAACTGTTGAACCGTCGCTGCTGAATTACCTTGCTGATAAAGCTGATAAGCTTTTGCATAACGTGTCGCATAAGGCGGTGTGTTATCCAGAGCCGCAGGGCTTCGAGTCAGTACCCGCAACTTTTGCCTCATGTAATCATAACTAGGATTACTTTTTCCACGGAACACTCCATAACGTGCCGCTCGCTGGCTCACATCACTGACACGCTGAGCGGATAACGGATGACTCGTTAAATATTGCCCAATATCTGCATAATTAGAATCCACGCCGTCGTCTAACTTACCTAAAAAGTCAGCCATGCCTTTCGGGTTAAACTTTGCATTAACAAGAATACGTAAACCTTCGCGGTCAGCCTCAGTTTCCGCAGAACGACTAAACTTTAAACTGTTATGTGCATCAATCGCTAAAGCTGAAGAAACGATTGCCTGTCCTGCTTCGGGATTTTGTGACCCTACTAATAACCCAGCGACCACCGCAGCGGTATTGCTGTAGGCATTCCCTTTTGAACGCGCAATCATTCGCTCGATATGCTGCTGAGTGACATGAGCAATCTCATGTGCCATAACGCCAGCCAACTCACTTTCGGAACTAGAACGTAAGATAAGTCCTGAGTTAATTACAATTAAACCACCTTGAGTGGCATAAGCATTCACTTGCTCATCACGTACAATCGCGAAGTAAAATGGACGCCCTTTATATTCCGTTTGCGCGAGTAAGCGTACGCCGAGGCCTCTGATCCAAGCATTAAGTTCAGGGTCTTCAACCACTCTTCCACGGTTACGCAGCGCACGTAAGCGTCGCAGTCCTGCACTACTAAAATTGACGGAAGCTGAGGAAGCAGGTGCCATACTAGGCGATGATAATATCGTTTCTGGTATTTCTAAATTAAGCTCGGCATGAACGATAGGCAAAAGCCCCAATGCAGCACTTAATAACAAGGTTTTAATCTTCACAAACACAGGCCTCACTTTCTTTCATAAAGATACCGTAATACTTATTCACCCAAACACCCCATTAATTTTTGGTAAAGGTCGTGGTTTACCGCCGCTTGACGGATTTATGGGGCGAGTTTACTATCCAACGCTCCACTCAAAAGGTAACAGTCACATGCCAATGATCGAAGAAATAGACGTCGCGGAACTTCAAACTCGCATTGCTAGCGGTGAAAAAATCCGCCTAATTGATGTCCGTACTCAAGCAGAGTGGGATCAAGGCATTATTGAAAATGGTGAATTTATGCCACTAGATACTGTACCTGCTCACCTTGATGAGTTTTCAAATGATGTGACCAATATCATTTATTGCCGTAGTGGCATGCGATCTGCACAAGCCTGCATGTTTTTAGAAGAACACGCAGGCATCACAGCGATCAATGTAAAAGGTGGCATCATTGCTTGGCACCACTCAGGTGGAGCGGTTATTCGCCCTTAGTTTCGTTCATATTCATAGATCAAGTCGATACTCTGCTCTTCACCCGCTTGCACTTCAAGATTAAGGTATTTATTAATCTTGTAATCAACCGCAATACGGTGAGCAGAGTCGAAGATTCCTACTAAATACTTCACGTACAACTTAGGCCCTAACCTTTTTCCTAGCTGCAACTCACTATCTCTAAAGTCATCTCGTGTCACGATACTCAAGTCATCAAGACCCAGCGACTTACCAATCTTTTGCACCAAACCATCACTACCATCAATACCCAAACCTCTTACCGCTTGCATTAGCAGCGCAGTTTCACGCCCTGTAGCGGAGCTTAAGCTATTTCCTGTAAGCAGGTAACTCAAGGCATCGGTATCATCCAGTACGGGATCAGAAACGATTGTAGACTTCAGCTTTTGCAGCGTACCTGACAACTGTATACCTACCTCACCATCTGTAATCTCACGAACCGCTTTTACGTCCACACCGATATTCTTAGGTGGTCCATTAAATACTAAACGACCATTAGCGATTTTTAGATCCTGCCCATAGGCCTGATAACGCCCATTAACAATCTGCATCGTTCCATTTGTCACAATAGTATTTCGACTATTGGTGACACGAATACCACCAGTAAGCTGCGTACTAAAACCAAAACCTTTAAAGAAAACCTCGTTACCTAAGCGAACCAATATATTGGGTTGCAAACGTACCGCTTTAATATCTTCACCCTTCGCTGTCTCACCAATAACAATAACATCTTCAGACTCATCGATACTCAGCTCTGGCACATTTTTTAAGTTAATGGACGCCTTAGGAATATCGACCGTTCCATTGATCACAATCGCACTAGCGTTCGCAGTAATTTCTAAGTTAGGCGTCATGAATGCTTCAGCTTCATTGGTATCAACAAACTTAATGTTACTACCTGTCAAGCTCATTTGTGCCGACCAACTTTTTATATCTTGTAACGACAAACTACCCGTCGCTGTCAGTATTCCACCACCCGAATTCATCGTACCGACAATGCGTGCTTGGTTTGACTGATCAGCCTGAATACGGACATTCACATCCGTTAACTCAGTACCTACCTGTGGTAGTCGTAAGTATCCGTCTGTTAATGCAATCTGACCGGTCACTCTTGGCTTATCAATGACACCACTCACACTCACCTTACCGACTACCTGACCACGTAAACCACGACTGTACGGCACATAACTTTGTGCCCAGTAAATATTCGGAATGTTGACTTCAAAAACACCATTAATCGTTGGCGAGCCATTATCGCGTAATACTACTTGAGCACGTGACTTCAGCGTTCCTCTACCTTGAAAGTCTAAGCTGCTATCAACATCAATCTGCTTGTTGTTTAAGGTGACATTTAATATGCCGTCTTGGTAAGGAAATGAACGCTTCTCGCCAGAAGCTGTGGCAACGGTAAAGTAGCTATTAGGCAGACTTAATTTCACATTACCCGACTGCTGCCCATTACGCTGACTTAAACGGTAAGTACCATTTATTTTACCAGGAAGGCCAAAGTCCTCTGGTAAATAAGGCTTAGCGATAGATAGTGGAACAGAGATCAGTTGCCCTTCAACATCAATACGATGCGCATTGGCATTAGCGCCGAGTACTACCGTACCTTTACCGTCAATCACACCACCCTGCTCTAGGGTAATACGTGTATCCGCTACAATATTTTTGCCATTGACCGTCGCATTCAGCTCAGCTAACTCATACGAAATAGTCTGCGCTTCACCCTTTTCATCAAGAATAGACACACTACCTGTTGGAAGTTTTAGGTTGATTCTACCTTGCTGTCCGCCTCTTTGTGTCAGTTGGTAACTACCTTCAGCGACGCCTTTTACTTTTATCGTAGAAGGTAAGTAAGGTTGCACTAGCGCCAGTGGGAATGCTTTTAACTGACCATCACCCTCGAAGTCATACAAGTTATTTGGTTTCGCAAGGTTCAAACGACCCTTTGTGCTAAATGTTCCACCGTCTTGAAGTGCTAAGTTTAAGTCGGTAGTCACGTTATCACCTTGGATATCGGCAATAACCTTGGCAGAACTAAAGCGATACAACTGCGCACCAGTGACACCATCGTCGTAACTGACAGAACCTTGGTCAAATTCAAATGCCACATTACCTTGCAACTGTGTCTGCTGTTGCAGTTGGTAAGTACCGTTGACGTTACCTTTAACAATCAGTCCTTTTGGTAAAAAGGCCTGTGCCATATCCAATGGAATAGCGTTTACTTTACCTTCTGCTGAAAATATTGGCTTACCGCCGCCACTTAACGATTTAAGGTCAACACTCGCATTGCTCGTTAAAACCGCACCACCTTGTAACTCGAGACCTGCATTAGCCAAGATTTTTTCATCTTGCATTGTGGCTTTGAGTTGTACCTTGGTATAGCGATAACGTTGGCGCTCTACGCCTTCGGCTTTATAAGAAAACGACCCATCATTTGCCTCAAGGTCTACCTGACCCACTGGCCCATTAGCATTTTGCGTCAGTCGATAGTCACCACTAATCACACCATCAACATCGATATCTTTAGGTAAATACGGGCGAGCTAATGCTAAAGGCATCGACTTGATTTGCCCCTCAGCCGTAATACTTTTCAGAATGTCTTTCTGAGAAAGGTCAACAGTAGCTTTGCTAGTTAGCACCGCACCACCTTGCAACTCGATACCCGCATCAGCCAATATCTTTTCATCTTGCAGAGACGCTTTCAGTTGGACTTTGGTGTAACGGTAACGTTGAGCGTCAACACCTTCCGCTTTGTAAGTGAAGCTGCCATCGGTTGCGCTTAGGTCTACCTGACCCACTGGCCCATTAGCACTTTGTGTTAGGCGGTAATCACCACTTATAAGGCCGTCAACATCAACCTCTTTGGGTAAATAAGGGCGTGCTAACGCCAACGGCATTGCCTCTACCTTACCTTGTGCTGTAATCCCTTTAATGATGTCTGACTGAGAAAGATCAACAGTAGCAACCGCATTCAACTTACCGCCACCTTTGAGACTTAACGCTGCATCAGCGTTAATTAAGTCATTGTCTAATTTGGCATTGAGCTTTACTTCATCAAAGTTATAACGCTGATTTCCGGCGGTACTATCCTTATAGACAAGTTGGACATCAGGGCTTGATAATACTAGCGTTCCTGTTCTAGCTGATCCATTTTGGTTGACGTTGAACGCACCACTTGCTTGACCAGTAGCGCTAATTTCAGCCGGTAAAAAGGCCTGCGCTAATCCTAGTGGAATCTCAGTAAACTCACCTTTAGCATCTATTACATGCTTCCCGTCACTCGGTGACAGTTTAATATCTGCGCTTGCATCAATAGCACCTTTATCCGCTAATTTGAGTGAGGTACTCGCCTTGATATCATTACCATTAATATCCGCAACCAATGAGCCCGAGCGATAAGCAAAGCGTTCGAGCTTTCCATCTTTAGTGAGGTTAACCGTACCTGCTGAAAAGTTAAGGTTGGCCTGTCCTTTCAAGTCTGGGTTTATAGTGATGCTATACTCACCACCAACCAGCCCTTTTAGCGCTAGCCCTTGTGGAAGTACAGGATTCAGAATATCCAATGGTGTGTTTGCTAACTTACCAGATGTACTAAAGCCATCTTGATCGTTGTAATCTATGTTTGTACAAGCGGAGCCACTGCTCGACGCCATACATAACTCATCAGTAGCAATACCTGCCGCGGATAGCTTAATGTTAGTTGGTTTTTGCAGTGCCCACTTACCTGCTGCACTATTATCAACCGTTGCTTTAGTGAGCAAACCCTGCCAAGCCGTTCCGTCCCAACCACCATCAAGTGAAGCCGTTACTTTTGCTTGGCTATGATTAGCTAAAAGATCAATTTTGTGTGATTCAATATTACCGCGACCCGATAATGTCGCATTTCGAATACGCTCATTATTGACCGTTAAGCCTTGTAGCTTTCCATCTATTTGTAAGTCACCATTACTGGTTTTAATGTCTAGCTTTCCGCTATCTAAACTACTGCCTTGAAACGATAGACGCGTCGTATCAAGCGTCCCGTTTATAATAGGCTGCTTCATGTTTCCAGTTAACGTACCCTTAGCTGAAACACGCCCTTTAACGCCAGCGGCTAAACTCGATAAGTCAGGTGCATAAACATCCCAACTTAAGTCAAACGGCTCGGTACCACGACCATTAACCTTAATAATATTCTTTGCCGACTTAATCTCTAGCTTGTCAAATAACAACTCTTCATTGAGCATTGAGACTTCGCCCGTGGCCGTCAACGGATACCCTCTTACTGTGCCGTTCAAGTCCTCAATATCTAAGCCTATGCGAGTCTTTCCTTCAGTAGTACCAACCTTTAATTGCAGCTTACTCGTGATATCTGTTGGCCACTCAGGCACAAATTGCGCGGCATTTAGGCTCTTCGCATTAATCGCCAAATCTGTTGATAAGGCAGGCACCCATGCTAACTCACCAATCGCTTGAACATTGCCACTGTCACCCGTCAGGCTTAGTTTTTTGAAGTCAATAAAGTCAAAGTTACCCGATGCTTCAGCGCTTATTACCTGCTTACCTAGCTCAGAGTTATCGATATCTCCGTCAACCGTTAACTCATACGCCTGCAACAACCCTGTACCGGTAATATCCGCTTTCACATCCCCTATATCAGGGTGCAACCAAGCCATATTAGCCTTTAAATCTAATGCATGAGGCTCAAGCATATCCAATGATGCCGAGTTAATTGCGATACTTATCGGTGTAGGCTGCATAGCCATGTTAGCTGTGACACCATCAAGCAAAATCTTATTATCAATGATCTTTGTATTATCTAACTTGAGGCCAGTTAAACCAAATAAGTTCTGACCTTCTTCAATGACATTAAATTGACCAAGACTACCTTTAAGAACATTCAAATTAATAGGCGCTATACCAAAGTCACCAATATTTACTGGCTCTCCTCTCGCTCTAGACGTCTCTGACTTTGACAGCACTATGTCAAAGCTGGAGATATTCAAGCTATCGACATTGACCAAACTATTGGAGAAGTCAGGCCCGCCAAAATCAATGTCGATCCCCTTAAGACTAGTCAGTACTTGACCATCGTCATAGTTAACCTTGTCGACATTAATACCGGTAAGTAAGCTCCCGCTGACTCCTTCAATTTTTAATTCTTTAACAAAAGTATTACCTGCCCATGCACCAATCAGTGGACCGAGTGGCGTCAACACCAACGCCAGCAATGTCATCAACACAAAAAGTATGATGATTTGAATCCATACTAATGGCGAAAAAATATAATCGCTAATAGATCGCTTAGCACTCACAAGTCAGGCCCAACACTTAAGTAAAACGTTGCATCACCGGAGTGGCCCTCAGGAAAGCCGACGTCTAAACGTACAGGTCCGATAGGCGAGCGATAACGTCCACCAAAGCCGATACCATACTTCATGTCTCGGTCATCCCAGTTGTTAAATGCGTCGCCCGTATCGACAAAACCCGCGATACTCCACTCGTCTTTGATAGGGTACTCATACTCAACAGAAGCCGTGAGCAAGTGCTTACCACCGATCACAGAGCCTGAACTATTGGTTGTACCTATATCTTCAAAGTCGTAACCACGTACACTGTTCGCACCACCGGCAAAGAAACGAAGACTTTTCGGTAGATCTTCCAAGTCGCCAGCTGACGTATAACCCACTTCCATGCGGTTAACTAAACGCCCCTTTCCGACTGGGAATATATATTTACCGCTGCCTTTAAACTGCCCAAGACTTTGATCACTTAGCACACCATCTAGCGCACCTTGTAACTGAAGGTTTACATTCCAACCTGTTGTCGCTGATTTTTCATTATTCGTTTTAGTCTTAGACAGGCGTCCGCCAGCCAAGGTTAAAATGGAATCATCAGGCTCATCACCATCATCTTGCGTACGGTCAAACAGTACGTTGACATACAACTCTTGTACCCAGTCGTCAGTCACTTTTCGTTTATAAGTGCTACCGAAATTAAACGCAGTACTTTCTACATCATTAGACGTATCATACGTTAAACCCGTTAGATACTTTAAAGAATCATAGTCTGGATTCTCTCTAGGCTCAGTGAGCTCCAAGTTAATGGACGATAACGTTTCCGCTACCTGAGCAGAGGCATCTACTTGTCGCCCTTTTGGCCCAGTCCAACGACGTAGAAGCTCAGCTTTAACACGAGCCCCCGTATCGCTTCCATAACCTGCGGTGTATTTATACTTGTTACGCTTAGCCGGCGTTAGTTTGATATAGACCGGTATTTGCAGGTTCTTAGCATTTTTAACATTTACATCAACATTAACTTTTGAATAGTAACCACTACGCTGGAAAATTTGCTGCTGGTCTATGACGCTTTCAGTACTGAAAGGGGTACCGGGTTTTATTTTTATATATCGAGTAATAAGATCATCATTTAAGATATTTTGCTCGATCACAACCTCACCAAAGGTGTATCTAGGGCCAGTGTTTAGCACTAAATTAACACTGGCTTGATAGGCAAGCGGATCTACGGTGACTGCCTTTTGCTCAAAAACGGCATCTAGGTAACCCAGTGTTTCAGCGGATTCCGTGAGTAGTGTTTTGTAGTCGTCGTAGAGTTGATGATTAAGAATATCATTCTGCTTGTAAGGCGGCTCTGCGAGCGCCTTTCTAAAGAGTGGCTCATTAAGACCCGCTCCTTTAACTTCAATAAATTGACTAATGACTCTGACAGGCTCACCGGGTACAACACTTAATGTGATTTCCCAGCAACCATTGACCTCTTTACCGCCAGACGTAAACTCAGCATCGTAGTAGCCTAGCGCACGAGCACCTTTACGAAAGCCAGATTTTAGCGACAGAAAGTAATCACTCACCTCAGCTTTAGATGCTTTACAGGCTGGTTGATTTACGGGCAGATGCTTTTCAAGCCCTGCCTTTAACTCAGCGGATAAACCAGTAATCGCTAGCTTAGCTAACGGCTCATCTTCAGCAGCCTGTACAGGTCCAAATAAGCACAGAGCCACAGCTCCTACCAATGAGATTAATCGTCTCTGTTTTAGCGCAATCATTCAGTTTCCCCGTAAATTCATTTTCACTACTGCTCAAAGGCCCAGCGAAGTATTTCATCTTGTACTTTAGCGCCCGCTGAAGAGGATGCTTTTCTACCATTATGTTGAATAACAACGACCAACCGTCGTCCCTTCCGATTCAACATATAACCAGATAGTGCAGTCACATTATTTAACGTACCCGTTTTTAAGTGACTTCTGCCTTTCAAATCTTCATTTTTAAACCGTGACGCTAACGTTCCATCCAAACCAGGCACGGATAGAGATGATAAAAACTCTGGCATGAAGGCATCACGATAAGCCAGTTCCAGTAATTGTGCCATTTGTCGGGCAGTAATTCTCGTCTTTCTAGACAGGCCGGAGCCCGTGTCAACAATCATGCCGTCAGTATTGACACCCTGCTGTTCAATAATGGCTTTTATAGCATCTCGTGACTTTTGCTCAGTAGCAGGCGCCTCAAAATAATTCACACCGGTTGTTAAAAACAACTGGCGAGTCATGACATTATTACTCCACTTGTTGATCAAACGGATTTGGTCTCCAAGAGTTGGTGACGCATAACTATAAAAAAGTTCGTCTCCATCGGTTATCTTGCCAACTTTTAATCGACCGCTGAACACGCCACCCAACTCCTGCCAAAACTGTGTAAACGCATCAAACACATGCTGATCAGGCTCTGAGACTAAACGCATTAAGAACCGTGCAGGACAATCTCTTGAAAATGTACCTTTAACCAGCAACGAGCCATCAGTTTTCCAACTTAACTTTGGCCGACTGTGTTGTCGCTTACAACGACCGGCGACCAACCGCACTTGGTTATCTACTTTCAAACCTTTAGAAGGGGGAAAGTGAGCAACATCAGCTTTGGTTGCTTCCTCATTATCAGGGGCCGCGAGCCGTATACGTGACGCTTGAAAATTAAACATCAGTGGCGAAGCGCCAGCGTTGTACACTCTAAACCCTTGACCATCAAACGCGCTTCGCTTGTGTGCAGGTATGTTGTAATAACTACTGTCAATAATGATATCACCCGTAATCGCTGTCAAACCTTGATCACGTAACTCATGAGCAAACTTCCAGAAGCGCTCATAAACTAAAAATGGGTCGCCATGCCCCTTAAGAATTAAGTCACCTTGTAAAACACCGTTTTTGATCTCGCCGCGAGTCCAAGCCTCTGTCTTCCAAGAATAATTAGGGCCTAACTGCTTAAGCGCTGCATAAGTTGTGACTAACTTGATGGTAGAGGCCGGTGCTCTTGAAGCATCGATATTATGACTCAACATCGGTTTTTCTGCGTTTAGATCTCGAATATAAACACTGAGGTTTTCGCCCGGAACGTTATTCTTTTTAAGGATATCCAGTACAGGTGCTGGTAGTTGCCTAATTGTTTGCTCTTGAACAGTTTGATGGACGAGCGCAGGACTAGGCTCACTCTTCGGCAGAGTGTCACTAACCGCCAATGAGGGAAACACTAGTGACAGCAGTAATAATGGTCGGACAACAGTAATCACTGGTTTAATCTTCCTTAACATCTAAGTCAACAACCTCAACGACACCTTGTTCAAGGTAGCGCCAACGCAAATTAAAATCATATAAATGAGTCGCGTAAATGCGCTCACCAAATTCACCTACCCGGTAAGCAGGACGGGGATCAAGTGCAAGTAATTCTGAAATCAGTACTTTTACGTCTTTAGAAAAGCGTTCGGAAGCCAATGTACACTGTTTTTCTGAAGATTCGCTAAAGGTAACTGTCAATGACTTCTCAGGCAAGTCAGGTGCAAACCCGCCTTGTGCCTCAGGAATGGAGTCAACATAGGGAAGGTAAGGTTTGATATCAAGTACAGGAGTGCCGTCTAAAAAGTCACAACCACCTAAGATCAACTTAACTTTACCCCCATCAATTTGAATATCTAACAGGTCCACAACAGATAAACCGACAGGATTCGGACGGTGCGTTGAGCGAGTAGCAAAAACTCCTACTCGCTTGTTGCCACCCAGCCGAGGTGGCCTAACTGTTGGTTTCCACTGCCCTACAGGCACGGCATGAAATGCAAATATAATCCATATATGAGAGAAACCCTCCAGCCCTCGGACAATTTCTGGCGCAGAGTAAGGCTCTTCTAATACCAACTCTGCAACCGTAGATGGCAACAAGCGAGGTTGTCGAGGAATGGTGAATTTCTCCTTGAAACAAGAAGATATATAGCCGATGGCTGAAAGAGTAAAATTATTCATTGAAACGTATTATACTTCACTCCCATGAATGAAATAAAACAATACGACATCCGTGTTCACGTAAAAACTGAATATTTACCCTCTGAGTCTGATGAAGACAATAATAGGTTTGTTTTTGCGTACACAATAACGGTAGAAAATCACGGTAGCGAAGCGGCAAAGCTATTATCTCGCCACTGGGTCATCACAGATGCTGAAAGTCGCATTCAAGAAGTGAAGGGGAAAGGCGTAATTGGCGAACAACCTCACCTTAAAGAAGGCGAGTCATTTAGCTACACCAGCGGCACAATGATAGAAACGCAAGTTGGGTCGATGCAGGGAAGTTACCAGATGATTGCAGATGATGGGTATACATTTGACGCTATTATCGCGCCATTTACCCTCGCCATTCCTGGTATATTGCACTAAAAAAAGAGCTATCGTAAAGATAGCCCTAGGGGGTTGTGGTCATCAAATCCTTATGAGTAACCACAAGCTTTCGAGCCACTGGGTTGCAATGGCAATGACCCCATACTAGGTTTGCATACGTTAATACTCCACCGACACAAGGAGTAACGGTACTGTTTCAAAGATAGACCACCCGTCCATTGGTACTAGTCAATCCCCCTCTAAGTCCATAAGCTGTTTCTATAAACGGTCATGAACCCCCGTGTTCAATGAATAATAAAAACTTATAAAGGAAGTTCGTTTTCAGCGCGAAATAGGCCCCGATTGACTCTATTTCATGGTTGAGCGAGCGTGTCACTGACTGATGAAGTTTAATTTACCTGTATTATCCGTCCTGACGGGACTGATCATTACGGCTGCGAGCGTACAAACTGCGCTGGCTGACGTATACGCCTATCATGGCGCCAATGGTGAGAGAATTCTTACTGATAAGCGACTTAATGATAAAAACTTTCGCCTAGTTAAAACCTACAAAACACCAAAAAAGGTAAGGCCAGTTTCACTCAAAAAATCTACAGCTAAACCCGCAAAAGCAACAAAAGCGGCTAGCTCTGCGGCAAACGTTTTCCAATGTGGAAACAAAGCATTCATAAAGAAGCAGCAGCGTCATTACCGGCAAATTATACGTACTTATGCTGCCAAATATGGCGTTGAAGAAGCGTTGATTCATTCTGTAGTGAAACAAGAGTCATGCTTCAACGAGAAAGCAAAGTCTCGTGTTGGCGCGATGGGATTGATGCAACTCATGCCAGGAACCGCTGCACACTTGAAAGTAAAAGACCCTTGGAATCCTGAACAAAACATCCATGGTGGTGTAAAGTATTTATCTTGGATGCTTAAGCGTTTTAACGGCAACAAGAAATTTGCGTTAGCAGCTTACAATGCTGGGCCTGGAAGGGTTGATCAATACGGAGGCATTCCGCCATTTCGTGAGACTCGTAATTACGTCAAACGAATAATGGCTGACTACAGCCTGATGAAGGACAACGGCCTATAACCGAGTGTACGGTTTAATATAGAGTTCATTATGCTCACAGTGTATGCTTGAGATTACTGACTTTAGTATCTCTATATGACTCAATTTTTACACCCTAAGTATTGGTTAAGCTGGATTGGCATCTTCTTTATGTGGGCCATTAGTCAGTTCCCTTGGCGTTGGCAAATGGCGATTGGTGAAAGCATCGGCAAGTTGCTACATTCACTGGTCAAATCACGTAGGGACATCTGTATTCGAAATCTGGAAATAGCTTTTCCAGAGAAAAGCCCAGAAGAGAGAGCAGTGCTTTGCAAAGAGCACTTTATCTCACTCGGCAAAGGGTTAATGGATGCTTCATTTAGCTGGTGGGGTTCATCTGAATCACTATTAAAGCGTTCACGCATAATCGGTGTTGAAAACCTCGACGCAGCTATCGCGTCAGAACGCCCTATTATATTTTTAAGTACTCACTTTACGAGCCTCGAAGTCAGCGGTAGCATTATTGCTGATCGCTTAGAGTCTTGTTTCGTGTTTCGCCCACACCAAAACCCACTGCTAAACCACATCAGTATCAACCGACGTGAGTCACGTTTTGGCAAAACAATTGCTAAAGATCATATTCGTGACATGGTACGCCAGCTCAAACAAGGTAAAGCCGTGTGGTACGCACCTGATCAAAACTTCAGGGGTAAAGGCCATATTATGGTGCCATTCTTTGGTACTGATGCGCCAACAAACCCAGCTACTTCTAGACTCGCTAAACTTTCAAATGCACTCGTGATACCAATCTACTGCACGCGTGAGAGTGGCGAACACGAAGGTTATACATTACACATACAGCATGCTCTTGATAATTTCCCAAGTGATAATATCAATAATGATACACTCCGTATTAATCAGGTAATTGAGCAGCAGATTAGAGCTTACCCTGAACAATACCTTTGGACACATAAGCGCTATAAAGGCTGTCAGGTAGACGGTCGCGACATCTATAACGCCTGAGCAAATAATAATTAAATGATCTTAAATCGCTACCTCATTAAGGAGATGCTGCAGGCCTTTGTCGCCACATTGCTAGTACTCTTACTCATTATTGTCGGCAATACGGTTGCACGACTACTTGGTAGCGTCAGCTCGGGACAGTTGCCTCTTGATGCGCTAGGCGCTCTAATACTTATTGGTTCATTGAAAGGCGCTATCCAACTTGCTCCCATCGCCTTACTTATTGGCATGATGTTGGCATTTGGCGGCATGTATCGTGACAATGAAATCTCAGCGATGCACGCATCAGGCATAGGTCCTGAACTGTTTTTTAAGGCCATTTTTTGGCTACTCCTACCCATAACAATCGCTCTATCTGCACTCGTTTTGTACACGCTTCCCCAGCTAGAGTTAACGAGACAAGAAATCACCACTGAAATAAAACAACGGCCAGAATCATCCGGTATTCCTGTTGGTGAGTTCATGCAGAGTCGTTCGGGTGATAAGACATTTACGCTATTTGTAGAAACACTGGATGAGAAAAATGTAGTCATGCAGAACTTCTTCATGCAAACAGAAAACCCAGAAAATAGCCAAGTCATGATGGCAGAGAGCGCACTACTCTTTGTCGACCAAGAGAGCGGCGAACGTGTCCTTCAAGTCAACAATGGCAGTCGTTATGATAAAGAAAAATCGACTGGTGCATTTACCTTATTTACCTTTAGTGAGCATGGTATTCGGGTACCATCATTGATGACTAATATGAGTGAAAAACTCAGCGCGGAGCCGACACTTGCTTTAATAGGTAGTAGTGACCCTGCTCGACAAGCCGAGCTACATTGGCGTTTTGCGGTGGTTTTATCCGCGCCTATAATGGCTTTACTAGCCTTCCCACTAAGTTATACAACACCTCGACAAGGCCGTTTTGGTAAATTGGCGATTGGAATTTTGTTATATGCCGTTTATGCAAATCTGCTAATTACGGGTAAGTCGATGCTGGAAGATGGAAAGATACCAACATTGCTAGGGCTATGGTGGGTACATATTCCCTTCATACTGCTCTCGCTCTGGATGGTCTGGCGACGCTACGGAGGGCTTCGATGAATATTATTGACCGTTACCTGTGGAAGTCAGTCCTTGTCGGCCTAGCAATGGCCTGGTTTGCATTAACATTACTCGTCGTATTTTTTGACTTTATTGGGGAGTCTGGCGACCTAAACGAAAACTATAACAGCCTGCAAGCATTTATTTTCTTGCTCTACTCTATACCTAGCCGTCTTTATGAGTTATTTCCTACATCTATGCTTATTGGTACTTTGCTTGGGCTTGGTACACTGGCTGCAAACTCCGAGTTTATTGCCATGCGAGCGGCAGGGATTTCAGTAGGCAACATTATTTTTTCTGTGTTGAAAGTGGGCGTCATACTTGTGGGTCTTGTATTTTTAATGGGTGAGTATGTTGTTCCTAAAGCTGACTTAGCAGGTCGAAATTTTAAGTCATCCCTTAGCAATAAAAACATCGTGATGACCCAAGGTGCAAGCCTTTGGATTAAGGACCAAAACCGCATTATTCATATTGGACAAGTCTGGTCTGAAGACAAATTAACTGACGTCACCATTTACACGCTTAAGTCGGATTATAGTGGGCTAGAGTCACAGACACACGTTGAGACAATCACTAGTAGTGACCAAGGCTGGGAAATGTCAGCAACGACTGAGCAAACATTTTCTAAGGCTGGAGTAGATACTCAGTTCCTTGAGAAAAAAGTTGATGCGAATCTGCTAAACCCAAAGTTCATAAGTATTGCTTCTGTACAGCCAGAACAGTTATCGATTTCGGAGCTTTCTGAATTGATTGAATACCAGCAGTCAAATAACTTAAATACTGATAAGCTTAAGCTTGCTTATTGGAAGCGGTTTTCAGCACCCTTTTCTGCATTAGTTATGCTATTTTTGGCCATGCCGTTTTTGTTTGGCTCGCAGCGTGGCGGTGGTGCTGGTCAACGTGTGTTTATAGGAATTATTGCGGGGATAGCATTTTTCTTAATCAATAAAGTACTTAATCAGCTAGGGTCTGTTTATGGTGTTACGCCACTGCTAAGTGCCTTTTCGCCTGCACTGATATTCCTTGGCATAAGTATCATTACACTTCAAAGAATTCGCTAGACCTTCAATGGATATGACTCACTCATGATTAAAATTGCCACTGCTAATGCAGATCAACCCGTTAATATTATTTGTATGAAATGGGGTGATAAATACGGTGCGGAATATGTAAATAAGCTGCATGGCATGATTTCGAAAAATTTGAGTTTGCCGTTCAAGCTAACCTGCTTCACTGATAGTGATAAGGGCATCTTACCTTCTATTGATATTAAGCCATTACCGTTTCTAGGTCTGCCAGACAACATCCCTGAACGAGGCTGGAACAAGCTAAGTACCTTACAAGATGGCTTAGGTGGTTTTGAGGGTGATGTACTTTTCTTAGACCTTGATGTGGTGATAGTTGACACTATAGACGAGTTATTTGACCACCCTGCTGAGTTCTTGATTATTCAAGATGTGAAACTTAAACGTAAGATGATTGGTAACTCATCGGTCTATCGATTTAGGGTTGGCGCGCACCAAGATATTTTGGATAAATTTACGGAGGATTTTGACCTTGTGCAAAAAACTCACCGTAATGAGCAGGCTTACTTATCTGCTGAAGTGAATAAAAAAGACTTGTTAACGTTTTGGCCTGAAAAATGGTGCCCTAGTTTCAAGTATCACTGCATGCAACCTTGGCCGATGAATTACTTTAAAGATGCGATTATCCCTAAGGGAGCAAAGATAATTATCTTTCATGGTCACCCGGAGCCTGATGAAGCGGTTAAAGGTGTTACGCATAAGTGGTATCGGCATGTCAGACCGACTCGTTGGATTGAAAACTATTGGTGCGAATAACATATGCCTGTCCGTAAAAAATCTAAGATTGAACGCTTACTATCATTCAATCAATATAGAAAAAGAAAAGGTGCATCAAAGGCTTCTCAGGATACATCTACTATAAATTATGACGAACTGAAGTCGAAGATAGTCAATGCGGATGAACTCATCTACACCCATGGCTCATCAAAAAATTTAGAAGAACATTTAGCTAACTTACTAAATGAGTTCGCAGGTCAATCAGAGCTTCTTTATTATCATGCCAAGCTCATAGTTTTAATCCGAAGAGAATATAAAACATCCTCTCAATTTAAAGCTTTCCAAGAACTTTGGGAGAGAGAGAAAGACTTTCTCATCAAACACTTAAATACTCGATGGCTTGTATCAGCAGCGGATACGTTTACTGACTTTTCAAGTGACGCAAACGAGCGTGCTTTATCACTTTCGATCTCTTTACTAGTTAATACTATAAAGTTGAATGAAACAGAGCGATATCTACAACATGCAGAATCTCTTACTGACGATGAAATGCGTAAAGAAGCACTCCAGAATGGGCGCATAGCACTATTTGATGGTACTTCCGCATTAGCAGTAGGCACGGATGACACTTTAAGAAATATGCGCTGGCGACTCGATGATATTTGTGAAAATGACACAATATCAGGGGCTATACTTCAAGAAATATTCCTACGTCTACAAAGTGAAGAGACTGTCTATAAGCGATTTAGAACACGACATGTTAGACAAAAAACAGCATGGTGGTAAAATAATGAAAGCCTTACTTATAAACCTAGAAAGCTCTAAAGATAGATTACAATTCCAAACTCAGCAACTGGGAAAGCTAGGGATTCCATTCGACGTACTAAAAGCCGTATCCACCAACGATATAAGTCACGACGAATATGAAAAAAAATCGCAAGGATGGGAGCGACCTCTAAGACAGGCTGAAGTTGCTTGTTTTTTAAGCCACCTAAAGGCTTGGAACGAAGTGGTCAAAAAAAACAAGCCAATGCTTGTATTAGAAGATGACGCTCTTCTATCTGTAAAAACAGCTGCAATCTTAGTGTCGCTATTTAACATTAAAAAGAAACCGTTAGATTTAGTTACTCTAGAAACTCGCAGTCGCAAAAAAATAGTAAGCAAAGCTTTTACCGAAGTTATTTCGGGTATCAATCTTAGAGAGCTTTACCAAGATCGGACAGGGGCAGCAGGTTATGTTCTCTGGCCATCAGGCGCTAAAAAGCTCATAGAGGAGTCTAGAAAACGTAGCCCAGCACTCGCAGACGCTTTTATATCTAGTAGCTACAACCTAAACGCTTACCAAATCGAACCAGCGGCTATTATTCAGCTAGACCAATGTGACAACTACTCAGTCACCAATAATAGCTTCAAGCCAGACTCAACAATATCATCAGAAGTAAAACCTCAGCCAATTTATAAAAGTAAACTAAGTTATATTCGCTTTAAAGGACGACGAATATACTCACAACTACGTATGGCATTTAGGCAATTATCGGTGATAGCCAAAAGTACAAGGCAATACATTTATCCTAATTCAAACGAGTTTTATTCGGACACAGACTAGGCATCATCAATTGAATTGAGTGCTTTAACAGACTTGCCATTAAACCAGCCTACAATCTCTTGAGGGTCCGTTTGAAGGCCCTTAGCTTTACGGAAGTCTTGGCCGCTTTTACCACCAAAATGATGCACTTGGTCCTCATGCTCTTCAAAACCTTTAACCGTATGGCCATCATTTAGCACTTCAGCCTGAAGCTTAGTAACTGACCACCACCACTGGTAGTCACTACTTAATTGATGTTTTCTATAAAGATCACTATCAATAAGCAAACAATAGCCATCTACTCGCGTGATTGGGTTATCTCTCACCAAACCATAAGATGTCATTCCTTTCTCATGCTTATCAATCAGCTTTCGTAACCAAAGCGGATCATGAATTTCAACATCACTATTCAATAGTAAATAATATTTTGAATTCTGATCTGCTAGCCTAGATGCAATGTTATTCCCCTCGGCAAAAAGAGAGTTATAGTTAAGAAAGCATAACTTATCAAGCCAACCTTTCGCCTGCCAACGTATTAAAAAGTGCTTTAAAATATTACCCGACAAGTTATCAACAACAACGGTTTCATAGCTGACATCTTTTGTTTTTTGCAGTGTAGATAGTGTCTTATGTGTATATTTAAATGCACCATGCGTAAGCATGAGGATACTCACTTCATAAGCTGACATCGAATACTCCTAAAAAATTATTCGCAAGAACCAATGGATTTAACTTAAGCATTAACAAACTGCTCTTTCCATCGTCTAATTTCCTCATGAGGTAGAGAAACAGCACTACAGTTAACGTTGTCGGCATGCTCTAACAAACTATTAACCTCTTCTCTCTTCAATACTGGCAAATTAAAGTCTCTACCCATCTCCTCTGCGCGATTGTCCACACTGATAATAACCGAACGTCGACTATGTTGTAGCGCCCTAACCCCAGCATGAAGCCTAGTGCCAATATAATCGGTAGCATTGTTCTTTATAAATGTATCAAAGGAGTGCAAATTCATACCGAGACAGGTAACCCCAGCTTCAAATGAAGGATTACTTTTACATAAAGCAGAAAAGTATTCCAAATCTCCTGAGCCTTGAGGCCAGAAATAAACTTTTTCATAGCCACTAAGCAATTGAGCAATCATCACTGAGTCTAGCGACGAATCTTGCCTATAATCTGTCAATGTAAAAACAACATCAGTACTTCGAGTCTTAGGAATCTTTGATAAGACGTCAGGCGATAGTCTCCATAAAGTAGGACAGCCAGTATTGATTACATTAGTGATACCACACTGTTTTAACTTTTCTAACGTGTAAGCGTCTCTAACAGAATGTAACCAATGCTTACTGAGGGCTTTTCTATAAAATAACTTAGCCTTGAATTCAGGCTCATCAGCATAGACATTCCAACCTACCCCCATCAGTATTGCAGGAGTCATTCTCCAAGAGTCTAGTAACGAAAGAGACCATTGGTTTTTTCTCGCACGATTCCGCCAATAATTACGAAGTAGGTTCGTTCCCCCGACAAAACCTAATTCATTATTCCATGCGACTTTCTTAGCTGACCCACTCATTGAGTGATGAGTTGGAAAACGAATTTTCAGCTTATTAGTAAACATCTCCCCCAGCTCTAGGCTAACCGCATCCATGATGATTTCATCACCAAGGTTTTTTGACCCACAAGCGGTGTCGTATAAAGTAATCAATTTATTCCCCCATTTATTTTTTTAGATAAGTGCCAAGTATTTTTTCGCAACTTCCACAGGAAGATACGCTTGGTCTAGTTCAATTATATAATCTTGTTTATTCTCTATCGCAGTAGCCATTTTTTCTCCTAGCGCCTTATAGTCACCCACAGAAACAAGCTGATGTTGTTCCAATAGCTCATTTGGACCTGAAGGACAATCCGTGCTAACGATAGGTGTAGTGAGTGCTACCGCTTCCAAAATAGCGATACTAAAGCCTTCAAAATCAGATGAAACTACCATTAACTCTGCATTATTAATATATGGATAAGGGTTACTCTTAAACCCTAGAAACAAGACTTTTTCCGCTATCCCAAGCTCAGTAGAAAGCGCTCTTATTTCTTCTTCAAGCGGTCCTTTACCGATCAAAACTAAAGGATATTCCACCTGACTATGCGCGTAAGCACGCAATAAAATATCATGCCGTTTGGCTTCTTTGAATTTACCAATATGGAGAATATAAGGGACTTGTTCAGGGGTAAATTCCAGGGCCGTATCACGAACTAAATCAATATCAACAGGGTTATGAATGACTCTAGACTCGATATCACCCTTCATTATTGTCAGTAAGTCTTGCTCAACGCCATCACTAACACTGACGCATGACTTGTTATCATAAATCGCCAACGTATTATCGATACTACTCGTGTCAGAGTCATTACACCCCAACTCTTTTGAAGTTGTATTATGAATAACAAAATGTATGTTTTCTAATGCACTCTGACTCAGAATAAAGTCAACTGGGTATAAGTTCGAAAGGATTAAACTCGGCTGCCCTATAAACCTCAAAACAAACTGATCAAATAATTTCGATGCGACCCGTCTTCGTATTTTTTTAGGCAATATTCGCAATGCTTGATATGGGAATACGTGTAGTTTGACCCCTGCAGGGACAGGGAGCTCAATCACATTTTTAAAAATAATGATGTGAGGCTCATAACCAAGATCAAGGAAGGCTTTCGCTAGCGTAAGAACAAACCGTTCAGCTCCGCTGCCTTGTAGCGTAAATATTGCTAAAACAATTTTTTTATTAAGCACTTACAAAAACACCTTCAAAAACAAAACCACCAACAGCACAATCAATCCAACCACAAAAAACGACGGCCAAGAAATCCCATCATTTACCTCAACAACAGGCTCTGGCGGCACATACACATACAGCTCCGCATCTATAACCTCCTCAGCAATATTTCGTAATTTTTCAACATGCTCTTCTATCGGTAACCCTTCCCCACTACCTTCATACTCCGCATCACCACCACGCATATTAATCAACGGTATTAACACATCTATATTTGCACGGGCAACCAAAGCATTTTTAGTAGCAGTACGATAGTCATCATCAGATTCAAACTTTAATGGATCTTCACTCAACCTAAACTCACGATAAATCTCAATCATCTTCGCAAGGCTTTGCTCGATCATCTCACGGTTGCGATCAAGTGAACGCTTGAGCTCAATCACCCCAACGCCATGTGAAGGCTTCATAACGCGCAAATTATACTCAGTTCCGCGAACATAGGCTTTAAGCGTACCGTTTGATTGCATCACTGTTATATTTGTTTTTCTTTCCAAAACGGCTTTCCCTGCTGTTTCTTGCTCATTCATAGCAGACTCTTCTGACTCGCTAAAGGTCTCCATTTCTACCCCTTCTGAAGGCTTTCCTTTGTGCAACCATGTCAATACACCAAATACTCCTGTTTACTTCACATCCAAGCCTGCTTAACAGGCAACCTGAATAGGCTCAATTGTATCACCATCAAGTCTAACCGCAGTGAGTTTTCGCCCCCACACACAGCCCGTATCCAAAGAAACCACCTGGCTATCCTTGTGATAACCCAATGCTGACCAATGTCCAAAAATTATACGCTGAGACAACAATACTCTGGTCGGCAGTTGAAACCAAGGATACAAACCCTTAGCTTGAAGGTCATTAGCTGTTCCTTTTACCAAATGGTTTAGCGAACCGTCCGGGTTACAACCTCGCATCCGCGTAAAGGTATTTAAAATAAAACGATGCCTGTCATAAGACTGCAAAGAGTCACTCCATTGAGAAGGCTCATCCCCATAAACATTTTCCAACCAACGCTGAGTCGTCGCGCCACGTAATGGTATTTCAACCTCGCTAGCAAACTGCTGAGCTTGATTTAAATTCCAATGAGGGAAAACACCCGCATGAGCCATACAAAAGCCAAGCTCATCATCCACATGAAGCAGCGGCTTTTTGCGTAACCAATCAACCAACTCTTCACGATCAGGCGCTTTCATTATAGGCTTTAATGTCGAGTGTGGTTTAGCTACCCCATAATGCGCGGCAATCAAGCTAATATCATGATTACCCAAGACGCACACAGCAGAGTCACCTAGGCTCTTCACAAACCTCAGCACTTCAAGCGACTTGGGTCCACGACTCACCAAGTCTCCCGCCAGCCAGACACGATCATTATCAGCAGAAAAGTTTACCTTTTGTAATAAACGCTGAAGCGCCTTATGGCACCCTTGCAAATCACCAATTGCATACACGGCCATAAGATTATGATGTCCTTAAATAAGAGAAACGACGCATTCGTAAAAATAAATCAACGGTATTATACCAATGCAGTCTTTATGGTAAAATTTTAATCTCGTGTCACTTTAGACCGAGTCAGCATAAATATTAAAACTGTAGCATTGAGGAGCATACTATTTTATGGCACAGATCATACCAGAAGGTTCGCTAACTGCCATCTACCCTAGCCCTCAATTGCATACCCGCCTTGCACAACTTCCTAATTCGGTCACAGTTTACCAACAACTCAACGCTAATACAGATGACTCTGGGCTCAAGTATTGGGTGATCCAAGGCAAGCAGTCAGTACTGATTGCGACGCTAGCTGATAATAGCATTAGTGCCAAAGCTGACATAACAGAGCATACCCTGCGCCACTTACCCGCCATCTTTGAGTTAACTCAAGAACGCAACGCCTTGCTACCCTCATTAATGCAAGATCACGCGCAACACCTACTACCCATCATTTTACTGTTACCTGAAACACTTGAGTCTAAACAAACGATCCATTTAAAAGATCAAGGACTACTCGCGATAGGTGACGTACTACTGACTGATGCGTTGGGGAAAGTACTTGATCGCTACTTAGGTATTGCCAGTTCCGACAAGGTTCGAGACTTTATCCATACTCACTTTTGCTCTGAAATCATCCTTAACACACAAAATGGTCAGCAGATAACGCTCAACCCTGAACAAGAAAAAAGCCTAAAAGCAGGCTTAATTAATAATAGCGCTCAAAGTGAGACGACCCACAGTACTAAACTATTACTCGGTGTGGCTGGTAGCGGCAAAAGTACCGTACTCGTTAAACGTGCCGCCCTGTTGCATTCACTCAATCCAAATGCTCGCATCTTGATATTAAGTCATAACAAAGCCATGAGTAATGTTTTAAAAGAAAATATTACTGCCCTGACAGGGAAAAATAACAACATCCAATGCCACCCTTTTATGGAGTGGTGCCGAAAGCTCCTCGGTGGAACGTGGCAGTTTGTTTATGATGACCAAGAAACTGAATTATTTGATTTAATGGTCAAACGACATTTCCCTAGAGGTGAAGTAAATCGTCATAGCTTAGTAAGAGAAGTTAACTTCATCAAAAACCACGCTATAGCCAGTGAGTCTGAGTACATTGACTCACTATCATCGAATAGTAGTTACGCGCTCGCTAACCCGATACGTAAACGTATTTGGCAAACTTGCATAGACATAGATACTCACCTGAAAGATCGCAAACGGTACTTATGGTCTAACGCGCCAGGCATGCTAATCAATGAGTTGGATGATGGCAAAATTTTTGAGCCTTATACACATGTACTTATTGATGAAACCCACTACTTTGCACAGGTGTGGATCAAACTAGTACAGCGAGTCATGGCAAACAACAGTCAACTCTTTTTAGCCGCAGACTCAGCTTATAACTTCTCTGGCCGCGTACTTAGCTGGCACGAGACAGGCATTGAGCTTAGAGGAAATACAATTAACCTCAACAAAACCTACCGCTGCAATAAAGCAATATGCAAAGTCGCCGATGGTTTTCGTGTTAACCGCAGCCTGCAAACGCTGAACAACCCGCTTTGTTTAACCAATAGACTCGAATTATTAGACACTGAAACGCAGCCTAAGTTACTGCAGTTCCCTAGTATTAAAGACCAAAAACGTCGCCTATTCAGTGAGATCCATCAACTCGTCAACAAAGGCATACCACCACAAGAGATTTTGGTTTTATGCGCGAGTAAACAAGTCTCTCGCTTACTTGCACAAGAGATAAAACAGGAAATAAACATTCCTGCAACTGCTCTTACTGGAAGCATGATCGTAAATAACGAGAGCATCAAACTCTGCGACATGGAAAGCGCTACTGGCCTAGAAAGCCGAGTGGTTTTCATCACCGGCATAGAAGAGTTGATGGACTTAGAAAACAGCCCAAATGCAAACGCACACGACCGTCGCAGTCTAAAAGTAGAGCACACTCACCTACTCCACATGGCAATGACTCGAGCGTCAGAACATCTCTATCTTCTCATCACTGCCTCAGAGATTCCTGAGGAATGGCAGATTGACGGCCTCATTACCCCAACGTTGTCGACAGACCGACGCGCGCCCGTCACATACCTAAATACAAAAGCATCGGCTCAATAGCCCATCAAAATCTGCTAAAATGTCTTATCCGCTCAAAACTATCACTTTGGGCGCTTTTCAACTGCAACAAAAGAGGAAGTATCAATGAAGCTAATCACAGCTATCATTAAGCCATTCAAACTTGATGATGTTCGAGAATCACTATCTGAACTAGGTATCTACGGCTTAACAGTTACCGAAGTCAAAGGATTTGGTCGTCAAAAAGGCCACACTGAACTTTATCGCGGCTCTGAGTATGTGGTTGATTTTCTACCTAAGGTAAAAATCGAAACAGCAGTCGCTGATGATCGTGTTGATGCTGTTATCGAATCAATTATCAAAGCTGCTAACACTAGCAAAATTGGTGACGGTAAGATTTTTGTGACAAACGTAGAACAAACTGTGCGTATTCGTACTGGAGAAACAGGGCCAGACGCACTTTAAAACTTAACATTATTCTGTAGGGGGAATATTGTAATGAAAAAAGCCACATTAGCGGCGCTATCAATAGCGCTGCTACCATTAACTGCGTCCGCAACTGACGCTGAGCCACTCATTAATGGTGCAAATACTGCTTGGATCTTAACATCCACAGCACTTGTTCTGTTTATGACGCTACCCGGTCTAGCCTTGTTTTATGGTGGACTAGTCAAGAGCCGAAATATTCTATCGATACTGATGCAATGTTTTGCAATTACCGGAATCGCGTCTATTTTTTGGCTGGTTGCTGGTTACAGCCTGGCTTTCAGTGGCGATGGCGCATTCATCGGCGACCTATCTAAAGCATTCTTTAGCGGTGTCACGAAAGGCTCTGTATCAGGCGATATTCCTGAGCCACTATTCGCACTATTTCAAATGACATTCGCAGTGATTACACCCGCTTTGATCATTGGTGCATTTGCTGAGCGCATCAAATTTTCAAGCGTACTGATCTTCAGCATACTTTGGTTATTCTTCGTTTATGCACCTATTACTCATTGGGTATGGGGCGGCGGTTGGCTGCAAGACATGGGTCTTCTTGACTATGCAGGTGGAACAGTTGTACACATCACCGCGGGTGTTGCGGCACTTGTAACAGCGATCATGATTGGCCCTCGTAAGAGCTTCATTCGTGGTAACACAGCACCTCACAACATGACGATGACCATCACTGGCGCAGGTATGTTATGGGTGGGTTGGTTCGGCTTTAACGGTGGCTCTGCACTGGCTGCAAACGGCGATGCTGCAATGGCAATGCTTGTGACACATATCTCTGCGGCAACAGGCGCATTGACATGGATGTGTTATGAGTGGGTCAAATATGGCAAGCCAACAGCACTAGGAACAGTAACCGGTATGGTTGCAGGTCTAGGTACTATCACTCCAGCATCTGGCTTCGTAGGCCCTGCAGGTGCACTTGTTATCGGTCTGTTAGCGGGTATTGTTTGCTTCAACGCAACACTGTTGATCAAACAGAAGTTCAAAATTGATGACTCTCTGGATGTATTCCCAGTACATGGTGTTGGCGGTATCTTAGGAACGTTCCTAGCAGGTATCTTCGCTTCAACTGAGCTAGGTTTATTCAGCGGACACGGCTTTGCTGATGGCATTGAAAGCATCAGTCAGCAGCTAGGTGTTCAAGTCATTGGTATCGTTGCTACTTTCGTTTATACGGCTATCGTTACTTACATCTTGTTTAAACTCGTTGGCATGATGACTAACGGCGTACGTGTAACGGAAGATGAAGAGTCGCAAGGTCTTGATATCGTTGATCACGAAGAGCGTGGTTACGATCTTTAAGTGTTAACTATCTTAAGCTCAGGCAGTTAGCGCTGAGTAACTTTAGATATGTCAGACAAGAAAAAGCCCCGCAATGCGGGGCTTTTTTTACTACTGTTCTTTTACTTAAAACATCTAAGCAACAGACTAGTCACCGCTAGTGAAAGCCATCAAGAACTGAATCACATACCAGAACAACAAACCAACACTTGAGAATAAAGACAAAGAAGCAGCAACGTGCTGATCAGTGTGGTACTCATGAATGATGTTTGAAGTACTGTAAAGTACAGAAGCAGCAGCAAAGATAATCATCGCGCCCATGAACCAAAGGCCTAGTGAGAATCCAAAGATGATACCTGCAACAATGATACCCATTGCAACAAAACCACCAATCATTAGGAAACGACCCATGAATGAGAAGTTAATGTTTGTTGAAAATGCAGTGAATGTTAAACCCGCTACTAATGCCGCTGTGATACCTGCAGCGTGAAGTACGATGTTACCGTCCATCATTACAGCACGAGCGATTGGGATTGTAGAAATAAAACCAAAAGCAACAATGTATAGACCTAGGCCCATGTATTGACGTTCACGTGATACACCAGAACGAGCCCAGTTATCAGCAAGTACTGAGATACCCATGTAAGCGCCCATAACTAGCAGCCACATCCATGAACTACCTGCTAAAACACCCATGAAGGCATTAGCAATACCAGTTGAGATAAAAAAGCTAACAACAATTGCGTAAGCCGCAATAGCACCCGCAAGGTGAACATACGTGCGTTTGATAAACGCGGCGCGTTCGCTTTCAGCAGCGTTGGCAACAATTTGCCCTGTGCCAGCATCCATAAAACTCATAGTCTTTCTCCTAAAATTAAACTTAAAATTTGTGATGTAAGTATCTTTATTATAACAAGCAATTTACATTTCTCGATGAACATACTTTAACACATTGCTTGTTCGTATTCTTCAGAAGCATCTAACCACGCTGCTTCCGTTTTTTCTACACCGGCGTCGACATCTCGTTTTTTCAACAAGAGTGACTTAAGTGCTTCTTTATTTTCATCTAAGTATATATCGGGGTCAGCAAGTTGCTTTTCAAGCGCCGCGCTTTGCTCAATTAACTTATCTAACTCTTTCTCATGCTTATCAACGATTCGCTTCAACGGTTGTAGCTGCTTACGCATATCCGCTTCGTGTTTACGCTGATCTTTACGACTAACTGTTTTATCTTCGACCTTATCTACTGCCGCTAGTTCCTTCTCACGATTGCTCAACCACTTAGAATAATCATCCAAGTCACCGTCAAACTCTTTCGCAAAACCACCTTCGACAATCACATACTCATCAGTCACTGACTTTAGCAAATGTCTGTCATGCGACACGATGACCATAGCACCTTCAAATACCTGTAATGCCATACTTAAAGCATGGCGCATATCTAAATCAAGATGATTGGTCGGCTCATCTAAAAGTAACAGATTTGGACGTTGATAGACTAATAATGCCAGAACCAGTCGGGCTTTTTCTCCACCAGAGAATGGTGCAACAGCCTCATCGACACGCTCACCTTGGAAACCAAAGCCACCTAAATAGTTACGCAAATCCTGCTCACGCGCTTCTTTATCCAATATCCGCATATGCTCCAGCGGTGTTTGGTCAAGGTGTAACTGCTCAACCTGATGCTGAGCAAAGTAACCAATATGCAAATCTTGCGCACACCATAACTCACCCGCCTGAACAGGTAACTCACCTGCTAGACACTTAATCAGTGTTGATTTACCCGCACCATTTGGGCCAATTAAACCAATGCGTTGTCCCGGCATTAACTCAAAATCAACCTTAGTCACGATAGGCGTGTCGCCGTAACCAATCGATGCTTCAGTAATATTCAATAAGCGGTCGGGCAGTTTACGAGGCTCAAAAAAACCAAACTTAAACGGTGAGTCAATGTGCGCCTGAGCAACCAACTCCATTCGATCAAGTGCTTTTAAACGACTTTGAGCCTGACGTGCTTTAGTTGCTTGTGCGCGGAAACGGTCTACATACTTACGTATATGAGCCACTTCACGCTGCTGACGTTCAAAGGTACTTTGCTGCTGCGCTAAACGCTCTGCACGTACTTTTTCAAACGCCGAGTAGTTACCCGTATATAGAGTCAGCTTGTGGTGTTCAAGGTGACAGACATGGGTCGTCACAGCATCCAAAAACTCACGGTCATGCGAGATCAGTATTAATGTTCCCTGATATTGAATCAGCCATTGCTGCAGCCAAATCACTGCATCCAAGTCCAAATGATTGGTTGGCTCATCCAGCAACAGAAGGTCTGAGCGACACATAAGCGCCTGAACCAAGTTCAAACGCATTCGCCAACCACCCGAGAAACTACTGACGGGGTTATGAATTTGTTCGTTTTTGAACCCTAAACCTTGAAGTAACGAGGCTGCACGACTCTCAGTGGTGTATCCATCAATCGCGTCTAACTGACCGATCAATGTCGCTAAATGTTCCCCTTCTGCCGTTTTCATCTGTTCTTGCAAAGACGTAAACTCGCTATCGCCTTCTAAAGCGTAGCTCAAAGCAGACTGATCGCTATCAGGCGTATGCTGAGCAACGTGCGCCATGACCCAGTTTGGCGGCATATTAAACTGCCCGCCATCTAAACCCAATTCACCACGAATCAGCGCAAATAACGATGACTTACCGGTACCATTAGCACCCGTCAAACCCACTTTTTGGCCAGGATGAATACTAAAACTACTGTCGCCAATCAGCTCCCGTCCGCCGCGGCGAAGGGAAATATCCGAAAAAACTAGCATTAGATAGACATGATCTCTTTGCGGTAATAAATCAACTCATTAATAGAGTCAATAACATCATCCATCGCAAGATGTGAGCCTTGCTTTTTAAAGCCTTTAGTCACTTCTGGCTTCCAACGAACGGCTAGCTCTTTAAGTGAACTGACATCTAAGTTGCGGTAATGAAAGTAGCCTTCCAACTCTGGCATGCAACGCGCCATGAAACGACGATCTTGGCAAATACTGTTACCGCACATAGGTGACTTGCTCTTATCAACCCACTGACTTAAAAACTCGATGGTTGCAATCTCTGCATCTCGCTCACTGAATTCACTCACGCGGACACGCTCAGTCAAACCAGACTTGCCATGCTGCTTGGTGTTCCAGTTATCCATGCCTGCCATAATCTCATCTGGCTGATGAATGGCCATCACTGGTCCTTTCGCCAAAATATTAAGGTCTTTATCTGTCACGACCGTCGCAATTTCGATAATTTGATCGTTAACGGTATCTAAGCCCGTCATTTCAAGATCAATCCAGATTAAATTATTGTTGTCTACATTCATGGTTTATACTTTTCTTCTAAATTTGAATTCAGGACTTATCTTAACAAATGCCCACCTTTACGTTGATATTTATCTTAGCAGCAATTGTTACCATCGGCACTCAACTCTGGTTATCTCTTCGCCAGAAAAAACATGTCATGGAAAACCGCCCTGCTGTACCCGCTGAGTTTGCAGACTCAATCACGCTTGAAGAACACCAAAAAGCCGCTGACTACACAGCAGCCAAAGGCAGTTTTGGTCGTAAGCAGTTAATCGTCAGCACAGTCTTGTTATTCATATGGACACTAGGCGGTGGTTTACAATGGGTCGATAGCTTGTGGGCTGACTCAGGTTATGGCGAGCTAATCACGGGTACTGCGGTTATTTTAAGTTTTATGCTGCTATCTAGCATCATCGACATTCCAACCTCGCTTTACAGCACCTTTGTGCTTGAAGAGAAGTTTGGCTTCAATAAGTCGACGCTTAAAATCTTCTTTATCGACATGATTAAAGGCTCTGCGTTATCACTCGTGATTGGCGTACCGTTAATCATGTTGATTTTATGGTTAATGAATACTGCTGGCGACCTGTGGTGGATTTACGCATGGGTAGCTATTACTGCCTTTTCCATACTAATGATGTGGGCTTATCCGAAGTTTATTTCACCTCTATTCAATAAATTTACAGCGCTAGAAGAAGGTGAAGTACTAGATCGCATCACCACACTATTAGAACGCAGCGGATTCAATGCTGACGGTGTATTTATGATGGATGGCTCACGCCGTTCTAGTCACGGTAACGCCTATTTTACTGGTTTCGGTAAGACAAAACGTATCGTGTTTTTTGACACTTTGTTAAAACAATTAACACCTACTCAAATAGAAGCTGTTTTGGCTCACGAGCTAGGCCACTTCAAGCATAAGCATGTTTTCAAAGGCATGATTGTTTCTATGCTAACGACCCTTATCGGATTCGCAGTGTTAGCCTTCCTTATTAAACAACCGTGGTTTTTTCACTCACTTGGCGTCGAATCTCAATCGACACACATGGCTCTGCTGCTATTTATCCTCGTTAGTCCTGTATTTACTTTTTTTATTGGGCCTTGCATGGCATGGTGGTCGCGTAAACATGAGTTCGAAGCAGACGCCTTTGCAGCAAAAGAATCAAGTTCTGAGGAACTCATTAACGCCCTAGTCGGTCTATATAAAAAGAACGCGGGTACATTGACACCTGATCCACTGTATTCAGCGTTTTACGATTCACATCCACCTGCCTCAATTCGAATTGCTCATTTAAGAAAGCAGTAGCGTTGAATTCAACCAATAGTGTTGATCGGCATGTGGTCAGCATTATTGGGAGATATACATGTACAAAAATATTATTGCAGCAACCGTTCTTGTATTAGCAAGCTCAACGGTAATCGCCGCAGGCGATGCTAGAAATGGCGAGAAGCTATACAACGACTCTATGTGCGGCACCGCTTGCCATGGTGTTGAGAAATACACAGCACCAGATAAAAAAGTTAAGGATTTGAAAGCGCTAGAAGCACAGGTTAGACTAGACGACACAAACTTGCCTACAAACTGGTTTGATACAGACATTCACGATGTAGTGGCTTATTTAAATGAGCAGTACTACAAGTTCCCTACGCCTTGAGGCTACCCAATAATGTGCTTAAAACGCCATGCATAAAAATATAAACACATGAGCAATGAGACTCATGTAGCAACAAAAGGCACCGGCCGAGTTATCACTCGGTTTGGTGCCGAATTATTAGTACAGTGTGCAGACAAGACCACACTGAGATGCACAACCAAGCGCAAGCTTGATAACGCGGCTTGCGGTGACTGGGTCGACTGGCAACGTAACGAAACGGGCACCGCTCGTATCGACAAAATCCACAAGCGCAAAAATGACATCACCCGTCTTACCTATCGAGGCAGACCTAAAACCATCGCAGCCAATGTTGATCAGTTGATCATCGTTAGCTCATGGCTACCAGAACCTATCTGGAGCTTGGTTGATCGCTACATCATTGCCGCAGAACGACTAAATGCCGAAGCACTTATTGTGATCAATAAGACTGACTTAGCAGAAGAGTACGCCACTCCAGAAGATTGGGAAGCGCTCAAAGAATACGAGCACATCGGCTACCGAGTATTACACGTCAGTGGTATGAGCGGCGAAGGTATTGATGAACTTCACAAGACCATGAGTGGCAAAACCAATATTTTATTGGGGCGCTCGGGTGTTGGTAAGTCATCTATCGCCAATCAAATAATGCCAGATGCAGAGATTGTGACTGCCAATATTTCAACGTCTGGTGAAGGCCGTCACACCACCACGACTGCAAACCTATATGAGCTTGCTGACGAAGCCTATTTAATGGATTCTCCAGGGGTGCGAGACTATGTCCCTGATAATCTTGATGCTATTCAATTGGCTAACGGTTACCGTGAATTTATTCCTTACTTAAACAGCTGTCGCTTTAGTAACTGTACTCATAACCATGAACCACAGTGCTCAATCAGACAAGCGGTTGAAGACAAAGAAATATCGCCAAACCGATACCAACGTTACTTAGATGCTCTGAATAATTTGTAATCGTTCGTAGGTTGCCTAGTTTTAGCACTAATGCGATGATAGCCCTATAGTTATTATAATAATAGGGTGCTAAATGCTTGTTTCTAGACTTGCTTTGCTAGGCGTTTTCTTTGCCGCTAGCTCATCTGTTTTTGCTGGGGAGCAAAGCGATAGAGCAACATTCAAAACACTTTCCGCCAAAATTAAAGCCGGAAAGTCAGCTGAAATCAGTACTCTACGAGAGTACAAACTTTTTCCGTATCTTGAGTATCAACTCATTAGTAAACGCCCATCGCTGTACTCTACTCAAACGTTAGAGCAGTTTGTGCGTGAAAACTCAGACTCACCATTGAGTAAGCAAATGAGTGAGACGTTGATGTCTCGATATAATGAAGAGCAGCAATGGGGGCAAACATTTACCCTTTATCAGGATGGTGACTCTCTAAAAGCAGAGTGTTTACAACTACGCGCTCGTATTGAGCTTGGTGATAAGAAAAACGCGCTGGCTGATGGAAAAAAAGTGTGGATGTCCGGCCGCGATCGTCCTAAGCAATGTGACCCTTTATTTAAGCACTTAGTCGATAACAAACAAATTAGCTACGAAGATTATTGGCAACGCATTAAGCTTGCAATGAATCGTGGCGCTACAAGCCTAGCTAAAAGCCTGTCTAAAAAGTTAAATGCTAGTGACAGAGCATTAGCTAACATTTGGATTGGTGCTAGAAGCAACCCTCGTGACTCTCTCAAAAAATCAGCGATGAAGCGTGACAGCGCTCACACTCGTGATATTGTTGAATATGCGATTAAACGTATCGCTAGAAAAGATACTGATGAGGCTAGAGTTTACTTACAAGCAGCACTTCGAAAATACAACTTTGACAGTGCACAGCAGGCAGAAATAAACCGTTACATTGGCGTGAGTGATGCTAAGGATCACAAACCACACGCGCTAACGACGCTTGCTTCTGTTCCCGCACAGTTCCGCGACCAAGACGCTAATGAATGGCTGGCTAGAATCGCGCTACGCCAAGGCAGCTGGACAACATTATTGGATGCCGTCAACGCTATGTCTACTGAAGAGCAAGACGATAGTAGTTGGAAATACTGGAAGGCTAGAGCGCTAGAAGCAACTAATCGCCAAGCTGAAGCACGTCCGCTTTATCAGTCACTAACAGAAAATGCATCGTTTTATGGCTTTTTAGCCGCCGATAAGCTTGGCCAACCTTATCGTATGTTGGCAAAGCCAACGCCACAGATTGAAAATTATATTCCAGCGTTACTTAAACAACCTGGAATACAACGAGCATTTGAGTTGTTAGCGTTAGATATGAAAAAAGAAGCCCGCGCAGAGTGGTTCTTCGCATTGAAAGACCGTAATCCAACTCAGCTTATGGCAGCGGCTAAACTTGCTCAAGATAGAGGTCATCATTTCACTGCGATTTTGACGTTATCACGTGCTAAAGCGTGGAACGAAGTTGGTCTACGCTTCCCAATGCCCTATGAAAGCATGATACGTAAAGCTGCGGTTGAGCAAAACGTATCGCCTGCATTGATTTATGGTGTCGCTCGACGCGAAAGTGCGTTTGACCCTAACATTGTATCCCATGCAAAAGCGCAGGGTTTGATGCAGCTTATTCCAGGTACGGCTAAACAAGTGTCTCGTGGGCTAGGTATTAAACGTTTATCTAAGAAGCAAACATTCGATCCACAGACTAATATTAGATTAGGTGCTGCTTACTTAGAAACATTGCTCAAGCGATTTAATGGCAACTATGCGCTAGCGACTGCGTCATACAATGCAGGTCCACACCGTATGCCTCGCTGGAGACCTGATTATCCTTTGGAAGCCGCTCGTTGGGTTGAGAGTATTCCATACAACGAAACTCGTAATTATGTGCAAGCGGTTCTCGGTTATATGACTATTTATGAATACAAATTGAAGCGTTCTGAGTCAATGGTGACACGTCTAAGTAAGCGCCTAGAACCTATCACACCCTAAATAATGAAATCTCAGTCTAAACAACAAGGTGCTGCGTTAATTATTGCTCTGGTTATTATGAGCATTGCAATGGCGATTGTGACGAACATTCTGTTTCGCCAGCAACTGAGCACGCGTCTATCTAGTAATATTGGTAACTTAGAACGCGCTTACCCTTTCGCCACCGGGATTGAGGATTATGCACGTAGCGTGCTTAAACGGGACTACGAGGACTCTCCCGATAAAGATGACCTCATCGATGATGTATGGTCAACGCCAGTTAACACTCCTATCGATGGCGGCACAATATCGGGACGGTTAACTGATCTGCAAGCGAAGTTGAACTTGAACAACCTCATGGCCTATGACCCGGCTGCAGACTCGATTGACCCTGACCAAACAACACCAGCACTGACTGAAGCCCAAAACCAACTATTAGATGATAAGTTTTACTTCGATTTGGCTAGCGCGAATGTCCAAGCCTTACTACTCGTTATAGACCCTGACCAAGAAGTAAACTCACCTGAAAGCTTTGTAGATATTGCCAAAGACTGGATAGATAGTGACTCAACAGTCAGTAGTGGCGGTGCAGAGTCGTCAGACTACCAAATTGAAGATCCCGCCTATAATGCGGCGAATACTCTGATGGTTAGCCCGACTGAGATCAACTTACTTAAAGATATTGATAAAGACAATTACGCACTACTTAAGCAACACTTTTCAACATTGCCAGAGTATACCCTTGTCAATGTAAACACCGCGGATGGAACAACCTTACAAGCAATTGGTTTTACCGCAGAGGCAGCTGAAAATATTCTCGAAGTACGTAATGAATCATCTTTTGCGTCACTAGCTGACTTTAAGGAGCTAGCAGTCGTTCAAGTTGCTTTAGAAGACCCTGATGGTGCAGAAGGCGAAGAGACACCAGCCGTCTTTGAACAGATACTTTCTGTCACTAGCCAATACTTCCTTCTTCAAGGCGAGATCAACATAGGTGCCGCTCGGCTCTATATCAATAGTATTCTGCATAGAGATGGTGCTAAAGTGACCGTCATTTCTAGAGATTTCAGTAATCAACAGTTGTAGATAAATAAGATAAATGAAGCTGCTAATAATTAAACTTACATCGCCAGACGCTCCCCCACTTGTTGCAAGTATTGGGGACAAAATTACTGAAGACAATTTTGTTAGTTCAGACTGGGCTACTGTCCGTAGTAAACAGCGTGGTCAGAAAGTCGTACTGCTGATTCCGGACAATGAAGTCTCGCTTGCCGAAACAATCATTCCTAGTAAAAATAAAAAGCAAATGCTGCAAGCACTGCCGTTTGCCTTAGAAGAAAGCCTTGCTGAAGATGTTGAAAAACTACACTTCAGCGCACTGCGTGAGTCAGATGATTTACCCGTCAAAGCAGCGATCATCAACCATGAACGTTTAGGTTTTTGGATTGACCTTCTTAAGGAACATGACATCAATGTTCACTATATTTTACCCGCCATGTTCGCCCTACCTGTCGCGAGCGAAGGCTGGTCTGTTGCGGTCACCGAAAACGAAGCGCAAGTACGTCAAGGCATGTTTAGCGGCTTTGCGTGTGACTTAGATGTGCTGGACTATGTTTTACCTAGTCAACTTGAAGAGCACTCACCACAAGTCATCGACGTGAGTGGCGATAGTTTACGAATGACGCGCCTGCTTCAAGGCCAAGATATTGAAATACGTGCGGGTAACGCACCATCACTGATTCAACTGAAAGACTTGCAGCCAACACTTCCACTGAGTTTACTCAATAACTACAACCGTGGTGAGAGTGCGCTTAAGTCTATTAACTGGTCGCCTTGGAAGCCTGTCGGGGTTATTGCGGGTTTATTACTGGCAACGTGGTTAGGCATGTTTATGTGGCATAACCATCAGTCTGAGCAAAAGCTTACCGCTATTGAAAGTGAGATCACTAAGGTCTACCGCTCTGCCGTTGCGAATGGCAGCTTGACCGATGCAGACGCACAGCTATCTTCCATGAGAAGTTTACGCAGACAGTTAGAAGGTAATCCAGACTCCGCAAATAAGTCGCCTCTACCTATCATTGCTCGCTTAGCACCACAGTTAAAGCGCTTTCCTAAAATGGAAATCCAAGAAGTAGCGTTCAAACAAAACAAAATCGAGCTTAAAGTCGAAGCACCTAACTTAGGCATGCTTGACCAGTTCAAACAAACAGCTGAAAAGGCGCAACTTAGCGTGTCTATTCGCTCATCAAAAACAACGGCCGACAGTGTCGCATCTACCCTAGTTATTGAGGAAACCGCAGAATGAAACAGTGGTTTATGATGTTAAGTTCGCGCGAAAAAACACTGGTGAGTATCGCCGCTGTCGTTGTCCCTATTCTGCTATTTTGGTTGGTACTACTTCAACCAACGATGAATAAACGCAAGGTACTCGACTCTCAGATCACCGACCGTAGCGAAATGCTGCAACAAATGCGTGGCCTTAGTGGTGAAATAAAACTGCTAAAACGTACCGGTGGCAACGCACCTAAAGTCAGTCGTGGAAACCCTCAGCAGAAAGTTGAGAGTGCCCTTCGAACATGGCGACTAAGACCAAACTTAGGGGTGATGAGCGCACCAAACAGTACAACAGTGAAGTTGAATTTGAGAGATGCAGAAGCGGACAACATCATGCGCTTTTTGTATGACATCGAAAACAAACATGGTTTAGCGGTTAAATTACTCTCGCTAAAACCAACTAAGGACATTGGTATCGCCAACGCCTCAATTACTTTGGAGGCAAAATGAAAACGTTTAAGCTAATTTTATTGGGCCTAGTTACGTTTCTAGTAACAGCGTTTGCACTAACACCCGTATCCTTCGTAGAGCCGCACTTAGAAAAGGCAGCACCTAATATCGTTATTGATAATAGCACTGGCACTATCTGGAATGGCCAAGCGGCCAACTTACGCATTGATAACTTAAACCTTGGCCGTGTTAAGTGGAAAGTACGCCCACTTAAGAGCTTGATGAGTTTGTCTCTTGTGTCTGACTTTAATATTAATGGCGAAGAGTTAACAGCAGAAGGTTTAGCCGCTTACGGTTTAGATCGCACTATCCGCTTAACTGACACAACGTTTGAAGCAGACGCGAGTATCGCTTCTAAGTTTCAGAGAAACTTCCGTCTTGGCGGTAGCTTTCAAGGGTTGATCCAATCAGCTGAACTAGAGCCCAATGTATTCCCAATTATTGACGGTGTTTTAAACTGGGCACAAGGCAGCCTAACCTCTCCGCTTAGATTAGACCCTGCAAATTATCGTGCTGACATTCGTTCTTCTAAAGACAAGTTGACCGCTGATATTAGCGCCTCTGACGGCCCTATTGACCTGAGTGGCTTAGCGAGCATTACTAATGAATGGGTTTACGAAGCGGATATTTTAGCCAAGGCTAAGCCGGGTTTAAACCCACTGATTAATAACGTCTTACGTAATGCCGCAGGTGGTAGCAAGCCATCAGCTGACGGTAGCATCAGGATTAACCGCAAAGGCTCGATCCAACCTATTCCTTTATACCAGTGAGGCTTAACGGGTAAACTGACCGCATGACTTCTTTGATTGACGGTTTTTTACTTTCACGACAGTGGCGAGATACCAAAAACGGTATTGAGCTAAGCTTCTGGCTAGCCACTGATCAAGACCCTGTTCGCCTAGTCATTGAAAACGAACGCGCGGTTTGTTTTGTGCGACGAGATAACCTGCTCAAAATTCCGCACACTGCACATCGAAAAGCACTCGCACTCAAAGACTTTGACCATGCTGACATGGATGGTCTCTACTTCCGTCAACAGCGTGATTTACAAGCGATACGCGACCACTTAGCTTATGACAAATCCCAACTCTATGAGTCTGAGGTAAAGCCAACTGAGCGTTACTTGATGGAGCGGTTTATCACTGCACCAATGACCGTGCAAGGTCAGGTTATCCAGCGCGATAGCTTTAGAGAGATACGTCAACCAAAACTCAAACCGGCAAAATATACACCGTCACTACGCTGGATTTCTTTAGATATTGAAACGCACGATCTGCGTGGGCAACTCTATTCCATTGCTGTGAGTACTGTCGATAGTCACCAAATATTCATGGTAAAACACCCTGACCAAGCGCCTGCGAAAGCTAGCGAATTGAATATCACATGGTGCGACGACGAACAAAGTGCCGTTGAGCAAAGCTTATCATGGATTAGAAACTACGATCCTGACGTTATTATTGGTTGGAATGTCATCGGCTTTGACCTGAGTTTTCTTAAGTGGAAATGCCAAGAACTTAAAATTCCTTTTGCCTTAGGGCGCGGCGGTGAAACTGCGACCGTTTTAGAGTCACAAATGGCTGGCCAAATTGCAGTAGCCCGAGTACCTGGGCGCATTGTGTTAGACGGCATTGCAGCGCTCAAAAGTGCCTTCATGTTTTTCGACCACTACGCACTGGGTTTTGTTGCACAACACATACTTGGACAAGACAAGCTGATAGAGGAAGGAAATAAGTTAGAAGAGATTCGCAGACAATACCTTGAAGACCCCGTGGGCTTAGCCGCTTATAACCTGCAAGATTGTGAGTTAGTGGCGCGCATATTTGAAGAAAAAGACCTCATCAACTTTTCCCTAGAACGTGCCAGAATGACCGGCTTAGCGATAGATAGACAAGGTGGCTCTACTGCAGCCTTTGATAACCTCTACCTGCCTCGCCTACATCGCCAAGGCTTTGTTGCACCAGACATCGGGAGTCAAAGTAACGTCACCAGTAGCCCCGGTGGCTACGTCATGGACTCAACGCCAGGTTTGTATAAGAACGTATTGGTTCTAGACTTCAAGAGCCTATACCCAAGCATTATTCGCACGTTTAAGATTGACCCAATGGGCTTGTCAGTCGGCTTAGTCAGTGACGAGACCAACACTATTCCGGGATTTTTGAACGCTCAGTTTTCACGAGAGCAGCACATATTACCTGAGCTAGTCACGCAACTTTGGCAGGATAGAGACGCAGCAAAGAAGGTTAAAAACGCGCCACTTTCATATGCCATAAAAATCATTATGAATTCATTTTATGGTGTCCTTGGTTCATCGGGCTGTCGTTTTTTCAATCCTCAGCTAGCCAGCAGTATCACTCGACGCGGTCATGAAATCATTCAGCAAAGCGCCACTTTTATTGAGCAGGAAGGTTACTCGGTAATCTATGGTGATACTGACTCAGTATTTGTTCACCTCCATGACGACTTAGATGAGCCTCAATCAGAAGCCATTGGTGATGAACTGGCGAGAAAACTCAATATATTTTGGCAGGAGCAACTGCAACAACGCTTTAAAATTGAGTCATGCTTAGAAATCGAGTTTGAAACACACTACTTACGCTTTCTAATGCCCACTATTCGCGGCAGTGAAGCGGGTAGTAAGAAACGCTATGCAGGTGCTATTCGTCAAAATGGCGACACTGAAATGGTGTTTAAAGGACTGGAAACCGTTCGCTCCGATTGGACCATGCTTGCCAAGGTCTTTCAGCAAGAGCTTTATCGACGAATATTTAACGACTTACCTTATGCGGACTATGTGCGTGAAATTAGTGAACAGCTGTACGCTGGCAAATTTGACGACCAACTAACCTATACCAAACGACTAAGGCGCCCGCTCGAAAGTTACGTCAGCAGTCAGCCACCACAAGTTAAAGCGGCACGTAAAATGAAGAACCCCGGTCGGCGTATACAGTACGTAATGACCCTGAATGGCCCTGAGCCTCTTGAAAACCTTACGGCCATCCCCGATTATCAGCATTACCAAGATAAGCAGTTACAGCCTGTTGCAGACAGCATTTTATATTTTCTAGATACCTCGTTTGAGCGCCTTACTCAGCGCCAAATGGATGTATTTGGTCAGTAGTCTGTAGGGAATAATGTTTTTTGCCGCGCTGCACTGTTAGACTTAGCCCCATTATTGAATTTGTAACAGGAAACAACCATGTCTTTAATCATCACTGACGAATGCATCAACTGCGATGTTTGCGAGCCAGAGTGCCCGAACGATGCTATTTCTATGGGTGACGAAATCTACGAGATCGAGCCTACGCTTTGTACTGAATGTGTTGGTCACTTCGACGAGCCACAATGTGTAGAAGTATGCCCAGTAGACTGCATTCCAAAAGACGACAACAATGTCGAAAATGAAGGTCAACTAATGCTGAAGTACGAAGCATTAATGGCTGCAAAGTAAGGTTAAAAGAATAAACCGCTCAGGAATACGCTAATGCTCGTTACTCTCTCTCCTTCAAAAGGTCAGGACTTTGATATCCCCATGCCAAATGGTGATTTCAGCCTGCCTAAGCAGTTAGATCAATCACAACTACTGGTTGACCAGTTACGTGACTACGAACCTGCTCGTATTGAGTCGTTAATGAGCATTAGTGAAAACCTTGCAAAGTTAAACTTTGAGCGTTTTCAGCAGTTCCACACGCCTTTTAACCCAGACAATGCACGCCCTGCGCTGTTTGCGTTTAAAGGTGATGTGTATAGCGGTATTGAAGCTGCAACGATGACACCTGATGACTTGGCTTATGCTCAAGATCATCTACGTATTTTGTCTGGCCTATACGGCGCGCTTCGCCCAATGGACTTGATACAAGCCTATCGTCTAGAAATGAAGACTAAGTTAGAGAACCCTCGTGGTGCTAACTTGTATGAGTTCTGGGGTGATCAAATCACTGATAGCTTGAATACTGAGCTTGCGAAACAGCAGGAAGCGGTATTGGTTAATCTTGCTTCCAATGAATATTACAAGTCGGTCAAGCCTAAGCAGGTAAAAGGCCGTATTTTGAATATTGACTTCAAAGAAACGAAAGAGGGTAAAACGCGCATTGTTGCAATTTATGCGAAGAAAGCACGCGGCATGATGGCTGACTTTATCTTGCGGAATCGTATTGAAACACCAGAAGGTATTCAGGACTTTGATACGGCGGGTTATAAATATGCGCCTAGTCTTTCTACTGACAACAAGTGGGTCTTTGAGCGTCCACAGCCTGCGCCTCAAGGTAAAAAGTAAGCGACTATCTCTTAAAAACGCTTTTCCTACAGCTGGTTAAAATCACGTCACCGCCGCTCTTTTAACATCGCAATAAATCGTTTTCCCAACTGACTGACTTCTTGATCCCGTCGACTGATTGCGCCAATAGGTCGATGAAACTGAGACTGATCAAAGTCCAAGAAGACCAGCTTATTTTCAATATAAGGCGTGGTTGACTCTCTCGGCATGGTTGTGATCATGTCGGTTTTCTCAACTAACTCTAGTACCGTACGGATAGAATCCGTTTCGCAACCAATATGAAACCGCTCAAGCCCCATCGAAATCAATGCCGTTTCAGTTTGCTGACGTAACATACTCCCCCTAGAGTGCATCACCCATCGCTGACGCTCTAATTGCTTAAGAGATAAATCCTGACACTTGGTTAACTCGTGTTCCACATTGCACCAAATTCCCACTCGGTCATCCACAATCGGCTCAAATGTTAAGCCTGCTTCTGTTTCCGCCAAACTACGCGGACCAATCACTAAATCTATTCGTCCACGCTCCAATAACGAACGTAATTCATGCACTAACCCCACACGAAGCTCTGTAATAACATCTGGGTTGTTATTCAACAGTTTTGCCAGCGTGCCTGTATAAAGCGGCCCGCCACAATGGGTGGAGCACCAATACGAAGCTCGCCAGCCGTGCCTTCGGTAACTAAAGCAGCGTAAGCACTCGCCTGTTCTTCCGCGATGCGAATAGAAAAACCTGACCGCGCGAGACGACGCCCTAGCTCTGTAGGAACTGCTTTTCGACCTGATCGATCAAAAACAGCACCGCCTAAACGCTCTTCCAAAGTTTTAATATTTCGACTAAGCGCAGGCTGCGTAACGCCCAACTTTTCCGCAGCAAGTTGATAAGAACCCGCTTCAAGAATTACCGACAGTTGCGCTAAGTGGCGGGGATCTAGTTTCATACCAAAATGTTATGAGTTACTTGTGAACTGGTATTATATCTTATACATCTACTTGTATATACTGGAAATAACCAATTGAGGAGGTTATATGATTTTACTAAAGAGACTAGCCAGTGCTGCCTTAGTCCTAGCGCTAAGCCATAACGTTGCTAATGCTGAAATTCACAAAGGTGAGACAGCAGGTGTTGGTGACCCAGTCCATACTGTATTCGTTTCATTCAGCAACCAAGCGGGTAAAAACGATGTGGAAATTCAGGTTAATGCGGGACAGACATTAACAAAATCCATGCTTAAAGGCGCTAAAGGTCAAATCGACTTTTTCTCCACTGTACCTAGTCTAGTCAACCTTATGGCTGGCCAGCAAAGAATGTACGCAAAAATCGATGAAGCACCTGAGCTATCTAAAAACTTAAGATCTATTTTTGGCTTTGAAGCAGGCGCTTACCACCCAGTAACACTTGCAGGGTCCGGCATTGAGAACTGGGAAGACATCAAGGGAAAGACCGTATTTACAGGTCCACCAGCAGGCTCAGCTTCTGCTACTTCAGAAGCATTAATCAAAAATATTACTGGTTATGAAGCGGGCAAAGACTACAAAGCCGTTCGTCTAAGTTGGGGTGAAGGAATTGCCGCACTATCTGACAAGAAAATCGACATGATGATTCGTCCTGCAGAAATTGGCTCATCACGTATTGAGCAATTTGGTTTATCGGGTGAGTTCAGAGTGCTATCTATCCCTGAAGCATCAATGGAAAAAGAAGGCATGAAAAAACAGCTGGGTGCCGCAGGACGAGGCATGACTAAGTTTGATGGTGGAATTTACAAAGGCCAGCTAACCAAGGGCAATATTAACTCGCTTGGTTTCTTCCAGTTTGTGGGTACACATTCTGGTTTATCCGATGATGTTGTGTATAAGGCAACCAAAGGGTTTTGGGACAACATCAAAGAAGTACAAAACACCGCTTTCTTCTTGAAAGATGTCACCAAAGAAACGGCTTTCACAGCAATCAATGTGCCATTACACCCAGGCGCTATTCGTTACTATGAAGAAGCAGGCTTTGAGATTCCTGACAACCTTCGCCCTTAAATTCTGATCGTTACTCGCAGAGCCTGCCGTTCAGGCTCTGCACCTCAGTCATTCAATATCATCTTCATTGAAAGAGTTTCATTATGACCACAGTGACTAACAATACTGAAGGCGTCACACGCCTGTACTACATTATAGCTGGCTGTGCCTGCGCGCTACTCGGCGTGTTAGCACTGTATAGCTCAGGCATGGGCCTCGTAGACCCAAAGTGGCATCGCGCTATTGGCTTTGCCCTCGCGCTAATCGCAGGTATCGCGGCAGCACATACGCGACGTCGTATTGCCAACCCTGACGGGGTACCCAAGGCAAAGATGCACATTATCATTGATGCGATCTTACTCATCGCGGGTTTATGGTCTATATGGTCTTTCTATTCTGTGCAGACTCAAATGGAAGAGTTCTTGTACGATGTAAGCAATGCTGATGCATGGCCTGCCATCGCAGGACTCGTTGTTTTCTTAGAGCTGACTCGTCGTTTATGGGGCTGGGGACTGTTTGCCGTCGGATCACTTGCCGTCATTTATTTGATATTCGGGCAAGATCTACCGGGCATCATGGCACACTCCGGCTTTTCAGTCGTTGAGATGTCTGAAGCGCTTTGGTACAACACCAACAAGGGTGTGTTTGGTTCGATTACTAATATCGTACTTGCCACCGTCTTTATCTTTATTATCTTTGGCGTGCTACTCGAAGGTACAGGAGCAGGAGACACACTCCTAAAATTCGCATTTCTCTTGACGCGTAAAACCCGTGGTGGCCCAGCACATGCCGCCATTGTAGCGTCATCATTATTCGGAACAATGTCAGGCTCGACCGTTGCCAATATTGTTGGTACGGGAACGTTCACCATTCCAATGATTAAAAAGCGTGGTTTTTCACCGGAGTTTGCAGCGGGTGTTGAAGCAACTGCATCATCAGGTGGACAGATTATGCCGCCAATTATGGGGGCTGCTGCCTTAGTCATGGCAGACCTAACGGGTGTCGGCTACCTCAGCATCATTGTTGCGGCGCTAGTACCTGCACTATTTTACTATTTCAGTTTATTTGCGGCAGTTACCGTTGAAGCACGTCGCCAAGGCATCGAAGTTCAGGACATGACTACCGATGACAAGATCACACGGGTGGATATGATTAACTCCATCTTATTCGTCGCGCCTATTGCAACCGTTATTACTACCATGCTAATGGGGCTTTCAACGGCTGCTGCCGGCTTCTATGCCGTCATTGTGTTAGTTGCTCTATCGGTCATTAACCCTAAAGTTAGAGCACATCCAATACGTCTCTGGCACTCGTTTTTAAAGGGTGCTGAATCAGGTGCGACACTACTCATCGCAATCGCAGCCATCGGCATTTTGGTGGGCGCACTTGACTCAACAGGGCTAGGACTAAAGCTGGCCAATGTGATCGCTGCCATCCGCGGTGAAAGCTTATTCTCTGCTTTATTAGTTGCGATGTGTGGCGCACTAGTACTAGGTATGGGTATGCCAACACTACCGGCTTACCTCATTATCATATTAGTCATGGGGCCTGCGATTCAGGAACTCGGCCTATCAATGCTAACGGCACATATGTTCGTATTCTACTATGGTGTTGCTTCTTCCTTGACCCCACCGGTTGCCATCGCCGCCTACGCCGCCGCCCCTATCGCGATGGCTAATCCACTCATTACTTCATTCATGGCATTCCGACTAGGTATGGCAAAGTTCATTATTCCATTCATCTTTGCGTTCTACCCTACGTTATTGATTATTGAAGAATTTAACCTATTGAGCTTTGTATGGATCGTCCTCCGTACCATGTTCTGCATCTGGCTATTCTCATCCGCACTATCAGCTTATGACCGCGTAAAGCTCAGCATTCCTGAAGTTGTACTGCGCTTTACGGCTGCTTTTGTCATGTTAATGACAGATCCAATATTTCATATCCCTGCCATATTAATAGGTGCAGCACTGATCTATTTCGACGTCAACCGAGCCAAGAAGCTAATACCCACTCATGTAGCAGTCGCTGCTAATAAGGAGCCACAGTCATGAAAAAACAACCTAACTTTCTGTTCATCATGACCGATCAGCATCGTGCGGATCATCTAGGTTGCTATGGCAATAAAATAGTCAAAACGCCGAATATCGACAAGGTTGCTGCAACGGGAACCCGCTGGGATCGCTTTTATGTCGCGAACCCTATTTGTATGCCCAATCGTGCGTCGATAATGACAGGTCGTATGTCGTCGCTGCATGGCTCACGGCATAACGGTATTCCACTATCTCACGACCATACAACCTTTGTTGAGCTACTAAGAGAGGCGGGTTACAGCACCGCACTCATCGGAAAATCGCACTTACAAAGCTTCACAGGGCTACCCGCAACCAACGCTTACACACCTAATGAAAAGCTACACACACCACCAACACCACTGCGTGATGCCTTTAAAAATAATCGTCATGGAAGCGAATATGACCTTGAAGACACTACAAAATGGGAGCGCCCCCTAGCCGAACGAATAGACGACAACTTCTACGGCTTTGAGCATGTGGAAGTAGCGACTGACCATGGCGATCATGCCGGTGGGGATTATTTACTGTGGGCGAAACAGCAACACCCTGACTTTGAGTCTCTTGTCGGCAAAGAAAATGCACTACCTTTTGAAGGCATGGAAGCACCTCAAGCATGGCGAACTGCTGTTCCTGAGGCGCTTTATTCAACTAACTGGATTGCCCAACAATCAGAGCAGTGGCTAGCCGATCAAACAAAAACCGACAAGCCGTTCTTTTTGAAAATGTCGTTTCCTGACCCACACCACCCATTTAATCCACCAGGAAAATACTGGGACATGTATGACCCTGCAGATATGGAATTACCCGCGTCATTTGGAAAAGGAGAGTTACCGCCACTAGTCGCAATGCGTGAAGCAATGGAAAACGGTACAGATCCTCGGGATAACCAAAGCCCTTTTGCCGTCACCGCAGATGAAACACGCAATATTCTCGCCCTCACTTACGGCTTAATCACGATGGTCGACGATGCAATCGGTCGCGTTTTGGAACAGCTAGAAACGCTCGGCGTTGCCGATAACACTATCGTTATCTTTACTAGTGATCACGGCGATTACATGGGTGATCACGGTTTGATGTTGAAGTTACTAATGCACTATCAAGGTTTAATCAAAGTGCCATTCATTTGGTCTGACCCAACACAATCAGCTGATCAACCACTATGCTCTGAACTTGCTTCATCGATTGATATTGCCTCCACCATCCTGGCACGCGCAGGCGTTCAAGCTTACAACGGCATCCAAGGGCGTGACTTATTTAACAGTGAGCCGCCATTAGCTGCAATTGTTGAAGAAGATAGCCAGCGCACCATGACAGGCTTTGATAAGCCTCAGCGGGTACGTACCGTTGTCACTGAACGTTACCGAATGTCATTACGACAAGGTGAAGATTGGCATGAGCTATATGACTTAGAAAATGACCCAGATGAAATGAATAACTTATTTGATGACCCTGATAGCCAATCGGTGAAACACGAGCTGATGGAAACTATGGTTCGTCAAATGATTGAATTACAAGATCGTGCGCCGCTGCCCGCATACCGCGCCTAATATTATTAATGGAGAACAACCCAATGAAACTTTCGGGAGTGCATCATGTAGCGTATCGCTGCAAGGATGCCAAAGAGACCGTAGTTTGGTACGAAAAGTATCTAAACATGGACTATCAACTGGCTTTTGCAGAAGACCACGTCCCTTCAACAGGTGCTTATGACCCTTACATGCACGTGTTTTTAGATGCGGGTAATGGCAATGTCTTGGCATTCTTTGAGCTGCCAGAGCAGCCAGAGATGGGGCGCGATGAAAACACACCTGCGTGGGTACAGCACCTAGCGCTTAAAGCAGATAGCTTGGACGATTTAATTAACACCAAAGCACTACTCGAAGCAGACGGCATCGAAGTCATTGGGCCAACAAATCACGTACTGTTTAAATCCATCTACTTTTTTGACCCAAATGGTCACCGTCTAGAGCTTGCAGTTGATACTAGTACCGCTGAAATGAATGCCAAATTGGATGTGGTTAAGTGGAATATGTTAAACGAATGGGCAGAAACCAAACGCGCCCCAAAACATGCGTCATGGTTACATGATGGGAGTCACGACTAAAATGATAATGCTTAATGAAACACATGACCCTAGCCTACAAAGCTGGGTTGCCTCTGCTAACGAATCAGGCACTGACTTTTCGATTCAAAACCTGCCGTTTGCAGCGTTTCGTCGCCAAGGCACTGACGAAGCTTTTCGTGGTGGTGTTGCCATTGGCGATCAAATCGTTGATTTAGCTGCGCTTCAGACTACAGGCCTGTACGACGGACTCGCAGGCAAAGCACTGGACGCTGCTGCCGAAAGTCGCTTAAACCGTTTCATGGATATGGGTAAAGAGACGTGGTCAGCATTACGTTTAGCACTTTCACGCTCCCTACGAGAAGGCGCTAGCGAACAGTCACAACTTGAAACATGTTTAGTTGCACAAGCTGACGCTGAGTACGCACTACCTGCTCAAATCGGCGATTACACAGACTTTTACGCATCGATTCATCATGCCAGAAACATTGGCTCCCTGTTCCGCCCAGACAACCCACTGCTTCCAAACTACCAATGGGTACCTATTGGTTATCATGGTCGTAGCTCATCATTAGATGTTTCAGGCGCTGATTTCCCTCGACCTTGTGGTCAGATCAAAGCACCAGATGCTGATATACCCGTTTACGCTGCCTCTAAACGTCTGGATTATGAGTTAGAAGTCGGTATTTACATTGGTAAGGGTAATAAGCAAGGCCAAGCAATTACCATCGATAAAGCAGAAGACCATGTATTTGGTTTATGTGTTTTAAATGACTGGTCAGCACGCGATATGCAAGCATGGGAATACCAGCCACTAGGGCCATTTTTAGCCAAAAACTTTGCGTCGACACTGTCACCGTGGATTATCACCACGGAAGCGCTCGCGCCATTCAGAACCAATTGGACACGCCCTGAGGAAGACCCACAACCATTAGATTACCTTGATTCGGACCAAAACCGACAACAGGGTGGTTTTGACTTGAAACTAGAAGTGCTTATTGAAACTAAAAAAATGCGCAATGAAGGCACAGCACCAATCAGCATAGGACTGACTAACTTTGACTACTCCTATTGGACAGTGGCTCAGATGGTCGCACATCACACCGTCAACGGTTGTAATCTGCGAGCAGGTGATCTCCTTGGTAGTGGGACTATGTCTGGTCCAGATACTGGTCAGGAAGGTGCTTTAATTGAGCGAACTAGGGGCGGTAAAGAGCCTGTTGATCTAGGCAATGGAGAAATGCGTACCTTCCTAGAAGATGGAGACAAAGTCATTATGCGTGCTTGGTGTGAGCAAGATGGCAAGCGTCGAATTGGCTTGGGAAGTGTCGAAAGTACAGTACTACCAAAGTTATGACACTTTTAAGTAGCTCTCAGTAAGGACTAGCAGATGCTTTTATATGACTACTTTCGCTCTACTGCTGCCTACCGCGTTCGTATAGTTTTGAACCTCAAAGGTATTGACTACCAAACTCAGGTAATTAACTTATTGCAAGGCGAGGAAGGCAGTAGTGATTACTTACGGTTCAACCCTCAAGGCTTAGTGCCTGCGCTACGGTTGGATAATGGTCAGGTACTGACTCAGTCACTGGCAATTTGTGAATATTTGGAAGAGGTATATCCAGAAAACGCCTTATTACCTGCCGACCCGATACAAAGAGCAGAGGTACGCGCCTTTGCTCAAGTCATTGCCTGCGATATTCATCCGTTGAATAACCTGCGGGTATTGAAGTATCTGGTGAATGAAATGGGAGCAGAGGAAAGTACCAAGCTCACATTTTATCGACACTGGGTTGCCGAAGGCTTTACTGCTTTGGAAGCATTACTACAGCAACGTCTTCAAAGCACCTACTGCTTTGGGGATAGTCCCACCTTGGCGGATGTCTGTTTAGTCGGGCAGATGTTCAATGCTCGACGTTTTGAATGCAACCTTTCACCTTATCCTAGATTAGTCGCTATAACCGAGCAATGTGAACAGCTTGATGCATTTCAGAAAGCAGCACCTGTAAGTGAGTAACTATATAAGCCTACCGTCCGTTGTAGGCTTATTACTTAAGGTGAAAACAGATAGAATCATTGGCCTCTACAAATCAGTGGCCAATCTATATGAGACTAAAAAAGATACTCGTGTGTTTATTCACATTAATGATTGGTGCCTGCAACGCGCAAGAAAACTCAAATAATCTCGATGCTAGAACCTCATGGTATCAACCTACTACATCAAGTACTTGGCACTGGCAGTTACAGGGAGAGATCAATCCAAACTTGCCCGTCGATATTTATGATATAGACCTCTTCGACTCTCCAAAGTCTTTAATCAACACCCTTCACGGCAACGGCAAAAAAGTCATTTGCTACTTCTCTGCTGGCTCTTATGAAAACTGGCGAGATGATGCACAGCAATTTGATAAAGCCGCGCTCGGTTCTATCTTAGATGGTTGGGAGGATGAGCAGTGGCTAGACGTTCGCTCGGATAGCTTAAAACCAATCATGACTGCAAGGCTAGACCTTGCTAAGCAGAAAGACTGTGATGGGGTTGAGCCTGATAATGTCGATGGCTATGCAAATGAATCTGGCTTCAAGCTCACCGCAAATGACCAACTCAACTACAACAAATGGCTAGCTGAACAAGCCCATGAAAGAGGCTTGGCTATTGGCTTGAAAAACAATTTAGATCAAATCGAGCAGCTGGTGGGTCATTTTGACTTTGCGGTCAACGAGCAGTGCTTTGAATATGAGGAATGCGAACGCTTAGCGTCGTTTACTCAAGCAGATAAAGCGGTTTTTAATGCCGAATATCATAGTAAGTACTTTATTACCGAAAAAGCGAAAAACACGATTTGTGAAAGATCCAGACGTTTAAAATTTAGTACATTGATTTTAAACGAAGAACTAGATAGTAATTTACAACTTAGTTGTTCTTAAATTCCAGTAATAGCGAAATCAATCGCAGAAACAATTTCTGACCTCATAACACTTAATGAGCCAACTGGCTTTTTAAGCAGCCGCAAAGGAATAGAAGTGATTTGACTAGTCAGCAGCACAAACTTCTCTCCGTCATGCTCAACAACTGGCGATAGCGTTTTCATTTGCTGACTCCCGAAATCATTTAACCTTCCTAACGGAATCACAATTCTAGTTGAAAGCTCATCAATCACACTATTTTGTACGTCTAAAATATACGGATACGCTTTGCGAGATGCAGCATTCGGGTTTTGGTAAACAGTAAATTGAGACATTAAAAAGTACGGTACTCATCACTAAAACAACCATTTTCTTCTAAAAAATGATTGTAGGCTTGAACGGCTTTACGGTTTTCAACTTTCCATTGCTTAGCTTGTTCCTCAGCCAATAACTGCTTAAGTACCGATTCAAGTGTGGAAGATAGATTGATATTAAGCGAACGCGCTCGGCTCAAAAGGTCGCTGTTGATACTTAAGTTAGTCGCCTTTTTTGGAGCCTGCATATCATATAGAAAGTCCATTACTTTTCTCCTACTTCATATTCATGCGCACCATTATGCGCATAAGTATGAAAACTTGCAATCTCTCGAAAGATAGACAGACCAACTTGTACAATTAACGAGCTTACAATTGGTCTTTAAACCAAGCACCCAAATCCACAATCTCCTGCGGATGCACTGAGTGCTCCATAGGATAACTCTTTGCAACAACAGAAAAACCCTGTTCTTCCAACTTAGGCGCATAATCATGCCACCATGTCACAGGAATAACAGGGTCATGCGTACCATGTGCAGTAAACACAGGGATCTGCTCATATCCCTTAGGCATTTCTGCAATTGTCTCGTCTGCAAACGGGAAGTATGTAGACAGCGCCACAATACCGCCCAAACGTTTTGAATAACGCAGCGCAGTATGCAGTGCAAGCACTCCACCCTGAGAGAAGCCCGCCAAAATAATATTCTCAGGATCAATACCTAACGCAACCTGCTCATCGATCAAAACACTGATCCAATCAACAGTCGCCAAAAGGTCATCCATCTCAACATTTTTGGTTCGGTCTAGCGAAATAATGTCATACCAAGCTGGCATAGACATGCCGTTGTTTAAGGTCACTGGACGTGATGGCGCGTGTGGAAATATAAACCGCACACCTGCATCTTTTGGCAAACCCAACTCAGGCACGATAGGCACAAAATCATTCCCATCCGCACCTAAGCCATGCAACCAAATCACGGCATGTTGAATATTACTTCCAAGTTCTAACGTTTCTCGTTTTAGCTTCATGACTTGATCTTCTTGTTAAACAGGTTTGTACCAATAAAAGGCAACTAAATTAAGGTAGTAATGTTTCGCCAGCAAATAACTCTTCTATCGTCTCGCGACGACGAATCTGGTGCACCTGATCGCCATCAACCAACACTTCACAGGCACGTGGACGAGTGTTGTAGTTTGAAGCCATAGTGAAACCATAAGCACCTGATGAGCGAATTGCTACCAAGTCACCTTGCTTCAGACTCAAGTCACGATCTTTACCCAAGAAGTCACCTGTCTCACAGATTGGGCCAACCACGTCGTAGCAAGACGTTGCTGCATCTTCCGCGACTTCAACTACTGGAATAATATTCTGCCAAGCTTGGTAAAGTGATGGACGAATCAAGTCATTCATCGCTGCATCAATAATCGCGAAGCTCTTCTCTTCACCCGGCTTCAAGTACTCAACACGAGACACCAAAATCGCAGAGTTAGCCGCAATCGCACGACCTGGCTCAATCAATACTTGGTAGTCTTTTAGACGTGTGTTTTCCATCATCTTCTGCATGTATTCAGCAGGCAGTGGTGGCGTTTCATCTTTATAACGCACACCTAATCCGCCACCTAGATCAAGATGATGTATCTCAACACCCTTCTCTTTCAAGCGATCAGCAAGATCAAGTACACGATCTAACGCGTCTAAAAATGGCGCAACTTCTGTCAACTGAGAACCAATGTGGCAATCAATACCGTCAACTTTGATATTAGGCATCCCTTCAGCGCGAAGATAAACGTCTTCAACCACATCAATATCGATACCAAACTTGTTCTCTTTTAAGCCTGTAGAGATGTATGGGTGAGTCTGCGCATCAACGTCAGGATTTACACGAATAGAGATCGCAGCAGCTTTACCCATTTCGCGAGCCACATTATTCAAGCGATCTAATTCGCCTTCTGACTCTATGTTGAAACAGCGAATGCCGACTTCAAGCGCACGGCGCATTTCATCTTCACGCTTACCAACACCAGAGAAAACGACCTTACTTGGGTCCCCACCGGCAGCAAGGACACGCTCCAACTCACCCACTGACACAATGTCAAAGCCTGAGCCTAAACGTGCAAACAAGTTAAGGATCGCAATGTTTGAACACGCTTTCACTGAATAACAAATCAGGTGATCTTGATCACCAAATGCATCATTAAATGCATGCCAATGACGCTCTAACGTGGCACGAGAGTAGATATAACAAGGTGTACCGTAAGTATTTGCAATCGCCTTTACCGATACATCTTCAGCATAAAGCTGGCCTTGCTTATAGTTAAAATAATCCATTAATTTACTTTCTTCTTGTCTTTGGTCGTCTCTGTTGTATCAGGTAAATACAAATCACCCTTGTTGCCACAACCACTAAGTGTGACAGTTAACAGGCCAACCGAAATGAATAAAAAAACCCAGTTTCCGAAGCAAATATTCTTAACCATGGAAATCTCCCTGCGCTTTATAAAGGAGGCAGTATACCCAATTTTGCAACATGCTTGAAATACGTTCTTTCAACCCCAACATAAAACCCTTAAACCAAATAAAAACGGAGTTTGATCGTGGAGCAATATCGAGGTACAACCATTCTGTCGGTTCGCCGTAACGGCAAAGTAGTAATCGGTGGTGATGGACAGGTGTCATTAGGCAATACCGTCATGAAAGGCAACGCAAAAAAAGTAAGACGTTTGCACAATGGAACAGTCATTGCGGGGTTTGCTGGTGGTACTGCGGATGCCTTTACTCTATTTGAACGCTTTGAAGCAAAACTCGGCGAACATAATGGTAACCTAACCCGTGCAGCCATTGAGCTTGCAAAAGATTGGCGAAGTGACCGCGCTATGCGGAAGCTAGAAGCATTACTAGCGGTTGCTGACAGTGAGACGTCATTAATCATTACGGGTAATGGGGATGTTATCGAACCAGAAGATAACTTGATTGCGATAGGTTCAGGTGGTCCATTTGCTCAGTCTGCAGCACGTGCGCTAATGGACAATACAGATATGGAAGCGCGTGACATCGTCGAGAAAGGTCTCGGCATTGCGGCTGACATCTGTATCTATACCAATCACAACCGAACTATTGAAGAACTTTAAGGAAACATGATCATGTCAATGACTCCTAGAGAAATCGTACAGGAACTCGACAACCACGTTGTAGGTCAAGCAAATGCTAAACGTGCTGTTGCTATTGCGTTACGTAACCGCTGGCGTCGTCAGCAGTTGGGCAAAGAGCTACGTCACGAAGTAACACCAAAAAATATTTTGATGATTGGGCCAACCGGTGTTGGTAAAACAGAAATTGCTCGTCGTCTAGCTAAGCTAGCAAACGCGCCATTCATTAAAGTTGAAGCCACTAAGTTCACAGAAGTGGGTTATGTCGGTAAAGAAGTCGATACCATTATTCGTGACTTAGCAGAGATTGCGATCAAACTGACTCGCGAACAAGAAGTAAAGAAGCACAAATACCGTGCTGAAGATGCTGCTGAAGAGCGCGTATTAGACATTTTATTGCCATCACCAAAGTCGACTGCTCCTGATAATGGTGACAGCTGGTTTGATAATGACGATGGTGAAGCAAAAGTTCCTGAAAATAATGCTACGCGCCAAAAATTCCGTAAGAAATTACGTGAAGGCACGCTAGACGACAAAGAGATTGAAATCGATGTCGCCCAAGCTGCAGGCAACGTAGACATTATGGCGCCTCCAGGCATGGAAGACATGGCTGACCAGCTTCAGGGCATGTTTGCCAATATGGGCAAAGGCAAAACACAAAAGCGTAAAGTTAAAATCAAAGAAGCGTTGAAACTGCTTGCTGATGACGAAGCGCTGAAGATGCTTAACGAAGAAGAGATTAAGCAAAAAGCCGTTCATAACGTTGAGCAAAACGGTATTGTATTCCTTGATGAGATCGACAAAGTCGTTCGTAAAGGAAGCAATAGCGGCGGCGCAGATGTTTCTCGTGAAGGTGTTCAGCGTGACTTGCTACCACTGATTGAAGGTTGTTCTGTAACGACTAAATACGGCGTTATCAAAACGGATCACATTTTGTTTATTGCATCGGGTGCATTCCACCTTGCGAAACCGTCTGACTTGATTCCTGAGTTACAGGGTCGTCTACCGATTCGTGTTGAGTTAGAAGCATTAACGGCTAAAGACTTTGAGCGTATTTTGGTTGAGCCTAACGCGTCATTGACTGAGCAGTACATTGGTCTACTAAAGACTGAAGGTGTTGATTTGACTTTCACGGCTGACGGTATTGAGCGTCTTGCACAACATGCGTTTGATGTGAATGAGTCTACTGAGAACATTGGTGCACGTCGTCTACACACTATTGTTGAGCGTTTGCTGGAAGATGAATTATTCCGCGCGCCAGACTGTGAAGCAACGGTACTTGTTGATGCTAAGAAAGTTGACGATACTTTAGGCGAATTGGTGAAAGACGAAGACCTATCTCGCTACATCTTGTAAAGTTAGCGGATTAATTACACGGAAGCTTGTTATGACACCCTCTGAAATAGCCCTACACCAAAAGTCACGCCTACTCGAACTGACTTGGCCTGACGATGTGGTGCATCAACTTCCGTGCGAACTGCTCCGTGTCTACTCACCTTCTGCGGAAGTGCGTGGACACGGCGTTGGTCAGGCAACACTACAAATAGGTAAAGAACAGGTGAACATCACTGCGATTGATCCTGTTGGTCATTACGCTATTAAAATCACCTTTGACGATGGCCATGACAGTGGCTTATTTGACTGGAACTACCTTCGCGACCTTGGTGATAAGCAAGCCGAACATTGGGCTGACTACCTAAGCCGTTGCGATAAAGCAAACTATGTCCGTAACACTACCGAACAGAGCGACCCATCATGAGTACAGAGACACAACCGATCATTCCTAGTCCTGAGTTTGTTGAGGACTTCATCAAGCAGCTGACATTTAATGACGATGGTTTGATACCAGCGATTGCTCAGCAGCATGACACGGGTGAAGTGTTAATGATGGCATGGATGAATGAAACATCGATTCGTGAAACGCTCAGTAATTATCGTGTCTGTTACTGGTCACGCTCTCGTCAGTCACTGTGGCGTAAAGGCGAAAGCTCTGGACAGGTACAAATGTTAAAAGCCTTCCGCGTTGATTGTGATGCCGATACATTGCTACTAGAAGTGGATCAGACTGGCCCAGCGTGCCACACAGGTCGCCGAACGTGTTTCTACCGTGTCGTTGAAGGCAGTACGCTTAAAACGGACTCTGAGCCGCTTATCGACCCTTCTACACTTTACGGTAAATGAAACGAGTTTTACTCTGGATGATTCGGGGTTATCAGCTAGTGCTGAGCCCTGTTATCGGCGCAAACTGCCGACATGAACCAACGTGTTCACGGTATTCCTTTGAAGCGATTGAACGATTTGGTGCACTGAAAGGTTTATGGCTGACTTTGAAACGAGTAGTAAAGTGCCAGCCTTGGGGTACTTGGGGCTACGATCCTGTACCGCCATTAGAAAAGAAAAAACCAGACTAGCTAACATCAACTAACCCACTCATTACATTTAAGGTAGTTTAACGATATCCTTTAGTTTAGTACGGAGTTACTCTGTTCATAATCATCAAGAACCTTCAAATAGCCACTCTTTAGAGAACTATCTAAAAACGCCAGTAAGGCCAGGTTAGGCAATGCTTTGGACCATAAAAAACCTTGCCCTAAACCACAACCAAGCTCTCTTAATGTATTTCGCTGAATGATTGATTCAACACCTTCCGCAATTACCTGCATACCTAAAACATTCGCCATTTCAATAATCGCTGTAACGATGACACGTGAGTCTTTGGATACATTGATCTCGGATATAAAACTCTTATCAAGCTTAAGCACGTCAACCCTCAGGCGAGTCAGGTAATTCATATTTGAGTAACCAGTGCCAAAATCATCAATGGCTAATTTGATACCCAAATCTTTCAACGCTTTCAGTCGTGATCGCACTTCCATGTTTTCAGTTAACAGAACATGCTCTGTGAGTTCTATTTCTAAAAAATTAGCGTCTAAACCACTCTCTTTTAAAGCATCCTCTACGATAGAGTAAAAGTTAAAACGGGTAATTTGTAGTGCTGAAACATTGACTGCGATACTAATATGATGACCTTGTTCGTGCCATTTTTTACAGGCCCGGCATGCTTCTTGTATCACCCACGCGCCAATATCATGAATCAACTCAGTCGACTCAATAACAGGTATAAAATCATCGGGATTAAAGCCGTAAGGGTTACCTCTGTTCCAACGTAACAAGGCTTCAGCGCTGTCTATTTTGTTTGTTTCTAAATTAATCTGAGGCTGAAAGTATAAGTCGAGGAAACCTTCTGATAACGCGTCTTTTAAACCATTCAATACATTAAGACTTTTCATATATTCGGTATGAAGTGACTCGCTGTAATAGTGGTATTTATTTTTTCCTGACTGCTTGGCCTTGTACATTGCCATGTCAGACTTTTTTCGCACCTCATCAAAGCTTAGGCCTTTTTCAGAAACAAGGGCTATACCTATGGAGGCTGTCACCTCTGCCTCAGCCCCCAAAATATAATGCGGTTGTGCAACGGCACTCATCGCTCTTTGCGCTAAACCGTCAAAATCAAAACTCGCTTTAGCTCTGACAAACACAACAAACTCATCACCACCCAAGCGACAAGCAATGTCCTCTTGACGTGTTAGCCGTTGAAGCCGATTGGCAATCGTAATCAACAACTGATCACCTGCTTCGTGATCAAATAGATCATTGATTACTTTAAAATTATCAAGATCAATAAAGTAGAACGCGATACGTTCCTCATTGAAATTTATGTTTGTCAGCATTATTTCGTAAGCTTCTTTTGCCGCGGCTCTATTTAAAAGTCCCGTCAATGCATCCTTGTAAGCTAGTTCTTGAATCACAGCCTGAGACTCAACAACAAGTTGGTGTTCGCTATTAAGCGCTTTAAACGCGCCACGCATGTCACGACCAAAAGTCCAGCCACAAAAGCCGGACGTTAACAGGATAGATACAAAACCACCCAGACGCGCTTCAGCAGGAACAAGTGCTTCAATGGGATTAAAGGAGGTATCTAAAACATCCATCATTCCCAAGTAAACAACCACGCCAACAAGGAAAGAACCGACGGAGAAGAAAACAAATGCTTCGGCAAATAAACCGGCGAATAGGAGCAACACAGGAAAACACACTATAGAGATACTTAGTAGCCCACCACCCACCCAAGCCGCATAGCTAATAACAAACGTTGTCACCCAAAGAAATACGGCACCCGCTTGCACCTGCTTGCCATCTCTCAGTAACTTGAAGCAATAGAGCAACAATAAAGCCCCCGTCGATAGCGCAATAGTCATGTAGCGAACGCCAAGTACACTATTGCCTTCAACAGCGGCCACGCCTAAAAATAAAGAAATCAAAGCCCCTGATATCATTGCAACCTGGCAAAAAATCAGAATCCTTTGAAACATTTTCATTAAAAAAGGTGAGCCCTTCTCTGTGGATTGCCAACGTATCATTTATATACCTATACAGATTCTCTCTAACTATTTCACTTGTTAGGGCACAAACGGTCTACAACCTTAAAAGCACTATTTATGCTTATATACCAAAACTCACCAGCACCATCTAAATTAAGTCTTTCAAGATTAACTGTGAGCCTGACGTTAGAGGAAACTCGTTTATCTAAAAACTTCGAGCTTCTTCAGGCTGGACATCGAAATCGGTACTTGGGCAATACCCTCTTCACGACGTAAGCTGACAATGAGATCACCACCCTCTACCGCTTCAAGCTTACCTACTGAAACTTTCCCGTCTCTCCATGAGGCACGGACACGCTTGCCAATCACTCGGCGAGCGTTCAATACATTGATATCTCGATAATGCGGTTGGGTATAAATCTTTTGCTCTTTAACTTCTAGCGCCTTTTGTGCGCTTGGTGGTAAGAAATCCTTCGTTGTATAGACTGGCTCTAATTCGATCTCTTCTTCTACTTCAACGGGACTTAGTTTCGCCAATGCTTCTTGGTTAACTGGCTTTCCAGTAATCATCGAAACGACATTTGCTTTAGCCGTTTGTAGCACGATATTTCCAGTGTTGACGGTGCTTTCAATCGAGTGACCTAAACTGACGATAGCCACTACCGCTAATATTAAACCGATGAATAAACCGGCTGCATTAACGGTAAACGCACTCATGAAGTCCAGACGGACTAGCACCATTAATACGATAGTAGAGACTAAGAACGGAAGTGCATATTTCAGAACTAAAATAATCGTTGGATCAAGCTCTGCAACCGGCAACACGTCAATTGAAACTAACGCTAGGAAAGCAAGCAGACCACCCACAACCCATGACATAAAGACCACTGGCATCTTCCAATACTTACCGTGTACTTGCTTGGCAATGTGACTAGTAAGAAATAGCGTGACTAAAAAAACCGCTATAATTACTGGAAATGTAAGCATCTCCATCGTGGGGCACCTTATTTTTATAATTATCGATACCTAGATTTAAACAGGCTACGCACTCACTTGGCAATGTTTACCCGATAAGTGCGCAGCTCGTTAGAGAACCATTAATCTACAAGTATGACCTGCTTTAAGTGGTTCTCGATTTCTTGCTCTTTGTGACCTAGTTTTTTTGCGCTACTCACAACAGACGTTATCAACTTTCTATCGCCTGCTTTAGAGTCCACTCGGTCAGCAAAGTAGAGCGGCTTTTTCTCACGTTCCTTGTCTACATCAAATATCTTAATATCGAAGTAGATGCTACTACCAGACTCTGGAACAACCTTTTCAGGAACCACTTCTTCCTCAGTTTTAGATGTCGTCTTTGCCGCAGGCTTTTCCGCTGTCTCAACGTTGTCTACTTCCGGAGGCTTACCCTTCACGTCTTTCCACGGAATAACGGATGTGATGTGATAACCGCTATCAATTTCAGTAAACAAGGTATTGGTTGTTACGTCTTCAGTGAACATCATACTTAATTCGTTTCGCTGCCCCTCTGCTTCAATAACTACCTCGACACCGTCACCTGTTTCCACATGACCGTCATTCACAGAGATACTGAGATAAAGGTTTCGCTCATCCCAATGTGCCTGCCATTTAGCGGCAACGGATGTTGGTTTTGACGAATCTTTTGTTGCCGCATAAATCGGCCAGTAATCATCCAAGGACCAAATTTCATCGGGTGATGTCACCTTAGCAATTGATACGCCATTTCGTGCTGTTGACGTATTCATTTTTGAAACATTGAAGTCAGGAGACTCAATACCCGCCTTCTCTTCCATATAACTCAAGATTGCATCGTACTTTGGTGCTTCTGAGCGTGACTGAGAAATATACTCTTTAATACCCCAGCTTCCATACCAACTAAAGATACGTGGTGCACTGAACTGAACGAACATCTTACCGCCCGCTTTTTCCCATGCTGCAAGGTACTTCTTATACAGCTCACCCATGCGATGATCACGATTAGCCTTGTACAATAACTCGTTGTTACCATCACTCGCCTTACGTGTGTTCCAATCTACCAAGTGTTGACCACCTTCATAAGCGATCAAATCGACGTTAAACACTTCAGCGACTTTCGCCTGCTGCTGCATTTGACGAACACTTGCGGCGAAACCCTTCTTAGAGTTTTTGTCGTTAATTGCTTTAAATATGTCATCAACATTTTTAGCGCGTTGAATTTCTTTAATCGTAGCGCCAAAGTAAGGAGCAACTGCTAACGCATCGGTCTTTTTAAAGGCGTCACGGTAACTCAAAATAGCGTTCGACATACGTGGGTTACTTGTCCAAGCACCCATCACGCGAACTAAGCGGTCAGTACCACCAAACTCCTCTTCCCATATATCAAACACTTCCACACTACGATAAGAATGGTACTTCTCACGCGCACGGTTTTTGTCTTTAGAAAGACCCAGTTTTAAACCCTGATTAATCGCATAATCATGGTGTGAGAAGATTGGGTTCCAGATTTCATTACTGTACTCAATATACGCTTTCAAACCCGGTTTGAGTTCCTTGCTAACGAGTCGTGCAAAGTTACGCACGTAGTCATCATTGGCCTTAAAAGGCATAGAGAACCACGCATCTGAGTTCACACGGTTAGCAATATCAATCATGATCTCAGCAGGCGCGCCACGTGAATAAGTACCCTCACGGCCACCCCACGTTGACTCCTGCATGTTATGACGATCTTCCCACTTTTCAATAGGGTTACGAGTCATACCACTCATATTCATGAAGCGGATAACTTGAAAATCTTTGACGAAGTTCAGGTACTCAGGGTTGTAACGAATCTCTTCGTGGTGCATAGCAAACGACATGTATTGACCCGGGTTACACTCCGTTTCATCGTCCACTCGAATATAAGGGTTACCGTTACAAATACCACCAGGAAGTAGCACACGAATATTTCGAATATAGTCTGTGGCATCGGTTTCTCTAATAACCAATGACGCATTCAATATTTCGTCTTTACCCGCTTTGATCTCGATAATATCCATACCATTTCGGTGAGCGACCAACGAGGCATCGTTACCGTAATGAATCGTACCTTTACCATCGAAAAGTACGGTATAGAAACCGTCGGGCACTGTCTTTGCAGGCAAACGGTTTAAGAATTTAGTCAATGCCTGGCCACCCTTTAAGTCTGTTGGCCAACCATGTTTATCGTAAACAACCTGCTTTCCACTACCCCACGGTGAGGTCTCCGAAAACGGGATTGATGATCTAAAGAGATCTACAAACTGAATAGCAGAGGTATCTTCTTTGATGTCAGCCGTATTGATTCCCATAATATTGCTGGCACGTCTAAAGCCTGTGGTGTCACCACGGACTTCAGTCTCCTGAACAACAGGTGGCATACGAATAGCAACATCACTAGTCCGTGACAAAGGGATAGTTGGCTCAGCAAAAGGGTCGCCAATACCTGCTTTTTGTGTGTTCAACTGAGCGTTATTAGCAGTACTCACAAGCATGGGAGCTTGGTTTGACTTTGAAAACAAATAATAGGACAGCCCTGCAAAGCAGAGCATCCCAAAAAACGAGACATATAAAACTACATCTTTTAACAAGCGCATTTATTATTCCATAATTAATTTACCGGCCCGTATCCTTCAGGCCGGTAACGCTAAAAAACCTTAGCTATGCTTTCCAGCATCACGATCTTCAGCAAAATCTAACATTCGCTGTGTCGAGCGCAACGCTTTAACACGTACGTCCTCGTCCACAAATACCTCATTACCACCATTTTCTAGCACAGACAGTAAGTTATCCAGCCCGTTCATCGCCATCCAAGGACAGTGCGCACAACTTTTACAGGTTGCACCCGCACCATTAGTTGGCGCTTCAATGAACTCTTTATCGGGAGCCGCTTTCTTCATTTTATAGAAGATGCCTTTATCTGTTGCCACAATAAACTTTTTATTTGGTAACGTTTGAGCAGCCTTAATAATCTGAGAGGTTGAACCCACATAATCTGCTAAAGCAATAATATCTGTTGGTGACTCTGGATGTACTAGTACACCTGCATCCGGATTTTGTTCAATTAATTCAGCTAAAGCTTTTGATTTAAACTCATCATGAACGATACAAGCACCCTGCCAGCGAACCATTTCAACTTGAGTAGCACGTTGAATGTAAGTCCCTAAGTGACGATCTGGCGCCCACAAAATTTTCTTACCTTGATCAGCTAACCAAGACACGAGATCCAATGCGATGCCTGATGTCACCACGTAGTCAGCACGGGCTTTAACTTCTGCACTGGTGTTGGCATAAACCACCACAGTGTGATCAGGGTGTTTATCACAAAACTCATTGAACTCATCAATTGGGCAACCAAGGTCTAATGAACACTCAGCTTCTAGCGTTGGCATCAGTACACGCTTGTCAGGGGTTAGAATTTTTGCAGTCTCTCCCATGAAGCGCACACCAGCAACAATCAATGTCTTTGCAGGATGCTCATTACCAAAGCGTGCCATATCCAACGAGTCAGACACATAACCGCCCGTCTCTTCCGCTAACTCTTGTAACTCTTGACTCACATAATAATGAGCAACCAAGACAGCGTCTTGCTCTTTAAGCAGTTTTTTGATCTTTGCCTTAACTTCAACTTTTTGCTCTGGCGAGTACACAGGACGCAAAGACTCAATCTTTGCAGTCGCAGGATAAATAATCTCAGGTAGAACAGGGGCTGTTACTTGGGTGGACATCGCTTATACTCGGTCTATTATTTCCGAACATCATACCAAATAAACCATGACAGATAAAAATACTCGAAAGCCGCTTGTACTCGTTGATGGTTCCTCCTATCTATTCCGTGCCTTTTTCGGCATGCCGAACACCTTAACAGGGCCAGATGGTAGACAAACCAACGCGATACACGGCGTGCTCAACATGCTCGACAGCTTGCGTAAAAAGTATGACCCTGAGCACATGGTGGTGGTATTTGATGCCAAAGGAAAAACGTTCCGTAACGACTTATACCCTGAATACAAGGCAACGCGCCCGCCAATGCCTGAGGAGCTTCGCTACCAAATCGAGCCGCTGCACGAGATTGTTTTAGCGCAAGGTTACCCAATGTTGGTCGTCCCTGACGTGGAAGCGGATGATGTTATCGGAACATTAGCAACGGGCTATGACGGCGACGTCATCATCTCCACTGGTGATAAAGACATGGCGCAGTTGGTTAACGAACGCGTTAGCTTGATCAACACCATGAATGATGCTTTCCATGATATTCAAGGGGTTATTGATAAGTACGGCGTGCGTCCTGACCAAATAAAAGACTATCTAACGCTGATGGGCGATAAGGTCGATAACATTCCCGGTGTTGACAAAGTTGGCCCTAAAACAGCCGTAAAATGGCTCGCCGAATACGAAACACTAGACAACATCATTGCCAACGCTGACAAGTTTAAAGGCAAAGTCGGTGAATACCTTCGTGAAGCGATTCCACGTTTACCGCTGTCTTATGAGCTAGTGACAATCAAATGTGACCTTGACCTTAGCTGCACGGGTGAATCACTTAGTTTTACTAAGGAAAATACCGCTCGCTTGGTTGAGTTATATGAAGAGTTCGGCTTCCGTACTCGTTTGTCAAAGCTAAAAGAAAGCAATCCTGAAGTGATGGCTGAGTTAGGCGAATTAGCGCCTACAGAAGGCGGCATGCCGATAGTTGAGGAGATCACTGACGTTGATTACCAATGCATCCTCACAGAAGAACAGTTAGACGAGTGGATGGACAAGCTAAGCACTACAAAGCTGGTTTCATTTGATACTGAAACGACAAGCCTGAACTACATGGATGCGCGTGTTGTTGGACTTTGTTTCTCTATCGAACCTGGCAAAGCTGCTTACCTGCCGATTGGTCACGACTACATAGACGTGCCACAGCAGTTGGATTACGACATGGTATTGGCACGTTTCAAACCATTACTTGAAGACCCTACTGTGCTCAAAGTCGGTCAAAATCTAAAATATGACCGCTCTGTGTTGCTAAACCACGGCATTGAGTTAAAAGGTATCGTGCACGACACGATGCTGGAGTCTTATGTATTGGACTCGGTTTCAAACCGTCACGACATGGATACACTGTGTTCAAAGCATCTCAATCATCAAACCATTAAGTTTGAAGACATCGCGGGTAAAGGTAAAAAGCAGCTGACGTTTAACCAAGTCACACTTGAAGAAGCCACGCCTTACGCGGCGGAAGATGCGGATGTAACTTTACGTTTACACCGTTTCTTTGCACCACAAATTAGAGCACTAAAGAGCGACGTACCTAACCAAGAAAAGCTATATCGCGAAATCGAAATCCCATTATTAAAAGTATTATCGGATATCGAGCGTAACGGTGTATTAGTTAACAAAGAAATGCTGGCTGTTCAAAGTGTCGAGCTAACGACTCGCATGGCTGAGCTGGAAAAAGAAATCTTCGAGCAAGCCGGTGAAGAATTTAACCTTGGCTCGCCTAAGCAGATTCAGGCGATTTTCTTTGATGAGGAAAAGCTCAACCTTCCTATTATCAAGAAGACGCCAAAAGGCCAACCGTCAACTGCGGAAGATGTGCTGCAAGAACTGGCGCTAGAGCATGAAGTGCCGCGTTTATTGCTAGAACACCGTAGTTTGAGCAAGTTGAAATCGACTTATACAGACAAGCTACCACTACAGATTAATGACACGACTGGCCGTATTCATACCTCGTATCACCAAGCGGTTGCGGCAACGGGTCGTTTGTCATCATCCGAGCCTAACCTACAAAATATCCCGGTGCGAAATACTGAAGGTCGTCGTATTCGTCAGGCATTTGTTGCACCTGAAGGTCGCTGCATATTGGCGGCCGATTACTCTCAAGTTGAGCTGCGTATTATGGCGCACTTGTCAGGTGATGAAGGCTTATTGAGCGCATTCTCTTCTGGTACAGACATCCATAAAGCGACGGCTGCTGAGATATTTGGTGTGCCACTTGAAGAGGTCGTTGTTGATCAACGTCGTGCGGCAAAAGCAGTTAACTTCGGTTTGATTTACGGCATGTCAGCGTTTGGTTTAGCCAAGCAGTTGAATGTATCACGTGGTGAAGCTAAGAAATATGTAGACCTTTACTTTGCGCGCTACCCTGGCGTGAAAGCGTATATGGAAGATACTCGCGAACAGGCTAAAGAAGCTGACTATGTTGAGACCTTGTTTGGACGTCGTTTGTACTTGCCGAACATCAATGCGAACAATGCCATGTTGCGTAACCATGCTGAGCGTACTGCGATCAACGCGCCAATGCAGGGAACAGCTGCGGATATTATTAAGCTGGCGATGTTAGCGGTTGCTGACTGGTTGCGTGAAGGGACGACGAATACTAAGATGATTATGCAGGTGCATGATGAATTGGTGTTTGAGGTTGATAATGATGAGTTGGATTTGGTGCGCAATAAGGTGGTTGAACTGATGACTAATGCGGCTGATTTGGCTGTGCCGTTGGTGGTTGATACTGGCGTTGGTATTAATTGGGATGAGGCGCATTAAGCTTCGAACCTAGTCGTATCAGGTATTCACTTCGCTTCGCCCCTCGCTCTGCTCGGAAGGTCTACGCGAAGTAAACACCTGATACTTTTCAGAAGCGGCCTACTTATCCACTACTTTTAAAAAAGAAGGGATTGGCTGGCTTCTTTTTGGACTATTCTTATTACTAGAAACTAGTTCCATATCAAACAATATATTGTTAAATGTAAGTGCACTTACTTCATCACTAGGAAGATTTAGCTCTTTTAATAAACTAGACCTAGAGAGACTTTTTGATTTAATCTTTTCGAGCACTTTTTTGATGACTAAAGATGTTTCTCGATCTCTAAGTCCATTTGGTTCACTCTTTCGATAACCTTTTCCAGATAGCTCAATGCTAAGCTGTCTATAGTGCCACTCCGAAGCCAAACCTAAATCAAAACAACGCCTCACCAATGCTGAGAGTGATACTTTCCAACGCTTTTTCAATTCAATCAATTCACTTAACGTGGGACTATTAGGAACAGCTGCAATCACAGCACTCCTCGGCATCAAAAAAGCCGATGCAAACTTATCTGCCTGCTCCTCAGCTTGCCGGCCATGGTTTGAAGAATGCTTATGCAAAACTAAGTGCCCTAACTCATGTGCTGCATCAAACCTGCTACGCTCGGGAGTCTTCATAGTATTCAAAAAGACAAAAGGTACCTCATCTCTCCAAAAGGAGTAAGCATCAACTTCAAGGCAATTTTCAGCCAGAGAAAACACTCTAATTCCATGTAGCTCTAATAAGTGCACCATATTCGATATAGATAGCTCTCCCAGCCCCCAACGCTCACGTAAATCTCGTGCCGAGCTCTCAGGGTCTGCGTAGGAATCCGCGCTGTAGTCTTCTAAGTTTGGCTCAGGGAGATTGAATCGGTTTTCTATCCATTTATTGATTTCTAGAGCTATAGGAATGGCACTAACAGCCGCATTTTTTTTGGCTGCACTCAACTTGCTCATAGCTCTAAAACTAATCCCTGTCTGGTCAATTTCATAAACTGAATCAGAAAAAAAGAAATTTACTGGATAAGATAAAGCCTGACTGATCTTTGACAGTGTTTCACTTTCTGGAGGCGTACCATAACCAGCATTCTCAAAAGTCGACAATGTTCTAGAACTAATACCTGCTGCGTCTGCCAAAGCCTTTTTAGTCATACCACGTCGCTCACGAGCAATTTTCAATCTTTCACTGTTAAACATTTTCTTTAGGCTGTCTTTTCGGGGAGGTCGAAGTCTATAGCATCATTGAAACTTTCTGAACCTGACTTTTCCTCAACTACATCTCGTGACGTTGTATTTAAGATTATTCTTTTGTCAAAAGAATTAATAAAGCCTTTCGTATGAGATTTGGGATGTGAAAGTTCAGCCCTAAAACTAGATCTTCCACCACTTTGATCAATATAGGTCAAAAGAACCCAAACATCAAAGTCTGCTAGCCTCAACTCAGGGTCGCTTGGAAAAAGATCAAGACTTGTTGGGTCAGTATCTTCGGATAAGCCTAATAAGTTCAAAGTACAATCTCCTCGAGCTCTTAAAGTTCTTGGCTTCCCCTCTGATATACCTATTCTTTCATCTCCTCTACAGCAATAAATGGCAACCCCTCTCTCCTTATTGATAGTTAGTTGAACGTTGCTTTTTGACAACGGAGCAAAACCAAATGGTTTTAACATCTCCCTTAAAGCCACTACAGAGTGGTTATAAAAATCATCACCTTTAGCTGTTGCCGGATGGTTGGGCGTAATAGCACCACGCCATTTAGCAATCGCTCTGTTCAGAACTTCAACCAGAATTTCTTGATCATCAATACCTAACAGCTTATTTAACTCTGTATCAACTTCTCGCTCTTCAATAAAACCATTTAAAATACTATTTTCAAATAAATGCATATTTCTACCAGTTACCATTTTCCGATTATCATTCCACAAATGAGGGAAAGAAACAAGAAAATGATAATTTATTATCCAGTAGCGTTATATTAGATTCACACTCGAGCTGAAATAAAACGCCTCAACTCCCTCTCTTGCCTAACAACATGCAGAATAAGCACACTTTCAGACTCAACCTTGTAAAGTACTCGACAAGGATTAACTATCACCTCTCGATAACTAAACCCTTCCAACTCAGGCGGAACACGCCCTAACTCAGGAAACTGCTCTAAGCGATCTACCGTACCAAACACTCGTCCCACTAACTCTTTAGCGGCTGGCAAATTACTTAAAGCAATGTAGTCTGCAATTTCATCTAAATCGGCTAAGGCTGGCTCCGTCCAAATTAGCTCAGCCATTTAGACATTCTTTCTTTTGCTTTCTCTTTAGAGAGGGTTCTTCCTTCCGTAATCGCTTTTTCACCACGAGCAATACCTTCTAGCAGCTCTAAGCGTTGCTGCATAAACTCATAGTCTTCAACATCAATTAGGTAGGCAGATGGTCGGCCGTGCTCAGTGATCAACACCGGTTCTTTTGAAGCTTGAAGTTCGCTGAGAATTCTTGTTGCTTGCCGCTTCAAGGTTGTAACAAGTTCAACTTTCATAAGGCCTGCCTCTACTTAAATAGTATCACTATAGTGACACTTTAAACCAAGTAGATCAAATAGCCTATTGTGTACATCACACCCATAATACATAGTAAATGAAGTCTAGACTTCAAATCATTTATAGCTAGAGTATGTCTATACATTTTAAGTTTAAGCGCAAAAGATAACTGAAAGTCGTTAACAGTCCCTAACACTGAAGACTCCGCTATAAGTGAGAAACTATAGTATAATTATGCTTAATCAGTCTCACTCAACGCGGCCTAGTTATGCCATACCAACCTCCATTTACTCTGTCAGCAAAAGTTATTCATTTGGTGAGTAGCATTAGTGAGGCGCTGGGCGAAATAAACCAAGAACACTTGCAAAGTTCACCACAGCTTCGAAAGCAAAACCGTATTAAAACTATCGCGGGGACACTCGCAATTGAAGGCAACACGCTGAGTCTGGAGCAAGTCACCGCAATTGTAGATGGTAAGAGTGTACTTGGAGAGCCGAAGGAAATTGCCGAGGTTCATGGTGCAATTGCTGCTTATGAAAAGCTAACCGAATGGGATGCTAGTAGTGAAGCAGACTTTCTCGCAGCACATGGTTTGCTGATGAGAGAAATTCTCAGCGATGCTGGAAAGTTTAGAAACAAAAGTGTTGGTATACATAAGGGTAAGCAAGTCGTCCATATCGCCCCACCCGCAGGTCGTGTACCTCACTTGGTCGCTGATTTATTTGACTGGGCAAAAACGTCAGATCAACACCCGCTGATTATTAGTAGTGTCGTACATTACGAGCTGGAATTCATTCACCCTTTTATGGATGGTAATGGCCGTATTGGGCGTTTATGGCAGACGCTATTACTTGGGCAATGGAAACCAATATTTTTTCTATTGCCGCTTGAAAGTGTAATCAAAGACCGTCAGCAGGCATATTACGATGCTTTAGAAAAAGCAGATGATGTAACCGATAGCCTGCCTTTTATTGAATTTATTCTCGACGCAATTGATAGTGTGCTTCAGGAAAACAGACAGAACATAGCTGCCGACAGTGACCAAGTAAGTGACCAAGTAAAAATACTACTCGCGACATTGACTGAAGACTACTTGAGCGTACCTGAAATGATGGAGCTATTATCACTTACCCATCGCACCAGTTTCCGCAAAAATTACTTAAACCCTACCCTAGCGTTAGGTTTAATCGAGATGCGTTACCCTGAGTCACCACGCAGCCCTAAACAAAAGTACAGAAAAACCACTTTACCAAGATAACGTAACTTCCAAAGGACACACCATGAAAGCAATCGGCTACCAAGAATCACTGACAATCGACTCACCAAACGCATTGCTGGATATTGAGTTACCAACACCTGTCGCAACGGGTAAAGACATTCTAGTGCGCGTAGCCGCAGTATCAGTAAACCCAGTCGATACTAAAATACGTATGCGTGCTCAGCCGCCAGAGGGTGAATACAAAGTTTTAGGCTGGGATGCCGCAGGTGTTGTTGAGTCTGTCGGTGAAGACGTCACCCTATTCAAAGCAGGTGATAAAGTTTGGTACGCAGGTGCAATTGATCGTTCAGGCTCTAATGCGGAGTATCACCTTGTTGATGAGCGTATCGTGTCAAAAATGCCAAGTTCTTTCAGCTTTGTCCAAGCAGCAGCCATGCCACTCACGACGATTACAGCGTGGGAGATGTTATTTGATCGTTTAGCACTCAATTCAGACAGTACAGGCGAGCTACTTGTCATTGGTGCATCAGGAGGTGTTGGATCTATCATGGTTCAGCTTGCCAAGAAGCTAACTAAGCTCACCGTCATAGGTACAGCTTCTCGCCCTGAAACACAGGAGTGGGTTAAACAGACTGGCGCTGATTACGTTATTGATCACAGCAAGCCGCTTAACGAGGAGCTAAAAGCAATAGGCTTTGATAGCGTGTCTTATATTGCCGGCCTCACCCATACTGACCAGCACATGCCAGCGATTGTTGACGTCATTGCACCACAAGGTAAGTTTGCATTGATAGACGACCCTGCTTCGTTTGATATCATGCCATTTAAGTCAAAAAGCGTCTCTGTACATTGGGAGTTTATGTACACACGATCGTTATACCAAACAGATGACATGATTGAGCAGCATAAGCTTTTATCTAAAGTCGCACGAATGATGGATGCTGGTGCGCTAGCGACGACGGTGGCAAGTGACTTTGGTAAGATCAATGCGGAAAACTTAATGAAAGCACATGCTTTATTAGAGTCAGGCAAGTCAAAAGGTAAGATTGTACTAGCTGGCTTTTAATCAAAAAACGGTGACATTCATCATACGATAAATACGACTTTCTCTTTATCGTAGATACAAAAAAGCGACCCTATTAGGTCGCATTTTTTATGCCTCAACACTAGACTAAATTAGTCTCGAGTGTATAAGTCGCGGGTATAAACTTTATCTTTGATATCTCGAATCTCATCAGTGATTCTATTCGCCACAATAACATCTGACTGCTCTTTAAAGGCTTCGAAGTCAGCAACAACCTGAAAACCGTTAAAGTCTGTTTCATGCAGCTCTGGCTCATAAATAACGACTTCTACGCCTTCTGCTCTAATCAATTTCATGACATCTTGAATAGAAGACGCTCTGAAGTTATCAGACCCTGTTTTCATGGTTAAACGATAAATACCAACAACTTTCGGTTCACGCTTTAACACTGAGTCAGCGATAAAGTTCTTACGCGTTTTATTCGCTTCAACAATCGCACCAATCAAGTTGTTTGGCACTTCATTGTAATTAGCTAGCAACTGCTTAGTGTCTTTCGGTAAGCAGTAGCCGCCATAACCAAATGACGGATTATTGTAGTGATTACCGATGCGTGGATCTAAACTGACACCATCGATTACCTGCTTAGTATTCAACTCATGCGCTTGACAGTAAGTGTCTAACTCATTGAAGTAAGCAACACGCATCGCAAGGTATGTATTAGAGAACAGCTTGACCGCTTCTGCTTCGGTTGAATCAGTAAAGAGAACTTCAATTTCTGTCTTTTCCGCGCCTTCTACTAATAAATCAGCAAAAGCACGCGCTCTGTCAGAGTCCTCTCCAACGACAATACGTGATGGATGAAGGTTGTCATATAGCGCCTTACCTTCACGTAAAAATTCAGGGCTAAACATAATATTGTCGCAACCCAATTTCTCTTTAACACTTTTCGTGTAGCCAACAGGTACCGTTGATTTAATCACCATCACCGCACTTGGGTTGATAGCAATAACATCCCGCATGACTGACTCAACAGATTTTGTATTGAAGGTATTAGTCACCTCATCATAATCTGTTGGTGTTGCAATAATGACGAAGTCTGCACCTTCATAAGCCAGCTGCTTATCAAGTGTTGCAATCAAATTCAGCTTACCACTCGCCAGAAACATTTCGATTTCAGCATCTTCAATCGGTGCTTTACCCGCATTTAACAGCTCTATTTTACGAGGGTCGATATCTAAAGATACAACTTCATGGTTTTGCGATAAAAGCACAGCATTAGAAAGGCCCACATAGCCTGTTCCCGCGACTGCAATTTTCATAGATGCTCCAGTGTTAGCTTCATTCGACCCAATTAATATTTAAAATTGAGCAGGTCAGTGGGTAGAGATTAGATCAAACTATCTGGCGTTATACAACTTGTATGCTCTGACTCTAGAGGAGTTGTTGTTATTCAATGACAAAGTAACGACTGCCCATAAATCACACCTAATATCGTTAGGTACTTGCTATCTGATTAATCCACTGTAAATATACAATCCATCAGTACTTTCAATCATGATCGTTACTAAAAACAACTAACACTGAGACCCCCGACTTGGTAAGCATTAATGACTAAAATATTCGATATTTTTAAAAATAAAAGTGATACTCCTCCTGAGTTATGGAGTGAAGTTGAGCCACTTGTTGCCCCTTACAAAAAAGAAACGTGGGTTCCTGCAACTACAAAAGGCAGTACTAGCTACCTTGCTTCAAAGTTTTCAGGTATTCCAGCATTGCTTAAAGGTGAAGAATGGCCGTGCTGCGGTAGTTGCAAAAAACCTATGCAATTATTTGTACAACTCAATTCAAACAACCTTCCTGACTCGGTCAAAGGTATCTTTGGTGATGGGTTGTTACAGGCCTTTTATTGCACTAATTCAGAAGATGAGTGCGACGAAATTTGTGAGTCATACTTCCCTTTTAGCAAAGCAACATCAGCACGTTTGATCTCCTTAGATGAAAGTGAGTTGGTTGAACACACTGGAAACCTAGTAGAAGAAACATTCCCAGAGAAGCAAATTACCGATTGGGAAGCGCAAGATGACTATCCTAACTGGGAAGAGCTAGAAGACTTAGGCGTTAAACTCACAGAAGAACACGTAAGCGTAATGCGTGAAATGGGTTTTCCGAGGGAGAAAGATAAACTACTTGGGTGGCCTAACTGGATACAAGGCGTGGAATATCCAAGCTGCCCAGAGTGTAACAAGGCGATGAAATTAGTCTTCCAAATAGACTCAGAAGATAACCTGCCGTTTATGTTTGGAGACGCTGGCTGCGCTCACATCACTCAGTGCGAAGAGCACAAAGAACAATTAACTATCGCTTGGGCGTGTGGGTAATTGTTAGATATTAGACACTGCTTAAAAAACATAGAAGCAGTGTCTAATTCAAGACGTCTTAACGCTTTTCGTTATGACGCTTGTTACGTGTACCTTGCTGTTCAACAAACTCTTTTAGCGCTTCGTCGCCCCAAGCCTGTGCTTCTTCCTCAGTCTTAAAGCCTGTTTCTGTTTTAGAAACGATAAGCTCTTTACGTGAGGCGCGACGAACTACATTTGATGTCCAAATATTTTCGTCTTCTTCAAGAATTACGGAGTATTTTGTACTTGATGCCATGCTGATTTTACTTCCTATTACATATCACTGTTTATTTGCGCCGATGCGCAGTGTCGCTATTGTAAATCAAAGTCATGAAATTAGCAGTTTGTATTACATGCCTTTATAACGTTACCTGTGGCCGCTATAATCACGCCTCTTTTGGCCTATAGCGACGCTACCTATGAAAGATTATCAGAACGAATTCCTTAACTTTGCCATCGATAACAACGTACTTAGCTTTGGTGAGTTCACACTTAAGTCGGGCCGTCTTAGTCCTTATTTCTTCAACTTCGGACTATTTCAAACAGGCTCGGCACTTGCACGCTTGGGTGACTACTACGCACAAGCGATTGTCGACTCTGGCCTTAAGTTCGACATGTTATTTGGCCCTGCGTACAAAGGTATTCCACTTGTTTCAGTCGTTGCTGCAACTCTTTATGAAAAGCACGGCATCGACCTTCCTTACGCATACAACCGTAAAGAAGCAAAGGCTCATGGTGAAGGTGGAACGATTGTTGGCGCACCACTTCAAGGTCGTGTGTTGATTGTTGATGACGTGATTAGTGCAGGAACAGCTTGTCGTGAAGCGGCTGATATTGTTGCGGCAAACGGTGCGGAGCTTGCTGGTATTGCTATTTCATTAGATCGCCAAGAACGTGGTACCGGCACGAAGTCAGCCGTTCAAGAATTTGAAGATTCTTACGGTATTAAAGTGCTACACATCATCGCACTTCAAGAAGTCGTGAAGCACATTGAAGCGACTGCTAATGATGCTGATCTTCTGGCACGTGTTACTGAGTACAGAAATACGTACGGTGTGACTGACTAGCGATTAGAGCACGCCTATTAAGCGCCCAACGTTTTAAAAAAACCCTTAGTTTATTAATATAGACTGAGGGTTTTCTTTATCCGCTATAAACCGTTTAAAATGAATACCTCAGAGCAGTAAAGGAAATTAATAAAAATGCTACGTATAAACTTTATTGGCTGCGGACAAGTAGGAAAAACACTAGGAAAGCTCTGGCACAAAGGGAGTCATCTTAAAATTGGTGACGTGCTTAATCAGTCACTGCTAAGCTCAGAAACGGCAGTAGAAGTGATTAACGCTGGAAAACCTGTGGATAACCTTGTGCATATGACGTGCGCTGATGTGTATATGATTGGTTGCGGTGATGATTCGATTGAACAATGCAGTCAGGATCTTGCAAATAGTGGTCTATTAAAACAAGGTGGCATTGTCTTCCATTGCAGTGGTGCTCAGCCTGCTTCACTACTTAGCGCTTGCAAAGATAAAGGCGTTTATATTGCCAGTATCCACCCTATCAAGAGCTTTGCTAACGTTCAACTTGCAGTAGATAGCTTTGAAGGAACGTATTGTGGCATGGAAGGTGACGAGATAGCTTTGCAAAAGCTCGAACCTTTGTTTAACAACATTGGTGCTCGGTTGGTAAAAATAAACTCTGACAATAAGTCGCTTTATCATGCAGCCAGTGTGATTGCTTGTAACTACTTAGTCGCACTTCAAGAGCTGAGTATTAATACCTTTGCACAAGCAGGGATAGAAAGAGGACAGGCGATGGCGATTTTGCAGCCCATCGTGCGAGGAACAGTAGAGAATATCTTTACTCTGGGTACAGTTTCTTCATTAACCGGCCCTATCGCACGGGGAGATAAAGATATCGTATCTAATCAATTAAATGCAATTAGTGATTGGAATCAAGACTTTGCAACCGTTTATCAGCTATTGGGTAAGGTCTCTGTAGATATTGCAAGTAAAAAAGAAGGCGCAGATATAACCAAACTCAAGCAAATACGGGACTTACTGGAGAAAGGTTAGATTTTCTAACCCAAAAGACAAAAACATGTCGCTTGTGAGAAAATCCCAAAAGCATATTATTACTTCCAACGCAACATCACTAACAAACAAACGGAGTAATTAAAATGTCTTTTTTAAGCAAACTATCTAGCGCAGTAATGACAGCTTTTGAATTATCAGGTCGTAGCAAGACACTTAGCTACCTTAACTCATTAGGTGACAGCCAACTTGAAGACTTAGGTTTTTCACGTGAACTAATGAACCAAGGTCTTGCAGCATTTCCTTGGAAAGCACAAGATTTTGATAACTTGGCGACACTTACTGAAACTCGCGCAACATCTCAAGAAATCAAAGAAGCAATCGCAGAACTTCAAGCTTACAACGACAGAGATCTTGCAGATATCGGTATCGCACGTTATGAAATCGAAGATGCAGTAATCAACGGTCGTAACGACGATTCTTTCCACGCAGCTTAATTTCTGTTAATTGACTAACCGTCAATTGAAAGAAACTATTAATGAGTCAATTGTTGAACATCCAAGGTAACTCTTGTTGTAACACACATTACATTGGCGCGATAAAGGCATCAATGTGTGGTTCGGATACACCGAGTCTCAAACGGAATAAGTAAGCGCAACATGATGGCAACGTCAGTTGCGCATACACCGTTTAAAGAAAACAGCTAGCTAAAGTATGAAAAATGGGATGTTGCTGTAAGCCTTTGTGGCTTGCCAACTGAGGCGCTAAGAATATTAGTGTTCCGACTAAAATAAAAAATACACCACCACTTTTCTGTACAGCCCCTTTTTGCAATACACGTTTGAATCCCCAGAACATCTGCCCTGTTAATAACATGGCCGGTAATGTTCCAATTCCAAATCCAAGCATCGTTATCGCTCCGCCCCACGCGGAACCGCTTAAGCTTGCAACCGATAACACCGAATATACCAGCCCGCAGGGCAAGAAACCCCATACTAAACCTTGTCTAAATGACTGCACATAAGTGGTTGGCGTCACTATATTTAAGTAAGGTTTAACTTTTTCCCATAGCTTATTGCCGTACTTTTCCAAAAAGCTAAACGGTTTATCAATACTAAAGAGTAGCTGAAAGCCGATAACAATAATCATAATGGCCGCAAGCCTGCGTAACCATGTTGACCAGTCAGGAAAGTCGAGTACAGAGCCTAGACTTAAACCTACAAAACCAATAATTGTGCCAGCAATGATATAAAGCGTCACTCGCCCCAAGTTCATTGATAACAAATGAAGCTGATTTTCTATTGGCTTGCGAAGTGCTTGCGGACGATTAAGCGCTGCTTGCAAGCCACCACACATTCCTGCGCAATGTAAGCTAGCCAAAAGGCCTAATAATATGGCTGAGAGAAATCCCACGGTAAGCAAAGCCCTGTCGGTTTAATTAATAACAGTGTGAATTATACCTCGCAGTCGGTAATGCTTACACATTATATATTCCCTCTGTCGGAGCAACGCGTTAGAATTCTATTTTTGATCAGTTTCAATGGAGCATAAGCGTAATGGGAAGAGCGTATCAAAACCGTAAAGAATCTATGGCGAAAACGTCAGACCAAAAAGCCAGGGTTTATAGTAAATACGGACGTGAGATCTATGTTTGCGCTAAAGCAGGTGGTGTTGACACTGACGGTAACTTGGCGCTAAGAAGTCTTATCGACAAAGCGAAGAAAGACCAAGTACCGACACATGTTATCGACAAAGCGATTGATAAAGCCAAAGGCGGCGGCGGTGAAGACTTCGCTCCAGCACGTTACGAAGGGTATGGCCCGGGTAGCTGCATGGCAATTATTGAGTGCTTAACTGACAACCCAAATCGTACATTTGGTGATGTTCGTGTTTGTTTCACTAAGACAAACAGCAAAATCGGTACTCAAGGCTCTGTTAGCCACATGTTTGATCACTTATCGATTTTTGTATTCGCAGGCGATGATGAAGAAGCAATTCTTGATGCGTTGATGGAAGCAGATGTTGATGTGACTGATATCGAAAGCGATGGCGGTAAAATTTCTGTATTCGCACCTGATGATCAGTATGGAAAAACCAGACAAGCAATCGTTGCGACCATTCCAGATGTTGACTTTGACGTAGACGAGATTCAGTTCTTGCCACAAGCTGAAACTAAGCTGACGGATGAAGAAGATATCGCTATGTTTGAAAAATTCATGGACATGCTAAATGAATTAGACGACGTACAAAATGTTTACCATAACGTAGAAGTCTAAAACGGTTACTACGTTTCGGTGTTTATAAAAAGGCAGTAATCCTTAACGATTACTGCCTTTTTTGTATCTGCTTATTGCTCAATGTAGTATTGAGTTAACTTTAAAAGGAAAGTGACATGATTAAGAAAGCATATTTAGCAGGTGGCTGTTTTTGGGGTCTTGAAGACCTTTTTCGAAAAGAAAATGGTGTCACTAATACTGAAGTTGGTTACACCGGTGGCGAAGCGCCAAATCCAACTTATCGTAACCATGAAGGCCACGCTGAAGCGATGCTGATTGAGTATGATGACGAAGTAACAAGATACCGTCAGTTATTAGAGTTTTTCTTCCGTATTCACAACCCAACTACAGTGAATCGTCAAGGTAATGACAAAGGTAGCTCATATCGCTCCGCTATTTTTTTTCAGGATGATGAAGAAAAAACTGATGCGGAAGACATGATTGATTTTGTAAACGAGTCAGGTAAATGGCCTAACCCTGTAGTGACGACATTGGAGCCGCTTGATATTTTTTATAGCGCTGAAGATTATCACCAAGATTATTTAGTGAAGAATCCAGGTGGTTATACTTGCCATGTTGAGTACTTCAAGTCATACGACTAAGACTTTAACAGGGGGTCAGCTTGTACTTGCCCAACGCACACAAACTGACTCCCCTACGCTCAATTTGGTGTCACCCTGATACTTTCGCGATATCCATCGCATGCTACGAAGCCATTGCTGTTTGTCTTTTTGTTGAGAGTAAGCCGTCGCAAGAAACCATTGTGTCTGGCCACGCTGCACCGTATGCCACCTAAAACAGGCAGGCCTTTTTCGAGTTGAGTAATTCTGCGGCCTAGTATTTGCTGGACGTGCAGCTGTTACCACTCGTTCTCGACCACCTACATCCCATGAACGGAACGTCTTAGATATCGCAGCACCGCTTGACATTCCTGTAGCGCCCACTTTTGCCCAAATTTCAGGCGGACAAAGTAGTAGTATTAATACGACGAATACACCAATTCCAACGGTCGAATAAGCTGCAATTTTTTTATCTTTCATGAGGGTAATTTCGGCTTTATTTTCTTAGCAAGACGACTCTGTGCTTTAACCAAGTGCTCATCACTTTCAGCGTCGTGCTTATGGGGGATTTTAGCGTCATTATAAGCCAGAATGTTTATGTGGTACATAATGCCATTAATAAAAGCCTCTTCTTTATCTTTTTTTCCGCTGGCGGTCGCATAGACTCTACCAAAGAGAAACGAGCCAAGTACTACTGTCACAGTCAATGTGACCTGAATTAGTGTGTACTGTAATGGCGAATATATTTTTATATATTGGGATAAAAAATCGCAGAAAAAATCTGCTCCACATACACCCATACCCTAAACCTTATAAGCTAAGACACTAAGAGCCCACTAATTTATCACATGTAATACATCTACTTTGCTTAAAAAATGACGCTTATTATTAATTATCTAAGGTATGTGTTTTTTAAATGATTAAGTCAATTTCACTACACGCGAGTAAAAAAAAACGTATGTTACAGTTTAATCAAACCCTTTTTTGCATGACTGAAGTGAGTTAGATATGGAACCATTCAAGAACTTATTCTCACCTAGCCTTGTTAAGTGCATCGCTTTTCATCTAAACAAACACATCATTAACTTTGACGCCGAAGGGTTTGAAAATAATATTCTGGAGACCTTAGAAACACTTGAACTGAAAGGTCGAGCACAGTTAATTTCAGATCAGTTACATGTGGTTTTACCCAATGACGACAAGGCACGACAAAAAGTTCTCTACACCATATTGCACCCTGAAGAATTAGATAATGGCGATAAACCAAGTGATGAGGATGGCATTCGAAATTGGGGAATTTTCCCGCTCACACTAGTCGTCGGCCAACATGGCACACACGATATTGAGGAGTCACTACTTCTCCTTAAGGCCATGACTAAGCGCTTTACATCTGAGTTCGGTATTCGCGACTTACTGATAGCTGATCAAAGCAAAGCACTCATGGTTCTGCAGCAATGGCTAACGGACCCTAATAAACATGTACGCCGATTAATTTCTGAAGGTACACGCCCTCGCTTACCTTGGGGCAAACAACTACCTGAGTTGATAAAAGACCCAACACCGATGCTGCCTGTGCTTGAAGCCCTTCGTGACGATAAAGAAGAATATGTTAGGCGCTCGGTTGCTAACCATCTCAATGATATTGCTAAAGACCATCCTGACTTGGTTGCGACAATTGCGAATGACTGGATGAAAGGTGCGGATAAAAATCGTGAAAAACTCATTCGTCACGCCTGTCGCTCGCTAATAAAACAAGGACACCCACTGGCACTGAAAGCATTTGGAATAGAGCCTCCAGACATCACGCTAATAGACCTAAGCCTTACAAGTAGCACAGTAGCGTTCGGAAGTAGCTTGGAATTTAACGTGAACTTGAAATCAAACAGTGATAAAGCACAGCAATTAATTATCGATTACAGCATTCACTTCTTAAAAGCGAACGGCAAACTAGCACCCAAGGTATTCAAGGGAACGAAAGTGACGCTTGAAGCTGGAGCAAGTTACCAGTTTCAAAAAAGGCACGCCATTAAACCAATTACAACACGCCGCTGCTATGCAGGGTTACATGCACTGTCGTTACGTATCAACGGTAATGACTTTGGCTATATCGAGTTTGATCTAATAATGAGCGAGCACTAAAAATCGCGCTCACACACGTTATTCTAAAATCTGGGAAAGATGAACTTTCTCCATGACTCGTTTGGTCTCAGGGCTGTACTGATAGTCACCATGCTTTCGCTTAAGCACTATCTCTTCATAGATCGTGTGCATGCCTGTTTCCTTGGCTTTTTTGATCTGTTGATTAGATGCAAGTCTAAACGTCACAAGGGCTATCGCTAAGCCAAGTAATACACCGACAAATACAGGTAGAATAATTTCGTGCATTTTAAAACCTCTGGTATCAACCGTGTGCCTGCAAATCCATTTACACACACACAACATCATTCAAAAGTAATAATGATCTTTATCTATAATCGGGGGGAAGATAAAAACCATTATTTTGTGTATTAATTATTCAACAAGTCACTAGAAATGTAAAGTGACTACTCTGGGTTAACCAATTTACCAATGGTTAGACCTTGAACAATAATTGAGAAGATAACAACAACATAAGTGATGACTAGTAATGCTTCTCGTGACTCGCCAACAGGCAGCGTTAGTGCCAAAGCAATTGAAATACCACCACGCAAACCACCCCATGTCAAAATACGAATAATTTTAGGTGTGAATGTCTTATGCTTTTTCATGATTGAAACGGGAATACCCACACTGATGAAACGTGCGGTAAGCGTCAATGGAATCATCACTAAACCAGCATAGATGTATGTCACATCAAAGCTTAATACTAGTACTTCTAAACCAATTAACACGAATAAAATCGCATTTAAAATTTCGTCGATCAGTTCCCAGAAGTCATCTAGATGCTCACGAGTCTTGTCTGACATTGCATATTTACGGCCACGATTACCGATTAGCAAACCTGCAACAACAACGAAGATTGGCCCTGAGATATGCAACGCACTTGCTAGCGCGTAACCACCGAAGACTAAACCCAGAGTTAGCAAAATTTCTACTTGGTAATTATCAATACTAGCCAGCATACGGAATACGATATAACCCGCGATCAAACCAAAACCAACACCACCAACGGCTTCTTGAAGGAACAAGATCATCACGCTTGATACACTGACAGGCTCGCTGTCATGACCTGCCCCTGCGATGCCAAGCAACACTAAGAACACTACAACCGCGATTCCGTCATTAAATAACGACTCACCAGCGATCTTAGTTTCAAGTGACTTAGGTGCACCTAAATGCTTAAGAATACCGAGTACGGCAATCGGGTCTGTTGGTGAAATCAATGAACCGAACAGCAAGCAGTAAATCAACGGAATGCCCAGCCCAAACCACTCAAAAACATAGAAGGACGCGAAGCCAACCATAAACGTGGAGCTTATAACGCCCACACTAGCCAGTACTGCCACTAGCCATCGCTGTTCTTTCAGTGACTCTAAACTAACGTGCAAAGCACCCGCAAAGAGCAAGGCACTCAACATCCCTTGCATCAGTGCTTTGTTAAAATCTACTTCCTCGAGCAACGCTTGAGCGTAAGACTCTAACGGAAAACCCAGCTTACCTAAGCCGATTAAAGCCAAAGAAAGCAATAGCGAAATCACGAGTAGACCAATAGTCGTTGGCAATTTCACAAAGCGATGATTTATATAACTAAACAAGGCGGCTAAACTAATGAGTGCTGCAAATGTTTGAATCAGATCCATTTGTACCCTTCTTACTTTTTATAAGTGTTTTATAAGCCCATCGCCTGACGCATTATTTTTTGCTTAACCATAGGCATGGCGTTAAGTACGTTCAGCCCCGTATTACGAGTCTGTTTTACGATAGAAGAATGGTGTCCAAACAGTAGTTTAAACCCTTCCATTGCTTTTAGCGTGACGAGATTATCGCCTTTACGAGCACGTTCATATTGACGCAATCGCTTAAAGCTCCCCCACTCTCGTGTTGATAGCGGCAATAGTATGTCAGCCAAGGCAACTGCATCCTTAATCCCCAAATTTACACCCTGACCTGCTAGCGGGTGAATGGTATGAGCAGCGTCACCCAATAAGGCAACACCTGGTACAACATAATGTTCAGCATGAGAGCCGACCAAAGGAAAAGCGACACGCGTACTTACCTCTGTCACCTGCCCAAGTTTATTCTCAAAAGCTTCTGCTAGTTGGCGCTTAAATTCATCATCATCAAGCGTCAACATACGGTCAGCCACATCTGCAGGTAATGACCAAACGATTGAGCTATAGCCTTGATTTAGCGGTAAAAAGGCTAATGGGCCGCCTGACAAAAAACGCTGCCATGCAGTATCTTGATGAGGTTTTTCTGTTTTAACAACAGTAACCAACCCTTTCTGAGCATAGTCTTCACGACTGACTGACAAACCTGCTAGCTCACGCACTGGTGATCTAGGACCATCCGCACCAATCACTAGTCGTGACTTGAGTTGCTCACCCGTGTCTAAAATAACAATATGCGCATCACCACTTTGGGATAAACTCGTCAGTTGTGATGGGCAAAAAAGCTGTATCGCGGTACTTGCTTGTAACACTTCAAACAAACTACTTTGAATGACGGTATTTTCAATAATACAACCAATATCTGGCTCACCAACATCTTGTGCGTCAAACCGTATTTCACCACTACCACCCTGATCCCAGACATGCATAGTCTGATAAGGGTGAGCACGTTTGTCTAAGATACTTTGCCAAGCCCCTGCGCTTTCTAGCGCTCGCTGAGAGGCACGGCTAATAGCAGAAACCCGCAAATCAAAGTCACTGTCAGGGTTAAACGTTTCTGCAAGCTTTGACTCAACCACTGCAATTTTACATTTCGTCTTTGCTAAGAGCGAAGCTAAAGTAGCACCGACTATTCCAGCACCAATAATAACGACGTCAAACTCTTGAGTCTTCACACTCATTTTAACGGCTCCTTTAGTAAGGGTAAGCCTCGCGACAGGCGCGATTTACGGTGCGTTAAACCCATACTTTGTTTGGCTAATAACTGTCTAAATAGTGGCAAACGATCGACCGCCATTAGGCCTACCGCACGTGCGTGACCAAGCAAAAAGTTATCATTGGAAAATAGTTTAACTAACGAGTCGGTGTAACGTACCGTCGCTTGGGTATCTGACTGTCGTTGTTCAGCATACTCGTGCAACACACTCATACTGCCGATATCCTGATCATTATCTAACGCTTGTGCTACTTGTTCTGCCAAATCGGCAACGTCACGCAACGCTAAATTCAGACCTTGTCCTGCAACGGGGTGAAGTGCATGCGCTGCATTACCGACAATCGCAACACGAGGAGCAATCAGATTATTCGCGGTCGTTAGCTTTAAAGGAAAGGCACTACGCGCTCCAACCTTAGTAAAGCGACCGAGGCGATAACCAAACGCTTCGCCTAGAGCTTTTAAAAATGAAGCATCATCTAAGTCTAAAATTGCTTGGTAATTATCGACTGTAAGCGTCCAAACTAAGGAGCTTCGATTTTTAGACATTGGCAACAGCGCGATTGGCCCTTGCTCGGTAAAACGTTCAAACGCTTGGTTTTTGTGGGGTTTACTCGTACTGATATTCGCGATGATAGCGACTTGCTGGTAATCATGAACGGTAGACTCTATCCCAGACATTTCTCTTATTGCTGAGTTAGCACCATCACAAGCGACGAGTAGTTTTGTTGTCACCTGTTTAACATCAAGCTTGTCATCGTTATTTTGAATAGAGACTTCAATTTCAGAGTGATTATTTAATAACCCTGAAACAGAAGCAGGTTGCAGCAGACTGACATCACTATCGATTAAAGCTTGCTGCAAGACCTCCCCATAATCACGGCTTTGAATCAGGTAACCCAACGCTGGCACTTTTTGTTGCTCAGCCGTTAAACGTGTCGCACCAAAGTGACCACGATCAGAGATATGAATACTGTTAATTGCGCTAGCAGCAGCCTCTATCGAAGACCAAACACCCATACCTTTAAGGATTTGGCTAGAGCCATAAGACAGTGCAATGGCTCGATCATCATAAGCTGTCTGACCACTATCGTTTAAAGGATACGCTTCCACTAAAGCAATTTTTAAGGGTAAACGACTCAGTGCAACGGCTAGGCTTGCGCCTACCATTCCACCACCTGCAATCAACACATCATAGGAAGCTGTTTGCATGAATTTACCCGCCTCTAGCGGCCTGACCTTTTGCCATCAGCGCTTCGATATCAGCCACCTCTTTAATTAGAGCTCCGGTAAGTACCTCATTACCTTTACGTGTAATGACAACATCATCTTCGATACGAACGCCGATATTCCACCATTTTTTATCAACAGTATCACTAGGAGAAATATAAATACCCGGCTCAACCGTCAGTACCATACCTGCTTCAAGTACACGCCACTCATCGTCAATTTTGTAATCACCAACATCGTGTACGTCCAAACCTAACCAATGGCCAGTTTTGTGCATAAAGAATTCACGGTACGCGCCAGACTCAATGACACTTTCTAGGTCACCTTCGAGTAAGCCTAACTCAATCAACCCTTTACTAATGACTTCAACTGCGGCTGAGTGTGGTGCATCCCAAGTGTTACCGGGTTGAGAGGCTTCAATCGAAGCGTATTGTGAGTCTAAAACTAACTGATAAATTTGACGCTGCGGCTCACTAAACTTACCGTTTACTGGAAAGGTACGTGTGATGTCACTCGCGTAACAGTGGTATTCAGCACCTGCATCAATAAGCACTAAGTCACCATCATTTAGCACTTCATTATTATCTATATAATGCAGGACGCAGGCATTTTCACCACCGCCAACAATAGAAGTGTAGGCAGGCACCATGCCATCCCAACGAAATGCATGTAAGAATTCAGCGTCTAGCTGGCCTTCATTTAAACCTGGTTCACAAATTGTCATTGCACGCTCATGGGCTTTCACCGATGTTTTTGCAGCATGCTTCATTAATTTGATTTCAGCTTTAGTTTTGTACAAACGCATATCGTGTAAAATTAAGTCGAGCGATATGAACTCTTGTGGCGGATGGCCACCCCGTCTGACTTGTGCTTTAAGGGTATTCACCCAAGACATAACCTTTTGATCAAACTCAGTATTTTCACCCATACTATAGTGAACTGTTTCGCGACGATCTAATAAGCCTGGCAAAATTTCGTCAATATCATCTATTGGGAATGCGTCATCTGCTTGATAATCAGCTTTTGCTCCCTCAAGACCTGCCATACGGCCAGTCCAGCGCTCTGTCAGTGGGTCTTTTTCACGACAAAAGAGTATGAACTCTCCTTCTTCACGCTCTGGAATAAAGACAGCAACGGCACTTGGCTCATTAAAATTAGTCAGGTATTGAAAGCTACTATCTTGACGAAATGGAAACTCAGCATCACGATTACGGGTGAGTAAACTCGCTGATGGCACAATCACAATACCGTCAGGCCCGACCATTTCCATCAGCTGTTTGCGACGTTCCGCAAATTCTGTCGCAGGTAAATTGGGATTATTATTTTTCATACCTTCGTTCCAACAAATTAGTGAATTGTATTACTCTGTTTCATTGGTTGTAACTCTTCATTAATGAGCAACACACCAACGCGTACATATTGTGAGATATCGGTATAAGCTATTTCAGACTCTTGATCGTCCGCATCAAAATCAAACTCACCGGATGTGCCGATATTCACGAAGTCTTCTAGTAAATCTCGAGAGTCTTCAGGTAAGTTTTTGTAATCTGTAATGCCGGCCATGGTTAAGCCAAGAATAAGGCCCTGACACCAGTCCTGCAATGCTTCCATACGACTTACAAGTGATTCTTCTTCGTCAGGTAAAAAAAGTTCAAAACGCAGTTGGCTATCTTGCAGATCGCGCTGAGCGCTATCAAACAGCTTACCTAACTCACGCACACCTTGTTGCTGCAGCACATCGCCAGCTTCTAGGTTAGGCACTAACTCTTGTACCCATTTGATTTTATCTGCCGAGATGTTGCCTATTAAAATACCACAGGCAATAGCATGTACTTCAGAAGCAAGTACATCTAGGCCGGCTCTATCTAAACAGTCTGCCACATCGGCGTAATTGAGTGCTTGATCCATAACAATCTTCTGATACATTTAAAGGTGGCCTATAGTATCATTTAGCAAATTGTTTGACCCGCCTTTCTGCTCTAGACTAAGATGAGTTATTATGGATACAAACAACACAGACGCACGACTAAAAGAACAAGTGCTTGAATTGGAACAAACCTTAGAGAAGCTGATGCTAATAAGTAATCGCTTGTTTGAGGATAATCAGTCCTTGAAACTCAAAGAAACGCAGCTCATTAAAGACCGTGCCGAGCTGCATGCCAAGAACGATAAAATTCGCACCCAAGTGGAAGCAATGATTATGCGTTTGAAAGCCATGGAAAATTCCTAGGACCTAAATATTATATGTCTGACACTCCAATACCCGTTGCAGCAAAAATTCTTGATAAAGAATACAATATTTCCTGCCCACCGAGTGAGCAGGACGCATTACTGGCGTCCGTAGAGCACGTCGATAAAAAAATGCGCGAAATCCGCAATACCGGCAAAGTGATTGGGATTGAGCGGATTGCTGTTATGGCCGCTATCAATATAGCCCATGACATGTTGAAGTCACAAAGCCAGGTTCAAAACATCGACATTGATGTGATTACTCGGCTTGATGACTTGCAGTCAAAAATTCACGATTCACTCGAAAAAATCTCCGACTAAAGCAGTGGCGTATTCTACGCATTGACAACACTCGCTAATTCAAAGATAATCGCGACCCTACTGGGTTTCGGCCCTTCCTTGCCCTCCTATAAATATAGAGGGCTGTTTAAACCATAAGGAATCTCTAAATGAGACATTATGAAGTTGTGTTCCTGGTTCATCCAGACCAGAGCGAACAAGTTCCTGCTATGATCGAGCGTTATAGCAAGTTGATGACTGACAACGGCGGCGCTGTACACCGCTTGGAAGACTGGGGACGTCGTCCTTTGGCTTACCCAATTGTTAAGTTACATAAAGCACATTACGTTCTTATGAACATCGAATGTGACAGCAAGACATTATTTGAATTGGAAGATCTTTTCCGTTTCAACGATGCTGTTTTGCGTAATCTGACAATCCGTCGCGACGGTGGTGCTGATACTGAAGCGTCTTTGCTTAGCAAAGAAAAAGCTGAAGAGAAGCCTACTCGTAAGCCTGCACCAGTCTCTAACGCCTAATTCTCGGAGTCAATTATGTCACGTTATTTTCGACGTCAAAAATTCTGCCGTTTCACGGCGGAGAACGTTAAAGAGATCGATTATAAAGATCTTGATACCCTAAAAGCCTACATTACTGAGACAGGTAAGATTGTACCTAGTCGTGTAACTGGCACGAAAGCTAGATACCAGCGCCAATTGGCTACTGCTATCAAGCGTGCGCGCTACCTGGCTCTGATCCCTTATACGGATCAGCACAAGTAAAACCTGCTCAATATAGGTAAATTATCATGCAAGTCATTTTGATGGAAAAAATTGATAACCTTGGCTCTTTGGGCGAAGTTGTCAACGTACGTGCAGGTTTTGCACGTAACTATTTAGTACCACGTAGTAAAGCTAAAATCGCAACTAAAGCTAACATTGAAGCTTTTGAAGAGATTCGTGCTGGACTAGAAAAGGTTGCTGCTGAAGCAACTGCTGCTGCTGAAGTTATCCGCGCTAAAATCGACGGTACTGTTATCAAGCTTGAAGCTAACGCTGGTCAAGAAGGTAAACTGTTCGGTTCAATTACAAACCACGAAGTTGCAGAGTCACTTAAAGCACTTGGTTTTGAAGTTGAGCGTCGCGATATTCGTATGCCAGAAGGCCCGATCCGCACAGTGGGTGAGCACGAAGTTGGCGTTCACCTATTCACTGACGTTACTGCAGCAATTACTGTAGTTGTTCACTCAGATAACGTTATTGAAGTGAGAGAAAAAGTTGGTGCAATCGGAACGTTTGTTGAGGAAGATTAATTTCTTTATTCAATAACCGCTTCAACAAAAAAGCCTGATCAATGATCAGGCTTTTTTGTTTCTATCGAAAACTAAAAAACTATAACTTAATATAAGTTCTCTTTCTTCATCTTTGCCAAACGAGCTTCTGCTAAACCAGCCGCCTGAGTCTTTGGAAAATTACGCACAACATCTTGCAATGTTCGACGCGCATAAACCCAGTTTTTCATTTCGTAAAAACTGTAGCCCAACTTAATAGCAGCATCAGGTGCTTTTGAGCTATCACTGTACTGTTCAAGTACAACCACAAACTCATCAATTGCACCGCGATAATTCCTACTTGAGTACATTACCTCACCCAACCAATACTGCGAATTTGCAGCAAGTGGACTCTTAGGGTACTTTTTTAGAAAATCACGAAACTGACGAATTGCCTGAGAAGGTTTTGGTTTAATATTAGCAAATGCAATATTGTACTCACGCTGCTCTTCTGGCTTCGCCGGTGTTACTGGCTTTATTGTAGCCGGCAATACTTTAACAATAGGCAATGGCGCAACAGGCTTTACCTGCTTAACTACTGGCTTTGATACCAACTGTACTTTTGGTGCTTTTTTTTTATCTTCAGCAACCTTCACAACAGGTTTAACTACTGCAGGAACACTAACCTGCTGCAACATAGGTTTAACCACTTTTTTAGCTGGCTTAGTAGGTGCTAAAGGAACTTTTGGCGCAACAGGTGCAGACATACGTGAACTTGAAGAGCTTACTGATCGCATCAAGTCATCCATTCTGTCATCGATACGGATGAAAGTAGACTTCTGTGTACTCTTCACATCTTCAATGTCATATCGAAGTTGTTCATTTTCACCACGAAGAAATCTTACTTCGTTTTCTAGCGATTCAATACGCTGCAATACTTCAAATAATTCGTCAGGTGTAACAGCCTGTGCTGGTGATGACACCAGCACAAACAGCAAACCTGCGCTCATTAGAGATTTGCGCAAGATATAAAGCATATAATTAACGTCCTATGTATTTAATCTCCACACGGCGATTCTTACTCCATGCAGCCTCAGTATGACCTGGATCAACTGGAAGCTCTTCACCGTATGCAACTGTTTGATTCTGTTCAGAACCTACACCCTTCAAGTCCATGAACTGCTTAACAGACTGAGCACGACGCTCAGATAGTGCCACATTGTACTCACGTGAACCACGCTCGTCAGCATGACCCTCTAATCTAACAGTTAGGTTCGGATTACTCGCTAAAAGTTCAGAATGAGCATCAAGAATTTCAAAATACTCTGGCTCAATAGTCGACTGGTCATATGCAAAGTAGATTACACGACGAGACAGGATACTATTAGAGTCATTAAGATCTGTAACCTTATAGTCTCCGCCTGAACCACCTAAACGGTTATCAGAAGCACCAAAGCTACTAGAATTCGACCCACCAATTCCAGAACCACCTAAGCCAGTAGTAGACGGAGATGATCCATTAGATCCGATGCCATTAACTAGATTACCACGGCCATCACCATAAGTACTGCTTGATGCACCACCAAAGCTAGACGTCGAGCGATTACCTAACGCAGATGATCCACGTAACGCATTACCTGCTGTTGTTACACCAGTACGACCAGATAAGTTAGCCCCAGTACCCGTTGTAATACGATTACCAGCTTCAGCTGTTTCAACTTTTTGCTGCATTTGAGAACAACCACTCAACACTAGTACGCTTACCGCAACCAGAGGAATCATCCATTTAATAGGTTTCATTGGTATTTCCTTTTTATCTTAAATAAGGTGACCAAGCAGGCTCGCGAACGTCGCCCCCTGGAGATAATAATTCTTGCTTAGCGTAACCATTATCACTAACTACCGATAAGGTTCCGCGCCCTTTATTTTGCGTGGCGTATACAACCATTGTTGCATTCGGTGCTAAGGAAGGGGATTCGTCAAAACGCCCATCTGACACAACTCTAGCCCCACGCTGACCGTCCTCCATTATAGCAACACGAAAGGCACCTGACACTCGGCGCACAAACGCGATTTTATCACCAACGACATCTGCCGCTGAATTGTAACTACCATCAAATGTAACTCTTCGCGAGCTGCCACCACTTGCTGACATTTTATAAAGCTGTGGTCTTCCGCCTCTATCAGAGGTAAATATAATCGATCGACCATCCTTCGTCCAATTCGGCTCTGTATCAATTGCACGAGAATTAGTCAGCCGCTTAAAAGCACCGTTAGTAAGACTCAATATATAGACTTCAGGGTTACCATCAACTGATAGACTTAAAGCCAGCTTACTTCCATCCGGTGACCAACTTGGCGCACCATTAATTCCACGTCGAGAAGATACCATACGCTTCTGACCAGTAAATATGTTTTGTACATAAATGGCTGGTGTACCGCGCTCAAATGACACATAAGCAATCTGACTACCATCAGCCGACCAACTTGGGGACATTACTGGCTTTCGAGACGTCAATATTGCACGTGGATTATACCCATCTGCGTCAGCAACAAATAGCTTATATACCCGATCACTAATCGCTCGCCCTGTTACTGTAACGTATACTAAACGCGTATCAAATGCGCCTTTGATCTTTACTAGTTGTTCAAATATCTTATCTGCCGCTTGGTGAGCAACTCTACGCTGATTAGGTAGATTGCCAATCCGATAACTGGCATCACGCTTACCGGTTGCTGTTGACACAATCTCAATATCCAAACCTGCACCGGTGCGTCTTCCACGGACTAAGAAAGCAGCACCTAGCATCTTTAAGCGCCCCGGCTCTAATGCACCGCCAAACGTCGCCATATTTGTAGCTCGCTGTGAGCTAACGATCTTAAAACGACCGCTTCGGTTAAGATCAGCCTCAATAATCGCATGCGCTCCACCAGCCATTGGCGCTATAACGACTGGAATACCTCGGCTACTTGTCTTAGATATTCTTAATTCTAGATCTGCCAATGCAGACCCCATGACACTTATTGCCAATAAAAATATCAAGCTACGAATTTTATTAATTTTCATCAGTTATCCATCGTAATCATTAATGTTCGTTCAAATACATTTCGTGGTGGGCTAGGTAAAGGCTCCGAGCGCTTGAAGGCATCCTCAATGGACGCACAAAAACCTTGATCACGGCACTCTACAAAACGAATCCCTTTAATATACCCACTTGAACTCACTTGAACCTGTACTTTTGCTAACAACCCACTCGTACCCGGTGGCGGGTACCAACGCTGCCTAACGTGTCGGGTTATCTGATCGCCCCACTGCTTCAACGCTCTTTGCTGTGCTTGCTGATCTGCTCGTCGCTGGTTTGCAGCGGCTGCCGCAGCGGCCTCTATTTTACGTTTTTCTTCTGCTCTTCGTCGGGCTGCTTCAACACGCTTTCGATCTGCTTCTGCCTTAGCTCTCTTTGCCTCTTGAGCCCTCTTCGCAGCCGCAGCCGCTCTCTTTGCTTCTGCTGCTTTACGCGCCCTATCAGCCTGAGCTTTTGCAATTGCTTCTTTTTTCTTACGTGCCTGCTCGGCGGCTAAACGCACTTTTTCTGCCGCTAAACGCACCTTCTCAGCAGCAGCTTTATCTGCTGCTAATTTTTTCTGACGTGCATCTTCTTTTTTCTTAGCTTCAAACTCAGCACGACGCTTAGCGACCAATGCTTTATCAGCTCGCTCTTTGGCTAATCGTTTATTTTCAGCATCCCGTTTACGCTTTTCTTCTTCAGCTTTTTGCTTGGCAATTCTCGCCTGCTCTTCTCGCTGTTTTTTTGCACGTAATGCTTCGGCTTCTTTTGCTGCCTTGGCTCGTGCTTTATCCTGTTCTTGTTTTTTCTTTAACGCTTCAGCACGTACTTTGGCCGCAACTATCTCTTGTATCCGCTTAGCTTCAGCAGCTTTTTTCTTTGCTTCTTGCGCGGCTCTAGCTTCTGCAGCTTCCTTTACTTTCTTTGCAGCTAACGCTGCTTGAACTGCCGCTTCTTTTCTAGCGACCTCAGCAACACGCTTTCTATCTGCTTCTTCCTGCGCAGCCTGCTTAGCTTTTTCTTCAGCTAGCTGTGCTGCTCTTACTTTTGCCTCTTGCGCCGCTTTCGTTTTCGATTCTTGCTCAGCCTCAAGCTTTGCTTGTTTCGCTTCCTCTGCCGCACGTTGAGTACGCGCTTCGGCATCCTCTGCTTCTTTTCTTAATACTGCCGCCTGACTTGCCGCTGCAGCTGATGCTTTTTCAGCGTCTTCTTGCTCTTTCCTTTCCAGCTCTGCTTTTGCAAGCTCCTCTGCCGCAATTCTTAACGACTCAGATTGCTTTAGATCAGCTAAAGACTCTGCAACATCTGACGTCACACTAGGCACAGCAGCGTTATCAACAATAAGCTGCACTGGCGTTACTTGACCATCTCCACTATCAATAACATTAATATTGAAACTAACCACAAACAATAGCGCAATAAGCACATGTAAAATGATTGTTAGCAGCAACGCAACTGGATGCCTGAGCAACGACTTAATCATGATTATTTAAGCGCGTCAGGATCAGCCATCAGGCCGATATTAGTTGCACCCGCTTGCTGAGCAACAGCCATTGCTTGCATCAGGAAGCCATAAGCGACTTCCTTGTCAGCACGGATATAAATAGGTCGCGTAGTAACACCTTTAAGCTCCAAGTTCACTCGATCACTTAGCCCTTCTAAGTTCAACGCTTCACTATCATCAATAAAATACTGTCCAGACTCATCCACTGAAATAATCAATGCACTATTACCACTCTCATTGACGATAGGGGTTGTGTCTGCACTTGGCAGATTAAGCTCAACACCCGTTTGCATCATTGGGGCAGTTACCATAAAGATAACTAACAGCACCAACATCACGTCAATATAGGGAACAACATTCATTTCAGCCATCGCTCTGCGACCGCCACGGTTACGACGCGCCATGACTATACTCCGCTAGATTTATTGTTACGTTCTAGCAAGGTCGTAAACTCTTCACGGAAGTTTTCATAACTTGTTGCAACACGGTCGACGCCATCACTGAATTTATTGTAGGCAATAACTGCAGGTATCGCTGCAAAAAGACCCATTGCTGTCGCAATCAAAGCTTCTGCAATACCTGGTGCAACCACGGCTAAAGAAGCTTGCTGCATTTGACCAAGCGACAAAAAGGAATTCATGATGCCCCAAACCGTTCCAAAAAGACCTACATAAGGACTTGTTGAACCAACGGTTGCAAGGAAAGATAAGTTGTTTTCTAGTTTTTCTAATTCACGAGACTCAGCTACACGCATCGCACGCTGTGCACCAACAACAGCAGGCACTTGTAACCCACCGCCGGTATGGCGTGCTCTTAAAAACTCGTGAAAGCCGCTAAAGAACATTTTTTCCAGTCCGCTTTTAGCATGCGTTGCAGACAAATCATCGTAAAGCTTATCGAGGGATACACCACTCCAAAAACGCTTTTCGAAACGCTCTTGGCTGCGTCGAGCTTTACTAATCTGAGAAGACTTAACAAAAATGATAGCCCAAGAAATCAACGAGACTAACAACAACAGCCCCATAACAACTTGCACGACGATGCTAGCTTCTAATATTAATGACAAAATTGAATGGTCAAATGACATTCAAGTATTCCCCTTGGCGTTTGGCAAGCTACGTTTGAACTTCCGTTGATAATAATGACTGCCTGATCATGTCAGGAATCCGTTTTGGTTTAAATTTTTCACTATCGACACTCACTAGGCTAACACTGCCCTTTGCAAGTACCTCAACTTCCCCTGAGCCTCGACCAAGGAGTACCTGCTGATGCATGATAATGTTACACGCACCCAACTCTGTGACCTCAGTTGTGATCATTAGTTGCTGATTAAACCGTGCTGGTTTCAAATAATCTATATTTATATTACGAACAACAAACAGAACGGAATGGCTACCTCGCAATTCGTCTTGCTCATAACCTAAATGACGTAACCATTCTGTACGGCATCGTTCAAAAAAATTCAGATAATTAGAGTGGTAGACCACCCCTCCAGCATCGGTATCTTCGTAATAGACCCGTAGAGGAAATACAAACAACTCTGGATTTAGTTTAGTGTCCGGCACAATTTCTCCAAATTATCATTTTATTACTTAAGGAGCCTTTTCATTTACAAAGCTTTACGATTACTTTTTCTCATCCGGTATGGAGAGTGAGAAATGATTCCAAGCAAGCTTAGTCGCCATACGACCCCGAGGAGTGCGCATTAAATAACCCTGCTGGATCAAGTATGGCTCCAGTACATCTTCGATCGTGCCACGCTCTTCACCAATGGCGGCAGCAACATTATCCACACCCACAGGCCCGCCTTCAAATTTTTCTAGCACGGCTAATAGCAGCCGCCTATCCATGTGATCAAAGCCCTGCTGATCTACATTCAACATATTCAATGCTTGATCTGCGACCTCTGCATCAATAGACCCGTTAGCCTTTACTTGAGCATAGTCTCTCACTCGTCTTAACAGTCGGTTAGCAATTCGTGGCGTTCCACGTGCACGGCGGGCTATTTCATAAGCACCTGCGTCATCAATATCGACACCCAAAATACCCGCAGCTCGAGATACGATGTATTGTAAGTCAGGAACATTATAGAATTCAAGCCGCTGGACAATACCAAATCGGTCACGCAATGGAGAAGTAAGTAAACCCGCTCGCGTTGTCGCACCGACAAGAGTGAATGGCGGAAGGTCTAACTTAATTGAACGTGCGGCTGGCCCTTCTCCGATCATAATGTCTAGCTGAAAGTCCTCCATTGCAGGATAAAGAATCTCTTCTACAACAGGGCTAAGACGATGGATCTCATCCACGAATAGCACATCATGAGGCTCTAAATTCGTCAACAATGCAGCTAAATCACCGGCTTTTTCTAACACGGGCCCAGATGTTTGACGCAAATTAGCGCCTAACTCGTTAGCTATAATATGTGAAAGTGTGGTTTTACCCAGACCCGGTGGGCCAAAAATTAGCACATGATCCAGCGCTTCGCCTCGCGCCTTTGCCGCAGGAATAAATATTTCCATTTGCTCGCGAACGGCGGGCTGTCCAATATAGTCTTTTAAATACTGCGGACGAATTTTTTCTTCCGTAACAAGCTCTTCTAGCCCTGCAACAGGCGAAATTACCCGACCGTCATCTTCCATCATGACAAGGAGTCCTTAAGCGCATTACGAATCATGACTTCCACTGAAAACCCTTGATTACCTTGACGACTGATCATTTTACTTGCTTCAGTTGGTTTGTAACCTAGCGCTAATAAGGCGTTGATCGCCTCTTCCTCTGGGTCACTCTGCATGTCAAGCTGATCCTGCTTTGGTATCGACTGTGTCGTACCATCATCTTTAGGTAAGCGATCACGCATCTCAATAATTAAACGTTCCGCTGTTTTCTTACCCACTCCCGGTAGGCGCGTTAAACCTGCAGCATCACCAGCACGAACACGTTCAGCAAATTCATTAACTGTCATTCCAGAGACAATAGCTAAGGCCATTTTTGGACCAACACCATTTACTTTTAATAGTGTACGGAATAGTTCACGCTCAGTGGTTGAGCTAAATGCGTACAGTATCTGAGCATCTTCACGAACGATAAAGTGAGTATGAAGCGTGACCTCTTCCCCTAATTCAGGCAAGTCATAAAAACTTGTCATCGAGGCTTGTAGCTCGTAACCAACACCATTGACGTCCAGCATTAACTCAGGTGCTTGTCGATAAATCAGTTTGCCGCGGAGCATTCCTATCATGCGAGTTTCTCATTAGTTTTACAGATAATTGGCATTGTTATCACTTTCCTAAGGCCTGTGCAATTTTAGTTTTATAGGCACCGTTGTGTGCGTGGCAAAGTGCAATAGCCAAGCCATCAGAAGTGTCCACTTGAAGCTTGCCTGATAGGTTTAATAATATCTTCACCATGTGCATAACTTGGTCTTTATCAGCACTTCCTTTACCCACCACTGACTGCTTTACCGCACGCGCCGTGTATTCGTGAACTTCCAACCCATTAATAACCCCAGCACAAATCGCAGCCCCTCGTGCTTGCCCAAGCTTTAACGCGGAGGATGGGTTATTGGATACGAAAACATCTTCTATCGACATTTGCTGTGGCTGGTGAGTTTGAATGACATCTGTAATCGCACGGTAGATAATACCTAAGCGCTCTGGAAATGACTCTTTACCCATACGAACGCATGTACTGAAGACGTGTTTATTGTAGCGTCCATCACTGTCTATGATCCCAATACCCATGATACGTGAACCTGGATCTATACCTATAATACGTGTCATGGCCATTAAACACATACTCCTGTAACGCTATTAAACTGTTCAACATTTTTTACAATACACATGATGTGCGTATTGTGAGCGGTATTATTGTGCTGAAAAAGCCCCCGCTTATCCCCGTGTACTGGCATGAATCTCTCTTTATTTTGTTTTAACGCATAATAACATACTTACCATCACTAGCGCCTTCGAACTATGTGTGTAGCTATTCAGCTGAGGTTTAAAAGCATTAGGCATACTTTAGTACAAATAAAAAATGGCAGTTGTCAAGGTTGATGTAACGACAAACCGACTATCTGATGAAGCTTTTTCCAGCCATTAAATCGTCGTAGCATGACCTTATAAATCATAAAAATAATTATAAAAAATGCCCACTAATACTGATCTCTCATTGCCCGCAATCGTCCAGACATTTGTCACTAGTGGCGAACTTAATCGTGAAGATGCAATTCGTGCGGTACGAGATGCAGCTGACCGAAAAAAACCTATTGTTACTCACATGCTGGAGCGTCAACTTGTTGACCCTTTAGAGCTAGCGGTTGCTTGCAGTAATCAATACGGTTTGAGTTTAGTTGATTTAGATGCAGTCGATATTTCTATTGAAGTACAACAGTTAATCCCAGAAGAAATGATGCGCAAGCTCATGGCAGTTCCCCTATTTCAAATAGGTGGTGCGTTATTTATTGCTGTATCAGACCCTCACTTTGGTTTCGAGCTTGGTGATATAAAAGTCACCACTAAACTAGTGCCTGAGCCCGTCATCGTTGAGCATGACAAGCTATGTAAAATGGTTTTCGGGGCGGACAGAGGTGAAGATGTTGCAACTGGATTAGTCATATCTTCAACGTCACACACACAAGATTTAGTTGTTGGAACGGCAACCCTTCAGAAGAAAGACGAAGATGACGATGATGAGGTTATTGACGTCACCAAGTTTGTTAATGAACTACTGTCTCACGCGATCAGAAAAGGCGTTTCGGATATACATATTGAGCCCTATGAAAAAATCCTTCGGGTTCGTTTTAGAATAGATGGCATCTTGCAGGTTGTTAGTATGCCGCCAAAGGGCATTTCTCGTAAATTGACCTCTAGAATCAAAGTGATGTCAGAGCTTAATTCATCGGAAAGACGTATCCCACAAGATGGCCGTATTCACTTTCAAATGGGCGAAGATAAGTTCATCGACTTTCGTGTAAACACATTACCAACGCTATACGGTGAAAAGATCGTTATGCGTATCTTAGATTCGGATACTGCATCATTAGGTATCGAGAACCTAGGCTTTAGCCCTAAGCAAAAGTCAGATTTACTAGAGGCTATCTCAGTACCTGACGGAATGGTTCTCGTTACAGGCCCAACAGGTAGTGGTAAAACCGTAAGCCTCTATGCTTGCTTGAACTTACTTAACTCTTCAGAGAAGAATATTTCAACCGCTGAAGATCCTGCCGAAATTCAGGTAGCGGGCATTAATCAGGTAAATATTAACGAGAAGGTCGGACTCACATTTGCTAGCGCTCTTCGCGCCTTCCTTCGTCAAGATCCCGACATAATTATGGTTGGTGAGATACGAGACCTACCTACTGCTGAGATCTCAATCAAAGCGGCACAGACAGGTCATTTGGTTCTATCAACACTACATACCAACAGTGCGCCTGAGACATTGACCCGTCTTTTAAACATGGGTATCCCGCCTTTTAATATCGCTTCAACAGTACATTTAATTGTTGCTCAGCGACTTGGACGACGCCTATGCAAACACTGCAAACGTCCTGCTGACATTCCACATGACACACTTACCCAGATGGGGTTTGAGGAAAGTGAGCTTGATACGTTAACGATATATGAGGCTGTCGGCTGCGGACAATGTTCGAATGGATATAAAGGTCGAGTCGGTATTTACCAAGTTATGCCCATCTCTGAAAATATGGAAAAACTGGTAATGGAAAACGGAAATGCTATTGAACTTGCTGCACTTGCACAAACAGAAGGCATCAGCGACCTCAGACAATCAGCCCTCGAAAAAGTACGCGAAGGTATTACTACAATAGACGAAGTCGAACGAGTGACTAAGGATTAATTATGGCAACACTAGCAAAAAGCTCTGCTCCGAAAGAAGTTCCTACGTTTATTTGGGAGGGAAAGAATAAGGCTGGCGTAAAAGTTCGCGGTGAGGAGCAGTCGGCTAATGCCAACATGCTACGTGCAACATTGAGACGTCGAGGCATTAATCCTAAATGGATAAAACCTAAGCGTAAGCCACTAATGGGGGGGACAATTAAACCTGCCGATATCGCACACTTTGCTAGACAACTTACTGCAATGATGCGCTCTGGTATACCTCTTGTGCAATCCTTAGAGCTAATTGGCAATGGTCATGAGAATGCTGCAATGCAAACCTTGATCAAAAAACTTCGCTCAGATATAGAAAGCGGTGCAGACTTGGGAACAGCACTAAGTTATCACCCTAAACACTTTGACGATTTATTTGTAAGCCTAGTAAAAGCCGGTGAACACTCTGGTGCACTTGAAGATATGCTAGAAAAAATAGCCACTTACAAAGAAAAAACCGAATCGATGAAAGCCAAAGTTAAAAAGGCCATGATGTATCCAATCATGGTGTTAATTATGGCTTTAGTAGTATCTGCAATCATGTTGATATTTGTTATCCCACAATTCCAAAGTATCTTTGATGGCTTTGGTGCCGACTTACCAGCCTTTACCCTATGGGTTATTGGCCTGTCTGAATGGTTGCAATCGTCATGGTGGCAACCGATTTTAGGAGTGGTAGTCATAGGCTTTGCATTTAAGCAAGCAAAGCTACGATCAGAAAAGTTCAATGTGCTTATTGATACTGTTGTATTAAAAATACCTGTCATGGGCATTATTATAGAGAAGTCGGCTATAGCCCGCTTTTCTAGAACCCTATCAACAATGTTCGCAGCTGGTGTTCCTATGGTAGAAGCTATGGACTCTGTTGCCGGCAGTACAGGCAACCGCTTGTTTGCTAATGCAACGCTACAGATCAAAGATGACATTTCAAAAGGTGTGCAATTAAACACCTCTATGTTAACGTCTCAACGCTTCCCAAGCATGGTTGTTCAAATGACCAAAATTGGTGAAGAGTCTGGACGACTAGAAGAAATGCTCAATAAAGTGGCTGACTACTTTGAAGAGCAAGTTGATGATTTAGTTGATACATTATCTAAACAAATAGAGCCTTTAGTTATGGCTGTTCTTGGTGTCATTGTTGGTGGACTTGTTATTGCGATGTATTTACCAATTTTCAAGCTGGGCGCCGTTGTTGGTTAACAGCAAACGACACACTAAAACTTATCAGGTCTTTCAGGCCTGATATTAATTGTATCACCACGTTACCGCGTGACTAGGGGACTTTTCGCATGCAACTACTTGCAATCCTTCAGCAATATCCTGTGTTTCTGATTATTGTTGTTGGTATTTTTTCATTACTCATTGGTAGCTTTCTTAATGCTGCTATTTATAGAATCCCAGTCATGCTTGAGCGTGAGTGGGATGACGAGTGTGATGCTCACATAAATCAAGACAACCCTGACTTTGTACCCAAAGAAAGAGAACGTTTTAACTTATTTGTTCCTCGCTCTATTTGTCCAACCTGCAACCACAAAATTTCTTCGCTAGAGAATATTCCGGTGCTTAGTTACTTGCTCCTTAAAGGAAAGTGCAAAGGTTGTAAAACGGGTATATCAATCCAGTACCCTCTTGTCGAGATTGCAACAGCATTAGTATCTATGTTGATCGCATGGAAGTTTGGCTATGGCTGGCAAATGATGAGTCTACTAATACTCACTTGGACATTGATCACACTAGGAATGATTGATGCCAAGACAATGCTATTACCAGACAGCCTAACATTACCGCTCATGTGGCTAGGTTTAATCGCTAACTACAACAACCTGTTTATCAGTCTACATGAAGCAGTGCTAGGTGCGATTGTCGGCTATATGTCGTTATGGATTGTTTATCAGCTATTTAAGCTATTAACGAAAAAAGAAGGCATGGGGTTTGGTGACTTTAAGATTCTGGCTGCACTTGGCGCATGGGGTGGCTGGCAAATTCTACCCTTTACTATTTTTGCATCTGCTCTTCTGGGTGCCGTCATAGGGATTATCATGATGAAAATGCGTAAACAGAAAGATAGCCACCCTACTCCTTACGGGCCTTGGCTGGCACTTGCTGGATTGATTGGGATGATTTGGCGAGATGAGATACTAGTCGCGATGCACACTTATTACGGCCTTTCATAAAGCAGCCTACGAAAAAGCCCCGTGATATGCTAAATATCAAGGGGCTTTTTTTATACCTACAAAACAAATAATATAAGTCTTACTTATTATGCCTGTGCAGGAATATCAGGTAACTCAGTAGTCACATCAGCATTTTGAGCACGATGTCTTAACAAGTGATCCATTAATGTAATCGCAAGCATTGCTTCACAAATAGGTGTTGCTCGAATACCAACACAAGGATCATGACGACCTTTTGTAATGACTTCTTTTGGTTGCCCATCAAGCCCAACTGTTCGGCCTGGCAAACGCATGCTTGATGTTGGTTTAAATGCCGTGTGAACAATAATATCTTGTCCCGAAGAAATACCACCCAACACGCCACCAGCATGATTACTTAAGAAACCTTCCATCGTAATCTCATCACGATGCTCCGTTCCTTTTTGAGTGATGCAATCAAAGCCCGCACCTATTTCAACACCTTTTGCAGCATTAATACTCATCATCGCGTGAGCTAAGTCCGCATCTAAGCGATCAAATACAGGCTCACCTAAACCAACAGGCACGCCCGTTGCAATAGCCGAAATTTTCGCACCAATAGAATTGCCTTCTTTACGCAAAGCATCCATGTAGTTTTCCATTTCTTCTACTTTATCTACATCTGGACAAAAGAACGGATTACGCTCTACTTCTTCCCAGTCAAACTTTTCAGCTTTAATCGGGCCAAGCTGAGACAAGTAACCTCGAACTTGAACACCACAGCGCTCTAATAAATATTTCTTCGCAATACTACCAGCGGCAACACGAACGGCTGTCTCTCTCGCAGAAGAGCGACCACCACCACGATAATCGCGGAAACCATATTTTTTATAATACGTATAGTCAGCGTGACCAGGACGAAAACGATCTAAAATATTAGAATAATCTTTTGAACGCTGATCAACATTGTTAATCACTAAGGCAATTGGCGCGCCTGTTGTTTTACCTTCAAATACACCCGACAAAATTTGCACAGCATCTGGCTCACGACGCTGAGTCGTATGACGACTTGTACCCGGACGACGACGATCCAAATCACCTTGAATATCTTCCTCCGTCAGCGCCATACCTGGAGGACAACCGTCCACAATACAACCAATTGCCAAACCATGACTCTCACCGAAGGAAGTCACTGTAAATAATTTTCCGAAACTGTTTCCAGACATAGCTAACTCTAATTATGAATTTGTTAATAACTGTGCTTTACCATCAATCACAGTCAACACTGATTGTTGCTCACGCACACTAGCAATCGCTTCATTGACCAACTCACCACGCCAATCATCCGACAACGTACTGCGACCTTCTTGAAGCATGGTAACAACTTGTTTTTTACTCGCAATTGCCGACACAGTGATTCCTTGTTTTTCAGCCTCTAAACGAATCACCACCATTAATAAGTCAGCTAAAATATCAATATCAAGCGAAGGCTTCATACGACGCTTCATTTCTGGCCACTCACTTTCAGGCGCTTCACGACCAGCAATCATGCAGTCAAACCAAATCTCTGCATAACGCTTTGCTTGGTCTGAATTTAAACCACGAATAGCTTGAACACCATCAAGGTCCGATGGTTGTAATCGCGCTAAATCGACTAGAATCTCATCAGCAACAATCCAGCGTCTTGGGCGATTTCGCTTAGCCGCTTCTTCTTCACGCCACGCGGCCAACTCTCGTAAAATTGAAAGTTGTTGGCGGTTTAAGTTTTGTAAACCTTTAACCTTTTGCCAGCGAGTTCTTGAATTTAACTGGTAAGTATCAGAATTTGTTAAACGATCGAAATCACGACTTGGCCAATTAGTACGACCACCTTCTTTCAGCTTTTCCAATATAACCGGATATAGCTGTTGTAGGTAACGTACATCGTCAATCGCATACTCCAGCTGAGCTTTACTTAGCGGGCGCTTAGACCAATCTGTACGCGACTCAGCTTTAGCTAAAGACACACCCAGTAAATTTTCGACTAAGCCAGCGTAACCAATTTGCTCACCAACACCTAAAATTGAAGCAGCAGGCTGAGTATCAAAAATCGGTGCTGGTACTTTGCCACTTCTGTAATACAGAATTTCTAGATCTTGCTGAGCGGCATGGAACACCTTCACCACCTTAGGGTCATGGAAAATGACATCTAACTCTGACAAATCCTCAATGGCAATGGGATCAATACACGCCATATGCTCACCCGCTGCAATTTGAATCAAACAAAGTTGCGGGTAATAGGTTTTTTCGCGAATAAATTCGGTATCAATCACAATCCATTCACATGACCGAATTTGAGCTACAAAGTCTGTCAGTGCCTGTTGAGTGTCAATATATTGATACACGGAAACCTCACTTAAACTGTCGGTTGGCAGAATTGCCAATAAACAAGAATATTAACACAAGAGGTTTGTTTTTGGTCTAAATACCCCAGCTAGATTTACTGTATTAGACATAAAAAAAGCCAGACCAAAAAGGCCTGACTCAAGGTATACACAAAGGGGGGCACCTTAATGTAAAAACGAGTCCATAGGAACTCTAGGGGTCTAACAACAGTAAACTGGGTAACAGGTGCGCTTGTGACACCCAAATATATATTTAGATTTGTGGCAATATGAAATTAATAATTCGCGTAACACGTGAGAAGGTCGAGCAGATAACGTCTTAGGGGGATATAAACGTTACTTTCATTCCTTCACCGAAAATTTATTTTTAATCTAGCTAATTAAGAAGCTATGCCCTTGTGGCTAGTAGGGTAACTATCCCATATTCCAAAGCGTATTTATAACCCAAAAAGTCCCAACGGTAACAAAAGCGATCAATGGCCCGTAATAGGAGGCAAGCTGTACTTATCGGAGTCTAATTAGCAAAAAAGCTACCTAAGTAACAAGCTTCGATTAAAAAACTCTGGAAAAGGCACCGGAGTGTTATCCATACTCCAACCATTGCGGTTGGCAATTTCTCTTAATTCATCCAAGCGATTTTCACTTGCCGGGTGTGTCGATAAAAATTCAGGTGATTTAACTAAACCATTATCTTCAATTCCATCAAGAATCTCGAAAAGTGCCAATGCGCCTGTCACACCACCATAAATAGTATTTACCGCAACCAAGCCAGCTTGATCAGCTTTAGTTTCCATATCCCGACCAAAGCGCATTTGAGTTAACAGTCCTGCATTCCCGAGCAAGCTAGGACTAGCATCCCCCAATAGCAATTTCATCCCGACTGAAATCGCAGCACCACGCCCAATAGAAACGATTGGGTCTCGGTGCTTTACATGCGCAATTTCATGAGCGACTAACATCGCCAAGGCATTCTCATGTGGAAGCTTCTCAAGCAAGCCACGATATAAGAAAATATGACCACCAATGGTCGCAAAAGCGTTATCGACTCCTTCATCAACATAATGGATAGTAATATCCATTCCGTCTTCTAAATTCATTTGCTGACTAAGCTTGTCAGCCAACGCCTGGAGATAGCGGAGTAACTCTGTCTGCTCAAGCCCAGCATCACCTTCATAACTATCTGCTATGCGCTGTTCTTGCGAATATGGGATTTTACTCGCAAGATACCCACCACCAAAGCCTAACAACCAAGCACCTACTAGCAACATAACTAATAGCCCTGAAACTAAAATCGCAAAGGTTTTTAACGGGTGTACTTTAGTTACATTAATACCTTCTGGTATCTTTGGGTTTTCATACTGCATCAATACTTGCCTTAGGAATCATCGCCGTACCATAGGCAAGCACCTCGACAGAACCAATTGCCTTACCACCACCTTTATAGATCGAGGCGGTTTCATACTTTATATTGAGCACCAGCGTGGCTTTAAGGACTGCCGCCTCTTCTTTCATTCTTAAGATAGCTTCGCGACGTGCACGGTCAAGCAGTGACTCATAGGACGTGACTCGACCACCAAAAAAGTTATGCAAAGCTGCTAAGAATCGTTTGAAATAATCGACCGATATGGTGACATTCCCCATAACCAACACTTGATTGAAGTTCTCCGAACCTGGCGGAAGTATTTTACTTGCAACAGCGGGGATATCTCGGAGCATTTCTTCACGTTTTATGATCGACTGATAATGTTTTTTCTCGAGATGAGAGCCGACAAAATAGCCTAATATCAATAAAACGAGAATAAGTAGGATTTGAAAAATCATACAGAATTACTCCAATATTACAGCAGTACCATAAACATAAATTTCCGCAGCACCTTGGGCAACGCTGGACGTCGAAAAACGCACGTTCAATATCGCATTAGCACCTATTGACTCTGCTTGTTGCTTGAGACGGTCCATCGCCTCTTCGCGAGACTCACTTAATAACTCCGTATAGCCAACCAACTCCCCGCCAAATAGATTTTTCACACTTGCCATGATGTCACGACCAACGTGCTTAGAACGAACAGAACTCCCCTGCACAAGCCCCAAATGCTTGGTCACTTTACGGTCAGGAATCACTTCAAGATTTGATATCAGCATGTACGAATTCTCCAAAACGGTTGTTTAATTTAACTAGGTGAAAGTTGGTAACTTTTTTCCAGATTTACGTTGGACGCTTTGAGCTTATTGAGCAAAACCGGCAGCACTTTATTTATCTCACGCTCTAGTCGAACAATCTGATTATCACGCTGATTAACGCCAAGAATACGCGCTAAGTAGTCGGCTTGAACAGCGTGCAATACTTGATCCCGGTAATAAATAGAGCGTCTCTCTAAAGCAAACCAGTCATCCATTACGCGTTGTAGCGCTGTCTGTAAATTAGGCTTATCCAGTGCATAGTTTCTCACTTCCCGACGCTTCTGGATCGCCACACTAATTGCTTGAGTCATTGATTCCAGCAAAGCCACTCGCTTCGGAGATCTGATCGCTAACGCCTCAACCAACTTATCCACTGTAGCGATAGAGAAAGCGGATTGAGTCAAGGTAGCATTAGCCTTGGCAATAACCTTATTTCCAATGACTAGTTCTGATAAGTTTTGGCGTTGCAACATGACATTATCAAGCATCGAGTTCGTCACTTGAAGTTGACTTTCTTGGTACTCACTAAGGCGACTTTTTATTGCCTTATCCCAATCCACAGCTTCACGGCTAAATTTATTCTCAACAAAACTATTATCCTTAGTCTTGCGATATGACCACGCCCTATGAACCGCTTTATCAAGGTCTGATTTGAGGATAACCAACTCTTTGCGTTCACGACTCCAAACAGAGTAGCTAAACTGTAGCCTTTCCTTCTGCTGAGGATGCTCATCACGTAACGCTACAATCTGTTTCTGTAAGCTTTTAAGGCTTGTTACTTGGTTGTTGAGATGGTCCTGACTCAGTACTAAAGGCGGGTACAGCTTCTCAATAAATACTTGTTTTTCGGTATGACCTTGATCATCTTCAACAAGGTCTAATTTATTAATTTGGCTATTCAATAACAAATAACCCAAGCAGACACCTAACAGCAAAACAAACATGAGTATAAACAGCTGCTCAGAAGGAATACTGTTGGAACGCCTCAAACTACGAATATGTCTAAACACACCGATGACAGCTAGCGCACACACAAATAACAAAAGACCGTATAGAATATCGGCTAACATACCAAGACCAAGTTTGCGGAATAATTAAACACTACGACCTTTGCTTTCAAGCATTGTTCAACTTGGAGAATTTAACTTTTTATAAAGCGATGAAATCTCTCTACTGGAACTTCTGAGTAGACTATCGAGACTCAAAACAACATATTCAACAAGGTTGACGCTAATGTATGGGTGCTCAATACATAACCGCTTATACATAGGTCTAGAAATAGCTAATAACTGAACACCATTTTTACCGCTACGTAAACGCACTGTGCGTGGCTCACGATCGAAAAAAGACATATGGCCGGTTAATTGCCCCGAACTTAAGCGCCCAACCTCAATTTCTTCACCCAGCTCATCTCGATATAAAATGACTTCACCACCAACGATTAAATAGAACTCATCACTTATAGAACCCACTTCATACAATATTTCATCGCCTGAAACATCTTTGAAACGTGTAAAGGTTACAAACTTCTCTATCTCATCACGCGTAAGCGCTGCACAAAACTTGGGACTAGTATCGATTACTTTATCCGCCAATGCTTGTAATTGGGCGTCCATGCGAATATCCATTTAAGTCTAGAAGGATAAACATTATACGTCAGGATTAAAAAAGATATAATGCGTCATTATGTCCGTTCCGACGGAACCCCAATACAGGAAGATAAAACCATGAGCATTAGTAACGAAGCAGTTGAAGCCCTTATTTCAGAAGCATTTGATAGCGTTGAAGTAACGGTTTCTGGCGACGGTTATAAATATGAAACCACTGTTGTCAGCGCTGCTTTTGCTGATTTGAGCAAATTAAAACGTCACCAACTTGTTTACAAAGCAGTTAATGAGGCCATTGTTTCTGGTGAGCTTCATGCCTTAACTATTACTGCCTTAACGCCTGAGGAAGTCGCTTGAAGCAAAGCTACACTAAAGAACAACGCTACCGCGTAACGCAAAAAGTTACGCTGGTTGGCTCCATTGTTAACTTGATACTGGCCTTCGCTCAGATAGTCGGCGGTCTCCTAGCACAGTCACAAGCACTCATTGCGGATGGCTTTCATACCCTGTCGGATTTAGTGACTGACTTTGTCGTGTTGATTGCCGCAAAAATGGCCAGTAAAGATCCCGATGATGACCACCCTTATGGTCATGAACGTATTGAAACAATTGCCACCGTTGTTCTTGGGTTAGCACTTTCAGGTGTAGCGGTTGGTATTGCCTTAAGTGCTATTCAGCGCCTGCTAAACCCAGAAACCCTAATGCAGCCTAGCCAACTCGCTATTTTGTTAGCGCTATTCGGAATTCTTTGTAAAGAAGGGCTTTATCACTACACCCTTCGTGCTGGAGAAAAAGTAAACTCACGTCTACTTAAAGCAAATGCCCTACACCACCGTAGCGATGCGATCTCTTCTGTCATAGTGGCTATTGGTGTAACTGCGAGTGTTGTTTTCTCGATTCCATGGCTTGATGCACTAGCGGCGATAGCAGTAGCAACACTGATCTTTTATATGGGTGCGAAACTCATTTTAGATAGCGCTATGGAGTTGGTTGATACTGCTTGGGATAGTGACAAAGTTGAGGCCATGCAAAATACCATTGCCGGTATAACAGGCGTGCAAAGCGTGCATATGCTTCGTACTAGAAAAATGAGCAATAACGTATTAGTCGATGTGCACATTCAAGTTGCGCCTCACATCAGCGTGTCTGAAGGACATCATATTGCTGAGACGGTAATGACTGAAATCCACCAGGAATACGATGAAGTTAGCGATATAGTTGTTCATATCGACCCTGAGGATGATGAAACAGCCGCGCCATCAAAAGACTTAGCTGATCGTACGAGTATTTTATCTCAGATAACAACAGCGTTCGCATCTGTCGATTTAACTTTTTTACCTAGCGATGTCACCCTGCATTATCTAGACGGAAAAATAGAAATAGAAATCAACCTCGACCAAAAACCAAGTTCAGAACAAGTCAGTAACATCACTAAATCATGCGATAAAATCACTGATGTACGGAGTATTCGCATTAGCCACACTCAGTAGCAAACATTAAAACGCCTAAAAAATGATACGTTTATAAGCACTGGTTACATGAATAATACTAAGTTGGTTACGCTTATCGGATGAGGATTCCGATTAGCCTTGCCAACTTGTAGAATATCCATGCACCTATTACATCCTGTGCTAACAAATAATAATCATAACTTGGATGCTCTGGCGATGATAAAAACATTCACTGTTGACAAAATAGTCAAACAAACCATATCTCCGAAAAAAGGAATGTGGACTTACCATATTACTGATGAAACAGGCATTTCACGTACTGTTTCTGGCGCGACTGTTCTTGATGAAAATCAGAATGTTAAGGCAATGAATCCAATGCATAAGCGTGAGCTGCCATTGATTGATACATTATCTCATCTTGAAGAGAAGGAAAGCTTCAGTCTAGATTTTAGTTCTTATAATAAGTTTTTTAATCGAGACACTAATAAGACTATCAACCAAGAAGCCTATGAAAATGTGATGATGATGGGAAATGAAACCGAAGAAGGCTCCGTAATTCCGCGCATTATGATCATTGCAACTGGTTTACTTCTTAGCCTATTCGGCTTTATCCTATTGATAATGAACCTAACATAACGTGCATATAAATTAATCACTAAGAAGCAGACAGACGGTATACGCGACGAAGACCATGTACTATCATAAACGGTTATATAGGACACTGAAGTCCTGACGATAATCAAAATTATGGAAAGCAGTCATGTCAATACTTAGAAACCCACCGTCTCGCCAACGCGGAATAGCCGCGTCAAAGGTACTAATGATCATTGTGGCGATAGTATTGCTGGCACTTGCTTATAGATACGTCAAAGACAGAAACTTTTTCGGTTTAAGTACAGCTTCCATTACTAGCCCTATTAAAAATATTAACCCCTTCACTGATGACTATGCAGGATTTGGTGTACAGGTCGTCGCAACAACGAGTCTGGCTGAAGGAAAGAAGGTAATGAATAAGTTTGCAACCGATGGCTACTCTGCTTTTATTGTGGAAACCGACCAGCGTGGCAGCCCTCTTTACTTAGTGAGACTTGGCCCGTATAGCCGAGATGAAGCTACAGCAATCAACGATAAAATTAAAAGACGCTATAAAAGAAGTCCTTACGTTAGAGACAGTTTTGTCGTGTATCGCGAAGGTTAATTTCGGTTTACACTATCGCGTATGGATAATGAAAGTTTTGATTCGCTACGCGTCCCCCCCCATTCTATTGAAGCCGAGCAGTCAGTCTTAGGCGGACTGATGCTCGATAATCGAGCATGGGATATTGTTGCCGACAAAGTGTCTGAGGGCGACTTCTACAGACAAGATCATCGATTGATTTTTCGATCAATTGTAGAGCTAGCTGAAAACGGCCAGCCTCTTGATTGGATTACCCTTTCCGAATGGCTTAAACAACGCTCTCAGCTGGAAAATGCCGGTGGCTCTACCTACCTTGGTACGTTAGCAAAAGACACTCCAAGTGCCGCGAATATACATGCATACGCCAATATTGTTCGCGAAAAGTCGGTATTACGTCAGTTAATTAGCGTCGGTACAGACATTGCGGACCTTGCTTATAATGGTGGTGATCAAGATAGCCGTGCACTACTAGATGAAGCTGAAAAACGTGTCTTCCAAATTGCAGAGCAAGGTACTAAATCAGAAAGTTTTGTGCCAATCAAAGAACTACTAAAAGCCAGCCTGGATAAGATCCAATACTTAGCGGAAACTGAAGGTAGCATCACCGGTACCGCAACAGGCTATCCCGAGCTTGATGAAAAAACCTCAGGGCTAAATGCAGGTGACCTTATTATTGTTGCCGGTCGACCAGCAATGGGTAAAACAACCTTTGCAATGAATATTGCCGAGAGTGTCGCTCTAGCGGACAAACCCGTTGTAATTTTTAGTATGGAGATGCCCGCTGAGCAGCTGATCTTACGTATGTTTGCATCTAATGGCCGAGTGCCATTGACTGATATTCGTACCGGTAAAATACGTGAAGAGGATTGGCCCCGTGTCGCCATGTCAGTTAAAGCCTTTTCAAAGACTAAGCTATTTATCGATGACATGGGTGGCCAAACACCTACAGACATTCGAGCTAAGACTAGACGTTTAGCACGTGAACACGGGCAATTAGGCGTGATCGTTATCGATTATCTTCAGTTGATGCAAACCGCAGGTAAATCAGAAAATCGTACTAACGAGGTTTCTGAAATATCACGATCATTGAAGAGTTTGGCAAAAGAATTGAAGTGCCCAATTATCGCCCTTTCTCAGCTAAACCGAAGTCTTGAGCAGCGCCCAGATAAACGACCAATCATGTCTGACCTTCGTGAGTCTGGTGCAATCGAGCAGGATGCGGATATCATTATGTTCATCTATCGTGATGAAGTTTATGATGAAAACTCACCTGACAAAGGTATGGCAGAAGTTATCATTGGTAAACAGCGTAATGGCCCTATTGGTACCATTAGACTAACCTTCCAAGGTAAGTACACTCGTTTTGACTCATTCTCTCCTGATATTTATTCACCAGAGTTTGGATAATATTTAAAAAACAGCACGTAACTGTTCGATAAAATAGAAACTATTATAAATCTCACGAGTCTATGTATTTATAAACTTTTATTTGATTAAGGATAAACATGAAAAAAGTACTTTCAAAAACACTGTTAGCTGCTTCTATTAGCGCAACCGTTATCCTAAGTGGCTGTGCCGCGACAGGAATGACTGATGGCGAGACACGTGCAGTTGTTGGCGCAGTCATTGGTAGCGCGGTTGGTGGTGAATTTGGTAAGGGTGATGGTCGTCGAGTCACTAAATTACTAGGTGCTGCTCTTGGTGGTTACCTAGGCGCAACACTAGGGCGCAACCTTGACAGTTCAGACAAGTCTTATGTTGATACTGCAATGAACAACACACCTGATAACCGTCAAGTACGTTGGAACAATAGTACCACTGGCGCAAATTACGCATTTACTCCTACCCAAAGCTACCAAGCAACAGTAAACCAAGCACCAACACAGTGCCGTAACTATACGATGCTTGTTGATATGGGGGGCCAACCTGAGCGAGTTCAAGGTAAAGCTTGCCTAGTTAATGGACAATGGATTAATGCTCAATAAGCTTTAATTATCGCGGGTGTCAGGCGTATTTTCTGACACCCAGCGCGACTCACCACTGAGCAAACTTTCTTTTTTCCAGAAAGGTGCTTTATGTTTGAGCTCTTCCATAATATGGCGACACGCATCGAATGCAGCAGCACGATGTGCAGACCAAACAACAACAAGCACAATAGGGTCAGAGGGTTGAATCAAACCCACTCTGTGACTTAATAGAACGTGCTGAACTGGCCACTTTTCTATAGACAACTCAACGATGCTTTCAAGTTGTTTCTGAGTCATTAAGGGATAGTGCTCAAGCACCATCTCAACAACATCATCGCCTTCATTGAAATCACGCATAGTGCCTACGAAGCTAGCCGTCGCACCGTAACTTTTTACGCCGTTGAGGTTATTATTTTGAAAGGAAATAATCTCGTGCCATGGATCAAAACTGCCTTCATGAATATTAATACTATTCATTTTCCTACCCTCCTGTAACAGGTGGGAAAAAAGCTACTTCGTCATTTTCATGAATGTTTGTTTGCAGATCTGCGTATTCATGATTAATTGCCAACAAAGACGACTCTGGTAAGTCTATACCCTTATTTAAGATACACCAAAGAGACTCTCCGGTTATCGGCACTTCTATTGCAAAGCTATCTTCAGATTTTCCAACTAATTCACGAAGGCTGGCAAAGTAAAGTACTCTAACAGCCTTCATGACAGAACTCCGTTACTCGACAGTAACAGACTTAGCAAGGTTTCGTGGTTTATCAACATCCGTTCCTTTAAATACAGCCACATGGTATGACAGTAATTGTAACGGAATCGTATAAACAATAGGGATTAGACTTTCTGGAATTTCAGGTACTCGAATAATGTGAATGTTACTTTGCTCAGTAATTTCAGCTTTTTCATCCGCAAATAGATACAACACACCACCTCTAGAACGAACCTCTTCAAGATTTGACTTCAGTTTCTCTAGAAGATTAGTGTTAGGAGCTACCGCAACAATCGGCATTTCCGAATCTACCAACGCTAATGGACCATGCTTTAATTCACCTGCTGGGTATGCTTCAGCATGAATATAAGAGATTTCCTTAAGCTTTAACGCACCCTCCATCGCAATCGGATATAAATCACCACGACCTAAGAACAACGCATGATGCTTATCAATAAACGCCTCGCCCATCTTTTTGATCATGTCGTCCTGCTGAAGTACTTGCTCAACAATTGCCGGTAAACGTTTTAGGTTAGTTAGCATCTCTAGCGACTTAGCTTCGTTCTTTGGATCACGCTGCATAAGACAGATGGTTAACAATTGAAGCGCAACCAGTTGCGTTGTAAATGCCTTAGTAGATGCGACACCAATCTCAGGTCCAGCAACAGTCATTAACGAGAAGTCGGACTCTCGAGTTAATGAGCTCTCTGGAACATTACAGATAGTCAGTGTTGCTAAACACCCTTCCTGCTTCACTTTTTCAAGCGCAGCTAAACTATCAGCAGTCTCACCTGACTGCGAGATAGTAATAAATAACACACCATCACGCTTCGGTTGACGACGGTAGCGATACTCACTAGCGACTTCAACATTACAGGGTAAGTCAGTCAGACTTTCAATCCAATAGCGTGCTGTCAAACCTGAATGATAACTTGTACCACACGCTATAATTTGAACTTCACGAATCTCATTGAATACTTTTTCAAGTAGTTCTTTATCACCTGAAATACAGCTCCTTAAATCACTTAACTCAACTCGACCGGCCAAAGTGTTTTGTATTGCAGCTGGCTGCTCATAGATTTCTTTGAGCATGAAATGACGATATTCACCTAAATCTGAATCCATCGAACTTGCTAAAGACTCTTTGATCGGACGCTCAACTACTAAACCAGATTCATCAAAAATTGTAAAACCAGCAAGCGTCATGTCGACGCTATCGCCATTCTCTAGATAAATAAAGCGATTGGTTACTGGAAGTAATGCTTGGATATCAGAACCAATAAAATACTCACCAATACCAAGACCCAGTACTAAAGGACTTCCTTGGCGTACTGCGATTAAATGCTCAGGATCGTCGTTTGCTATAACGCCAAGAGCGTATGCACCGCGTAGTTTTTTAGTCGCTTGATTCACTGCTTCAAGCAGACTAACACCCGGCTTAAGCAGTGTATCAATCAAATGAACAACTACTTCTGTATCCGTTTCAGACTCAAAGTTGTAACCTAACGCAATCAGTTCCTCGCGTAACGGCTCGTAGTTTTCTATGATTCCGTTATGTACAACAGCAATACGGTCATTACTAATATGAGGGTGAGCATTTCGTTCAGCAGGCTCACCATGCGTTGCCCAGCGAGTATGCGCGATACCAGCGCTACCAAAAATTGGCGCCTCAGCAAGCTTAGTTTCTAGTTCTGCGACTTTACCCAATGCACGCGTTCGTTCTACGATACGGTCATGGTTAATGACTGCTACACCAGCGGAGTCATAACCTCTATATTCTAGTCGACGTAAACCTTCTACAAGAATTCCAATTACATCACGCTGAGCCATTGCTCCTACTATTCCACACATATTAGCTATCCTTGTTTGTTAGTTTTGTTGGACGCTTCCAGCCAGTTATACTGACTTGCTTTGAGCGTGATAAAGTTAAAGTGTGCTCAGGTGTGTCTTGTGTGATCGTTGAACCAGCACCTATTGTTGCACCTGCTTTTATAGTAACAGGAGCAATCAACTGACTATCTGATCCTACAAATGCATCATCGCCTATGACTGTTTTAAACTTATTTACACCATCGTAATTACAAGTAATTGTACCTGCCCCGATGTTTACATTAGCACCCATTTCGGTATCACCAATGTAGCTTAAGTGACTGACTTTACTTCCCTCACCAACCGTACTTTTCTTAATCTCTACGAAGTTACCAACCTTAGCACTGTCCTTCAAAACAGTATCAGGACGTATACGTGCAAAAGGCCCTATATCACATAAAGCTCCAATCTCAGCATCGTCGATAACGGAATTAGGTTTGATAGTCGTATTAGCACCGATGCTACTATTTTTAATGACACAGTTTGCTTCAATACTTACACCGTCAGAAAGGTGCACATTTCCAATAAAGACCGCATTAATATCAATGATCACATCTTTACCAACTGTCACCTCACCTCTTACATCAACCCTTTGTGGATCAAGTAAAGTAGCACCTGCAACCATCAGACCTTCTGCTTGACGTGCTTGGTAGCCTCTTTCAAGCTCAGCTTGTTGTTGACGATTATTAACACCCTGTATTTCAACCGGATCCATACAGAGTACAGATGTTATCGCAGCTCCTTCGCTAACAGCATGAGCAACACAGTCAGTTAAATAATATTCTTTTTGGGCATTATCTGCAGTCAACATAGATAACCAGCGTTTCAACTGCTTTCCTTTTGCTGCAACTATCCCCGTATTTACTTCATCTATTTTTCTAATTTCGTCTGATGCATCTTTTTCTTCTACTATTTCAATGATCTCACCAGAAGAGCTATCACGTACAATGCGACCATAACCAGTTGGTTTTTCCAACTTAGTCGTCAATAACGCATAATCGTAGTCACCGATGCATTCACATAGAGGCTTAAGTGTTTCAGACCGTACTAGTGGAACGTCACCGTAAGCAATTAAGACCACATCATTGTCATCAATATTTGGTATTGCTTGAATAACCGCATGTCCAGTTCCTAACTGATCATTTTGGTAAACCCAACTCACATTATTATCTGTGACACTCTCTATGACGACTTCAGCGTGATGTCCAACAACGATCACAATATCGTCTGATTTTGCTTCTTTACAAGTGTCAATCACATGATGTAGCATCGATTTCCCGCCAATCTTATGCATGACTTTGGGTAAATCAGAGCGCATTCGTGAGCCTTTACCTGCAGCTAGAATAATAGATTTGATTTTCATTTTAAGAACTTATTTTTAATTAATTAGCTTTAAGATAACACTAGTAGAACAGATAGAAACCTCGTAGGTGACTATATTCTATGAATTAACGATAAAGCGTTAATTTGAAGGGAAAGTGGTTAACAGACGTTAACCACTTGTATTACTTTTTCTAGATTTAATATGTTTTACAAGACGACTGATAAGGCTTTGGCACAATGCCCCAGCGATACTCTAATGGTGCATTAGGGTTTGATGAAACAGTTCCTGCAAAAATATTTTTTCGCAATTCGCGTAATGGCATAAAGTAATTTTCACCTAAACTCATCTGCACCATACAAAAATTATTTATCTGCTTCTTTTGTGCTGGCGTAGGATCTGTTTGAGAAAACAACGTATTAGTCCACTGCTGGGCTTGGCTATTAGGAGACTGTCCTTTGGTCTTCACATGATGTTCACCAATAGCATTAAAGAACGCTTTTAAACGTCTGTCGCGTGATGGTGTAGAGTAACTATCGTACTCAAAACGATTCATGCACTGCCTGCCACCTTTACGGATCTTCTGTAAATACCAAAGAGCATCGTAAACATAAACACTTCGGTCATTGGCGTACTGGCATAAAGCTATCATTAAACGTAATGATTTCTCCGAAGCCGTTTCTTTGCGCTTACCTAATGCACTGGATAAAATATCAGTGAATCGTACATAGTTCTGCTTAACAGACTTAGCAATTGTAAATTGCTCTATACTATATCCTGGCTGATCCTTTATCGCTTTCGTCATGTTTTGAGGCTGAATAAACCGACGATAGCCATCACTAAAGTTCTTCATATCCTCAGGTACATAGAAAGGAAAGGACTCAATACGGTCCAAAAATCTAGCTGCCTTAGGAGTTGTTGAATAAACCACCTCTGCTACACCAGCATCAGTAATATCAACAATTGTATAAGAGTGAACACCGGGAGCGACGTATACATCACCAGGTTTAATATCACTCATAGCTACTGGATAAGTATCTTTTTTAAGAGACACAGTACTTCCAACGTTAGCCACATAATCCATGAATTTGCGAACACGCTTTGACTCTGGAAGCTTGTCCCATCTAGTACTTCTGTTACTAATGAATTTTCCTTTTTTAGAAGGATTACTCATAACAAAAGGCAGCCTGTGCTCATATGCAAATATTAAACGCATAGCGTAAACAGCATCAGCACAATCATGTTCAAATTTGTAGTACAAAGGTTTTTTCTCATCCATGAAAAACTCTTCGTTCCAGTAACGGGTTACCCAGGCTCGATAGTTGTTTTCCCAACGCTCATCCCAAGTATTTTTTGCTTTCCATACGGATGCATCTGCTGTTGCACCGAACACCATAGCAATCAGTAGAATACCGTTAATGATGCAACTCTTTATTTTCTTATCCATAAGTTCTACATTCCAACTTTATTCTAAATATGATTAATCAGTAGCTTACTGTTTAATTATTTTTTCTTTATAAAATTATTTCATATGCAAAAAAAATGGGATTGAAGTTAGCCCTCAATCCCACTTTAGACTCTAACTAATCAGAGTTACACATTAATAAATGTGTCAATCTAATTAACGGTTCTGCATGAACTGGTTTAGAGCTGCACGAGTACCTTTGCCTACAACGCCGTCGATTGGGCCTTTGTAGTAACCTTTAGCTTTCAGCTTAGTCTGAAGAGCAAATACATCTACTGCCTTCGTAGCTGGAGCAACATACGCTGGCTTAGGAGCAACATAGCGTGGAGCTGGAGCTGCTTTCTTAGCGCCGTAAGAATGGCTGTGGTTTCTTTGGTTATACTTGTGACAATGACTAACACTCTTAGTCATGCTATTAGCAGGATGACTATGACACCAGCGATTAGTAGGAGCAGCTTTCTTAGGTGCAGCCTTCATAGGAGTCTTAACATATACCGGCTTGTATACAACTTTCTCTTTGTAAACAATCTTAGGTACTTGCTTGTATACAACTTTTGGTACGTATACTTTCTTCTCTACAACACGAGTTACAGTTCTAACTGCAGGCTTAGACATTGTCTTACCTTTCTGGTAATGCTTACCAGTTGGGTTTTTGTGACAATGACGTACAGTCTTGCTCAACTTAGTTGGAGCATGACCGTGACAATTACCCGCCGATCTAACAACAGGCTTAGGCTTAACCATTACTGGCTTAGGCTCAACCATTACTGGAGCAGGAGGAACAGTAACAGTGTTTTGAGTATCAGCTACTTGCTGACCACCAGCTGCTTGCTGACCACCAGCTACTTGCTGACCACCAGCTACTTGCTGACCACCAGCTACTTGCTCGCCACCAGCTACTTGCTGACCACCAGCTACTTGCTGACCACCAGCTACTTGCTGACCACCAGCTACCTGTGCGCCACCAGCTACTTGCTGACCACCAGCTACTTGCTGACCACCAGCTACTTGTGCGCCACCAGCAACTTGTGAGCCGCCTTCTACAACTTGCTGAGAGCAACCTGTAGCGAAGACACCAGCCATCACCAAAGTTGCAACCGAGAGTTGATGTTTGATTTTCATGTAATACATCCTTTAACTAGTTAACTGCGTAGATTTAGATTGAACAAACGATCTATATATTATTGTTTATCCGCATCGCAAGTATAGTATTAAATCAAGCTACATTCAAAAAAAAGGTGCGGTAAAGATACGGTTTTTTTGTTTATATGCCTAAATATACGATAAGTAGCAGCATAAAAATCTTTATTTATGCTACGTTCATAAAAAAAGCGACCCAAAGGCCGCTTTTTGTTTTTACTCTAACCACTTAGAATTAACTTCTCAGTGTTTTTCCTATGCGGTGAATCATTTCCATCTGTGCTTTAGCAGCATCTAACTCTGCTTGAATAGCAGCATAATCCATATCTTCTGGATCTTTACCCGCTAGAGCATCTTCAGCACCTTGAATTGCATCCGCCGCAGCGGCTTCATCAAGGTCTTCAGCGCGGACCGCGGAGTCAGCCAATACCGTAACGATAGTTGGCTGTACTTCTACAATTCCACCAGCAACAAATAACGATGAAACACCGTCACTTGTTTTATAGTTGAGTTCACCTGGCTTCAAAGTCGCAATTAACTGACTATGGTTCGGCAAAATACCCATTGAGCCCATCTCTCCTGGAACAGAAACTTCCTGCACATGCCCAGAAAACAGCTCACCTTCAGCACTCACCACATCCAAACGTATAGTTGTAGCCATGATATTACTCCACTATTACTGTTTAGCCGCTTTCTCAATGGCTTCATCAATACCGCCAACCATATAGAAAGCTTGCTCAGGCATATGGTCATACTCACCAGCAATGATGCCTTTAAAGCCTGCCAAAGTGTCAGCAAGTGTTACGTACTTACCAGGTGCACCAGTAAATACTTCAGCTACATGGAATGGCTGAGACAAGAAACGTTGAACACGACGAGCGCGACCAACAGCTTGCTTATCATCTTCAGACAATTCGTCCATACCTAGAATCGCGATAATATCCTGCAACTCTTTATAACGCTGAAGTACACCCTGTACATCACGAGCAATTCCGTAATGCTCTTCACCAATAATTAATGGATCTAACTGGCGAGATGTAGAAGTTAGTGGATCTACCGCAGGGTAAATACCTAATTCCGCAATCGAGCGAGACAATACTAATGTCGCATCCAAGTGAGCAAACGTTGTTGCAGGAGATGGATCCGTCAAGTCATCGGCAGGTACATATACCGCCTGGAACGATGTGATCGAACCAGTCTTTGTAGATGTAATACGCTCTTGAAGTGCACCCATTTCTTCAGCAAGTGTAGGCTGGTAACCTACCGCTGATGGCATACGACCTAGCAGTGCTGATACTTCAGTACCCGCTAGTGTGTAACGGTAGATGTTATCAACAAACATCAAAACGTCACGACCTTCGTCACGGAAATGCTCAGCCATTGTCAAACCAGTCAAGGCAACACGCAATCTGTTTCCTGGAGGCTCATTCATCTGACCATAGACTAGTGCAACTTTATCAAGTACACCACCCTCTTCCATTTCGTAATAGAAGTCGTTTCCTTCACGAGTACGTTCACCAACACCAGCAAATACAGACAAACCTGAGTGTGCCTTAGCGATGTTATTGATCAACTCCATTAGTGTTACGGTTTTACCAACACCCGCACCACCGAACAAACCAACTTTACCACCCTTAGCGATAGGCATAATCAAGTCAACAACCTTGATACCTGTCTCTAAGATATCCAAGCTTGCTGATAGCTCATCATACTTTGGAGGTGAACGATGAATAGGCATCAGCTTCTCAGCTGTCACATCACCAGCGTTATCAATTGGCTCGCCCAAAACGTTCATGATACGACCCAATGTTCCTTCACCAACAGGAACTTGGATAGGAGCACCTGAATTAACAGCGCCCATACCACGTTTCAAACCTTCTGCCTCACCCATGGCGATTGTGCGAACCACACCGTCACCTAGCTGAGACTGCACTTCAAGCGTTAGACCACCATGGTCTGCAACTGTAAGCGCATCATATACACTCGGTACCGCGTCACGTGGAAATTCCACATCAACGATAGGCCCGATGATCTGCACTACTTGTCCAGTACTCATTTTGATAGTACCTCTAAAAAATTTATTAAACTTTGCTCAGTCAGTCGCTAGCGGTTTAACCAACCGCTGCAGCACCTGAAACGATCTCGGAAATTTCCTGAGTAATCGAAGCCTGACGCGCCTTGTTGTAAGCTAATTTAAGGTCATTGATAATATTTCCTGCATTATCAGATGCACTCTTCATAGCAACCATACGCGCCGACATTTCGCAGGCGATATTTTCGACGACACCCTGATAAACCAATGACTCAATGTAACGTGTCATTAACTTATCAATAACCACTTCAGACTCTGGCTCATAAAGATAATCCCAATGTGTCTGGACATCATCTTCTGACTCAGAAGCAACAACAGGTATTAGCTGAGTTACTTGTGGCGATTGTGTCATGCTGTTAACGAATTTATTTTCCACCAAGAACAGACGATCAATTCGGCCTTCTTCGTAAGCGTCAAGCATCACCTTAATCGTACCGATAATATCGGTAAGAGAAGGCTTATCACCCAATTGGGTATTTTCTGCTACAACACCATAACGACGAAATGCCGAAAGTGCCTTACCGCCAAGAACCGCAATATCGATCTCAACGTTCTGCTCTTTCCATTTCGCTATGTCCTGAAATGCTTTCTTGAACAAATTACCGTTCAATCCACCACACAGACCGCGATCTGATGAAATAATAATATAACCAACTCGTTTTACATCTTCACGTTCAACCGTATAAGGATGCTTATATTCGAGGTGACCATTCGCCAAATGTCCTACAACTTGTCGCATTTTATCTGCATAAGGGCGAGATTCTTGCATTCGCTCTTTTGCACGACGCATCTTGGACGCAGCAACCATTTCCATTGCTTTAGTGATCTTTTTGGTATTTTGAATACTACCAATCTGAGATCGTATTTCCTTTAGACCTGCCATGGGACGTTCCTCCCGTTACCAAGTACTTTTGGATTTAAAATCTTCAATCAAGCTACGCATTTCAGCAGCAATCTCGTCGTTGTACTTACCCGACTCATTCACTGAAGTCATGAACTCTGATTTTTCAGCATTTGCATAAGAACGCAACGCTGCTTCAAAGTCACCGACTTTTGCTACTTCGATATCATCAAGGAAACCTTCGTTTGCTGCGAATAGCACCAAACCTAGTTCCGAAGTCGATAATGGAGAGTATTGAGCTTGACTCATTAGCGCTGTAACACGCTGACCACGTTCAATCTGCTTACGAGTACCTTCATCAAGATCAGAAGCAAACTGAGAGAATGCTGCCAATTCACGGTACTGAGCCAAATCAAGACGTACACCACCACCAAGTTTCTTGATGATTTTCGTCTGAGCGGCACCACCTACACGAGATACTGACAAACCAGCATCAATCGCAGGACGGTTACCTGAGTTAAACAAATCTGTATCTAGGAAGATCTGACCATCGGTAATAGAGATAACGTTTGTTGCAACGAATGCAGAAACATCACCCTCTTGAGTCTCGATGATTGGATAAGCCGTCAAAGAACCTGTCTTACCTTTCACTTCGCCATTAGTCATACGCTCAACATAGTCAGCGTTAACTCGAGCAGAACGCTCTAGTAGACGAGAGTGAAGATAGAAAACATCTCCAGGATAAGCTTCACGACCTGGCGGACGACGTAGCAATAGAGATACCTGACGGTAAGCCCATGCTTGCTTAGTCAAATCATCATAGATGATTAATGCATCTTCACCACGATCACGGAAGTATTCACCCATCGCACAACCAGCGTACGGAGCAAGATACTGCATAGATGCAGGGTCAGAAGCGTTAGCCGCGACAACGATTGTGTAATCCATTGCGCCGTATTCTTCAAGTTTACGTACGATACCAGCAACAGAAGAAGCCTTCTGACCAACTGCTACGTAAATACACTTAACGTTTTTACCTTTCTGATTGATGATTGCATCGATAGCGATAGCAGTCTTACCAGTCTGGCGGTCTCCAATGATCAACTCACGCTGACCACGTCCAACAGGAACCATTGCATCTAGTGCTTTGATACCTGTTTCCATTGGCTCATCTACCGATTTACGGTCGATTACACCCGGAGCAACTTGTTCGATTGGGCCGAACAAAGTAGTTTCAATCGCGCCTTTACCATCAATTGGTTGACCCAATGTGTCGACAACGCGACCCATTAGCTCTGGACCAACAGGTACTTCTAGGATGCGACCAGTACACTTAACAGTGTCACCTTCTTTAATACCTTTGTAGTCACCTAAGACTACAGCACCAACAGAATCACGCTCTAAGTTAAGCGCCAAACCATATGTGCCTGTCGAGAATTCAATCATTTCACCTGACATTACTTCGCCAAGTCCGTGGATACGAACGATACCGTCCATAACCGATACGATTGTACCCTCTGTTCTTGCTTCAGTATCTGCGTCGAAGCTTTCAATACGCTTCTTGATCAGATCACTGATTTCAGTTGGGTTCAGTTGCATTTAGATATTCCTCTATATCAGCTAAGGTTCGATTTCAAAGTTTGAAAGCGACCCTGTAGCGAACCATCAATTACCAAATCGCCAACGCGTATAACCGCGCCGCCCAATAGGGTTTCATCAATTTTGGTAACGAGCTTTACTTTACGGCCCAAACGCTTTTCTAACGCTGCGACAATTGCATCTTCTTGCTCTTGGTTAACTTTAGCAGCGGCGATTAACTCACCCTCTACTTCACCTTGAGACTCAGACTTAAGCTCTTCAAAAAGAGAAGCTACATCTGGAAGTAATACAAAACGATTGTTCTCACCAAGCGACTTCAGAAGATTGACACTTTGTTCGTTCAAATCACCTGAGGCGAATTCAACGAACGAGTCAATTTTTTGTGAAGTACTTACTTTAGGATTATCCAGCAATGAAGCTGAATCTTCCGAAGCGACAATCGACGCCATGAGACCTAGTTGTTCAGACCATGAGTCTAAAGAACCAGTTGCCTCTGCGATTTCGAATACAGCTTTAGCATAAGGACGTGCAGCAGTTGTCAATTCAGACATTTTGGCACCACCTAGATTTTTGCGGCCAGTTCAGCTAGTGCTTTAGCGTGTACGTTACTGTCAATTTCCTTACCTAGGATCTTTTCAGCACCGCTTATCGCTAATGTAGCAACTTGCGAACGAAGTTCTTCAGTCGCTCGGCTACGCTCCATCGTTAATTCAGCTTCACCAGCTGACTTAATACGATTCGCTTCTTCCGTTGCGTCAGCCTTAGCTTTTTCAACGATTTCAGATGCGCGCTTCTGCGCCTGAGCAATTAACTCAGCAGATTGATTCTTAGCTGCACCCAGCTCTTCTTCAACTTGCTTTTGCGCTTGCTCTTCAAACTTATGACCTTCTTCAGCAGCTGCCAAGCCCTCTGCAACACGCGTCTTTCGATCTTCTAACGCAGTGATGACAGGTTCCCACAGGTACTGTTTGATGAACCAAATTAGGACAGTAAATACTATTAGCTGTCCAAATAGGGTAGCTGTGACATTCATAATTACTTACTCCGAATGTTAAGTTTCAAAACTTCTAACATTGCAAAGAGCAATTAGCCCGCGATTGCCGTTGCAGCTGATGCAAGGAAAGGGTTAGCAAAGATAAACCACATTGAAATACCCAATACGATCATTGGGAATGCTTCCATCAAACCACCAGCGAAAAGCATCTGACCCGTTAGCTGAGAACGCATCTCTGGCTGACGTGCGATACCTTCGATGAACTTAGAGCAGATTAAACCCCAACCTAATGCAGAACCTAGTGCAGCTGCTGCTAGAACGATACCTACAACCATTGCTGTTGCTGATACGATTTCAGATACTACTGAAGCATCCATAGTGAACTCCTAAAAAATAAAAATAATAAAAAATTTAAAACAAAAAACTTTAGTGATCTTCACTGCTTTGACTTGCTATACCTAGGAAGATAATAGTCAGTAGCATGAAGATGTAAGCTTGTAGCAAAACAACCATAATATGGAAAATAGCCCATACCGAACCAAGAACGATCTGTCCTGGCATTGCCCAGCCCACACCCAGTAGGGCGATAAGCAGGAATAATAATTCACCGGCAAACATGTTCCCAAATAATCGAAGCCCCATACTAATGGGTTTAGCAAGCTCTTCAATAATTGTCATCATGATATTTGCTGGAGCAAGGATAACTTTTACCCATGGCGTCTCTGCCGCGAATGGATGAGTTAGGAATACCATAAGGTACCCAGCAAAACCCTTACTCTTAATGTTGTAGTACATAATCAACAAGAACACCATAAGCGCTAGAGCGAATGTAGTATCGAGATTAGTAGTAGGTACTACTTTAAAATAAACGTGATGTGGATCTGCACCAAAAATACTTGCTATACCAGCGATCAAACTAGGCAACAAGTCAACTGGAATAATATCCATAGCATTCATTAGAATAACCATCACAAAGATAGTAATTGCTAATGGACCAACCCACTGATCTGCACTCGGGAAAATATCTTTAACTTGCTGATTAACAAACTCAACAATCATTTCTAAAATATTTTGCATACCAGTAGGTTTATCTGGATCCAGACTTTGACCTACTTTATATGCTACAAATGCAAACACCCCTGCAAGCGCGACAGTCACCAAAAATATATCTACAAAAAACACACTGAAATCAACCAAAGCTTCTGGCTGGCCTCCAATGCTTAAATTTTGCAAATGGTGCTGTATGTACTCAACAGGGTTTGAAATTGCTGGCGCATTACTTTCGCTCACAACCTACCCACCTTTAAAAAGTTAAAAAATTCTTGCTTAACTTGCCGCTTACTCATTTTTTCTGAGTAGAGCCACAAATCATAAATCCTAATTGCGCTACCGCAAAACCGCCGATAATCGCTATTGGTGGCACTAAGTTCAATACCTTAATACCGACTGCGAACATGATTAGTGTAAAAACAAAACGTTGAATAACGCCCAAATAGAGAGTGAGAGCGCCTGCGTTTGGATTATTTTCAGCTAGGTCGCTAGCTGCATTCAAACGTCTAGAAAGGAGAACAGTATTTACCATTGCAATCACACCACCGAATATCGTCGCTGATACCGCGTGACTACCAAAATAGAAAAATGACCCAATCGCTGCAAATAGCACAAGACCAGCTTGAATGATTATTAACCTTTGCAACTGCTTTCTCCGCCCTGTATCAACACTTAGTAATCTTATCGTTCTAAATAGTCAGCGCAGTATAAAGACTCACCTTGTAGCGGTCAACAACACTATAAGACCTAGCTACATAAAGTCTCAAGCAAACCCCTCCTATATTATTTCTTATCTAGACAATTACCGACACGACCCGTAAAAACCAAGTAAACAAACAACCCTATATCTTTGACTGAGCTGAGGCAGAACGCCTTTGAGCAATCATATATATCAACTGCTTTAACAACCAATAAACTAATATCCCTGAGAAATCAGCCAATGCGTCCATTAACGAGAAACTCCGATCCAGACTAAAGTACTGCAACACCTCAACACCGAAGCCATAAGCAGCTAGTGGTAATGCCTTCCAAAACCAAAAGGGCTCTCGTGAAGAAACCAAGTCCGCCAGAAAGGTAAAGCAAAAAAATACAAAAAAATGAATAAACTTATCACTCAAGTTCAAACTTTCTGGGAGGTTGCTCGACTGAGTAGCAACCCTAAGCCCTATTAATAGCAGCATAACCAGCATGGCAAAAAAACCATATTTTACATACTTAATGCGCCTTAAATAACGAACCCAAACGATACTGCGTTGAATCAGATGAGAGCAACTTTTCAACAATTTTATTCACCTTCAATATGATTCATTAATAACCACTAATTATATAGGAAAATAGCTCTCTGCATTTATTTTTCAAACACTCTGGTTGCGCCGCAATGATTTTCGTAACATCAACCCGTCACCGACTAACTCCACCATCAAAAAGTACCGCAAGAACGTAGCCACAATAGCCTGAGAAAGTTACAATTAGCCAATGGACGTATCTCACTTGCTCGACGATTTAAATAAACCGCAACGCGAAGCCGTATCATCTCCGGCCACACCCACATTAGTGCTCGCAGGAGCAGGAAGCGGAAAAACTCGTGTACTTGTTCACCGCATAGCGTGGCTTATACAAGTCGAAGACTGCTCCCCATTTAGCATACTAGCGGTAACATTTACCAATAAAGCAGCAGCAGAAATGCGAGGCCGTATTGAACAACTCCTTGGAAACCCGATGGCGGGTATGTGGGTAGGAACGTTCCATAGCTTATCCCACCGACTATTGAGAAGACATTGGCAAGAAGCCAAACTCCCTCAACTTTTTCAAATCCTTGATAGTGACGACCAGCTGCGTATCGTTAAGCGTGTCAGTCGTAACATGGGGCTTGACGAAGGCACATGGCCAGCGCGCCAAAGCCAGTGGTACATCAACTCCTGCAAAGATAAAGGCGAGCGTTCACAAAACATTGAAGACAAGGGCGACCCACAAACGTCTGTTTTGCGTGATATTTATCAAGCTTACGAAACCACTTGCCAACAATCAGGCGTCGTGGACTTTGCAGAACTCCTGCTTCGCTCCCTCGAACTACTTAGAGACAACCCTGAACTGCTTGCACAATACCGCAGAAGATTTCGTCACTTACTAGTCGACGAATTCCAAGATACAAATACTCTTCAGTACGGCTGGTTGCGCCTAATTGCCGGTGACACAACCCCCCCTTTTGCAGTGGGCGACGATGACCAATCAATTTACGGCTGGCGCGGGGCAAAGATTGAAAACATCCAAAACTTCACTCGCGACTTCCCAGATACCAATACTGTTCGATTAGAGCAAAACTATCGCTCATCTGGAAATATACTCAAAGCGGCCAATGCACTTATTAGTAATAACAACGGCCGACTTGGCAAAAACTTATGGACGGACGCAGGCGACGGCGAACTAATCCACCTCTACGCAGCAAATGATGAATATGACGAAGCTCGCTATACCGTATCTCGCATCAAACAATGGCTAGACCAAGGTAATAGCTACCAAGAGTGCGCCATTCTTTATCGTTCGAATGCGCAATCACGTATCTTTGAAAGCCAATTAATTGAATCAAGTGTCCCCTACCGTATTTATGGTGGTCAACGATTTTTTGAACGCGCAGAAATCAAAGACGCACTCGCCTACCTTCGCCTTAGTGCAAACCGTCACGATGACCCATCTTTCGACCGCATAATTAACCAACCACCTCGTAGCATCGGCGACAAAACAGCTAGCATTATACGCGACCACGCCCGAGACCAAGGCTTATCTCTATGGCAAGCAGCAGACTCCCTACTGAAGTCAAACCACTTTACCGCACGAGCAGGGAATGCAATCAGTGGCTTCACTCAACTAATCAACGATATGGCAGACAACATTTCGGGACTTACCCTCGAAGAGCAAGTTGACCAAGTCATTCGGGCATCACAACTAAAGCCGCACTATCTACACAAAGATAAAGGCGACAAAGGTGAAGCTCGCATTGAAAACTTGAATGAATTGGTTGCAGCAGCCCAAGGTTTTATCTACAAACCAGAAGATGAACATGCAAATATGGATTTCTTATCGGCATTCTTATCTCATGCTTCGTTAGAGGCAGGAGACAGTCAAAGCAAAGCTGGCGATGACTGCGTTCAATTAATGACACTTCACTCGGCTAAAGGCCTTGAGTTTCCACTAGTCTTTTTAGTCGGCTTAGAAGAAGGTTTATTTCCAAGCCAACAGTCCAGCGAAGACCTAGGTAGAATGGAAGAAGAAAGAAGACTTTGCTACGTGGGCATCACTCGCGCGGAAAAGCAACTAATCATGTCTTTTGCCGAACAGCGTCGCCTTTATGGTACAACCCAATACGGCGTACCGTCACGCTTCATTCATGAAATCCCAGACCGTCTGATTGAGCGCGTTAGGCCCGTTGCTGCAAAATCCTCATGGGCACCCACCAGCCGCCCGATAACAAACAACTTTGAACCCAAAAGTGAAGATGGGCTACATATTGGACAAGCTGTTGAGCACTCTAAATTCGGCATAGGAGTGATCACGGACACTGAAGGCTCGGGGAGCCACGCAAGAGTCCAAGTGAACTTTGAAAGTTCAGGTAGTAAATGGCTGGTACTAGCCTATGCGAAACTTCAACCTGTTTAATATAAACACAAAAAACAATTAGTGAACAAGCACTCCAGTACGATTTTTGTTAATATATAAACAAGACTATCACTTAGGCATGACATAGCCGCCAAATATCGACTTGTAAGGCGGAACAATCATAAAAATGCTATTATCAACACGCCTGTTTAAAAGTGTTAACCAATAATTACGTTCGGTAACATGCCTGCGTTAAACTAACAACCAACATTAGAAAACTCTGACTCATGCAACATAGCCTACAGAGCGACACTAGCCAGCGCGACTCAGCACAATGGGTTAACCATTTGTGCATATCTGACAACACAGACGATAGAGAGAAACTAGCAACGATCATCAATGCTATTAACGCTGTGGGTGAAAAAGATGAGTCACAACCTTGCGCATTGGAAGTTGCAGACACACTAAGATCACTTCAAGTTGACCAACCTACCATTATCGCAACATTACTTTGCGACTGTAGACTTAAAGACAACTACACCCTCGAATCAATCGAAAAGCAATTCTCAGCTAAAATCGCCAATCTAGTTAAGAATGTTCAATGGCTACAGAATTTCAAACCGCCAAGCCCTGGCGAGGCAATGACCCAACCAGAGCAAGCTGAAAGACTTCGTAGAATGCTGCTAGCAATGGTTGACGATGTCCGCGCCGTACTAGTTATGCTAGCTTGGCGACTAAACCACCTGAGAATACTTAGCAATGCCGACCCACTGGAACGCACAGCTATCGCTCAGGAGACAATGGATATATTTGCTCCTCTTGCAAACCGATTGGGTATCAGTCAGCTAAAATGGGAATTGGAAGATCGCTCATTTCATTACCTAGAACCTAGCACCTATAAAAAAATTGCCAAATCACTAGATGATAGGCGCATTGAACGAGAAGCTTACCTAGAACGCTTTACTAACGACTTTCAATCCGTTCTTCGCGATGAGAGCATTGAAGCGGAAGTCTACGGACGACCAAAGCACATCTATAGCATCTGGAAAAAGATGCAGCAAAAAAACCTAACAATCGACCAATTATATGATTTACGCGCAGTACGTGTTGTTGTTGAGAATGTTCGCCAATGCTATGAAATTCTCGGATTAGTTCACATGCACTGGAAACATGTTCCAGAAGAGCTAGATGACTACATCAACAACCGAAAACCTAACGGCTATCAGTCTTTACACACCGTCATTATTGGCCCTGATGGTAAGTACGTTGAAATACAAATACGTACACGCAAAATGCACACTTATGCTGAGCTTGGCGTAGCCGCTCATTGGCGCTACAAAGAAGGTGGAAGCAATGATACTGCGATGGAGAAGGCAGTTTCATCGCTTAGAAAACTTCTGGATAACGAAGACAAAGACGATGAGTTACTAGAGGATTTCAGGTCTGAAATCTTCCACGATCGCGTCTTTGTACTGACGCCAAAGGGCACAATACTAGACTTATCCAAAAGCTCTACACCGGTTGATTTCGCCTACGCAATCCACACCAAAGTTGGCCACCGCTGCCAAGGCGCTAAAGTTAACGGAAAAATAGTGCCATTAAATTACCAGCTACGTAATGGCGAACAAGTTGAAATCCTGACAGGTAAGAACGAGCGTCCTAGCCGAAAATGGCTAAAGACATCACTTGGCTATACTGGCTCTTCACGCACTAGAGGCAAGATCAAACACTGGTTTCGCCAGCAAGATCATGATAAGAACCGTGATGACGGCCTTGCAGTTCTCGAACAAGAGCAGCAGCGCCTAGGAATCAAACGCATTGAACTCTCTGTACTTTGCAAACGCTTCAGACAGCAAACTGAAAACGAATTACTCATTGCTCTTGGCCGCGGAGATATTAGCGCCACACAACTAACCGACGCACTAGATGACTCACACGTAGAGGAAGAAGTTCGCTTCCGCCACATAAAACTCAAAGACCAAGGCAAAGGCCAAGGCATACAAATTCGTGGCGTTAATAACCTCTTAGTTGACACTGCTAACTGCTGCAAACCAGTCCCGGGTGATGAAATCATTGGCTACATAACGATGGGGCGCGGCATTGCAATACACCGTACTGACTGCCCCAATATCAATGAGGGCAATCTAACGCCCGATCAAGTAGTACGACTAGTTGAAGCAGACTGGGGCGAAGAGGATACAAGCTATAAAGTTGACATCCAGATTCACGGACTAAACCAACCTGGGCTACTCAGCGATGTCGCAGCGATCCTAGCTAAAGAGCAGGTCAATGTAACGAACATATCGACTCGTCGCGGATCAACTGAACTGACCTCGTTCTTGATGTTTAGCATTCAAATCAGAAATGTTACTCAACTATCAGAGCTTTTAGACAAAATCTCACAGATGCATAATGTCTTCGACGCTCGACGCTACAGTCAGTAAAACACCTGAAACCATCTAGCTAGCACATAACGCTCAGCACACTTCACCAAATAACAGACACAAAAAAGGGAAGCCGAAGCTTCCCTTTTTTACATCATGTAACTGGGCAATTAAGCACCTGCGCGTGTCATACGCTTACGCTCGTTCTCATTCAAGAAACGCTTACGAATACGAATACTCAAAGGCGTTACTTCAACTAACTCATCATCATCAATAAACTCAAGCGCCTGCTCAAGTGTCATGCGAATCGGGCGAACAAGAATCAAGTTTTCATCAGTACCAGCAGCACGAATGTTATTCAACTGCTTAGCTTTAGTTGGGTTAACAACTAAGTCACTGTTACGACTATGAATACCTAGAACCTGACCTTCATAAACTTCTTCAGCATGACCTAAGAACAACTTACCACGTTCTTGGATGTTGAACAGTGCGTATGCAAGTGCCTTACCAGAAGTACTTGAAACCAATACACCGTTACTACGCTGACCAATCTTTTCATTACGGTAAGGACCGTAGTGATCAAATGTATGGTAAAGCAAACCAGTACCAGAAGTCAGTGTCATAAATTCAGTTTGGAAACCGATCAAACCACGTGAAGGAATAACATATTCCAAACGTACACGACCTTTACCATCTGGCACCATGTTAGTTAGATCACCTCGGCGTTCGCCAAGCTTCTCCATAACAGAACCCTGATGAGTCTCTTCAACGTCAACAGTCAATGCTTCGTAAGGCTCTTCACGATCTGAACCTTCACCACGTACAACTACTTGAGGACGAGAAACTGATAACTCAAAACCTTCACGACGCATCGTTTCGATCAAGATACCAAGGTGTAATTCACCACGACCAGAAACCTGGAACTTCTCAGGATCTTCAGTTGGCTCTACGCGCAACGCAACGTTATGCAACAACTCTTCATGAAGACGATCATTGATGTTACGAGAAGTAACATACTTACCTTCTTTACCTGCGAAAGGTGAGTTATTTACACTGAACGTCATGCTTACTGTTGGCTCATCAACAGATAAAGGCGGTAGCGCTACAACATTCTCAGGATCACACAAAGTGTCTGAGATGTTCAGCTTATCCATTCCTGTGAAAGCAATGATATCACCGGCTTGAGCCTGGTCTACTTCTACACGATCAAGACCGTTAAAGCCTAGCGGCTGAAGAATACGTCCGTTACGGATCTTACCTTCAGTATCGATAACTTTAACATTAGTGTTCTTAGTAACCTTACCCTGCTTGATACGACCGATACCGATCAAACCTACGTAAGCGTTATAATCAAGTGAGCTCACCTGTAACTGGAAAGGAGCATCAGGATCAACATCTGGGTGAGATACGTTATCAACAACTGCCTGCAGCAGTGGAGTCATATCGCCTTCACGAATATCAGCATCAAGACCTGCGTAGCCGTTTAGCGCTGAAGCGTAAACAACTGGGAAGTCTAACTGCTCATCTGTTGCGCCTAGGTTGTCAAACAATTCAAACGTTTGATCTAGAACCCAATCAGGACGCGCGCCTGGACGGTCAATTTTATTGATTACAACGATTGGCTTGAAGCCCATCGCGAATGCTTTTGACGTTACGAAACGAGTCTGAGGCATCGGACCATCAACAGCGTCAACCAGTAGCAATACTGAATCAACCATCGACAATACACGCTCAACCTCACCACCGAAATCGGCGTGACCAGGTGTATCAACGATATTGATACGGTAGTCATTCCAACGCAAAGCAGTGTTCTTCGAGAGAATCGTGATACCACGCTCTTTCTCTAGGTCATTGGAGTCCATCATGCGCTCAACAACTTCCGCACGATCGCCCAGAGTACCAGACTGCTGTAACAGCTTATCAACAAGCGTAGTTTTACCATGATCAACGTGAGCGATGATGGCAATATTTCTTAAATTCTCAATCACGACTTTTACTCAAAACAAGATTAATTGGCGCGGATTATACCCATACTTAAGGTCTGACTACACTATTAATCTTTAAAGAGTCGCTATTATCTGAAAAGACTTAAGAAGTAAAGTCTTCTCGAATACGCGCATTTCGAATGTGTTCACGGCAAGAGTTCATATGTTTTCGCATCTTTGCATTACTTTTTAGTAATGAAAACAAGGACCCTGCTGACATACCCAATACAATTAACCACACCCAAAAAAGACTAGGAAACAACCAAGGTACAATTAGTGACAATACAACACCGATCAATAATCGCACACGCCAAGCAATGACGCGCTTCCTTAGTGCCTCTTCCCAATCAGCTGAAAAGTCTGATAACTGCCTTTCTAGTTCATCTACGTAACTTGAATTCATAATTAATTTGTGATTATATTCTTGTGCGAATGGGGGGTTAAGATTACTAATTAACCAGATTTTTTAAGCACATAACATTCATCAATAGTTGATGAGGGGTAATGTTTGTATTTAATGTCTTTACCTTCTCAATTCACTAACGCATTACCGAAGTTAAGGGCATTCTTTTCTATTGAAAAGAGCAAAGATAATTACAATAACAAGTCTCTTATACGTTATTTAAACGCTGGACTTAGTAAGGAAGCTAATGCAAAGGCTCAATTTTTCTGACGCACGGCATTTAGTCGCACGGTCTGCTCTTGGTCAAGAGTGGCACCTCGTAGATGAAGTTAATGGACGCTCTCGGGCTGACGCTATCAACGTCCTGCTAAAGCAGATAGATAACACACCTCCCCCTTTACCTGCTATGACGCCATGGTCAAATATCATGCGCATGTCTAACCACAGCAATAAGGGTAAACGTGATGCGCGACTACAGATGGGGTCTGAGTCAGGCTTGTTAAAAAAGTGGTGGATTAATCACCTACTGACGACAAAAGCCCCCGTCCAAGAACGCATGACCCTCTTCTGGCACAATCACTTCACCTCATCATTTAGTAAAGTCCAACAACCTCAAATAATGCACCTGCAAAACCAACTATTGCGCGATAATGCAATGGGCAACTTTGCTGTGATGCTACGCAAAATCTCTCGTGATCCTGCCATGCTCGTTTATCTAGATGGCTCGCTAAACAAGAAAGGCAAACCAAACGAAAACTTTGCCCGCGAATTGCTAGAGTTATTTACACTGGGTCGCGGACACTACACAGAAAAAGACATCAAAGCAGCCGCTATTGCCTTCACAGGCTGGGGCGCAGATAGAGACAAAGGTGTTTTCGTTTATGATGCAAAGGAGAATGCCGGTAAACGCGTTCGCTTTCTTAACAAGTGGGTCAAAAGTGGCGACGACGTTATAGATGTACTTCTAAAAGAACACAGAACAGCAGAACATATTGCAGAGAAATTTTGGCACGAATACGTCAGTCATAACAAAGCACCAGCAGCAACAATTCGAAAATGGGGCAACGTATTTAGAGCATCGAACTATCATATTACAACGCTACTTAAAGAAGTTTTAAATAGTAATGAGTTTTGGGATGCCAAGTATCGTGGCGGATTAATTAAATCACCTGTTGATTTGGTTATCGGCACACTGAGGTCGCTTCCTTACGCTCACCCTAAAGCTGATGAGCTAGTGCGTGTGACTCAGCTGTTAGGCCAAGACTTGCTAGACCCTCCAAATGTAAAAGGCTGGCCGGGTGGTAAGCAATGGATCGACACACAGACTTTACTGGTTAGAACGTCGCTATTAACGAAGCTAACACGTCACACTCCAACATCTGCTCAAGTAGCACAGAAACTTCCTGACACTGAAGGAAGTAAAGTCGTTGAATGGCTACTCGCCCGTAAACCGGCACTAGCGCTACCAACCACACCAGGAAAACTACGCTTAGTTAAAGCGCTAGTGACTGACCCTGCTTATCAACTTAAGTAACTTACTTCTCGCCCAGGAATCAAAACTATTATGAATCGTCGAGAGTTTACTCAGTACGCTAGCCTTACATCACTTGCTAGTCTAGCGCCTAGCGTATATGCCAACGCAGCATCGTCTGACATTGAGAAATTAAATAAATCATTGCAGCGCCCTGACCGCATTGTTTTGATGGTCGAATTAAAAGGCGGTAATGATGGACTCAACACGCTAGTCCCTTTTGAGGACGAGCTGTATTACAAACTACGTCCTAATATTGCCATCAAAAACTCTCTCCATTTAGAGGGAGATATGGGTATCAACCCATACCTGAAGCCACTGATGAACTTGTGGAAAGAAGGGGATATGGCTTGGGTACAAGGTGTTGGTTACAAAGATGCTAGCCGCTCACACTTTCACTCTGCTGATGTGTGGGAAACGGGTAATACCTCAGGAAAAGGCAGCGAAGGTTGGATATCGCAGGCACTAAAAAACCACAAGTATGAGCTCAATGGCATCGTACTTGGAGATAATAACCTAGGCCCTATGGCAGGAGAGCAAGGTCGCTCTGTTGCAATGATGAACAGTGAAGAGTTTCTTACTCAAACCAAATATCTAAATAAAGAAATCTATCATGCAGATAATGATGCCCTGAGTCATATGCTAGGTGTTCAAAATCAAATCAACCTTGCCGCTAAAATGTTAGAAGAAAAGCTTAAGAACGCTAGACCCTCTAGCATCAACTTCCCAAACAGCTCATTTGGCCGCAACCTTGAACAAGTTGATCGCATGATCACCAATGGTGTTCACTTGCCCGTATACAAAGTAACGCTAGATGGCTTTGATACGCACGCAAATCAACGCAATACGCACAACAACCGTATGCACCACCTCAGCCAAGGCTTAGATGCTTTCGTTCGTTCAATGAAGCACCACAAGCTTTGGAACAACGTTATGGTCGTAACTTATTCTGAGTTTGGACGACGTGTTCAAGAAAACAATAGCGGTGGAACTGACCACGGCTCCGGCTCAGTGAATTTAGTTCTGGGTGGTTCAATTAACGGCGGCTTGTATGGTAAGACCCCTAGCCTGAAAGCTGAAGACTTAGTGAAGGGTGATTTATCTCACGAAATAGACTTCCGCCAGGTTTACGCAACAGTCGCTCAACGTTGGTGGAAGCGCCCTAGCCCATGGGGAACGCAACACAGACCGATACAGTTCGTATAAAATCTTAAAAAAGGCACCCACATCCGGTGCCTTTTTTATTATGCTGCTTTTAGCACTCTCGTTATTTGACTCATAAAGAACAACATTGCAGATGAGAATACAATCGATGGGCCAGCGGGCGTATCTAAAAGAAGCGATGCAGTAATACCGATAAACACTGAGACAACACCAATCACCGCAGCAAACAAAGCCATTTGCTCTGGCGTCTTAGCAAAGCTTCGAGCGGCCGATGCTGGAATGATCAACAAAGCGGTAATTAATAGCGCTCCAACCACCTGCATTGCCGTGGCAACCAATAGCGCGACTAGACCGACAAAGACCAAATTAACGAGCCCGGCATTAACACCTTCTACTCTAGCTAACTCTTCGTCGACGGTTAATGTCAACAGTGGGCGCCAAAGCCAAGCCATCACTCCAACGACCAATACTAAGGTCAAGGCAATCCAAGTCACATCATCCCAAGTGACTGACAGTACGTCACCAAACAACCACTCTTCTACATTCACGTTTTGTGTTTGTACAAAGCTCAACGCAATCAAACCTAGTGAGAGTCCGCTGTGTGCGAGAATCCCCAATAAAGCATCGTTACTGACACGCTGTTGGCGTTGAAAAAGAAATAGAATGATACCGACTAACAACGTCGAAGCAACGACACCCACCATAAACCCGATATTCAATAACATGCCTATTGCAACACCGAGCAATGCGGAGTGCGACAAGGTATCACCGAAGAAAGCCATTCTGCGCCAAACAACAAACACACCCAGCAATCCTGCTACTGCTGCGACGAGTGAACCGGCGATCATCGCACGAATAATGAACTCATCCATGATCACAATCCTTACTGTGAACCACGTTACCTTGTAAGTCGTGAGCATGGTCGTGATTATGGGTGTACACCGCTAGACCACTATCTGGCATATCGCCAAACAGTCTTTTGTATTCTGGGTGACGACTCACATCATCTGGTACACCATGACAGCAAATATGTTGATTCAAACAAATTACCTGATCGGTCTTTTCCATCACGAGATGTAAGTCATGCGACACCATGATGACACCAAAACCATAACGCTGACGCAATGTAGAGATACGATCATATAGCTCACCCTGCCCCATAACATCGACACCTTGAGCAGGTTCGTCTAGCACTAATAAGTCTGGTTTACGCATAATCGCACGCGCCAACAGTACTCGCTGAAACTCACCGCCTGAGATTGACTGAATAGCTGATTTTGCCAAATGCGCAATTCGCAACTCAGCTAAAACCTCTTTGACATTACCCTTTCCGCCAAGCGCCACAAAACGCGCCACGGTTAATGGCAAGGTACTTTCGATGCTTATGGACTGTGGCACATAACCAATACGTAATCCCGGTTTGCGTGTCACCTCTCCCGCATCGGGCTTTTGTAGCCCCAATAAAATACGTAATAGTGTCGATTTACCCGCACCATTTGGCCCGATAATGGTCAATACCTTACCAGCCTCAAGCGTGATACTAATATCCTGAAGAATTTGTCTCTTCTCCAGCGCTAGGCTTACATGTTTTAATGTCGCTAATATTTTATCTGAGTCTTTCATAATGAAACGCATTGTACTCTTTTTTGCTGTGATTGCAGCACTGTCTAGCTCGCTAGCTATGGCTGAAGAAAAACCACTTATCGTCTCTACAATTAGGCCGATTCAAGCCATAGTTGTCGCTATTACGGGCGATAATGTTGAAACTAAACAGCTTATTCCTGATTTTGCGTCACCGCACCAATACAGCTTGAAGCCATCGGAAATTCGTCTTTTAAACAAAGCCGACCTAGTGATCCGCATTGATGACCACTTGGAAACATTTCTCGAAAAGAGCATGCGAAGTCTCGATTTAGAGAAACTAGTCACACTTTCTACCGTCAAAGGATTAACACTACTCAGTGCTAACCATGATCATAATGATCATGAAGAAGCTGAGCATGACGAAGATGCTCACGAGAAAGAGTCCTCTCATGAAGACGAACACCATCATGATGAAGATCATGAACAGCTTAAAGCCGAAGATACTGACTACCACCTATGGCTTAGCCCAAGCAATGCTGTCTTAATTGCGGCCAACATTCGCGATAGAATTATTGCTATCGACCCTAGCAACAAAGAAAGCTATGAGTCTAATACTCAACAGTTAATTGACTCGATCTCGGAAACTGACAAAGCGATTATTGAAACGCTTGCACCGATTAAAGAGATGCCTTTTTTGGTGATGCATGATGCATGGCAGTATTTTACGAATCATTATGGGCTAAACCAGCTCGACAGTATTACGTTACAAGAACGTTTAAAGCCAAGCGCTAAAGCATTATCGAAGGCTCGACAGACGATTACGGATAGCAATGTTCGTTGCATCGTCACCGAGTTGGGCTTTAAATTAAAGACCTTACGTGTGTTAACAGAAGATATTGACGTTAACACCACCGAAATAGACCCTATGGGCAGACAAATCAAGCTATCTAAGCAAGCTTATCCTGCCTTACTAGACTACACCGCGAAACAGTTAGTAGAATGCCTAACTCATACGACAACAAAAAAATAATGTCGGCACTGATGATCAATAATCACTGCCCCCATAAATACACAAAGAAATATCAGGATACCTACCATGTTGCTACCTGCTAATGCATTAGAGCAAGCCTTACACCAAGCGGCCATTGATGAAGAGAAAGTCGAAAGCTTTTATAAGCTAATGATGGAGTCTCGTGTTTTCATTTTAGGCACACCAGCAGGTGACATTACAGACCCTGAGTTTGTACTGACCGAAGATGACGAGTTAATGATTAATCACTGGGAAAGTGATGAAGATAAAAGCCCAGTGATTCCATTCTTCACCTCACTTCAAACACTACAGAAAGTCATCCCAGAAGATGAGCCTTATTTGGAAGTACCTACGGAAGCGCTATTTCGTATGACGCTAGGCATTCCAATGGTGTTAAACCCAAATACAGATTTCGGCATGGAGTTCTCTCCTGAAGATGTCGTTTCTCTACTTGGAAGCGACACAGTTAATAACGCTGACGAGTTACTAGACGCAGATGAAATTGACGATAACGGCATCTACCTAGACTCATTGGCTAAACAGCCTGAAGGGCTAGTGAAGACCCTCACAGAGATACTGAAAGACTATACGGAAGTTGAGATGGCTTACCTTGCCGTCATTCATGAGCCATCTGAAGACCCAGAGCCGCATTTATTAGTGGGCATACTGGGTACGGGCGACTTGGACGAGACAATTGCATCCATTGCTGAAAGAATCCCTGAGTCAGAAAACGACAGCCCATTCGAGATGTTTGACTTTTTCACTATCAATGATGAAGACCCAGACATTAGTAACTTCTTGACTGAACAGGTAGAACCGTTCTATCGCTCAGAAGCATCGAAGTTGCACTAAATGCATAACGAATAGTTAGAATACACAGACACAAAAAAGCCGACATATCAGTCGGCTTTTTTGTGTCTGTCAAACTAGATCTTAGAAGCTTACGTCTTCAATCACAGCTTGTACGCCAGGGCTTACTTCAATTTGTAAACGTATTGGCGGCCCCACATAACGACTAATATCTTCAACATAAATCTGCGCCATGTTACCTACTTCACGCATATCTTGAGTCGTTTGCTTCATTAGCAATTTACGACCACCACGATTATCAATCGCGAAGATATGGAAGAAATCACGACCTGTCAGACGCTGGGTCGCGAAGCTCCACAAGATAGATAACTCGTTCTTCCTACCTTGATGCAGCTTGATTGCAGGAGAGATAGCACTTGTTGAAGTGATAGCCCAGCCTCGTAGACCTTGACCACTCAACGGTACACCTGCGGGTGCACGAGCCACTGGCGCTCGCTTCTGTTGAACTGGCGCTCTAGCAACAGGTTGTTGCTGCACCGGTGCTCTATACACAGGAGCAGCTGGTGCAGCGGCTCTAGCGACTGGAGCACGAGTAACAACTGGCGCTACAGCTGCGCGACGAACTGGCGGCTTATAAGTAGAAGGCGTACCAAGGTAATCCATCAACGCTTGATACTTAGGCGTACTAGCCTGACGAGAATGATCTAGCATCGAAAAGAAGTTCTTCGGTGTTGGTTTACCAATACCGTAGTAATGCACCATCAAGCCACCCTTTGTTTCTTGATTCCATGCTTGTAGGTAACGGTTATAAGCATCACGCATACGTGGGTGCTTTTGCGCACTCATAAACAAGTTCAATACTGCGGGGTCTTTAACCGTGTGTGGCGGATCAAAACGAATCAAATGCTGACCAGCTTCATAAGCCATCAGGGGCAAACCATACTTTTCAGCGAGCTTCACATTTTGCTTAACATAAGAATTCATCGTCAGCGCAATCGAACCACCGTCAGTTTTCTTATCAACCTGACCACCGCTTTCAATCTCAGTGAACAAGCGATTCATACCACCATCAGGATCACGCAACCAGCTCTTTACTGTCTCACGGTGCTCCTTACGGGCAATGTAGTCACCGAAGTATGGACCAATCGCATAAGCATCAACGTGACGACCACAACCACCCGCCTCTTTCCATAACGGACAATCTAGTGTTTCTTTACCAGCCCAAGGCGCAGAAGACTGAGACGCTAGGATACAAACAATACGACCGCTTTGATTACCAAATTCTTTCTTCCAAATCTGACACATCTCAACCGTACGTTTTGCGTACCAGTTAGCAGCCATTGATACACGACGCTGATAAGCATTCTTTTCTTTGTACGGAAACTTCCAAAGTACGTCAGCTTTACGTGCTGCATAAGTCGTACCGGGAAATATTACATTCCACATTTCATTTGAGTACTCAAGGTACACTTTTTGATTTGGGCGTAGACGATTCTTAACCATACGTGCGTATTGAAGCATGTAGTCGTCAGACGCTTTGTAGGGAACACTAATCCATGGTGCAACATCCGTCGCATTTGCTAGATCAACCATACGCTCCGCAGGGACACCTTTAGGGCCGGTGAAGTGTGACGTATCAATAGGTGCACGATCTTGCCACTCAACAACATCATTACCACGTGGGTTAGACCACGGCATAAAACGTATTACATGAAGTGGGCGCATTCTTGCAACATAGTCTTTACTAAAGATCTGTCTACGATGATTAGCTTCATTCTGAATGGGAACGATTTTTAAATTACGTAAATGATTTGCAGGGTTAATTTTTGAAATATTTAACCGCAAATTACGCTTTGCTGATAACAAATCAAATGCCATGCGGCCTTGATGATCCCCGACAACTTTCAAATCACCCGTTAACTTGATGGTACCTTGTCCTTCATAAAGCACAACGTAACGACCTAGTGGAAATGATTCGGGTAATGACCAACTAGCAGTTACACTAGTAAATATTGGCGCTTGCTCTGGCGTGGGTAGCGAACGAACCCAACCATTAGCATCTAAGTCTAGTAAGTCTTTTTCTCGCGTATGAAACGCATTTTTCTGAGTACAGTCAGGGTCTATCCCCTGCTTAGTGCGCCAATCAAACTCGCAAGATGTGTACCAACCCGTCGAACTTTTAAATATATCGGTGAATGCCACTGACGCGGTCAGCTTGTCTGCACTACCAACATTTGACCCTAGCCTTGGGTTTGGTGTGTATTGTGCCGCAGCCTGCGAAACGACCCCTAATAACAGGGCTGCCGTTAGTAAGGGCATCAATAACATCTTGTTTATTTGCATGAATCTCTCCGAGCCTTTATAGCATTCTTTTTTTAAATTAATCTGATAAACGGATATTGCCATGAAATGCATCTATAGCCAAATTTAAGGCGTGATTCTTTTGTTAAAGAAAAACCTCACTGACAGAAGCTAATTAATTGCTTACAATAGGTAAAAACTTCTAATAACAACACCTGAGAGGAAAACATGAGTCAAGATCAGTACCCATCACTCACGGAAATGGATGTAACACGTCCAGAGCAAATCAAGCACTACACACTACACATTGAAGGCAACATTGATGTCTTAAAGATTTTCTATGAGCGTAAGAAAGGTTCATTCCTGCCTGAGCGTAAAACTTTCCGCTTTGGCCGTTCGGCGAAAATGATAGCTACAGGCGATCGTAATAACCCAACAAGTCAGGTTAATGAGATCTCACCATTCTTATTAGCTGCTATTGCCGAGCTGGATAGTATTGTTAGTGCTCACAAATCGGTTGTTGACATGAAAGAGCACGCACTTGAGCGCTTATCACAGCTAGAGCAAGAAATTGCTTCTGCTCACGAAGAAATTCGTACACTGCTAAAGAAGCTTTAATTAGCTCATAGTAGACCACGCCCCCCTCCACTTATTCACTTAAGTTTGAGGGGATGTATAAATATAGACTCCGTTAGGTAAAAGAATAACTTCGCGTATAATCTCCCGCATACTAGACAGGTCTAACTGTCGCGCATTGTGAGGATTAAATACTGTGAGCTTAAATCGTCGAGAGTTTTTACAAATGTTAGCCGTTGCCAGCGCCGCCGGTTTTCAACTCAATACTGCTTCTGCCAGTAATAAAATCACCACCACTTCTCCCAGTGACCCCTACGAATTAGCGCCTTTCGGTAATGTATCTGTGATGCACTACACCGACTGTCACGCACAGCTTAACCCTATTTATTTTCGCGAGCCAAGTATTAACCTTGGTATCGGCGCAATGAAAAACCAACCGCCACACCTTGTGGGTGAACATTACTTAAAGCACTTTGGCATTGATAAAGGATCACTAGATGCTTACGCATTTACCTCTTTAGACTTTATTGAAGCATCGAAGAAGTACGGAAAGGTTGGCGGTTTTGCCCACTTAAAAACACTCGTCGACAAAGTACGCGCTCAGCGTCCGGGGGCTTTGTTACTCGATGGTGGCGATACATGGCAAGGTTCTTGGACTGCACTACAAACTAATGCACAAGACATGGTTGATGCTCAGCTTGAGTTAGGCGTAGATATTATGACATCACATTGGGATATGACTTATGGTGCTGACCGCGCGCTAGAAATCATCGAAAATGACTTCAGTGGCAAGATTGATTTCATCGCACAAAACATCATTACTAATGACTTTGAAGAACCTGTCTTCGAACCTTATGTCATTAAAGAAATGAATGGCGTACCGATTGCTATTATTGGGCAAGCCTTCCCTTACACCCCCATTGCTAACCCCCGCCACTTTGTTCCTGACTGGAGTTTCGGTATTCGTGAAGCACGTATGCAAGAGATGGTTAATGAGGCTCGTGGCAAAGGTGCTCAAGCGGTTATTTTATTATCCCATAACGGTATGGACGTTGATTTAAAACTTGCCTCTCGCGTCACAGGTATCGATGCAATCATGGGTGGCCATACTCATGACGGCATTGCTAAACCAATCATTGTCGAAAACTCTGGCGGTAAGACACTAGTCACAAATGCAGGCTCTAACGGTAAGTTTCTCGGCGTACTAGACCTTGAAGTCAAAGGCGGTAAAGTCACTGACTATCGCTACAAGCTACTGCCTGTTTTCTCAAACTTAATCGAGCCAGATAAAGGCATGACTGCACTGATTGAAAAAGTCCGTGCGCCCTACCAAAAGCAACTCGCTGAAGAGCTTGCTGTCTGCGATGACACTCTCTATCGCCGCGGTAATTTTAACGGGACTTTTGATCAACTGATTTGTAATTCACTGATGGAAGGATTAGATACACCAATCGCCTTCTCCCCTGGCTTCCGCTGGGGTACCAGTGTATTGCCGGGGCAACCGATTACCTTTGAGCATGTTGCCGACCAAACCGCCATTACCTATGGCACGGTGACTCGTAACTTGCTAAGCGGTGAACTTATCAAAGAAATACTGGAAGACGTGGCTGATAACTTATTTAATCCTGACCCTTATTACCAGCAAGGTGGGGATATGGTGCGTGTAGGTGGTTTGCAGTTTACGTTTGACCCTACTGAAAAGATGGGCAAACGAGTATCTGACTTAGCGCTGAATGGAACGTCGCTAGATGCGAAAAAGGAATACCCTGTTGCAGGCTGGGCAAGTGTGCAAGAGAACGTGCCTGACAATAAACCAATTTGGGATGTTGTCGCAGGCTACCTCAAAGATAAGAAAACGATTGGGAGTGTCGAACTAAACACTCCCAAACTTAAAGGCGTTAAAGATAATATGGGCGTTATCTAAAGCGGCTGAGTCGGCGGGTAGCTAGTAATAGTAGCGGGAGTAGCAACCAAGAGAAACTTCCTCCTCCGCTAGACTTTGATTCTGATTCTGCTTCAACTTCTGTAGCAGCCTCTGCATCAAGAGACCCCCTTATCCCAGTCGTTACAACCTGAAAGCCACCATCATTTACCGCGAAAAATATATTACCTAGGCAACTAACCATCACTCGTGCATCACTCATACTTTCGTCCGGTAAGGTATAGCCAAACTCGCCATCATTGGCGGTACTTGCGGTTAGTATATGGTCAAAGCTAATGCCAGCATTATCAGACAACAAAATTTCTACCGAGCCACAGTTAAACGGCTCAACATCCGTCCCCGCCACATCCCACCGGATCAGCAGCTCATCGCCACCCGTAAATTCATCACCAAACAAAGGCGCTGTTACTCTAAAAGGCTCTGCACCATGGCTGACAGTCACAATCGTCTCATCCGTTGAAACGCCACCTTTGCCATCTCTCGCAGTTAAACGGAAAGTCATGTCACGGTTGGTATTTGGGTATGCTTCACCCACTGAGGTATACCCGAAGTCGACCAATACATCCTGCAAACTAGGGAAGTACCTGTCCGCAATATCTTCAGGTTCCCATGAACGAAATAACGGGCGTGTTCCATCATCAATCATTGTTTCTAGGCTATTCGATGCCGCACCGATATCTAACTGCTCCCAGATATAACTCAGCGTATCACCGTCTTCATCACTACCAACTCCCGACAATTTAAAAGGCGTATTGGAAGGAATAACGTAATCGGAACCGGCATCAACTGCTGGCGCTGTATTTTCAAGAGTAGACTCTAGACCACAGCCGGCTTCTGTCGTAAATGCGGTAATTTCTTCAATACTACCAATATGGAAAAAAGCGCTCGCATTAAACTGAACATCTTGGTCACCACAAATTCCAGCATAGCTCATAATACTAGTCCCACTGCCTGGCTCCCATGCTGTTTCAGCATTTCGGTTACCACGACAAAATGTATTAGTTCCGTTAAAGGAATGATTTGCCCCTAACTGATGACCTAACTCGTGAGCGACATAGTCAATATAAAAAGCATCTCCTGTCGGCGTGTCCGTTCCTGTCATTCCTAATGCTTTAAGCCCTGGGTCACAAACACCTAAAGCCGCTAATCCACCGCCTCCGGTATTTAACACATGACCGATATCAAACTGATCGTCACCTATTGCATCAGATAAAACGCGAGCATTGACTTCCACGTCATCATCGTCATTATTAAATGGATCTGTCGTTGCATCGGTAAAAATCACAGCATCATTATCTGCAACTAGCTCAAAAACAATCGCAAGATCACGTTCGAAGACTTCATTTACTCGATTTAGCATCGTCACAATAGCAGCCAACCCATCAGCTTTTGTACCGCCATGAAACGCTACATACTCTGCGGAAGCACTCATCGCTAGACGATAAGTTCGCTTAACATCACCCGCGATTGCTCGAACAGCAGTTTCAGTACGGGCTAACAGTGCTGAGCTTGTGCTCTTAAAAACAGTATCAATACGTCGCGCCGTCAAAGGCACAGCATTATCACCATAGTATGAGATGTACTGATCGTTGCGCGTTCGTAGCTCAGGGTCAATAAACACCCAACGCCCTTCATGTTGAAACATCCCATGAAAGCCTTTAGGTGTTATATCAAAACGACCCGTGTTACTGGAGTTACTAACATCTGTTGCGGTGAATGTTTGGATGGCTGGATATTTTTCAGCAAGTGATGCCGCCATGACAGATGAACGCTCAAAACGATAATTTGCAAATGAGCCATCAGGTAACGGAATTGGAAACGTGAAATCACTGCTTTGCAGCAGCTGAGTAGACAAGCTAACAAGGTCAGCAGTAAGCTGACGACTCGACAGTGCGAGTACATTTTTATTATCAGTACTCTCTAAGTCGACTCTAGCGGATAATGTCGTAGGTATATCCAGCCAAGGATTGGTGATTAGATCCTCTGCCGTTACAGGTATTACCGCAGTCGCACTTAGTGCACAAAAAGCGGCAATACGAGCCCATTTTATTGTTAGCATATTATTTACCCCAGACCCCTGTGAATTGATGGGGTTATAATACGCCTATTAACCAACCCTTAACAAGTAGTTGATTATTAATACTTTGTTGTTAACCTTCTTCGTAGTAATCCGGAAAGTCTCTTTGGATAACAGGACTAGATGTCGCAAAACTATGGCAAGTATTTAGCATTACTGGACGCTCGTAAGATCGTTCTTCAAGGTCAAAACCTTGCTTTGTTCCTTCGCTACGACCACTAAAAACAGTCTGAAAAGCCGTCGTTGCCATCGGCCCGAGCAACTCAGTAAGGTGCGTACAACCTGCTGTCCCACGCATTAACGTTCTAACGGTTTTATTCCAGCCCAAGCCTAGAGAAAGACCAACAAGCTTACTATAGTCAGGTGTTATTTTCGGGCAATGACTATAAGGCGAATAATCAATAACTGCCTCAGCTGCATGTACTTTCATCTGGTCGTCAATCGTCAAGCGCACCCACATACCGTGAAGTGGCTCTTCAGCTTCAATATGCCCGCCGCGATCGATATTCCCAAACCGATAAGGCTTAGTATCGACCATGTTACCTTCGATATCCCAAAGATCATCTTCACGCAAATAACCTTTACACGTGACCACACGCGTGTGCATTTCTTTTCTTTTGACTGCTGTCGACAACGGCATCAGGGGAACCTTTATTGATAAATAATTCGCGCTAATTATAACCTAGCGACAAAGAATCACAATCTACGACTCAGAAGCACTTCGCTCCAAAATAAAGTCACCATAATAGGCTTTACTGTCTTTTAAGGTGTTAACCAGATTAAAGTCCGTATCTTTCAAAATACCCGCCAGCACCTTCTTATTATATTTTCGCGAGATCTCTACGTGAACTTTCTCACCCGCTTTAAACGAATAAGTTTGCCCAATCGCGCCAATTGTTACCGTCTGGTCTACTTTGCTCTGGATAAAACTCTTGGCAATACCCTCTTCTTCCGTGTACTCAGGCGCATGCTCAAACTGACTTACATCGAAGTCACCCGACAACTCACGGTTAATACGCGTCAGCAAATTCAGGTTAAACGCCTTAGTAACACCCTGTGAATCGTTATAAGCGGGAAGCACAACATCAACAGGCTTAATCAAGTCAGCACCCAGTACTACGCGATCACCCGGCGCTAAGTTTTCACCTAGGCTATACATAAATGCAGCGGCTTGCTCGTCGCTCTGATTACCAATATTTGACCCTAAAAACAGCACAACCTTAGGTGCATGACTGTCTTTAAGCGTCTTCAGTATTTCAAAGTAATCACCCTGCTGTGCTTTGATAGATAAGCTCAGCAGCTCAGGCTGCAAAGTCTCAACTAAGTGTTCAAGCACATTCCCCGAGATATCAATCGGCAGATAATCAAAGTCATAACCTTGATCAAGTAATCCCTTCAGTAAGAACTTAGTCTTACTACCATCACCCGCACCCATCTCTATTAACTCGAAATGCTGCGACTTATTCATCCCCAACGCATCAATTAACAGTGGTGTTTGCTCGGTAAAAATCTCAAGTTCGGCACGCGTTAAATAATACTCAGGTAAAGCCATGATCTGCATAAACAGCTCATCGCCTTTCTTATCGTAAAAGTACTTAGAAGGAAGTGTCTTGCTTGATTTACTCAAGCCCGCATCAACATCTGCGGCAAATTGTGAATTCATTTTGCGAGTCGTATCCCTGAAAATTGCCACTGAAAGTAAGGGTGGAAAAAGTTGCGGTAACTTAAACGACTATGACCTTCAGACGTTGCTACCGACGCACCACGCAATACCATTTGATTAACCATAAACTTGCCGTTGTACTCACCCACCGCGCCTTCGCTAATCGCAAAGTTCGGATAAGGTAAATAAGCAGAACTTGTCCACTCCCAGCGCTTGCCCCAGTCTAAACCTGGCGCGGCCACTTCCCACTCAAACTCAGTCGGTAAGCGGCAACCTTTCCACTGTGCAAACGCATTCGCTTCGTAGAAAGACACATGACTTAAAATCGCGTCAGGATCAACAGGCTGTAAACCTGCTAGCGTGTAGTAAAACCACTCGCCATCAACCTCTTGCCAATACAGCGGCGACTTTACTTCGAATTTATTTACCCACGCCCAGCCTTCATCTAGCCAGTGATTAAAGTTCTCATAACCACCTGCTTTCATGAACGCTAGGTATTCACCATTGGTGACCAAGCTCGTCGAGATTTCAAATGATTGAATATAGGTATTGTGAACGGACTGCTCATTATCAAAACAAAAACCGTTGCCTTGATAACCAACTGAATGCACGCCCTGACCAAATGACAACCACTCAAACTCCGAGTCAGCATTGTGATCAGCCACTAGGTTGCTATCTTTACGATAGACGGGTGCCATTGGATTCAACGCCAAAACATACTTTAAATCAGTAATCAGTAGCTCTTGATGTTGTTGTTCGTGGTTAAGTCCCAACACCACTAAGTCTTCAAGTTCTTGTGAAACCTCACCAGCCAGTAGCTCTGCCATATAAACGTCAACATGCTGGCGGTATTGGTAAACCTCACCCACAGTTGGGCGTGTCATCACACCGCGCTCAGCACGCATTGCACGCTTACCAATGGTTTGGTAATAGCTGTTAAATAAGAAGTTAAACGACTCGTTAAATACCTCATAGCCTTCGAGGTGTTTTTGTAAAATCATGGTTTCAAAGAACCACGTTACATGCGCCAAGTGCCACTTTGGTGGACTCGCATAATCAACGGCTTGAGGGACGTAATCCTCAACATTGAGTGGTTTGCAAAGTTGCTCTGTGTATTGCCTAACATCGCGATACGCTTGTGTAAGGTTCTTTTTCATCGCTGCCTTATTTTGCTTAATGTTTATTATGCGTACTCTTTAAACTACCGTCGAAGCGTAACGAGTTCATCATTAATTGGCAAATAGTAATAGGATTTTGAACGTGACTTGTTAAGCCCATAGCGTTATCAGGGGTATAGATGATAACAATCTGTGGGGCTTTTATGGAGATGTGCATGCTAGAATGCGCGCTCCTTGATGGATGCTATCGAGGCAATGGTAGTAAATTTACTGCTACCTTTAATAACACACCGAACCATCGGCCTTATTTGCTTTGCAAATAAAAAACAAGAGGAATGAATCATGATTACATGCCAGTTAAGCTATGTGATAGACGCAGAAAAAATAAATGAATTTGAACATTATGCCAAATTATGGATTGCCATCGTTAATAGACTTGGCGGACAGCATCACGGTTATTTCTTACCTTCTGAGAGCACTGGCGATATTGGTTTAGCCTTGGTGAGCTTCCCTAGTTTTGCCGCTTATGAGCAATATAAAGAAAAGGTGGCTAACGATGCCGATAGCCAAGCTGCTATTAATTACGCAAAAGAAACAAAATGTATAACACGCTTTGAGCGTAGTTTCCTTAGACCTGTATTGTCATAATACAGACCTCAGTGGGGCTAGTATGTCTGCCTGAAGTCTTACTCAGCCCCTAAATTAGTCTTTGGATCGAATTTTCACTCGTTTAAATACAACTCCGCCATACCATCCAAACGGCTTTTTACATCCTGCCATTGCGGCATCACGCTACTCAGTAAACGCCAAAAGCGTTCACTGTGGTTGTACTCCGCAATATGACAAAGCTCATGCAAGATCACATAATCAATACACTCCTTTGGCGCTTTAATCAGATGCGGGTTTAACATCAGACTGCCCTTTGCCGAACAACTTCCCCACTGCTTACTCATCGGCAACACACGAAAACTAGGAATTCCTTTTACCCAAGTTGCCTTCGGTAACAAAGCAGCTAAACGCTCATGAAAAACCCGCTCTGCCCGTAAATGATACCACTGCCTAACCATCACTTTAGTATAGCCACCTTTACGCTCATCAAAACGTTTAAGCGTTACCAACAACTTGCCACGCTGCATTTTCACCATTGGCACAGCCGCTTCGTCTTCCACGACTTTCAGCACATAACGTCTGCCCAAATAAAACTGCACCTCGCCACTTACATAATGCTTAGACTGCACATAAGCCTGCTGTGTACGAAACTCCTGCAACGCTTCACAAATCCATTTCGCGCGCTTCATTATCGCTTCATGAACCTCTGACCGCTCCGCATCGTCAGGCGCATTGACCACCACCTCACAACTAGGATGAACTTTAATCGCTATTTTGCGTTTTTTACCTTCCACAACAGACTTACGAACTACGCCATAAGTAACCGCCTCATCACCATAGACAAAGCTATACTCTTCATCGTTCTGCTCAGTAGCACTGATCGACGTCATTAATACTTGCCCGACACACCTAAACGAATAACCTGAATCACATCCGCAATAATCAACTTAGCCTTTTCAATTCCACACGCCTTAAACAAGTCAGGTAATAACTTACTCGACACTTGCTTTTCAAGTTCCGACTGGTTAATAGAATACTCAGCTACCAATGCCATCACCACTTCATCAATCATGACTGCCAACGCAAAGCACTCATTCTCAGAAATATCATGCTCCTCACCCAAGTGACGAGGGAATAAACCGTAATACGCCTGAACATGACGCTTAATTTTAGGATCAAGCCCCGCAAAACGATCCATCGGCAAGTCTTTAACCTCACGAGCAACAACTTGCGCTTCCAACTCAGCAAACAACAAATACTGCTTCACAGGCGCATCAAACATCTCTTTAGCCTGCTCAATCGCCTGCTTTAGTAACTTAGAAAAATATTCCTGCGCATACGGGTCATCTGCTAGGTCTTGCTCAATGGACTTAGTAATACGCCCAGAAATCACATCCTTCTTATTACGCGCCTCATCATCACTCATCTCGTCAGGCTTAACGTCTTTACCCATATTACCAACCAGATATACTCCCTCTGGCTCTTCAATCTTCACGCCACCAATATGCTTATCCAACATGGCGCGAATGTTGTCTGCATACTCATCATAATCCACCGTTTCCTCAGCATCCGCTCGCACTTGCCTGCGCAAATCAGACATCGACTTCAAGGTCTTTTTATAACCCTCACGCTTATCATCAAAGCTCTTATCTTCAAAGTACGTTGCAGACTGTAACGCCACTTTCAAACAGTTAGCAAACGCAGACAGCACACTGTAAAAGTCTTCGCGCTTCTTCTGGTTAGTATCCGTCAACTGCCCGTCAATCGTATCAATTTTAGGAGCTAAGGCTTGCCGCAATGCTTCACCATCAGCCGTATTTTGAACACCATCAAAAATCGCCCACAACTCACTATATAAGCCCGGCAACTTTTTATACTCAGTCTCCATGCTGCTATATAAGCCCTGCAAATCATCCGCATCAAAGCCACCCAACGTGCGATCAGCCAATTCTTGATAATCCGCAATCGTCGCATCCAGCGCTTTCAAAATACCTCGATAATCAATTAGGTAACCAAACTGCTTCTTCTCATGCAAACGATTCACTCGCGCTATCGCCTGAATCAGGTTGTGCTCTTTCAACGGCTTATCGATATACAGCACGGTATTTTTTGGCTCATCAAAACCCGTTAACAGCTTATCCACCACAATCATCAGGTCTGGGCCGTCAGCCTCACCAAACGCAGCAATGATCTCCTGGGTGTAAGTCTTCTCATCCTGACTCCCAACATTTTCTTTCCACCAGTTCTGCACAACATCGGTACTTTCCTTATCTACCGAATCATGTCCCTCCCGTGTATCAGATGCAGACATCGCCACCACAGAAGTGACTTTGCCAATCTTATCCAAGGCATTTTTATAGTGAATGGCAGACGCTTTAGAGTCACAAGCCAACTGACCTTTCAAACCCTGCTGCTTAAAGTTCTGAAAGTGATCTGAAATATCATAAGCAATTAACGCCAAACGCCCTTCGGTTTGGTAGACCTGCCCTTTCTGCGCAAACTTACGCTTTAAATCTGTACGCTGCTTTGCCGACAGCTTGTCAGTAATACGGTCAAACCACGCATCAATCGCCTTGTCGTTAGTACTCAGCTCAGGAATACGTTCCTCATACAACAGAGGCGTCACCGTTTTATCTTCCACCGCCTGCTGCATGGTGTAAGAGTGAATAATCTTCCCAAACTTGTTTTCTGTCTTATCATCCTTCAACAACGGCGTACCCGTAAACGCAACATACGCAGCTTTCGGCAACGCCTGCTTCATACGAATATTATTTTCACCGTTTTGACTACGATGCCCCTCATCCACCAGCACAATCATGTCAGCGCTATCGTTAAAGCACTCAGGGTACTCAATCGCAGAACCAAACTTATTGATAATCGAAAAGATAATGCGTTCATTACCCTTACCGATTTGCTCTGCCAACCGCTTACCCGTGGTCGCCATCGCATCTTTCTTATCTCTGTCTGTCAACGCGCCACCCGATGCAAACGTACGCGCCAACTGACCTTCCAAATCCACACGGTCAGTCACCACAATCACACGGCACTTCGCCAACGCCTCAATCCAAATCAGCGCCTTCGACAAAAACACCATAGTGAACGACTTACCCGACCCCGTGGTATGCCAAATAACACCCCCTTCGCGAGCACCCTTCTCGTCAAACGAAGTCACTCGCTCAATGAGCGCTTTGATACCAAAGAACTGCTGATAACGCGCAACAATCTTTCCCGCTTTCTGGTCGAATAGCGTGAATAGCTTAGCCATATCCAACAAACGATCGGGACGTAATAATGACACCAGCAAGCGATCCTGCTCTGACACCACCAAGTCACCTCCAGCCGCAAGAGACATATACTCCGCACGTACTGACGCTGGGCGATGATCAAAAATAAGATCTAACTGTAACGGTGTTAATGACTTATTTTTTAGCGCCACAAACTCGCTTTCAGGAATAAGCTCTTCCTTCCACTTCGCCCAAAACTTTCTTGGCGTACCACAAGTCGCATACAAACCATCACGCCCACTTACCGATAACACCAACTGGCTGTAAGCAAACAAATGCGGGATTTCATCGACCTTTTGATTACGAATAGTTTGTGACACACCTTCCAGAACAGTCGGCTTACCCGCTTTAGACGAGTCAGGACGCTTCGCCTCAATCACTACCCACGGCAAACCATTTACAAAACAAACAACATCAGGAATACGCTTACCCGTGCCATTAGTGTTTTCAACCTCCATCTCTTCGGTAAAGTGAAACTGGTTATTCGCAGGCGTTGCCCAGTCAATAATCTGAATAGTTGGGTTAGCTTTTTTGCCGTCAATAAACTCCGTCACGCCAACACCATAAGTGAACGCGTTGTAGAGCTTTTCATTCGCGCCTTTTAACCCTTCATTCATCGCTGGCGCTGCAAGCTCTTGAACGATTCGATCAATCGCCGCACTCGACAAATGATGCATCTTGCCCATAAATGAAAAGGTTTTTTGTTGCAGAACAGCCTGTAATACATCAGGCAAGACGACATTTGATAAGCTGCCACGACGTGCCGAGCATTCTGTTGGTGGGATAAACTGATAGCCGAGATTTGTGAGTAGCATTAGCGCGGGGATTTTGGCGCTGTGTTCTTCGTTGTAGTTGGGAACGAGTGTAGTCAAAGCAGCACCTATCTAATTTAACGGTTCACATACAGTGCTGACATAATAAACGATTAATGATTTTTTGTAGAGCAAACACCCATAACTAACCCAAAAGGCTTTAGTAGCTTGTCTGCTGTCTTTATCGTAGGACAGCTTCGACCCGCTTCAATATTTTGAATCGTACGCTCCGCCACACCTGTCATTTTCGAGTATTCGGCAACCGTCAAACGTGTCCGTGTTCGCAAGGTTCGCAAAGCTGTCATTAACGACATGCCCGGCTGCTCACGAATCTCATCCAGCAATGCCTTACGCATTTCAATCTCTTCGAGAGGCGACAAGGTGTTATAACGTTTATCCATGCGTGAGTGCCTCAAGCTGGTTGGCAATACTTTCACACCGCTGACGAAAGCGCGTAATAATCTCATCGTCGACAGACAAGCGTTTCATCTCACTCGGTAGCTGACTCATTGGCTCAGCCATTGACTGTAGCGCCTGAACGATAGGAACAGCGCTCAACCCTGTTACCTCTGTGACCTGTGCAACCACAGACTGCCAATTCGGTAAACCTAAATCATCCGCATCCCAACGCGTTGTTCTGGCGATTCCGTCAGAGTGCAACACCATTGGAGCGAAGTCGAATAACGGCGTCAGCCCAACCCAACCATCTTCTTTACGCGTAATAGCCGTATTTCGACCATGGTTGTCTGTGTTACCTAATGCAACGTTAGCAATATCACGCTTTAAATATTCAATGATCGTTTCTAGTGGTTCGGTACAGGCCACAGCCAGCTTTTCACAGACTTCATTGTGTGAAAGTCTTGCACCAAAGCCACTGCGTTCACACAATGAATACAAACTTTCTTGAGCATATCGAGCAACTATCGACTTTTCTGATGCGATGCATTCGCGGTCAAAACGCTTAATAAACAGCGCGCGCTGATCTAGCATCAGAGACTCATGCACATGCAATCCCAAAATTTGGGCGAGTTCCATCCAGACAGATTCCAGCTTAAGTATGTTGTTTAATACAGGATGGTCACCGCGAGAAAACTTGACCAACCAATGTGCGACCGCTTGCTCATCGGGTAATTGATGGTCCAGATAAAACAAACCACTGGCATCCTGAGTCAGTAGCAGCTTTGGCCACTCACCCTGTACACCAGACGAACCTGCGATGAATAAACCGTGTTGCGCGAGGTGTTCTGTAAAACTCTCCCCTCGCGTGGCAATAGCCTCCTGAGTAAAACCTTGAGGCTCGCTGGTTCGTTTAGACTGCAACCACTCATGCGCTTCACGAATTCTGCAATTACCGATAGGGTTGCTTGCACCCGCTAACAGAAGCGACCAATCCGCACCTTGCCCAGCATTAGGCGATAGCGCCAACTGTCTCAATAGCTCCTGCCTGCCATATCCTTGCGGCAATAAATCCATCACAAAACCCGGCCATTGCTCTGACTGTGTTGCGTCTAAAGTCACAGGAAGGTTCCACGCAATCGCGTGTGCATCCCGCTTTTCTAGGTGATTAATAGCATGACTAGTTGTATAGGCGATATAGTTTTTAGCTTGCCAACCACGCGACGGTGGATCGAACAAACTAAAGCTCGCGACATCTTGCCATGAGTAGTTTAGGTAAAGCTGTAAGAAGCATTGATTGTCCATTATGGCATTATAGTATCAAAAATATAGGTAAAACCAGCTATATATACGCACTACAATAACAACAATATATTAGTTTTATGCTTACTGTGGAGGATAAACGCGCCATTCGATCTCTGGCAATTCAGCCAATGATTGCTGTATTAGTTTATCCACTTGCAGCCAATCTAGCCCACCTAAACCACTCCCTAAAGCAGGTATTGCCACCGATTTCAAACCAAGGCGACTCACTTCAGCTTTAAGACTATCAAGCCCCTGCTCAATATATTCAAGCTTAGAATTACCACGCCAGTGCGCTTTGGTTGGAAAGTTGAAGATATAAAACGGCGCGCTCACTGAGTTAAGCGAAACGACTAAGACAGAACCTGTCTCAAGCACCTGATCATCACAAGCTTTTTTGTATACTTTAAAGTTATCAGGAAAGGCTTTCTTAAATTGCAGCGCCAAGCCTTTGCCCATTACACCCACCGTATTCACCGTATTGATAATCGCATCTGCTTGATCGTGCAAAATGTTACCTGTTTGATAGGTAATCATAATGGCACCCTGATAGACACTTTGACTGGGACAGAACGTGCGCTCATAAGACTGCACCTGCCTCAGTATCCACTTTCACCCGACGCTTACCCGTTAATAACTGCTGCATCAGCGCCTTTTTTTCTTGTTTGAAATAGCCTAGCTTGAATTGTAGCTGTTCGACTTCTTTGTCTGCTGCGGTTAGGACTTGGGCGATTTTTTGTTGTTCCTGAGTTGATGGAAATAACACCCTACATTTATTGATCTCTCCTAAGTTAATTTTTTTAGGAAAAGCAACATGGATCGTCCTTTTGTACAACTCTCTATGAAATTCATGACTATTGATGTAATACCCCATGTACTGAGAATCAAACTTTTCGCGGTTAGCTTTTATCAACGCTAAGCTGACATAGAATGAAGCTCGTACATCCCAGTCAAGGCACTTCGCGGTACCTATATCGCCTATTCGGGTCATCAAAATATCACCACATTCCAACTTTACTCTTTTATTTTCTTTCGCGAATACTTCCTCGGAAATAAACTTGGTTTTGGAAAAATCACCTCGTGTCAGATGCTCAACACTATAAAAAGGAACTCCTTGTTCAACGTACTTAGGAGTTGAGTGAGTACCATCATATATCGAGGAAACCTCGCCCAATTCCACCTCTTCCCACTTCCCCTCAAATACCCGACCCGTTTCAGGATTCACCAAACGCTTTTTACCCGTCAAAAGTTGCTGCATCAGCGCTTTTTTCTGCTGTTTACTGGTGGCAATTAGCTTTTCAGTGGTGGCGATGGCCTTATCCCATGTTGAGAGGATTTTGGCGATTTTGCGTTGTTCTGGGAGTGGTGGGACGAGAATAGGCAGTCTTTCAAGCGTCGCTTTATTTAGCTTGAAACGTCCTGCTCCTTGTCTCGACAAAAAGTTTGTAATATCGCGATGTTTGAAATAATTGTAAAACCACTTAGAGTCACAAGTGTCAGAACTTTCTATAATATGCGCATGATTATTAACAGTGCACTTCCCAGAAATAAACTGTGTCTGTGACATAGTTGAAAACTTTAGGAAGTGATCACCATCTTCTCCAATTAACGCATAAGTACCATCCTGCTCGTACTCGGAGATATAGTCCTGAATCTTAGTCGGCCCATAGTAAGGATAATCACCTTGTATATGACTTCGAACCTCCTGACTAATTGGCTTACGAAAGTTATTCCTAATATTAAGCGCACCGGCTACTTTTGACAGCACCCACCCTTCAGGAACTTCCGAAACTCTTGCTTGGATTAGGTCAAGATTATTCATGCTAACCCTTCCCTTTCTTGCTAGCGATTTTAGCCTGCTTTCGTTCCAACTGATTTACGCTATCATCTGGTACGGGCAAGTTTTCCGGCATTGTTCCACCTAACGACTCAATTGTTTGTCGCACAGTTAGGCCAACCTCGTGATGAGTTTCATTCGCCTGTCTCTTACCTTGTACGTTATCGCGCTTCAGTTTTTCTTCAGTTTGCGTAGCACGGAATAAATTAGCAGCTAATTCGGTACTACCCATATGATCCAAAATTTTATGGGATTTTTTCAAACCTTTGCGCTTGTGGATACCCCTAGCATCCAAACCACCGTATAGACCTTTGTAGCCGTGGTTTTGAAATATCGCAAAGTCTATATTCCCTTCAACTCCAGCATTAGCAGCAGCATCGACCAGTTGCTTATTATGCTTTTTCAATTCATTTCGCAAAAACAAGCGTTTCTCGTCTTCTTGTAATTGACCAAATTGCTCGTTGTCCTGTAATTCTTGCCTACGAGTTTGTACAGCGAAATAAGTTTGCGCAGCAGCAATAATTGGTTTTGATGGATCAGCATTTTGAACAACCAGATAGCAAGCGTATCGAGACAGCGCAAAACTACTCATTTTTCGGCCTGCACCTGAGCCAATCTTGACCATCTCGTGCACCTCCACGAGATGGTCATTTACTTCATGGTTACTGTTTTGACAAGCCTGCTTTGCTTTTTCAATAACAGGTAAGAAATTACGAAATTCTGCATAGCCCAAAACTTTTGATAAAGCACGTGCATACCAAAACTCTGCACCATCATCAGCTGTCTGTTTCAACTGCTCAAAGAAGCGTTGTCCTGCTGTTAATTCATCACTCATAACCCAACTCCTTCAAATACCCCTTCATCTCCGTTTCCAACTTTGACAACTCAGCTTCCAAAGCCAATCGCTCACTGCGCACCGCCATCAAATCAATCTCAGCTTCTTCTTCAAAGGTATCCACATAGCGCGGAATATTGAGGTTGTAATCGTTCTCTTGAATCTCCGCCACATTGGCAAGATAAGCGTATTTATCAACGCTCTCACGGTCATGGTAGGTATCAACAATTTTCTGGATATTTTCAGCGGTCAGCAGGTTTTGGTTCTTGCCAGACTTAAACTCACGAGAAGCATCAATAAACAGCACTTTGTCATCAGTTTTGTTCTTTTTAAAAAGTAATATCGCAGCAGGTATACCCGTTCCAAAAAACAGTTTTTCAGGTAAGCCAATTACCGTATCCAGCAGGTTTTCATCAATCAATTGCTGACGAATTTTGCCTTCACTAGAGGCACGAAATAACACGCCATGCGGTACAACTACACCCATACGCCCAGTGTTTGGCTTGAGGGTTTCAATCATGTGCGAGATAAACGCGTAGTCGCCTTTGGTTTTAGGCGGTACTCCACGACGGAAGCGGCCATATACATCATCGGCAGCGTCTTCGTGTCCCCATTTATCCAAACTAAATGGCGGGTTAGCAGTCACTACGTCGAAGTGCATCAAGCCGCCCGTACTGTCTTGCAGCTTAGGGTTGCGGATGGTGTCGCCCCATTCGATACGGTGATTATCTTCACCGTGCAAAAACATATTCATTTTTGCCAACGACCATGTCGAGCCAATCGCTTCTTGACCATAGAGCGCGTATTTCTTTGAGCCGTTGAAGTTTTTCTGTATCTGCTTACCACACTTCATCAACAGCGAACCCGAACCACAGGCAGGGTCACAAATGGTGTCGCCTTCTTGCGGCTCAAGGATAATCGATAATAAATCAGAGACTTCAGGCGGGGTGTAGAACTCACCCGCTGACTTTCCGCTGCTCGACGCAAAGTGTTTAATCAGGTATTCATACGCATTCCCAATGACATCTAGCGTGCCAACACGACTTGGGGCAAGGTTTAGCGTGTCCTTTCCAAAGTCTTCTAGTAGGTGACGTAGTATGTCGTTTTTTTGCTTTTCATCACCCAGCTTGTCAGTGTTAAAGCTGATGTCCTGAAACACGCCTTTGAGTTTGCTGTTCGCTTCTTCAATGGCGTGTAGTGCTTTATCAATCCGCTCGCCATTTCCTGCTTCGTAACGCGCGTCATACACATCCCAAAACGAGCAGCCTTTAGGTATGTTATATGACTGGCTGGCTAACATTTCCGCAATCAACTCAGGTACGTCACCGTACTCAGCGGTTAGCTCTGCGACCTTGTCACGATGCACGTCTGATATGTATTTCAGGAACAACATGGTGAGGATGAAGTCTTTATAAATCGATGGGTCTACGGTGCCACGAAAGGTGTCGCAGGCGTTCCAGACGGCTTTGTTGATCTCGTCTTGGTTGATTGAGGTGTTTATCATTCTATCTCTTGCTAGCCGCTTAGTTATTTGTCTCATTAATAACAAATTTCGCTGATTTTAAATAGGGCTAAATAAAAACTCTCACAATCAAAACATTAACAATCTTCGTGAATCGCCTCACTCAGATATTGCTGATAAACAGGACTAGATGCAGTATATGGCCAACTTGGCCAATCAGTTCCACCTGAGTGCACTACCGAGCCGGCTAAATTATTCGCTAGTGGCAAGTTTTCAAAGTTAATCCACACACGAAACTTGCCTTCCTTATGGGTTAGTTCAGCTGTTTTTATTATGGCGATAATCGCTAGCTTGGCAGTATCGATGGTCTTTTGTCGTCCTGCTCCACTACCACCGTTTTCCGTATTCAGTGCTACTAGATCGAGAGTAAACGAGTAATCAAACACTTCACTCTCATTAAAGCGATCAAAGTTCAGTACTGGGTCTAGTACGGTTGTTTCATTAGCCAGCAGATTGATATTTTGGTAAGTACCCGGCCCGACCATAGACTGGTGGTAGGTTCTAGTTTCTGCAAAAACGCCTTTCACAATACTCGCCAGCGGGATACCGAAAACGGCCTCCATCGTTTGGCGATTCAAGCAAGTATAATCGCTCTGCACCTGCTTATAAGGAATGTAAAAATCAGCGTAAGCGCTACTGGTAGCGTGAGCGGGCAAGCTCGCGCCTAATAGACTAATTAGCAAGGCTACTTGAGGAATGTGTAACTTCATATTTGACTCCTTCTATATTCTATAAAAGTATAGAATAAAGTCGCCAGTACCGCTGTTTTACTGTGCTTTCTGTTGTATCGGTATGACCTTGCGTTCTTTTGGTACGTTAGCTAACGCCTTCTCAATAAAGTCAGCAGGTGTTTTTGGCTTCGCCAGTTTTTTATCAAACCAAAACGTCACAGGTTGTTCAAAACCAAGCTTGTGCATATAGTTATACAACGCCTTCTTCAAGCCCTTCCCCATCAACTCATGATTCGCTTTTACAGGGTCAACAAACTCAATATCATTATTGGCAAACGGTGCATCATCTGGCGGTAATAGCGTCACGCCGTATTCTTCAGGTTTTTGCCCGACAGGACTGTGAATCGTTGCAGAGAAACGATGCCAATAGGCCGAATGGATACATTCATTCTTCATCAACTGACGCACATACTCTAATGACTCAACAGTTTCTTGCTCGGTTTGCGATGGGAATCCATACATCAAATAAGCATGCACCAAGATACCTGCATCTGAAAATGCCTTGGTCACACGCGCTACTTGCTCGACGGTCACTCCCTTTTTCATTAACTTGAGCAAACGATCAGACGCTACTTCCAAGCCTCCTGAAATCGCTACACAACCAGAGTCTGCAAGCAGCTGACAACGCTCAGGGGTAAAGGTCTTTTCAAAACGAATATTGCCCCACCACGTGACTGTCAGGCCTTTTTCGATGATCTTTTTGGCCATCGCAAACATAACTTTTGGCGGTGCGGCTTCATCAACAAAATGGAAACCTGTTTGACCCGTTTCAGCAATCAGCTTTTCCATGCGCTCAACAATAATATCTGCGCCTGCTTCATCGTATCGACCAATATAATCCAAACCGATATCGCAAAAACTGCACTGCGTCCAATAACAACCATGCGCCATCGTCAGTTTATTCCAACGGCCATCGCTCCAGATCCGGTGCATTGGGTTAAGCATTTCACACAGCGACAAATACGATTCTAATGGCAAGCCTTGGTAAACAGGCGTACCGATTTCGCCGTGTGGAATATCGGGTAAGTCACTCTGACGTTGGTACTGCACTTGTCCGTTTTCTAGGAAGAAAGTGCGGTGTAAGTTTGCTGTTGGTGTATCGTTTTTAAGATGATCAAACAGCGTTAACAGCGGCTGCTCGCCATCATCCAAAATAATGTAATCCACAAACTCAAAAATACGTGGGTCTCTTAAGCTGCGCAGCTCGGTATTAACATAGCCACCACCTAACACAATGCGAGTGTTCGGTGAGTGCTCACGACAGGCACGCGCCATTTGTAATGCGCCCAGCATATTGCCGGGGAAAGGCACGGTGATCCCTAAAACATCTGGCTGCTCATCTTCTAAATGATTGATCAGTAGGTGCTGCAAGGTCGCTTCAACTAGACCGACCTCACCATTTAAGATCGCATATAACTCATCAAAGTGAGGGTTCGATGCCGCAAGGCTTTCACCGTAGCGAGAAATTTTGAAGTTTACATCCACGCCTTGGTGAATTACTTGCACCAAGTCATCGATAAATAGAGTCGCAAGGTGCTTGGCTTTGTCTTGTGTGCCTAGCTCGCCAAATGCCCATTGCAGCACATCACCTGTGGCTTCATCTAAACCTTCTAAGCCCTCAAAACTGGGGCCTTCTGGTAGAAAGCGGCGCGAGACTATACGTAGCGCAAGACTTGGATCTTTACCTTGAAGGAAGCGAATTGTGGGTAACACACATTGTTGATAACGTTCAAACTCTGAAAAGAATTGATAAATCGCATCAGGCAATTCGTCATCATCAAAGTCTGCGTAGTGATCCTCAACCACACTTAATATTTGCTCAAGACCTTCGGGCGTTAACAAGGTTAGCAACAGCTCGATGGCAAGGTCACGTTGTTCAACCTCGTAACCTTGTTCGCGAAGGAAGCCCGTTAAATACGCAGTCGCTGGGTACGGCGTATTGAGCTGAGTCATGGGAGGTATGCAGAGAAGTGTTTTCATCGAGGTATTTTATACGAGTTTTGCGATGGCTTTAACTCATTTAGCTAATTCATCAGCAACTGCCAATACCACTCGATAATGACTTTCATGCGCGACCATAAATGCCTCACCATAAACGGTTTCATCAGGTGCTTCCGTTATGATTTCAATAGGATAATCTGTGCCATTATCCTCACTAAAAACATACGGAACAACGCCTTCAGCAACTTCGAAATGGCTACCATCAACAATTGGAAAAAAGTTCTGCAACATCTCAATATTCTGCTGCTTTTGTGCATCAAACCCAATCACTGCTTGAATAGCAGCATCAAGCAGGATCCTCGCTTGTGCCTCAAACCCAGCGTGGTAACGGCAAATCAGAAAGAACCCTTTCGGAATCGTCCACGCCGTAAAGCCCTCAGGGACATAACCCGACAATGGCCGAGTCCACTCATGAGCAGGATAACCATGCAAATTAAGGTGTACGTCTGCCTGCAATTGCGCCTTTGCTAAACCACGAATCAGTGACTCATGAGAAGTACCACAGGTTAAATCTTTTCCCGTGCTGGTATAGCGCGCCGCATGATGCATGTGATTTGGGTTTTTTTCACAGAGCTGCTGGAATAGCGCATATCCATCCGGGTTTTCCAATGGGCATACCGTGAAATCCACGTTACCTCTTTGTTTTAAAACGTGTGCTGCGCGTAGTGCACCGACGACCCCACTACTTTCGTTAGCATGTTGCCCACCTGAAATAGCCAGTTTCACCGGAGCACCATTAATCACTGCACAACCGAGCACTGGTCGCCCTTGGCGTGACTCTGCATCAAAACGCACGCCTGACAGTGCGGCCAATTGATCTAATACTTGTAGCGGGGAAAGCCAGTGTTCTAAACGATTTAAGCTAGCCACTTTCTCCGAAACATGATTTTCAATGTCACTAGGTAGTGAGTGCTGCTCTATGCTTATTAACAAACTTGGCTCATCCGCAAAAACAACCTCAGGAACAATTTGTCCCAACACTTCTTTACCGCGATTGAGAGCGCTTAAACGATATTCAATAATCTCCAAAGCCGTAAAATAAAGATCCTCATGCATCGCCTCAATATATGAAATCGCATTACTACCAATCGCCAAAGGAACATCAGGCATCGGCAAACCAATGGAAATCATTAAGCGGTCAAAGAATGGCCCATTATTCTCATTTTTTGGAAGCAAAGGTAAGTCAGCGACATATTGACAGGCATCGTTATAAATAGAGTCAAACTCTGTGGCGAGGTAACGACCCTCACCTTGCTGGTTGATAACCCAGCCGCAAGCAACAAGCTGTCGCTTTTGAGTTTTACTCGTGACCCAGCGCACAGGAGCGGAAATACGTTGAATGACATTCTCAGTCACTATTTCATAAAAGGGTAACTCGCCCTCAGTTACTGTCGCTTTACAGGGCTCAAAACTGACAACGCCGTCTAGCAAACCAGTAATGGGATAACATTCCAAGCGGAAACGCTGCGGCTCATCACCGTCAATCACTGGATAACGGATAACGACATCGTTTACACCCTTACCCAGCTGACCCTCTAAAACGGTGTGTAACAGCGATTTATAAGCGCAATGTAGTTTGAGGTTCTTGCCACGAGCAGCCCACGCTTTCTCTACCTGTAAGCGAGATTCAAAAGGCTCGAATAGCCACGCCTCAACAGTATCGTCGGGGAGATTATATAAAGTGCGTGGATAGCTACGATTCATTCAACGTTCTCTTATTATTAAGTGAGATATTGTCACTATCTCGACTTTCACTTTAGTAGTGAAATGAGCTAACATCAAAGCATATTAAGTTATACTTAATAACTAAAGGTTATGATTCGATATGAAATTCAGACAAGTAGAAGCATTTCGAAACGTTATGCTATGTGGCACAACCTCCGCTGCTGCGGCTGAGATGAATGTATCCCAACCCGCTATTAGTCGCTTAATCAGTGACCTTGAGTACTCCCTTGATTTTTCATTATTTGACCGCCGAAAAGGTCGTTTAAAACCAACCTTAGAGGCCATTGAGTTTTTTAGAGCTGTCGAGGAAAGCTTTCTAGGCTTTGATAAATTGGAGTGTTTAGCAGAACAAATTCGCACCAAGCAACCCAAACAATTAAAAATCTCATGCACTCCCTCTTTGGCTGCCTCTTTATTGCCATTGGTACTGCTGGAACATCGCAAGTACCACCCCGATGAACGTGTCATTATCTATACCGATAACATAGCCCCCTTAATTACCAAACTTCAGGCAAATAGCATTGATATTGCCATTGGGTTGGAGTTTCCTGATTTAATAGGCATTAACAGCGAGCATATCGGTTGTGCACGCTTTGTATTTGCTGCTCATAAAGATCATCCTCTGGCTAAAAAAGACATCATTACACCAGAGGATTTGATCGGTGAAACTGTGTTATCCGTCATCTCAGACAAGCAACCAAACTATTGGAACAAGATCAGTGATAGCCTTGAAAGCGTAGGCACATCCCTAAAAAGAACCATCGACATTGACGCTGCTCACACTGGGTATGCAATGATCGCCGCAGGCATGGCCGTAGGGGTGATTGAACCTTTCTCTGCTCGTGTCTGGGGCGGGCGAGATGTTGTCACTCGCCGTTTTGAGCCACACGTTAGCTACACCTACGACTTAGCCTACCCAACAGGTACGCGACATCACCCTTCACTAGAGTCATTTGCCGAATCAGTGAAAAAGGTGGCCAGTGAAATGTCAGAGTTTCAAACATCTAACTTCACTGAGCCAGCGCTCCCAAAAATGTAAATAATCTCCCATATAACCCAACCTCAAAATCGAGAAGTTGAGTCCATAGTTAGCTTAGCTAGCTAATCAGCAGCTCACTAATATCATCATGCTCCGCCACAAAGTGCCCAGGAAAGCGTTCTTCCAACTTTGGAATATAGCCATCTTTCATTAAGTGCATTTTCGACGGCAAGAAGCGTAATCGCGCTGCAGGGTCCATTGGTGAAGACATCTCTCCTACCAACTTAATCCGCTGACGTTTTCGCTCTATTTTTGGATCTGGCAAAGGCACAGAGGAAATCAACTGCTGCGTATATGGGTGCTGCGGGTTACTGAATAAACTACTCGTATCCGTCAGCTCAACAACCGTCCCTAGATACAACACTAAGATACGATGCGAGATTTCCCAAACTACCGATAGATCATGTGAGATAAAGATAAACGACAGACCAAACTCTTTTTGCAAATCCATTAACAGATCAATGATCTGCGATTGAATCGAGACATCAAGTGCTGATACCGCTTCATCACATATCACCAATTTAGGCTTGGTAATAATCGCTCGTGCAATACCTACTCGCTGATTTTGCCCACCCGATAACTCATGCGGGTAACGATTAATAAACGAAGCATTCAGACCCACTCTCAGCATTACTTCGTTAACCCGCTCACGCATTTCTGCTTTACTCAGCTGACTTTCAAATACCGTCAGCGGCTCCATAATCGAAGCACCAATAGGTTTAGATGGATCGAGACTAGCTAATGGATCTTGAAACACAATTTGCAAATCACGACGCTTAGCTTTGAGTTCATCCTTTTGGATATTATTCAACGGTGAGCCTAACCAACTAACCGTGCCAGAGGTCGGTGGAATCAACTGTAAAACAGCACGCGCCAAAGTAGATTTACCACTACCTGACTCGCCAACAATACCTAAAGTTTCACCCGCTTGTAGGTCAAAACTCACACCATCTACCGCACGTAAAATAGCAGGTTTAGCAAACATGCCACGCGCCACTTTAAACTCAACACGAAGATCTTCAGCACGCAGAAAATCTCTACCCCCATCCTCATAGATCGCAACCTTGCTAACCTTTGAAGGCTTTGCACCAGTCACATCTATGTGCGGCACAGAGTCCAATAACATATTGGTATACTCGTGCTGAGGGTTATAGAAAATATCTTCTACCGAGCCTTCTTCCACATACTCACCGTGACGCATTACCTGAATGCGGTCACACATTCTGGCAACCACACCCATATCATGCGTAATCAGCGCAATGGCCGTTCCTTGCTCACGTCGCAAGTTATCCATGATGTCGAGTATTTCAGCCTGAATAGTCACATCCAAAGCTGTGGTTGGCTCATCTGCAATCAACAGATCTGGCTCACAAAGCATCGCCATTGCAATCATAATACGCTGACGCATACCGCCAGATAACTCATGCGGATACTGCTTAAGACGTCGCTTGGCTTCTGGCATTTGCACACGCTCCAACCAGTCCAAACAAATCGCCATCGCCTCACGCCCACCAATGTTACGATGCGTTCGCAGCACTTCCTGCATTTGCTTGCCGATGGGCAGATGAGAAGTCAATGAGGTCAGTGGATCCTGAAAAATCATAGACATTTTATCGCCACGAATTTTATTCAGCTCAGACTTTTTTAAACTTAGTAAGTCTTGGCCTTTAAACTCTATCTTGCCATTGGTGTGACCGTTACTACTGGTCAAACCCATCGCCGCTAAGAATGTCTGGCTTTTGCCCGAACCCGACTCACCCACAATGCCTAAGCACTCGCCTCTATCTAAATACCCGTTTATGCCACGAACAGCTTGAACAACACCATCGTCTGTATCAAAACTTACGGTTAAGTCTGAAACGGTTAATATACGCTGACTCATCGCTTTAGCTCCTTAGCATCAAAGGCATCTCGAAGGCCATCACCCACAAATAACAAACTGATCAGTAAAGTCACCAACACACCGGCTGGGAAAAATAATAACCAAGGCAATACTTCCATCACACCTGCGCCATCAGCAATCAATGTACCTAGTGACGTTAGTGGCTCTTGAACACCAAAACCCAGGTAAGAAAGAAAGCTTTCTGTCGCGATGATTTCTGGAATGGTTAATGCCGCATAAATCACTACAGGCCCAGTCAGATTTGGCACAATGTGTTTGAAGATAATCGCTGAGGTACTGAGTCCAGTAGCACGTGCTGCTTCAATGAACTCACGCTCTTTTATTGACAACGTCTGACCACGTACGATTCGCGCCATCGTTAGCCATTCCAAAGCGCCTATGGCTGCAAACAACAAAAATACATTTCGACCAAAAATAACCATCAGCAAAATCACGAACAAGATGTAGGGCAAAGCATACATAATGTCGACAAAACGCATCATTGCCTGATCGATACTGCCACCGATATAACCAGCAACAGCACCGTAACTCACACCGATAACCACTGATACGACAGTCGCAACTAGTGCTACCAACAGCGATATACGTGTGCCGTAAAGGGTTCGTGCCAGCAAGTCTCGACCATTCTGATCCGTTCCAAAGTAATGTCCTGAGTCCCATGACGGCGGTGAACGAAAAGCTGCCCAATCAGGATCTTCATAACCAAACGGAATAAGGTAAGGCCCGAAGATGGCGGATAAAATCAGTAGGCACAGAATGATCAAGGAGAGCATTGCTGCCTTGTTACGATAAAAACGCAAGGCCGCGCTTTGCATCAAACTACGGCCGCCCGTTTCTTTATCTGCTGTAAACGTATCTTCTACAATATTTTCTTTAAGTGACCGAATACTCATCGTGTTCTTACCCTCGGATCAAGCCAGGCGTAGAAAATATCCACCAGCAAATTAAGCACCATAATAAGCACCATGTAGAACACAACGGTGCCGAGCACCATGCCGTAGTCACGGTTCAACGCCGCATTAATGAAGTAACGACCAATACCCGGAATACCAAAGATGGATTCCACGACTAATGAACCTGTCAGCAAAAATCCAGCGGCTGGGCCAAGATAAGACAACACCGGCATCATCGCAGGCCTGAGTGCATGACGCCAAACAATCGCCGTGTCACTCAATCCTTTGGAATAAGCAGTACGGATGGCATTACTGTTAAGTGCCTCTATCATCGAACCACGCGTGAGTCGTGAGATACGTGCGATATGAGGCAGGCATAAAACCGTCACGGGCAGAACCAAATAGCTTATCGAGCCATCCCCCCAGCCCCCAACGGGAAGCCAGTTCAATTTCAGACCAAAGATCAGTTGTAGAATCGGTGCAACCAGAAAACCGGGGACCACCAAACCCATTAGAACAATCGCAGCCAATATATGGTCAGGGTAACTATTTCGTTTTAATGCACCGTAGACACCTATTGCAACACCGATAACCAGTGATACAAAAAATGCAGCGCCACCCAGAATCAACGTGTATGGCAGGCCAACAGCAAGCTGCTCACTCACGGTAAAGTCCGGCGTTGTAAACGACGGCCCCAAGTTTCCTTGAAGCACATTACCTACATATATGAAGTACTGTTCAATCAGGGGTTTATCTAAATTATAGTGTGCTGCCAGATTCGCTTTAATCGCTTCGGGTAGTGGGCGGTCACCATCAAACGGGCCACCAGGCGCCATTCGTAATATGAAAAAACATACGGTAATCGCAATCCAAAGTACTGGAATCGTGGTTAGTAGACGGTTAAATGCATATTTAATCACGTCAATCTACCCTCCTTATTTTTGAAAATGAAACATGCCACCAGCGTTGTTAACGTTTGATGGCACGTCCAAATGAGCCGAAGGTATTCCGACTCAAAAAACGTAGCTGCTAATTAATCTTCCTTAGTCAGCCAACGTGAAGGATGGATATCGAACGGGTTGTTTTCAAAGCCTTTAATCTTTGGCGAAACAACATTTTTAGTCGCAGTATAGTAGATCGGAAATGATGCTGACTCATCCAATGCAATCTGCTCAGCTTGCTGAAGTAACTTGGCACGCTCAGCAACATCAGAAGTTACATTCGCTTTATTCACTAAGGCGTCATACTCTTTGTTACTGTAACGACCATAGTTGTACGGCGTTCCTGATCTTAGCAATTTAAGGAATACATCTGCATCGTTGTAATCTGCACCCCAACCCGCACGAGCTACATCTAAAATACCTTGGCCGATTTCAGCGTAATGTACTTTTGTTTCAGTATTATAAAGCTCAACCTGCACACCTATTGGCTTCCACATAGACGCAATTGCAACCGCAATACGCTTATGATTATCATTGGTGTTATAACGTAGCTGCAGCTTTAGTGGCTTGTCTTTGGTAAAGCCTGCTTTTGCTAATAGCTTCTTTGCTTCTGCTACTTTCTCGCCGTATGGCAAGTCTTTCCAAGTGATTTGAGCAGAGGTGTAGTTAGCCAGTCCCGGTGGAACCCAAGAGTAAGCAGCGATCTCACCAGTACCTAATACCTGAGGTCCAATCACCTCACGATTGATACCCATTGAAAGTGCTTTACGCACATCAGCATTATCAAACGGTGCTTTCTGAGTGTTCACTGAGTAGTAGTACAAACTCGCCGAAGGAACAACCTGAGCTTGACCCGGTAAGTTCTTCTGCATCCACTCGTACTGATCCGTTGGGAAGTCAGTCATGATATCAAATTCACCGGCGCGGTAACGCTTAAGCGCTGCCGTTGTGTCATCAAGTGCGAAGAACTTCACATTATCGATGCTTACCTTATCAGCACCATAATACTTATCATTTTTACTTGTTAAAACATGAGAGCCTGGCACCCACTCAGTAGGCGTATAAGGGCCATTAGTAACGATGTTGTCTATCTTGATCCACTCACTACCTTTAGCGTCAACGACATGCTTTGGAATTGGGAAAGTCGTGAAGTGAGCAAGCGTGCCCACAAAGTAAGGCGTTGGTGACTCAAGTGTAATTTCAAGCGTTTTATCGTCTAACGCCTTAACACCCAGCTCATTTAAGTCTTTGATCTCGCCTTTATTGATCGCCTTAGCATTTTTTACTAAGTATTGGATATACGCATAACCCGCTGCTGTTTCTGGATTCATCAGACGCTGAAAACCGAAAACGAAGTCACCAGCCGTAACAGGCTTACCATCTGACCAGACGATGCCATCACGTAGTTTGAAGGTATACACTAGGCCGTCGTCAGAAACAGTCCAGCTTTCAGCCTGACCAGGTATTGTGCCACCTGTATTATCTTCAGCTACTAAGCCTTCAAAAACATCACTAACGATTCTATCTTCCCAGTTACCAGATACCTTATGAGGGTCTAGTGACGCAGGGTCAGAACCATTATGTATATTCAACGTGTTGGCCTGAGCCTGACCAAAGCTCAATATCAGAAACGATATTGGTAATATCAATCGGGAAAATAGCTTTTGCATAGAAGTCTCACTTAATCAAACTTTAGTGGAAAGGTGACTGAGAAGAGTATTTGATAATGGTTAAACGCTCCTCAGTATCAGCTACAACAAAACGTAGCCTGACTTCACCTTAGATATTCGAGAAGCTAATATCCAATCATATTAACGAATAAGCTATGCGAAAATGTTATTGGTGTTTTGGAGACGAAACTTGCCGTTTAAGACTGAAACGGCGATAGATCTATGCTTTCAATTTCACAAACAGCCTGCACTGTTGAGTTTGCAGTCATGCGTTTTAAGTAAGCGGCAAGATGCTTAAATGTTAAGGGTGACGTTGCCCCATGAAAAGACCAACCTGCCAGCATAAATAGGAAGTAGTCACAGGCTGTTAATTGATCACCCAATAAATACTGCTTACCTTCCAACTGGTCATTGATGATCGACAAGGCGTCTGCAATGCGGTCGCTTTGAGCGGCAACGATATTGGGGATCGTGCGCTCATCATTGGTATGCGTGTGAGCGTAGTTACTGAACATGAGATCAGCTTGAAGTGTATTGCTTAGGTAGGCAAGCCATTGGAAAAATAACGGTCGTAGAGGATCACCAAGTAACGGAATAAGTCCTTGTTCTGGGTGAAATTCACATAGGTGAATGCAGATTGCAGGGCTTTCAGTGAGAGGCTGACCATTTTCAATTAGCGTTGGAATAACACCTGCGGGGTTTAGCTTTAGGTACTCTGCTGACTTTTGGAATTTGGCTTTTTTGTCGACGAACAACAGCTCGTATTCCAAGTTCATATGGTGAAGTAGGAAGTGAGGCGCTAGGCTGGCATTGTTGGGGTAGTAGTATAGTTTGTACATGTTTAGCTCCGTGCTTAAGCTCATCAAATACCATTAAATTTGGTCAGCTCAAAACTCTAACATCAGCATCTGTTTATGCTCTAAACATTCTAGCTAAGATATCTATTAGTTTTCGAGGGATTACATTATTTTGTATACAAACACGCATACTGAAACAATATATATAATATGAACAAAAACTCTTATTGCATACCTCATGCTTGTAATATGAGACATGCAGTAAGGACTGTTATTTTTTCTATATGAAAAATATAAAGTATCGGGATAACCCGGTATCCCTAAATTTATATATGGTATGTCAATACCAGCCCTCCTAAGAAGACTTATAAACTGGTATGTTTCCAGAATAATAACTAACGGCCAATAAAAGATAAAATCAAAAAACCAACTCATATCTACTCCAGAAAGGTTTGCGGAAAAATGGGATCAAAAATACCCACTCATTAGCCGCTCATGGCGCAACCATATGACCAACTTGAGCACACTATTTATCTACCCTAAAGATATCCGCAAAGCGATTCAAGAAACCTCGAAAAAGTGGAATATGCCGATTCGCAATTGGAAATCGGCACTCAATCGTTTTATTCCCCTCAGGGGGGTGCCGAGGCCATCGAATTTGAAGAGCGATTAACTGATTATTTGTAACTAACCCAAAATGGCACTTACACAGGTAGATTTACACTCTCAATATAACTGGTACATACTTAGCTCCTTATATATAAAAGTGACTTTTGCTGCCTAATTTAAGTCACAAATTGTGGAACTTTCGCTTTCAAAATTCTTATAAGTTCTTCTTCCATATAGTCATAGTTATCAGGAATACTTAGACAAATGATGCTTTGATTTTTTATCTGCTCCCGAAACTTTTTCTGCAGTTTCTTTTTATGCGTCTGCTCCATAACAAAAATGTAGTCTGCCCACTCAACATCTTCTATGCTTATACACACATTGGCTCCAGCATTGAGACCAGCTGATCTAACATCCCAATCTTCTTTGTTACAAAAAATTGATTCTGCTGTAGGGCTTCTTAGCTTATTTTGACTGCAAAGAAATAGTATTTTTTTCATTTATAATTACCCCAATAAAACTAAACCAGCCGAGCAAGAATAAATAGCACTTTATGGCACCTACTCTCACCCAGCCACATATAACTGTTAAGAACCAACCGTCCAAAACAACTCAAACTTAGGGTCAAAAATAGTCATCTGTCCACCCGCAACATTCAACTTCTCTGAAATATCAATCGCCTGCTCACCCTTAGTCAGGGTCATTGTCGTTTCATTCACAGCCAAGCCATAAAACGCTGGGCCATTAAGCGACGTAAAGCGTTCCAAGTTTTCCAACTTACCTTCTGTTTCAAACAACTGCGCCAATACCGACATCGTCACAGAAACATTAAAAATACCCGCGCAACCACACGCACTTTCTTTCGCGCCATCTAAGTGCGGAGCCGAGTCAGTACCAAGGAAGAAACGAGGGTCGCCAGAAGTAGCCGCTTCAACCAGCGCCAAACGATGCGTTTCGCGCTTTGCCACAGGCAAGCAGTAGTAGTGCGGTTGAATGCCACCAACCAACATCGCGTTACGGTTAATCGTTAAGTGGTGTGGTGTAATCGTCGCAGCCACATTGCTATCGCAAGACTTAACAAATGCAACACCATCAGCTGTCGTAATATGCTCTAAGACAATTTTCAACTCTGGGAATGTTTTACGAACGCCAGACAAAATAAGCTCGATAAATACCGCTTCACGATCAAAGATATCAATATCCGCATCAACCACTTCGCCATGCACAAGCAATGGCATACCAATGTCTTGCATGGCTTGAAGTACAGGGAATATCGCTTCAACGTCTTTAACGCCAGCATCTGAGTTTGTGGTTGCGCCCGCTGGGTACAACTTCGCAGCAGTAATCGCGCCACTCGCAAAACCTTGACGCACATCAGCTGGATCAGTTTGCTCAGTTAGGTATAACGTCATTAACGGGTTAAACGACGTACCTTCGGGTAACGCACCTAAAATGCGCTCTCGGTAGCTCACTGCATCTTCAGTTTTAATCACTGGAGGTACAAGATTTGGCATAATAATCGCGCGAGCAAAGTGCGCTTCGGTATATCCCGCAACCGCTTTTAGCATCTCACCATCACGTAGGTGTAGGTGCCAATCATCAGGTGTGCGAATGGTGATCGAGGTTGGGGTATTCATGCCTAATCCTTTGAAACTATGCCGTTAAGAAGGCGCAAAGGATAACATTTAGCGATAAATTTTACGCCCTAAATCTAGTCATTGCTTCTAGCTTTTATTTGATTGGCAAATCTAAATACGTGACCAAATCCAGACCTTCCGACTCAGTAGGGTCAGACATATAGCGTTCAATCATCGGCTTACCTACAAGCAATTTAGACTTATACATACGCACGTGACTAAAGGCACTGTGCCATGTTTTTTCAAGATGATCATAGCTACCCTTGAGCGTTGTACGAGAGTATTTTTGACCTAATAACGTACCACTAATAAGCCCTTCAACATGCTTTGCCTCAACGACTGGCACTGCAATATCACACACCACTAGCTGTTTTTTCTTATCAAAGTCGTGATAGAGCGTAAATGGCGCACCATTCACTGCCATGCCACCATAGGCCACCGCCTGCATAACTTTTGGAAACGCTTCATGCATAACTGCTTTCATGTCATCAAACGAGCCTACAAAGTGACTAGCAATATAGTCTTGTGCTTCAACCTCAACTTCGCCAGGGAACTCGAGTTCAAATGGCTCACTCATGTCACCCACTTTCATCGCCAAAAGACCCAAGCCGATTTCATAATCCGTACCAACAAAGCCATCCATCATTTTGCTCATCCAGCGAAACAGGAACGGCATCTTGCCGCGCATTCCCCATGTCACCTCGGTATAGTCGCCGATTGGATTAAAACGCCAGTACACATGGCTATTTGATTTCATAGGCCGATAAAAAGCCAAACTCTGCTCAATAGACTCATTTTCTACTAACGACTTATGCACCATTTTTCCAGCGCCAATATGCCGCCCTTCCCAAGCATACCAACCCTCTTTAGCATCGGTTACTGGGCCATATTCAAGCGCAGTGTTCGGCTCATGTATCACCCACGGACTCCAGCTAGACCAATGTTTAAAGTCAGCAACTAACGGATAAACTTCTTCTGGCTTCACCTTAATTACGCGGCGACGAACCACTTCATAGCTCGCAGGCTGCATGAGTAACCAACACACTCCCACAAAAATTAGCGCAACAATAATCAGTAAAACGATACTCATACTTTCTCCACTAGCGATTTTTTAAACGTATTTTGATCACATCCATTAGCACATCAAAGTCAAAACGACGGGCCTTCTGAACTCCACCTTCATACCGCTGAAAATCTTCTGTAAATACCACTAGATTTTCTTTAGCTTTTTGTATTTCAGCATTATCTAAATGCATATGGTCTGTTTTCAACTTCGCTACAAACGCCGCATATGCCGGTAAACTTGTATTATAAAAACTTCGATTTTTTTCTGCACGCTCAAGATTATTAGCCGTTGTATTTAAGATCTGCTGCATTTCGCTATTAAGCGGTTTTAATAGCGTCTGCCAGTCAGAGATTAACGACTCTGTATCTTGCTCAATCTGCTCTGATTGTTGATATGCTTTCTGCATAAAATCGGGCAGCTTATCTAACTCTTCACGATGCTTCCAGCGCTCTTGTTGCTCGGAAACGACTTCAACACTTTTATCCCACGCACTAGAAACACCCTTGCGTATTTTCCGATAACCCAGATAAATGACGAGCAACAAAAGAAGAAGACCTACGACCGTTACCGCTAATAGCATTAGACGCAACATGGTTAGTTACCTGTGTCGAATATCAGTGGTATGCACAGGAAACACGCCTGTTTTACGGTCTTCAAAATAGTGCTTTAGCGTCGATTTAACCGCACTAAACGCAATATCATCCCAAGGAATTTCATCTTCCGTAAACAGTTCGACTTCCAAACTTTCCTCGCCCGCTGAGTAGCTATCATCAACCAAATCGCCCTTCATAAAGACATGCACCTGACTTACACTTGGAACGCTTGTTACCGTGTACAGTTGCAAATCACTCACCTCGGCATGCGCTTCTTCCTGAGTTTCACGCGCGGCACCTTCGGCAACGGTTTCCTCGTTTTCCATAAACCCTGCCGGCAGCGTCCACAAGCCATAGCGCGGCTCGATTGCTCGCTTACAAAGCAAAACACGGTCCCCACTAATCGGCAGACTGCCAGTAATTATTTTAGGGTTTACGTAGTGGATCGTCTCACACCCATCACAAACATGGCGCAAATGAGTATCCCCTTCTGGGATTTTTAGACTGACTTTATCACCACATTCACTGCAAAAGTTCATACATTTTCCTCTATGTATTGCTAGTTTTACCCGTCAAAATCACTATATCACAAGCCTATCCCAGCCCCGCCTTAATATGAGAACATGAGCCTTTGAAAAATTAATAACGCGTCACAGGTAGGCCTTATGAAACTCTCCGCTTTTGGTGAAAAATTTGCAGCAGAAACAGGTATCGTCTCACTCATGGATGATCTTAGCTCTGCGCTCAGTGAAAACCCAGACATGCTGTTTCTTGGTGGCGGTAACCCTGCGCGAATTCCGGAAATGGAAGCTATTTTCCAAAAGCGTATGGCAGAAATCAGCGCAGATCCAGAACAATTAAGCAGTCTACTAGGCATCTACCAGTCACCAAAAGGTGAGCGCCAGTTTCGTAGAGCACTTGCCGAATTACTGTCAAAGCAATACGGCTGGGAGCTGACCGAGCAAAACATTGCCATTTCAAACGGAAGCCAAGCAGCCTTCTTTATCTTATTTAATATGTTGGCGGGTAAAACCAGTGACGGTGAACAACGCTCCATTCACCTACCTATGGCACCTGAGTACATCGGCTATAGCGATATCGGTTTGAGCGATAACTTCTTTACCGCAACCCGCCCTGAGATCGAGCATTTGGGTGACCATATGTTTAAGTACCGTGTTGATTTTTCCAATCTAAACTTAGATAACGCAGCAGCACTGTGCGTATCACGCCCGACCAACCCTACGGGAAATGTGCTAACCGATAACGAAATCGCGCAGCTTGATATCATTGCCAAAGAAAATGACATCCCATTCATTATTGATGGCGCTTATGGCTTACCGTTTCCAAGTATCCTATTTAATGACGCGAAGCCACATTGGAACGACAATACGATATTAGTATTGAGTCTTTCCAAGCTAGGTTTACCGGGTGTACGTACGGGTATTATCGTGGCAAATGAAGAAACTATTCAGGCATATAGCAATGCTAGCGTAGTGGCCAACTTATCCTGCTGCAACCTTGGTCCATCCATGGCTGTTGAGTGGTTTAAAAGTGCTGAAATTCTGAAAATGAGCAAGGAATACATCGCTCCTTTTTATGGCAATCGTGCAGAGCTTGCAGTCGGTCTATTTAAGCAAGATCTGGGTGAGCTGCCTTATTATATCCACAAGCCTGAAGGCGCGATCTTCCTTTGGTTATGGTTTGACGGCTTACCCATTAGTAGTCAGGTGCTTTACGAGCGACTCAAAGCGCGTGGCGTACTGATCATTCCGGGGCAAAACTTTTTCCCTGGTATTGAGTCTGGCTGGCAACATACTCAAGAGTGCATTCGTGTTTCTTACGCACAAGATGAAAGCGTTTTAGAGCAAGGCATTGAGATTATTGGCGAAGAAGTTCGCCGAGCTTACGATGAAGCATAAGTAATACGACTAACAACTTTTAAGTAGATGCTCGATATGAAAAAAACACTGACCGCCAAACTAACGCTGATCAAACGCTTGTTGAAAATCGGACCGGGTCTGCTGATGGCTGCACCTAGCTTAGTACTTCACGGCTCTCCTCTCAAAACAGATGAAGACATTATCTTTTTCCCAACGAGCGCGACCCAAAACCAAGATGGCGTATGGAAAATTCCTGTGCACGTTTGGCTGTACGAGTTAGACAAAAACAGCATCATCAGAATGTTGAGTGTCGAAGCGGTTGCAGAACTACTAGAGTATATGGATGTTACTGAAGAGCAGACAAAGCTACCTGTCTTCAAAGAGCGAATTAAGTGGTTTTTAGTCGATAATGAAAGCAACAAACGCATCAACATTAAGCTCGACAACCAAATCCACACCTCTCCTCGCAGCGGTTTGAATGGTCACTCACTATTTGATATCAGCTCCAAATCTGGAAACACTGGCGACTGGGTTAAAATACCCGTTCACATGCCAGAGGGTGATGAGCGAACATTTTACGCAGAAACACAACTGATCCCTCGCCAAGGGCTATCCGTTATTTCAGATATTGATGACACACTGAAACCCAGCAACGTGTTAGACAAAAAAGCACTGATTCAAAGTGTATTTTTTAAGGACTATCACGCTGTTGAAGGTATGCCCGCATTCTTCCAACACCTATCAAATGAAGGTGCGTACTTTCACTATTTGTCTTCATCACCTTGGCAGATGTACCCATTACTCAAGCCTTTACTTGATCAGTACTACCCTAAAGGCTCGCTCAACCTACGTAATTTCAACCCAACTAATCGTAGCTTCTTTAAGTTCTTTGGCTCTTCTGAAGTGTATAAAATCAGTAAGACGATGAATATTATTGATCGCTACCCTGAGCACCAGTTTATTTTAATTGGTGATAGTGGCGAAAAAGACCCTGAGGTCTATGCACGTATTTATCGTGAATACCCTCACAACATAAAACACATTCTAATTCGCGCTGTGGAAGGCTCTAATCTACATACCAGTCGCTTCGAAGAAGTGTTCAGAGATATACCAAAAGGTAAGTGGAAAGTATTTTCAGAGCCATCCCACTCATTACTGGAAGAATAAATAGTTAAAAAACCTGCTATACAATGAAATAAGCAGTTGATATCATCAATCATCTGCTTGGTATAGTTCCGCTTGTAATATTTTAATCAACAGCTACATCTAAACTTAAGGACACACCCATGACAGACAAAAAAATTATCTCTACAGACAAAGCACCTGCAGCAATCGGACCTTATTCTCAAGCCGTAACCGCTGGTAACACGACTTATATATCGGGCCAAATTCCGCTTAACCCAGTAACAATGAAAGTGGAAACACAAGACTTCGCTGAGCAAGCAGACCAAGTTTTTCGTAACCTCAAAGCAGTAACAGAAGCTGCGGGTGGGTCACCGAAAGATATCGTTAAATTAAATATCTACCTAACAGATCTAAGCAACTTTGCTTTAGTAAATGAAGTCATGGTGCGTTACTTTGATGAGCCATTCCCTGCACGTGCAGCGGTTGAAATCTCAAAGCTACCACTAGACGTGCAGGTAGAAGTTGAAGGAGTTATGGTTGTTTAACACACCGTAAAAAGCTAATGGCACGCCCAGCACACGCAATTATCGACCTTGACGCTATTCGCCATAACTATCGGCTAGCAAAAGCAACTGCGCCAAATTCGCGTGCGATTGCCATTTTAAAAGCTAATGCTTATGGCCATGGTGCTATTGCAGTTGGGCAAGCGCTTGCACCAGAGGCAGATGCCTTTGGTGTAGCCTGCTCCGAGGAAGCGTTAGAGCTTCGTGAAGCGGGTATCAAAACCCCTATCTTATTATTAGAAGGGGTTTTTGAAGAATGTGAAATGCTATTAGTCGACGAACACCGCTTAAGTATTGCAGTCTCAACTCAGCAACAACTAGATTGGTTACTCAATGCCAAACTTAACCAACCTATCAATGCCTTTTTAAAGGTAGATAGCGGCATGCATCGTTTAGGTTTTTCGCTAGAAGCTGCACCCGCTGCTTATGAGTTACTATCAAATGCGCCACAGGTGAATGAATTAGTCCTTATGACTCACCTATCTCACGCTGACGACCCTGTTGCGCTCATTACAAATACACAATTAGACCGCTTTAATAACGTGATTACAGGACTGAGTAATGGTACTTCAGCCGCAAATTCTGCGGCAGTATTGGCTCATACTAGTTCTCACGGGCAGTTTATCCGCCCAGGTATTATGCTTTATGGTTCAACACCTCTGGGTGATGAACATGAGTCACGCCAGCAACTAAAACCTTCTATGTCATTACGCTCTGCAATATTCTCGATTAGAGACATCGCAGCAGGCGAAACAATTGGTTACGGTGGACGCTACCTATGCGAAAAACCGACGCGCGTCGGTGTCGTAGCAATCGGTTATGCCGACGGTTACCCTCGACACGCAGCTGACGGTACGCCCATTTCTATCGATGGACATCCTAGCCAAATTATTGGTAGAGTCTCTATGGATATGCTAACAGTGGACTTAACTCACCTACCTCATATCAAAGAAGGCGCACCCGTTGAGTTATGGGGAAGTGATGTCACCGCAAATAGCGTTGCCATTAACAGTAGCACCATCGCGTATACCTTATTCACTGGCATAACCCGTCGCGTGCCGCTACATTATATCAACCGCTAGAACTATTAGCACTCAGGTTATATCCAGTAAGTCAGAGGTTTATCTTCTCCACGATAGGCACTAAAACAAGAAAAAGCCACGCGGTTTCCACCCGTACCCGGACGCACAGAGTGAAGTTTGCTGGACTGAATGAGTATAAGCTCCCCTGCCTGTGGTTTTATCGTTAAGCTACTGACCGGAATCTTATTGCGATCAATGAAGTCATGCGCACCCGTGTAAAGCTGCTTAACCTCCGTATCATCAGGCGCATAGTCCCATATTTCTAGCTCTCCGCCTTCCTCAAAATTTCTTAGATAAATATTAACGGCTAACTGAGATATCGGGTGATCTTTTTTAGGTAGGTCAGGGACGTCTCGAGTGAGCATGTCCTGATGAGGCGGGAATAACTGATCTTGCAAAATGACACGCACCAAGCCTGGCATCATATCTTTGTCTTCTAACGTTTGAATAGTCGCTCCAGCAGGCCATAAATCATCTAGGTCTTTTACAAACTCCTCCAGTGGCGTGGTGTGTGGATAGCAAATATCTTCAACGGCTTCATGAAATTTGTCAGAGGATGAAAAGTAAGTATCAAGAAGGCTTTTATTAAAACGTGTTTCAAAATATGCCATACCCAATCGGTAGATATCTAACTCAGGTGCATTATCGTATTTTTCTGTGATCTTCTGCTCACTATCAAGATTAGATAGTATTTTTTCGCATGCTATAGAACTATAATAATTTGGAACCCTGATGACTAGAATATCCCCATTACAAAGATCAGACAGTGACTGATGCGTCAACTCAGTACTAAACCTAACAATATCATGATTGCTATCACAATCTATCATTGTAGCCATATTAAGCCCCCCGCCTATGGTTTGTTGTAACAAGCACTATAAGGAAAGCATCTAATTAATATAAATTAATTAATCTTATTCAATGAATCGATTTTTGTTATTAGTAAATATTATTGATTTAACAATGAAGTATTATTGAATTGAAAGCTGAGAATTACTTTAGACACTAAGCAGCGTCACACAATAGTATTATAAATAGAGAGGGAGTATAAAACTGAGAAATAATTAGGTGTACAACTTTAGGCTGGAAAGCGTGTAACGGATTTTTAATAATGTAGGAGATGTAACGAGGGTTTTTAACTAGTTTCTTTCGTGGTGGCCGAACCCGGAATCGAACCAGGGACACGCGGATTTTCAATCCGCTGCTCTACCAACTGAGCTATTCGGCCGCGAAAGAGGCGCTATTAAACCGCTTTAGCTTCACTCCGTCAACCAGTTTTTTAAACTTTTGTTATCTTTCTTTGTTTTTAGCTTCTCAGACCATAACGACTTATGAACACACTCGAAATCCTGTATGCTGACTACCTGCTTAAATCCCTTGGTTTACCATGTTTCAAATCGCATTATATCAACCAGAAATCCCGCCTAATACTGGCAATATCATTCGCCTTTGTGCCAACGCTGGCTGCAAGTTGCATCTGATTCACCCTTTGGGCTTCAGTATGGAAACTAAGCAACTGCGCCGAGCAGGCTTAGACTATCGTGATCTGACGGTCGTCAAGGAACACGAGTCATGGGAGCACTTTTTAGAAGAACAGGATACTCACCGTATCTTTGCCTTTAGCACTAAAGCTGAAAAGAACTACAGCGAAGTGACTTACGAAGCAGGTGATATATTTTTGTTTGGCCCAGAGACTCGTGGTTTACCCGAAGACCTGATGTCGAAGCTGCCTAAAGAACAATTACTTCGACTTCCTATGCTGGCCAGCAGTCGTAGCCTTAATTTATCAAACACCGTTGCCATTGTGACTTATGAGGCATTAAGACAAACTAATTTCTCTGGATTGCAGTAGGCCCCCATATGAAACTAATTCGTGACATAAAAGAGATTGCTGCGTTGAAGGATGGCTGTGTTGCTACTATCGGAAACTTTGATGGTTTACACCTTGGTCACCAACACATACTGCAACAGTTAGAAAGACAGTCTCAGCAATACACACTACCTAAGGTTGTTATTAGCTTCGAGCCACTACCGACTGAATATTTCTCAGATCATCAATCACCACGTATCTATCCTTTCCGTGACAAGTGTCGTTACCTAGAAGAGATGGGCGTTGATTACTTTCTTTGCCTGCGTTTTAACCAAGCGCTATCAAAGATGCCAGCCGAAGCCTTCGTATCCAACATCCTTTTAAACGCTGCGAATGTCCGAGCGTTAGTGGTAGGTGATGACTTCTGTTTTGGTAAAGATAGAAAGGGTAATTTCGAGCTGCTTGAGTCCATGGGCAAACTACATAATATGCAGGTAAGCAACAGCCTGACACATGCAGACACCGACGGACGAGTCAGTAGTACTCGCATACGTAAACAACTGATGTCTGGGGATACAGCGGCAGCAGCTGAGTTACTTGGTCGCAAGTACTGTTTAAGTGGACGGATACGTCATGGCGCAAAACTAGGCCGGACTATCGGCTTCCCCACACTAAACCTAAGGATTCAAGACAATATAGCAACGGTTAATGGCGTCTATGCCGTAAAGGTGAAAGGCCTAAGTGACACCCCGTTACTAGGTGTCGCCAACCTTGGCAATAGACCAACCGTTGACGGAATTGAAACTCGCCTTGAGACCCACTTATTTGACTTCGACCAGTCGGTGTATGGTCGCCACATTGAGGTAGAGCTTATTAAGTTTCTTAGGCCTGAAAAGAAGTTCGACAGCTTTGATATGCTTAAAGAACAGATAGCAAAAGATGCAACTCAAGCTAAAACATTATTACAAGCATACGTTTAACCAAGATAAAGCGCATAATGATTAGCATAGAACTATTATATGAATGTAAAATTTCAGTAAATATAATTGCAAATCTACCAAACCGCTTTAAAGTGAACATGAGCACATTATAGGGTTAACAGGGTTTAGAAGAGATGATAATAAAAGTATCCGCCAGAACACTAATTTCAAGCGTAGTCGCTTGCCTATTAGTTAGTAGCGCTGCACACGCTGAAGACTTATTTACTGTCTACCAGCATGCTAAAGAGACAGACCCTCAAGTACTTGCGTCAGAAGCGGGCTACTTGGCTGCTTTAGAAAAAAGACCACAAGCATTAGCTAACTTAGGAAGCTCAGTAACGCTAACTGGCTCGGTTACTGTGAAAGACACACAAAGCTGGAGCGCTGGTGAAGGTGACAACAGCCTACTGACCAGCGGCTCTTATCAACTGGGCCTAGGCAAACCTCTTTACAACCAGTCATTACAAGAGCAGCTTTCACAAACTGACTCTATTATTGCTCAAGCAGAACAAACTCTTATCTCAGAACAGCAAAACCTGATACTACGTGTTGCGGAAGCTTATTTTACCTTTCTAAATGCGCGAGACAGTGCGGAATTAGCACGTGCTGAAGCGAATGCTATTGAACGCCAAAACAAGCAGGTAGAAGCCTACTTTGAAGCGGGACGATCTGCGGTTACTGACTTAAAAGAGTCTCAGTCCCGTTACGACCAATCTCTTGCGGATATAGTCGTTGCTGATCAAAATGTTGAAATTGCACTTGAAAGCTTACGCTCTCTGACTAATCGTTATTACAAGGTTTTACGTGGTGCAACCAATACTACGCCACTTGTTGTTCCAGCTCCGACTCAGATTGATGCTTGGTCACAGACAGCAACGACCAACAATAAAGACGTTATCATTTCCAAGCTGGCCGTTCGAGTCGCTCAAAAGGCAGTGGACATCGCTCGAGCAGCTAAGAAGCCGACGGTCAGTATGTTTGCCAGACACAACGGTGGTTATTCTGAAGGTGAGTCGACATCTGACTCTCAATCTTTTGATGCATCGATTGGTCTAGAGTTTAGTATGAATCTTTATGATTCAGGAAAAATAGACTCACAAGTCAGAGAAGCTCGCTTTAGTTTGCGTCAAGCAATGCAAAATTTAGAAGCGACAAAACGTTCTGCATCACAGCAAACACGTTCTTATTACCTCAACATTGTGACTGGTTTGACTCAGATCAAAGCGCTTCAACGCTCTCTTAGTTCTTCTGAGGTTTCTAGAAAGGCAACAGAAGAAGGCTTTAGAGCGGGTACTCGTACTGCAGTAGATGTATTGCTTGCTTACAGTGACACTTACCAAGCACAGAGCTCCTTCTCAACTGCACGTAATACGTTTTTACTTAATACAATTAGACTAAAACATTCAGCAGGTACGTTGAGCGAAACTGACTTACAGACATTGTCACGCATATTAAACCGTTCACAAAGCACTCGCCAAGCACCGGTTCAGCTCACGAAATAAAGTCTATAAGTGGCATAATCACTCGTCACCCGAGCCGTGGTGATTATGCCATTTTCTGCTACACTCCAAGTCCCAAAACTCCTAAAATGTTGCCTCATGCAGTCTATTAAGCGCCACAATACCGTTCCCGTTTCTATTGATCATGTTCTAGTGGGTGGTAATGCGCCTATCGTTGTTCAATCGATGACCAATACCGATACTGCGGATGTTGTTCGCACGGTTCAGCAAGTTGCAGAGCTCGCTAAAGCAGGCTCCGAACTCGTCAGAATTACGGTGAACAATCTCGAATCCGCCAAAGCAGTTCCTGAAATCCGTGAACGCCTTGATAAGATTGGCTACAATGTTCCTTTGGTGGGTGACTTTCACTTTAATGGTCACAAACTGCTAACCGCAGTGCCAGAGTGCGCTGAAGCGTTAGGTAAGTTTCGCATCAACCCCGGCAATGTAGGTCGTGGTAAAAAACGTGACGAGCAGTTTGCTAGCATGATTGAGTTTGCTTGCCGTTATGACAAAGCCGTTCGCATTGGTGTGAACTGGGGATCATTAGATCAAGAGTTACTGGCAACAATGCTGGATGAAAATGCAAAACTCGCCCAACCACGCGATCTAGCATTAGTACAGCATGACGCTCTGATTGAGTCTGCCCTTGGTAGCGCTCGTAAAGCAGAGTCTTATGGTTTAGCGCACGATAAAATCATCATTTCCTGCAAGCTAAGTGGTGTACAAGGCCTTATTCATACCTATCGAGACCTAGCGTCACAGTGTGACTATCCGTTACACCTTGGGCTTACTGAGGCGGGTATGGGTAGTAAAGGGATCGTCGCTTCAACGGCGGCACTCTCGGTATTACTGCAAGAAGGCATAGGTGACACGATTCGTATTTCCCTAACACCTGAGCCAGGAGCTCCTCGTGAAAAAGAAGTCATCGTTGGCCAAGAGATTTTGCAATGCTTAGGGTTACGCTCATTTACGCCGCAGGTTGTCGCCTGCCCTGGCTGTGGTCGTACCTCTAGCGAATACTTCCAGCACCTTGCTGAAGACATTCAATCTTACCTACGCCACCAAATGCCTATTTGGAAAGATAACCACCCAGGCGTGGAAGATATGTCAGTAGCAGTTATGGGTTGCGTGGTAAACGGCCCAGGTGAAAGCAAGCACGCCAATATCGGAATAAGCCTTCCCGGCACAGGTGAGACACCTGTTGCACCCGTCTACGAGGATGGGGAAAAAACAGTAACACTTAAGGGTGACAATATTGCTGAGGAGTTCCAAGTCTTGGTTAATCAGTATGTTGAGCGCACTTACAAGGCTTAAAACTTAAGAAAGTTTCAGTTGTACGGTGCAGCCTTTTATCCACAAAGCGCTGCACTCGTGTAACAAGTTTCGCTATGATTGCCATTATACCTCCAGAAAATTACAATAAAAAAAGGTCAATCCATGTCCTCAAAAACTAAATACCTATCGGCAGTGATTACAGCTGCACTTCTTGTTCCGTCTATGTCTTACGCTCAAAGTAATTTTTCATATGACTTTTTTGATGTCGGTGTCTCATCAACAACAGGTGACGATGACTCATTCACTAGCCTTGATGCAAACGCATCAATGGAAATCAATAACGACCACTACCTAACCGCGACGATACAAACAGATATCGCGAGTGGTGTTACTTCAAATGAAATAGGTGTTGGTATCGGTGCTTATAAGTCTAGCTCTGAAGATACTGACTACTACTCTCGTGCTGGCATTAAGCACGGTAAAGAAAACGGCTCATCACAACAAACATTGAATGTTGGTTTTGGTGCACGCTACCAGATGAGCGATACCGTTGAATTAAAAGGCGGTATCGACGTATTGTTTTCAACCGCTGAAGAGTCTTCAGGCGTTGCCGGTCATATCGCAGCAATGTACAAAATTGATGACAAGATCCAAGTGGGTGGCTCAGTTACCACTGATGGCGACACTGCTGAAACACGTATATTTACACGTGTGAGCACACTTTAAAAAAAGCATATCCTGATCATTAACGGAGCAAACACCATTTGCTCCGTTAATATCCAGCAACATTACGAAATACTCATTTCATTCTTACCCCTATAACCATTAGAATACCAAGGCTACATAAACCTCGGGATATTTAAATGGACCCTATCGACCAGTTAGACAATCTAGCTAAGCGCCTCTCCTCACTTATCCCTGAACCACTCCAAGCAACTCAGCAAGACATAGAGTCTAGCTTACGCTCAGGCCTTGAAAGTGGCTTACGTAAAATGAATTTAGTGACACGTGAGGAATTTGATGTCCAAAACGCTGTCCTACTTCGTACGAGAGAAAAACTAGAAGCGCTAGAGAAGCGTGTTTCTGAGTTAGAAACTCAAGACTAGGCTCTCCATACCCGCCACTTGTGGCCATTAATCACATTGTCTAAACAGAACTTATTATGAAAAGAATTATTGTTATTTTAGCTATGTCATTCGGTTTAATGCTGTCAGGCGTGTCATCTGCAGCAGACGCGAATGCTCAACTACAACAAGCGCTTAAGACTAAAAACTACAAGCAAGCTTTTACCATCTCCTCTGAGTTCGCTAAAAAAGGCGACAAAGCAGGACAGTATGTCTTGGGTCGTTTATATCTGGGCGGTCAAGGCGTACAAAAGAACCCAAAACTAGGCTTTAGCTGGACACAAAAATCAGCTGGCCAACAATACCCTAGAGCAATGCACACACTTGGTGTTTTATATGCATCAGGCATTGGTACTGGGAAAAATATGAAGCAAGCATCGCTTTGGTTTACACGCGCTGGCCAAAAAGGCTTTATCGACTCAATGATTGCTTTGGGTCAAATGTACGAGAAAGGCGATGGCATTCCTAAGAACATGGGATCTGCTATGAACTGGTACGAAAGAGCTGCTAACAAAGGCGTGGTTGGCGTACAAATGATGTTAGCTGAGCGTTACTTTAAAGGTATTGGTGTAAGAGCCAATCCTGGCAAAGCATTTGCTTTTGCAACTAAAGCGTCTCAAAACCCTAAAGCAAAACCAGGTGCGAGTTATTTACTTGCGCTCATGCATGCTAGCGGTAAAGGCACTAAGAAAAACCCACAGCTTGCATTTAGAAACATGAAGTTTGCAGCAGATAAGGGCGTCGCAGAAGCAATGGACGGTCTTGGTGTTATGTACCTACAAGGTATTGGAACGGGTAAAAACCCACAACAAGCATTCCAAATGTTTAACAAGTCAGCGCGAAAGAACTACCCTATCGGTCAGCACCACCTAGGTCTTATGTACCTTAACGGCCAAGCGACTGCAAAAAATCCTGGCCTAGCATTTAACTGGTTTAACAAGGCTGCTCAAGCAGGTCTACCAGAGTCTCAACTATGGGTAGGTGACTTGTATCTTGACGGTGTTGGTGTAAAAGCTAAGAACTATAATTTAGCGATGAGCTGGTACAAAAAAGCAGCCGCACAAGGCTTACCAATGGGTGAGTACAGTGTCGGCGCTATGTATGCTAACGGTTTCGGCGTAAAGCGTGATGCTAACCAAGCACGTATATGGTTCAACAAAGCGGCTAAGAAAGGCTTGAAACGTGCGAAGGCTGCACTAGTACAGCTTAATAACCAACGTAAGTAATCGTTCAGTCGCTCTTTTGAGCGAAAACACTGAATACAAAAAAGCCTCTGTCATAGAGGCTTTTTTGTATCTAAATATTGCTTACTTGGCTTATGCCTTATCTGGCAACTGATCTTGAATCAACATCAACTCTGCAACATGACGGTAATGTAGATCCATATTCTCTAGCAATGGCAATCCTCTAGCGCCCTCTAAGAACTGACCCAGTACAGATAATAACGCTTTGTTATGGTCCGTTTGCCACTGCGGGTTATCAGCTAACTTAGTCAACAAGCTCTTAGCATCATCAACACGATTTGTACGAATCGCTTCAACGACCATCTCGCACAATTTAGCATCCGCCTCTTCGTTCTCTCCACCTTCAACACGGTAAGAGATATAAGCTTCAATGGCCTTAAGACGCGCAGCCAAAGTACCTTTAGGGTTGCTATTACCCTTCTCGATATCACTTAGAATATCCCACGTTTTCCATGGCTCAGCCGAGTGGCCAAATTGACGACCTAATACAACCGCCTTTTCCAACTCAGCCAGCGCTTCCTTCAATTTACCTTGCTGTCTCAACGCGTCCGCTAAACGATTACCTGCAACCACCTGACGATACTCATCACCAACCTCAGCCGCCATATCCAACGCTTGCTGGTAATACATCGCTGCTTTTTCTGGTAGCTTCATTTCTTCACTGATACCGCCTAGCTCAAGTGATGTACTGATTGCACCGACCGCGTTGCCTTGATCTTGTAGTACCACCAAAGCGGCTTCAAGTGCTGCGACCGCACTTTCAAAGTCTTCACTGACACGGTGCAGCATCGCTATTTGATGCCACACATTAACTATCAACGTTTTATCATCAAGCTGCTGAAATACATCCAATGCACTTTCGTAGCCACGCAAAGCATCTGCTGGACGCTCTAACAATGAGTACAACGACGCACGTTGTGTCTGAGCAATACCGGAACCTTGCTTATCGCCAATCTCATCTGCTAACTCAATCGCTTGAGAGTAAGTAACCTCAGCTGGAACTAGTTGCTGTTGTGCAAACAAACACTCGCCCTGCTCCATCAAACTCGCAACCAAATATAAACCTGCAACCGAATCAACTTTAGCCGTTGGCTCAGTCAACTTTTGAGCGTCTTGTAGGTAGCTAAGGGCATGCTCACCTTTGCCGCCAACCTTCAATGCACGTGCCACTAAAATATTGGCAAATGCTAAATCATTAATCGCACCGTTATACGCATTAACACCCACGTCTTCAGCTATCTCTAACAAAGACTTTGCCGCACTAAACGCAGCAGTGACTAAGTTTTGCTGCAACATGCTTTCAATATTTTCACTCTGCGCCGCAAAGCGCTCAGCACCCCATGGACCTAGCTTTTCTTCAGCAGCACCACGCCATTGCTTAACTTGAGCGAGCTCAATTGGGCACTCTTGTGGTTCAAGTAACGTAATCCAACGACCAAGCAGCTCAACGACACCTTCCGCATTAACCGTTGATACGTTATCTGTACGACCCATCTCAGCGGCATAAGCCATCAAGTTGTCACGTTCTTGAGTCGCTAAAGCAAGTGCCATTGTCTTATCTTCAAAACATTGCTGGTACAAGAAACCTAGCAATTGATCCATCGCTGCTAACCAGTGTTGAAAAGAGACTTGCTGTTGCTCCTTACTCACTGTTTGTTGCAAGTGGACTAACAAATCAGGTTTAAACTTATAAAACGTATGCTCTTTTTCCTCAGCCAAACCTGCTGCGACTAACTCATCCATTGCAACTTTAGCGGCTTCCACAGACTCGCTACGTGATACATGACTGATAACGACTAAATTTCCACCGTCGCGAAGCACTGATAAATTCTTAAGAAGTGTTTGAGTTGACGCAGATAACGTCTCTAATAATGATTGCATTGATGTCTCTGACATTGAGTAAGGCCTGAAAAAGCGTAAGGTGCGCATTATCGGGCGACTGAATCTACTTTGCAAATAACTACAGTCATAACTCAAAACAAAGCTCATCCCATAGACAATCAGATTTCTCTACTAGAATCATTCCATTTATCTGTTAAATCAGACTAATATACAATATCAACTAATTTTTAGGAGTCGCCATGAAAGTTTATCCATTCATCCTCCCAGTAGTAGCAATCAGCTGTATTGCTACTCCGCTATTCGCGAAAGACTGGCAAGACGATAAAACCTATAAACTGACTATCCTTCATACCAATGATAACCACGGTCGCTTTTGGCACAATAGCCGTGGCGAGTATGGTATGCCGGCTCGTTTTACCGTGATTAATGCTATTCGCCAACAAGTCGAGGCCGACGGTGGTGAAGTAATACTTCTATCTGGCGGTGACATAAATACTGGTGTTCCTGAGTCTGACCTGCAAGACGCTGAGCCAGATTTTGTCGGTATGCGTAAGATGGGCTATGACGCAATGGCACTAGGTAACCACGAGTTTGATAACTCTCTAGACGTATTAGACAAACAGCAAGAGTGGGCAGGTTTCCCTTTCTTGTCGGCAAACATTTACTCTAAGGACGAAGGTAAGCGACTTTACAAGCCGTATACTGTTGTTGAAAAGCTAGGTATCAAAATCGCGATTCTAGGTCTAACGACTGAAGATACTGCGCGTATTGGTAACCCAGAGTTTTTATCTAATGTAGAGTTTCGCTCGCCAGCTGAAGAAGCGAAAATCGTATTAGAAGAGTTAGTAGAAGAAGTCAAACCAGACATAACGCTAGCCGTAACACACATGGGGCACTACGACGATGCTAAGCATGGTTATAACGCGCCAGGTGATGTGACGCTAGCGCGTGCTTTACCAGAAGGTGCAGTGACTGCTGTCATTGGCGGACACTCTCAAGAGCCAGTTTGCATGGAGTCTGAGAACGTACGTAATGAGAACTATCAAGCGGGTCAAGCCTGTGCTCCAGATAAGCAAAACGGTACTTACATTTTACAAGCTCACGAATGGGGTAAGTATGTTGGCCGTGCTGACTTTGAGTTTAAAAATGGCGTAGCGACATTAGTTTCTTACAAACTAATTCCTATTAACTTAAAGAAAAAAGTAAAAGGCGCTGACGGAAAAAGTACGCGTGTATTTATTAGCAACGAGATCGCACACAATAAAGAGATGCTTAAGTTACTTGGCCCATACTTAAATAAGGGTAAAGAAGCGCTAGATATTAAAGTCGGCTTTACTAACAAGTTATTGGTCGGTGAGCGAAACAAAGTTCGCTTTGGCCAAACTAACCTAGGTCGTATTATTGCGACGGCTCAGATGGTTAAAGCAAAAGCTGACTTCGGTGTGATGAACTCTGGTGGTGTGCGTGCTTCGATTGAAACGGGCGACATTACTTATAAAGAAGTGCTAACGGTTCAGCCGTTCTCTAATACGTTAACGTCTGTTGCGATGTCTGGTCAAGACGTCATTAAATACTTAAACGAAGTGGCTACCAAACCGACAGATACAGGTGCTTACGCTCAGTTTGCGGGTATCTCTATGACAGTTACTACTGATGGGGTTACTGATGTTAAAGTCGGTAGTGAAGCAATTGACTTAGAAAAGGAATATCGTTTCTCTCTCCCAAGCTTTACTGCTGCTGGTGGTGATGGCTATCCTAAAGTGTCTGACCACGACAGTTTTGTAGATACAGGCTTTGTAGATGCAGACGTATTAAAAGAGTACTTAGAAAACAATAACCCATTGGATGTTGATGCTTTTGAGCCGAAAGGTGAGATGGTATATAACAACCAGTAAGCTGTATTAGCTCGAAAGCCCGCACTTTATTTAAATAAAATGCGGGCTTTCTTACGTCTGGATATTCGGTATTAGCAAACGACTATTAAGCAGATGCGCTGCAAATGTCGAGGTACTTAGCTACGACTGACTCCATACCTTGCTCAATACACTCGACTGTTAGCACATGACCAATCGATACTTCCAATATATTGGGAATAGTTAGGAAGGTTGGTAGGTTTTCACTATCGAGATCATGACCTGCATTTATCTCAAGCTCCATGTGCTCAGCTTGAGCAGCCGCCGCAACATACTTTGCTAATACTTCAGCTTGCTGAGGTGTGCCGTAGCTGGATGCAAACTCTTCAGTATACAACTCAATACGGTCAACGCCCGTTGCGGCAACACGCGTTACTTGCTCAACATCTGGATCTAAAAATGCTGCGACACGGATACCCGACTTTTTAAGTCTTTCGGTAACCATAATTAGCAATTCACCGTGCCATGCAACATCCCAGCCGTGATCAGACGTTAATTGGTCGACAGCGTCAGGCACTAAAGTGACTTGATCGGGATTACACTCTTCAACCAACGTCAAAAACTCTTCTGACGGATAGCCTTCGATGTTGTATTCAACTTCAGGGTACTCTTCTAAGAGCTTAGCTAAGTCACGAGCGTCTTGCCGTGTGATATGACGCTCATCTTCACGAGGGTGCACCGTTATTCCATGAGCACCTAGCGCGATAAATTTCTTAGCGAAGCCGACGACACTTGGATAGTCTCGACCGCGTGAGTTACGTAATAAGGCAATTTTATTTAGGTTTACACTGAGCTTTGTCGTCACGTCATTATTCTCTCAAAGTCTGTAATGACCCCATGTTATGCGCTTAGCAAACAGCTGACAATATTAGATCGAAAAATGATTTTTAGAACTGAACTTTTAAGTAACGAATCAGCTTAAATCAACTCATCAGGTAGCGTTAAATCAATACGCCCACCCACCTGAATTTGAAGTGACTTATAGATATTAACAACGTCTTCATCAGCGATCATTAAACACGCTTTTACCCGCTCACCGTAAAGTGTTTCAGAAGCTGCAAGGTCAAAGGTAGCTAGACTCATATCGACACTAGTTGTGTCGGAGTAGTCATACTCAAGCCAGAGAGGAAGTTTTGGGGTAATGGTGGTGAGTGTTGCACGATCAAGCAGCTGACCGACAGCACCACCGTAAGCTCGCATCAAACCACCGACACCTAATTTTGTGCCTCCGAAATACCGAATAACAACCACGGCAAGATCAAACAGCTCTCGCCCTTGGACTTGACGTAACATAGGTTGGCCAGCAGAGCCTCCCGGTTCACCATCATCACTAAAGCGTACTCGTGAGTCTTCTCTAAGCGCGTAGGCCCAGCAATGATGCCTCGCATCTGGCGCAAGCAATCGAATAGACTCAATGAAAGCCATTGCAGCTTCGTCATTATCTACCGGTTGCGCATAAGCGATGAAGCGAGAGTGCTTGATAGGTTCTATCTCGAACTCTATTGCATCAGCTAATGTAGTGTAGGGTTGGCGCAATGTTAGCAAGCTGGTTACCTATGAAATATTGATGCAGTAGTAGAGCACTAATACTGCATCAATCATCAACACTTGCCAATTATCATTTAGTGAATTCTTAACTCTGCAAATGATGGAGACAACGCTGCGCACATTAGCTTAGAACCGCTCACGCCTAATTCACGACTCCAAATACTCAACGCAGAAGAATGCAGTGGACATGTATCTTTCAATGTTGTCTCACCACAGAAGTATTGCCACTCTGGAGTGACGGCCCAGCGCTCTACTAATTCTTCGTAAGAAACATTCTCTTTCGCCTGAAGGTATAGCAAGGAAAATACCATGCGTGACGATGGTGAATGGGTTGACTGAAAACTGTTAGAGAATGAATCATTCAATAACTTCCAATTGATTAGTCTTGCTAAGCGACGCAATTTATTGGTTGGCGCCACCATATCAACTAGCAGTAATGAAGCGTTATCGAACTGATCGTAAGATGGTGATTTCTGAGACTGTAACATGACATTTCACACTCGTTTAGGGTTAGTAAAGAGCCTTACAAATAAAGGCTATTACAGTCAGGTAGGTATATCTCGTGCATCAGTAAAAGCCCCGCAGCAATTACTCTCTAGCACCCTCACTCTGCGGTGATTTGCGTCTGACTTACCTATTAAACGTATGAAATTGAAAAACCTTAGGGGGTCGGTAAATTATTTTTTATTTTTGGTGTAATCGTGAGCGACTCTAAATCCATAAAAAACACTGCGATCTGTTTTAGCGCCCGCGCTTCTAATCGCAGAGCGGATGCCTTGAGGCGGAGCATCCCATGCCCCACCACGTCGAGTATATTTGCCCGAGCCATTACAGTTATCAACCCAAGCATCACCATTTGTAGGGGCACCATCGTACTTTTTATGCCAGCAATCTTGCACCCATTCCCATAAATTCCCAGACATATCATGAAGTGAAAATGCGTTAGCTGGGTACTTACCAACAACGGTCGTAAACTGACTCCCCTCATCACCACTACCGTAATTAGCTGATAAAGGATTCGCTTCAGCGCCCCAAAAATAAGCATAGGCTTTACCACCACGCGCGGCATACTCCCACTCAGCCTCCGATGGCAAACGGTACTCTCTACCCTGTTCCTCACTCAGCCATGCAATGTAAGCTTGCGCATCAGACCAACTGATACAAGTCACGGGGTGCTGACCTTCTTGAGGAAAGCCAGGATTTCGCCAATTAATTTCGGGCGCCATTACAAATGGATGCCCTTCGGCTTTCAAATCACGATGCACACACCCTCGTGACTCTTGTTCCGCATAGGTTAAGTAGCCTGTCGCATCCACAAATTTTTCAAATTGCCTAACGGTGACTTCATGCTGAGCAAGCTCAAACGTTTTGACACTTACTTCGTGCGGTGGAAATTCATTAGCACGACAACCTACGGTATCATCCCACCCAGTAGTACAACCCATTGTGAACTTACCGCTGTGTATCAACAGCATATTTGGATAGTCACCAGCGCCATCCACTGGCTTATACCCCGAATAATCCAAACCTGCCATCTGAGCAACTGATGCACGCGAAGCATCAACTGAAGAGTCACCTAAAAAGGATTTATATTTATCGGGAAGCGCCAAAATCACAACCGCTAAAAAAAGTGCACCTATCGCCGCTGGAACAAAGGCACGCTTAAGTCGATCAAAAGGTGTTGCCGCTCTAATGTGTATTTGCTTACTCGCCTGCTGATAAACAACCTTAGCTTCTTCAGCAGACAAAACATTTAAGTCATCCGCGACAGCAACTTCTTTCAACGCAACCACTTCATCGCGAGCAATCAGATAATTGCGAACCAACAACGCTTCACTATGAGTGTCATTGTCAGAATCAGGAGTCATCTCTCCATGAAGGATCTTCGCCCACTCTTGATCATCTTCCTTAGTAATTAGTGTTTGCTTAGAATCTTTTTCACTCATTGCTTACGTCTCAACATAGGTCGTTCTTTAACTTATTTAAGCGATCTCTTAAGATAGAAAGTCGTCTCGCTATCGCTGTTACACTTCGGTTTGCACTGAGTGATATTTCTAGATGACTTAAACCAAAAGCATACTGAGTGTATATTTTCACGTCTTCTGCCCCTGTTGGCTGCGCACCTATTTCACCAAAAATCCGCTCTAAACAGTTCAAATGTTGAAACAACTCGGCATCTGCACCATCAGAAATAGTTGGAGCAGGTGCTGACTGTTGGTCTTCTTTAGAAGCAGGTGAAACAAAGGTGGTTAAATGACGTCGTTGTTTGCGGAACTGGTCAAGGCATTGGTTTCTTACCATCACGTACAATAAGCGTTTAGCAAAACGCTGCCGATACGTCTCTCCCTGACACAGCAAAATAATTGCCATTTCTTGACGAATATCTTCTTGCTCGGAAAAGTTAAACGCATAGTGAGTTCGGCAAATGTGAGCAATGTAACGATCAATATATTCTAATAGCATTGCACCATTGTCATTTTTTTGATCAAGATAGTTAACCAAGAGTGCTGAAAAGTTATTCTCATTATTTTGAATGACTTTTGAGCTCGTCAATTCGACTCCACTTTAATGGCAGATCAATGATCAGTTAACAATAACACTCAGCCTTAACGTACAGATAATACGGATTACCAGATATAATTCAATGTCATACACGACAATCTAAACTATATGACTGAAATACGGCTTGATGTTAATTAGCAAGCATCAATACCATGACACAGAAGCCAACTTCGGTGACCTGCTGAACAGCACCCAAGCAATCCCCTGTATAACCACCAATTCGCTTTTTAAAGTACTGCCCCAACACACCGGCAACTAATAACGACATTAATAAGGCTACGAAATAGCGCCAATCCAATGAAAAAGCCAATATTATAAAAATAGGCAACGCACTTAACAGCATATTCTTATTTGATAAACGCAATGATGCTACTTGGTGCGACTTACTTGTTTCAATATGAGAAACGTATGCGAAGTACTGCATGACAACCGACGCCATTAGGCGACTCACTGCATGCGCTAACACTAATGTGATAAGCACCAGACTTAGATTTACTTGAAACAACTCCCAAAGCACCAAAAATTTGAGACCAAAGAGCAGTAATAGCCCCACTACCCCATAACTCCCCATGCGGCTGTCCTTCATAATCGAAAGTACTTGTGCCTTCTCCCAACCGCCACCAAAACCATCGCAACTGTCTGCAAAACCATCTTCATGGAATGCACCCGTTATATAAACCGTTGCGACCATTGACAGTAAGATACTGACCGAACTCGGTAAAACAAATGATAGTGATAGGAGTACCAATGCTCCCACTGACCCTACAAAAACACCTATTAGCGCGAGATATTTCCTAGACTTGTTCAGATTTTCAGGTTTGTATTTAACCCATGCTGGCGTTGGTATACGCGTATAAAATGACAGACCCGCAAAAAAACACTCTAGTTCTTGTCGTAACAAAGGCAACATATTCATCGCTCAAAAAAAGGAATTGGCTCATTGTATCTAAAACCACAACAACATTGATGCCCATAATTACTTACTTTGAAAACTTTAAATACCCCATTAACTTGCGTATAAGTATTAATCATTAAAATACTTATACATTGCCGCTGGCCTATGTGGCGTAAATACACTTTGCGCCTGTATAATCTTTCCTTTGCTGCTCACGTGTAATAGCGTGCTAAACCATCACATAACAGAACTTATAATCATGACAAACAGCACTAGACCACTAAACTTTGTTGAGAAAATCGTTAAGGAAGACTTGGACTCTAATAAAGTACAAGCCGTTCAAACACGCTTTCCTCCTGAACCAAATGGCTACCTTCATATCGGTCACGCCAAATCTATTTGCCTAAACTTCGGCATTGCAGAAACATTTGGTGGTCAATGTAACTTACGTTTTGATGATACTAACCCTGAAAAAGAAGATATCGAGTACGTTGATTCGATCAAAGCTGATGTTGAGTGGTTAGGCTTTAAGTGGGATGGCAACATTAAGTTCACCTCTGACTATTTCGATCAAATCCATGAATGGGCGCTACACCTAATTAAAGAAGGTAAAGCGTACGTTTGCGACTTAGATAAAGAACAAGCACGTGAGTATCGCGGCACAGTTAAAGAAGCGGGTACAAACAGTCCTTTTCGTGAGCGCAGTGTTGAGGAAAACTTAGCATTATTTGAAAAAATGCGTGCTGGAGATTTTGATGAAGGCGCTTGTTCACTCCGCGTGAAAATCGATATGGCTTCACCAAATATGCACTTGCGTGATCCAATTATTTATCGCATCAAAAAAGCCACTCATCACCAAACGGGTGATAAGTGGTGTATCTACCCTTCTTATGACTTTGCACACGGTCAAGGTGATGCAATCGAAGGAGTTACTCACTCAATTTGTACACTTGAGTTCGAAGAGCATCGCCCGTTATATAATTGGTTTATCGAGAACTTACCTGTTCCTTCAACACCTACGCAGTATGAGTTCTCACGCTTAAACGTGAACTACACGATTACAAGTAAGCGTAAACTTAAGCAGCTTGTTGACGAAAATGTGGTTGATGGATGGAATGACCCGCGTATGCCTACAGTTTCGGGCATGCGTCGTCGTGGTTATACACCTGAGTCTATTCGTGAATTTATTGATAAAACGGGTGTTTCACGCAACGAAGGTGTTGTTGATGTCGGCATGCTGGAATTTGCTATTCGCGAAGATCTTAATACAAATGCTGCCCGTGCTATGTGTGTACTGCACCCTTTAAAGGTCACTCTGACTAATTATCCTGACGATAAAAAGGAAGTAATGACTGCTCCAGGACACCCTAGCCGTGACGACCTTGGATCTCGTGATCTACCCTTTTCTCGTGAGTTACTGATAGATCAGGATGATTTTCGCGAAGAAGCCAACAAAAAATATAAACGCCTAGTTATTGGAAAACGTGTTCGCCTACGTAATGCTTATGTGATTGAAGCAGATGAAGCGGTGAAAGATGAAGCAGGTAATATCATCGAAGTACGCGCTAGAATCATCGAAGATACCATCGGCAAAAACCCGGCAGATGACATTAAACCAAAAGGTGTAATCCACTGGGTTGATGCTACAGATAACGTTGATTGTGAAGTACGTTTGTATGATCGCTTGTTTAATGATGCCTCACCTGACGCTGGTGGAAAAGACTATATGTTGTCACTAAACCCTGATAGCTTGGCAATCCTTAGTGGCTGTAAAGGCGAAAAAAGCTTAGCAGCGTCAGATCCTGAGTCACGCTTTCAGTTCGAGCGTGAAGGTTATTTCATTCAAGACTCTCGCTATAGCGCACCAGAAAAATTGGTCTATAATCGAGTCATCAGCTTACGAGATACGTGGGCTAAATAATTTCAATCCTATGCTAGGAGATCGTTATGTTAGTTGTTTTTACAAATAAAAGTGGTGGAACGGTCGATATGTTTGAAGAGGTCGCTACTGACTTAATCAAATTAATGGGGCGTAGAAATGCTGTGCCAAGTGCCATCAGCGCTGAAGATTTACCACTGGCGCTATCAACGCTGAAAAGTGCGCTCATAGAGTTGAATAATTTAAACAATGATGAACAAGAAGAGATAGACGAAGAGGAAGAAACAACAAAATCTGTTGGCTTGAGTCTTCGCGCTCACCCTTTGATTGAACTTATCGAGCAAAGTATTTCAGAAGAGTCATTTTTGATGTGGGATTTTAAACTATAAAATAACGTTGGTAATTGACTTACCAACGGAAAAAACTCTACGCATAAAAAAGCCCGTTACTACTTACATAGTAACGGGCTTTTTTATAAATATTCATTTAGAAATCGTACGTTAAACCAAACGTCGCTCTAACATCATTATCCGCGTCATCTTCAACGATAGGTGAATCTGTGATTGCGTCATCATACCAAGTAGAGCGTAGTGAATGAGTTAGTCCCCACTTCTTAGTTAAAGGATACTCCACTCTATAACCTAGGAAGTAATTGGTTGTACTATTTAAGTCATAAGCATCACGATCAAGACCAACAGATACTTCACCAAGATTCACACCGTAGTAGTAGTCAGAAACACGCTTACTCCAGTAATAAACACCCACCTCAGGATAAAGTCGTAGGCGAGATGCTCCAAGCGGTATACGATTTGTATACAGTAGACTACCTTCAAAACCATCATGCTTGCCAATAACATCATAACCGCCTTCAAGCACAAAAGTACCGACAGGTGTTCTAGTTTGGAACTTAAGGCCTAGATTAAATGATGAATCACGATCTTTCATGCCGTCCAGCATTACTGAGTCACTTGCATCGTAACCCTGCTTGAAGAAGCCAAAACGTGGTTTAAGCATGAATTTTAAAGGACCAACAAAGCCATTACCCGCTTTACCGTTTTTTTCATCATCTCTAACAGGACCTAAGCTAAGTCTTGGTACTAAGCTATAACCTGTCGTTGAATTGATGCCCTTGAAGATAGGTCTGTCATAATTAAAACTAAGTGAACCACCCACACGCACTTTGTTAATTCGTGTTTCCACGGGCTTTTCTTCCGCTAACACGAGGGTTGGCAGTAAAAGAGCAGCACAGCTGTAGGTAAGTAACTTTTTCATTATCTTAATATATTATCCCAAAATCTAGACTTAGCATAGCACATCAATTCCTGCAAACTACAGTCAACGATTAATTTTCCGATACCAATAAGCTTTCTACTGCATTTGAGTACTCATGAGACAGTTCGGTTAATACATCACTACCGTGCATTTTCGGTGCAACTGAGCTATCAATAACAATTGCTTTCGCACCACTGTCATTTATTTTTTCAATGATAGACCGCATGTTTTCTGTGTACATTTCCAGACTAACATCTTGGAAATAATCATTCGTTCCTGCAATCAACCAAACAAAGTCAGGAGACTGTCCTTCAATATCGGTATCAAATGCAGCTAAGATTTCACCTGCGGTTCTACCACCGACTCCTTTATTACTAATTTCAGCATCGGGTAGCCTTTCTTTTAAACGCTGCTCTATACCACCACTTTGAAACCAACTATCACCCAACATAAGGTGCTTACCTGAATTAAGAACATCTACGCTCAACTCTCGCACAGCAAAGTCGGCAACAGACAAATATCCGTACCAATTTGGATGAGCAGCATTATCATAGAAATTCCAGATATTATCAGCCGTATCAGCCGGCAACGGCTGCTTCAAACTCAGCACCCTACCATCTAAAGTATCAGTTGCTAAAGTGTAGTATTCGCCATCAGTTGATAAGTACGTTATTAGCTGACCATCTTTAATTTCGTAATCACCTCCCAATAACAAACTAGTGCTTCCTGAGGTAGCAGGCTCGGCTAAAGACATGAAATAGTTTCCGCCAGTCTCACCAAAAATTTGTGACTGAGCCTGCAACAAGTTGTAGTGCATCTCTACATTACTAAAGGTAACTTCTGGTTCTGGAACTTCGGGCGTTGGCGGCTCGACTGGAGGAACTACAGCATCTTCTTCGCTAACCGTTATTCTAACCTGTGTGCTATTAGCTCGCCCTCTTGCATCAGTAAACTGATACCAAAAAGAGTCTTCACCAATAAAACCTTGATAGGGAGTGTACTCAATTTTATCTTCTATAATTGCTGCTGAACCATTACTAACGGTCACTTCATTGACATCGGTTAAACCTAATTCAAGACCATTATCATTTTCTAACACAGCGATAGTAATTGTTTCGTCTTGTAGTGCAGTAATATTATCGGGCGTCGCAACAGGCCAACCAAGATACAAGTCTTCTACCTCTTCAGGCGGATCCACTGGTGTAGGCTCTAATACAGTAACAATTACCTTTGCAGCATTCGTTCGACCTAAGTTATCTTCAAATGCATACCAGAAAGAATCTTCACCGGTAAAACCATTCGCAGACTGATAGTAAACACCTGTTTTATCTGTACCCATTTCAACACTGCCAAGCTTAGCTGTCGTTGTATTTACATCAAATAATACGAGTTCAACACCAATATCGTTATCCAATACCGGTAAATAAACGCGTTGATCAGCAGTTAACGTAACATTATCTTCGACGGACGTAGGCCAAGGCCCATCCTCTGCATAAACTGTTATTACAGGCAAGCCAGCGACAACAAGCGCGAGTAGACATTTATATATTTTCATTATTGAGCCCAACAACCTTCATCTAGATATGTTTTAAATTAATAATTTAGATCCTAGCAGCTCTAGCCTAGCTGACTCTCCCTGCCCACCTGTAAGTGGTAGAGAACAATAGATAAAGGGGGATACACCCCACTATGAAATTACTCAAATAAATAATTACTATATATCGAAAACTTAAATCAAAATTAAAACCACACATAACAGGCCAAAGCACACATGAATTTTGTCTTTTAGAAGTATGCGACAAATTTTTGGGTTAATATGCGACATATACTCTTTAGGGAGTTAATACGACTTATTTGCCAACTTCAGGGAAGCCTTTTCAATGAAACGTTTCGTTTTATCCTCAGCACTTTTTTTAACAATTAGCAGCAGTGCCAATATTGCTCACGCAGCAGACACACTGACTACTGCTGAAGCAGCAAGTGCAATAAAGTGGGAAGTTGGTCTAATTACCGCGGGTGCAATCTACTTAGGTGTAGACAGCTGGAACTGGGATACTAGTAACTCATTTAAATTTAATGATGAAGGATGGTTTGGTCTAGATACTGGTAGTGCAGGTGCAGATAAACTTGGGCATATGTACTCCTCATACCTCATCAACGAACTTTTTAATAAAAGACTCAACCAAAAAACTGACAATAAGTTAGCCGCTGCGAGAAAGAGTGCACTATTTTCGAGTGCTATTATGTTTGGTGTAGAAATTTTTGATGGCTACTCTGATGATCACGGCTTTTCGTACGAAGACTTAATCATGAACACTGCGGGTATTGGGGTTTCTTATCTAAAGAACACAGTACCTGGACTGGATGACAAGCTTGATCTTCGGGTCGAATACGAGCCTACTGATTCAAACAATAACCATCCAATAACTAACTACTCAGCATATACCTATGTGGCAGCACTTAAACTTGGTGGGTTTCAGAGACTAAAAACAACGCCTTTAAAGTACTTTGAACTACAACTTGGTTACCACACTGAAGGCTTCAAAAGCTCAGAAAAAGATGAGTTTCCAGAAGCTAAAACTGAATTACGCTTTGGGATAGGTTTAGATTTATCTGAGTTAATCTTCAAACCTCTAGATAGAAATGAAGATAATCCATTACTTCAGGCTATGGATACGTTTACACGATATTATCGACTACCTTATACCTCAACCTCTACTGTCATAGACGAAAGAGTAAGGTAAAAAAATAACTAGTGATTAGAACTATTCATGATGGAAACTCACTTCATCCATCAACAAAAAAGGACAGCCTAAGCTGTCCTTTTTTGTTCTTCATATTGTATAGAACAATATTAGAAGCTGTGCTTAAGACCAACAGCTACTTGATTATCAACAAGCTTATCTTTGTCCGTCCACTCAATTACAGCAATAGTATTTTTGCCAATTGAACGGTTGTAACCTAGGTACTTAGAATCCTGATCAGTCACATCACCGAAACCAGCATAGAACTTGTTAGCGCCTGCAGCATATTGAGCAGTATAACCGAAGTCTGTATCGCCGCCATCCATTTGATTCATGCGAACACCTACAGCAACCGGGCCGTAGTTTCCAGATAGACCCAATACAACATTATCTACATCAGAAGTAGTTGCATCACCATCTAAGTCGCCATTCTCATAACCAAAACTAGCCGTAACAGGACCCATCTTACCTTTGATACCAACAGCAAAGTTGTCAGCAGAGTCTTCTGGGCTTACAGAAGCAGCGTAAGTCATAGCGCCACGAGTGTTTGAGTAAGTAACGTTGCTTGTATCTGAACCTGCACATCCGCCTGAATCGTGAGAGATGAATACATCATCTGCAACCCAACCAGTGTCTACAGTATCACAACCGTTGTCTGTATCACCGATCTTAACAGTACCAAAAGCACCCTTTAGACCAAGAAATACATCATCAGCTGTTACAGTAGAACCAGTTCCACCGATGTTAGCAGTAGCAGAACCAAAAACTGTTAAGTTACCTACTTTTTGAGAAGCATCAAAGATTACTTCAGTACCAGCACCATCAAAAGAAGACGAACCACCAGTACCATCTTCTTGGTAACTTACTGTAACGTCACCGCTAACTTTAAGTTCAGCTTGTGCTGCACCAGTCATTGAAGCTGCTGCGATTGCGATTGCGATTATGCTTAATTTCATTTCTATTCCCTTTAGATTTACATACTTTATATTTATTCGAAATATGACGTACATACCTCGTAAAACTTACGTCTTGGGAGAACATTATTATACCTGTTGGGAAAAAGCAACAACATTTATATCAAAAAACAACAGCGCACGCTCTAAAATGAAAGACAAAAACACCACAAACCACCGTTAATTCGAGGTTTTTACCACTAATTACTTCATACAAATAACACTAAAATTAGGGCAAAAAAAAAGGGATGGCCGCGAGGCCATCCCTTTTTAAGATCAAATTAGCAAGTCATATTAGAACTTGTATTGAACACCTACAGCATGCTCAATATCTCCACTACCTTGCTTAACGCCTTCGATGAACAACTTAGAGTTCTTAGAAAGCTTACGGTTGTAACCCAAAGAAACTCTATCGTCGTTGTCAGTACCGATGTTGATTAGGTCAACTTTAGTAAGACTGTAAGCAGCAAAAACGCTGTATCCAGTATCACCATTTGAGCTAGTCTCGTTATCATTTACACGAGCTTTAAGGCCAAACTTACCTTTCTGTGCAGTAATTGATGCAGAAACGATATTATCTAAGTCGCCTTTTCTTTGGATATAACCAAGAGCAACACTTAAGTTCTTGTTAGCTTTGTAACGTACAGCAGCAGAATTCTCATCAGTATCTGTGTTATGAGAAATACCTACCTCTGCCTTACCAATTTTTTTAGTGTAAAGAATTGTACCTTCGTGATCACCACCACAATCGCCTCGGCTATCACTCGCAGCGTAGAACTCATTCCAGTCACCACCTACTTCTAGCTTATCACAAGCATTTTCGATATCACCAAAGATAACTTTACCGAATTTTCCTTGAACTCCAACTTGAAGTTCATCAATTTCAATATCGTCGCTCTCATCGCCATCGTTGTTATCGCCGTCATCGCCGTAGATACCACCGTCAAACTCTAACTCAACGTGAGCGAAATACGTAAGACCACCAGCTTTCTCACTAATATTCATCCACAGCTCAGAGCCTTCGTCCTGAAGGTGCTTACCGTTGTTGTCACCGAAACTACTTTTGTAACCGACGTGAAAATCACCACCAAACTTGATATCAGCAGCCTGTGCTGAAAAAGAAAGTGAAGCCGCTGCAATAGCGATTGCTAGTGTTGTTAATTTCATTTTGATGTTTCCTACCCTTTTTAAAAATACCGAAGTTACGCCACTGTAACCCCGTAAGTAACATATAACTTATATGCTAGATTAACCACTTTGTTGCCCTGACGCAACAAATTTTTACATATTTGAAATTACTTAAAACAAAATATCATCAATAAATACAAATTTAACCTAAAAATAACTAATAAAAAGCCAAAAAACGTTTAAAAAACTATTGAACACAGAGATAGTTGCTAACTATTATATATGTAAAATAATTATTTACATTCCTTTACATAAGCACCGTACAAACTGTACCAATTCAGCAACAGTTGTTGTTATTTGTAATTCACACCACAAACCAACCTTCTTCAAGCTATATAAATAATAAAAGATGACCCTCCTACTCTCCGGTTCGCGCTTTAACTAATAGAAGGACGCACTACTTTTATAAAAAGGAGACATAGAATGTTGAAAAAAATCATAACAACTGGAGTTGCTGCACTTGGACTAATTCTGTCAATGCAGGCAAGTGCTCATCAAAGTCATAACGACCGAGATCACAATCGCTACCATAAACCGACTAAGCCCGTGTTTAGCGTAAACAAAGCTCAGGCTCTACAAGCACGGCTAATTAGCAACGGCGTTAAAAACCGCTCGCTAACACGCTACGAAGAAAAAAGACTTCTCCAGGAACAAAAGGAAGTAGCGAACCTTGAGCATAAGTATCGCCGAGGCGGCCTAAAAAAGTGGGAACGCAATACGCTTGAGAAACGATTAAAAAGCGCTTACAAGCGAATCAAGTCGTACACGAGCAACCACGAGTACCGCCAGGCTCGCCACCAGAAGCAGTCTCGTCATCACAACAAGACTTCTCGACACACCTCTAGCCATGGCTCACTGACATTGTGGATTGGCAAATAAAGTTAGATTATTTTCGTTGATAAAGAAGGGCAGCTTTTCGCTGCCCTTCTTTCGTTTCACTAGCCGGAATAAACACTACTCACCTATCTACTCCCTCCTCCAAACGCTCCAGCCTATGATATTATTTGCATTAATCGAACGAATGGCGTTTGAGAATGAGTAATATGGCAGAGGAAGCTAACAAATGACCCCTGAGCAACGGGCGCGATACGATCGACAAATCCGACTACCTGCTATTACTGAAGTTGGTCAGCAAAAACTATTAGACGCCAATGTACTTATTATAGGAATGGGTGGACTCGGTTCGCCTGTTGCAATGTACCTTGCGGCGGCTGGTGTTGGGCATCTAACCCTAAGTGACTTTGATGTTGTCGAAAGCTCAAACCTACAGAGACAAGTTATTCACACTGAGCAAACTGTGGGGCAGCTCAAAGTTGATTCTGCAAAAGCGTTCATTAAGTCGCTCAGCCCACAAACTAATATCACGACGATTGATCATGAATTAAGTGATAATGAACTCTTAGAGCAAGTCAGACGCGCAGACGTCGTCGTCGACTGTACTGATAATTTCCCTAGCCGCTTTGAATTAAACCGAGCCTGCATAAAAGCACAGAAGCCTTTGGTATCTGGGGCGGCTATTCGCCAAGAAGGTCAAGTTACAACCTTTGATTCAAGTGATAAAAATAGCCCTTGTTACAATTGCTTATACCCTGACACGGGCGTAGAAAGCGCAAGTTGCTCAATGGAAGGCGTAGTTGCACCAGTAGTTGGCATTATTGGGACGATGCAAGCACAAGAAACTATCAACGTGCTTTTAGGGCGCCCAGCACTTGTAGGGAGACTACTATTACTGGACGCTCAACACCTAGAGTGGCAGAGAATGAAGCTTACTAAAAACCCCAACTGCCCTGCCTGTTCAACTACTCAAATTTAGCCTTCAGAACCGGGCGGCATACGACTTGCAGCATCCAACGCTGCAATTTTGTATGCTTCTGCAAGTGTTGGATAGTTAAAGGTATTATCAATAAAGAAGCTTAGCTTCCCTTTGTGCGCCATTACTGACTGTCCAATGTGAACTAGCTCAGTCGCACCTTCACCTACTATATGCACACCTAGCAAACGCTGAGTCTTTATAGAGTAAATACACTTCATTAAACCTGTTCTTAGTCCCATGATTTGCCCACGAGCTGTCTCACGGAAACGGGCAACACCGACCTCATAAGGAATATTACGTTTCTGAACGTCTTCTTCCGTCATTCCTACCATTGAAATCTCTGGCACAGAATAAATCCCGTATGGGAAAAATTGTGACATGTCATTCATCGGTTGGTTGTAAGCTCGGCAAACCGCTACGCGACCTTGTTCCATCGAGGTAGAGGCAAGACTTGGGAAACCAATAACATCACCAACTGCATAAATGTTTTCGATCGCTGTTTGAAAATTCTCATTAACTTTTATGCGACCACGGTCATCGACGTCCAAACCACAGTTTTCTAAACCTAAGCGATCGGTAGTTCCAACTCGACCAGCCGCAAACAACACCACTTCAGCAGTAACCATTCGACCGCTATTTAAGTAGCACAAGTGACGGCCACTCACAGGATCCTTCTCTATCTTCTCTACTTTATGACCTAGACGGAAAGTTACACCACTATCACGCAATTGGTTTACCGTGTATTGCATGACCTCGCGATCCACAAAGTCCAAAATCTTAGTCCGTGGATCGATCAAAGTAACCGCCACATCTAGCGCACTAAAAATAGTCGCATACTCAAGACCAATAACACCCGCTCCAACAACAGCCAGTGAACTTGGGATTTTTTTCATACTCAACAGTTCATCGCTATCTACAACTGTTTCACCGTTGAATGGAACGTAATCGGGTCTGTATGGTTTAGTCCCTACCGCGATCACAATGATTTCACCACGAACACAAGGACCATCACCCAATTCAGTATGAATATTTATATGATGAGCATCAGCGAAACTCGCTAAGCCATAAATAGTCTCTATGCGATTACGATTGAGCTGCATTTCTTGAATTTCGACTTCGTGATGAAGCGTTTTATTTAATCGCTCAAAAATGTCGGCAGCAGAAATATCTTCTTTTACACGATAACTATGTCCGTAAAACTCACGCTCGCGCATCCCTGACAAATTAAGCACTGTCTCACGCATCGTTTTACTAGGAATTGTTCCAGTATGCACTGACACGCCTCCAACCTTTTGACCTTTTTCAATAACCAACACACGTTTACCTAACTCAGCACCCTGAATTGCCGCTCGACGTCCTCCAGGGCCACTACCAATAACGATCAAGTCATATTTATGCTTTTGATCAACATTGAAAGTAATTTTTTCGTTCGCTTGCTTGCTGTTTGGCTTTGTTTTGCTTGTCATTAGGTGGTTTCCAGACTTTGGGTGTAAGAGAAAGCGTATCGCGACTAAATTACAGAAAATAACGCGCGGAGTCTAACAAGAATTACCATTCGCACGACTAATGCAACCTATGGGGTTTTGAACAAGAGGAACTGAAGGGGTGAGTCTTTGGTGAGACTTTGGTGAGACTTAAGATGAAACGTCTTGGATCATACGAAAGGAGATACAAATATTACAGACATTAAAAAACCAAAGTGAGGTAGGAGACAAAGTGGCTTAAGTCAGCTACCTCAATTTGGTTGAGGAGGAGGAAATCATCTTACGGGTTAGATATTAACGATTCATACACCTCTCATCAATTGACTTAATCTCACCTTTCAGTTTATTAATTCTAACCCTAAAAAACTAAACCAATAATGCCTAAGGCAGTAATTACAAGGCTGAACGCCAGATTAAGATTTGAGTATATGTACAGGAGAGAGCGAGAGAAAAAGAAACAGCTTGTCTTGATACTGGAAAAGTATAAGATTGTGCGCAGAATTCCTTGGGAGGGGAAATCAAAAAACCAAAGTGAGGTAGATGGCAAAGTGGCTTAAGCTATCTACCTCAATTTGATTGAGGAGGAGGAAATCATCTTACGCCTTCTATATTAGTGGTATTCATCACGTTCATCAAACGACAATATATCAACACTGTGTTTAGTTTTTATAATCGCAACACAAATTCGTTGAGAAACTCTTACCTATAGACCCATCTTATTTATAACGCTTTTCTACATCTCTTCTGCACTAAACTCCTCATACTATCTCGTTTAACTACTTTCACTATCCAAGACTATCTAGTCTTGTCACCCTTATAAAAAATAGACAATACTATGCGTGGATAGCTTTAGACTGAAGTCTAACTACAAAATGCGATGTATAAACTAGATGGGCTGAGTGGTACGAGATCTAAACTTGAGAGAAAAGCGGATACTTATATATGACTGAGACAGTCTAAGTTTTGCTAGAGTATTCTTGGGAGGGGAATTAAAAAACCAAAGTGAGGTAGAAGACAAAGTGGCTTAAGTCGACTACCTCAAATTGATTGAGGAGGAGGAAATCATCTTACGGGTTAGATATTAGCTATTCAGCCGCCCTTAATCAATTGACTTAACTTAACCACTCAGTTTATATATTCTAACCCTTATTCGTACTAACATATAGCTAGAGCTATATATAACAAGGGTGCAGCAATAAACAGCAGTTGAGATAGGCTATACGATGAGGGAGATACAGAAAAAAAACTTGTCTTGGTACTATAAAAGTATAAGATTGTGCGCAGAATTCCTTGGGAGGGGAAATCAGAAAACCGAAGCGAGGTAGAGGGCAAAGTGGCCTTAGTCATCTACCTCAATTGGACTGAGGAAGAGAAAATCATCTTACACCTTTCATATTAGTGATACTCATCACGACCTTCAAACAATAATATTTTATCTCTGTGTTTAGTTTTTATATTTCAAACCGTTATTGTTGAAAAGCTGCAATCACATCCAACACACATATTTCAATCACCCTTTCTAAATATCTTAGACACCTTGTATTGCTACTCTTGTAAGCCAGCACCTGTCCGTAACATATTTAAAATTGATTCATGCATGACTTCAAATTAGCCTCTTTGTATCACGTTGCTAAAAATGCGCATGTCATCAGTCATAAAAATGAAGCGTATAGGAAGTATTAAAGTTTTGCTTATGGACGAGCTAAAACTTAGATATTTGTATGTCAGGAAATGTATTGAGGTATTGAGGTATTGAGCGGACTTACTGGAAGAGATTAAAAAACCAAAGTGAGGTAGAAGACAAAGTGGCTTAAGTCAACTACCTCAAATTGATTGAGGAGGAGGAAATCATCTTACGCTTTTAATACTAATGATCTTACCCACTTCAATCAATCTATAATATATCAACGCTGAGTTTAGTTTTTGTAACTAAGCTACAAACCAGACGGCTATAACTAAACTTTCGCGTCCAACATTCCTTTATGAATGATGAAATCAATAATCGTCTGTACACCATCACCTGTTTTCAAGTTCGTAAACACATAAGGCTTATCACCACGCATGCGCTTAGTATCGGTATCCATCACTTCAAGTGACGCGCCAACCATTGGTGCAAGATCCGTCTTATTAATTACCAACAAGTCTGACTTAGTAATGCCTGGGCCACCCTTACGAGGGATCTTATCGCCCGCCGCGACGTCAATCACATAAATAGTGAGGTCTGATAACTCAGGGCTAAACGTTGCACTCAAGTTATCACCACCACTCTCTATGATAACAAAGTCCAGCATTGGGAATTTCACCTGCAAGCCTTCAACCGCTGCAAGGTTGATCGACGCATCTTCACGAATGGCTGTGTGCGGGCAACCACCCGTCTCTACACCTACAATACGGTCAGCATCCATGGCCTTATTACGCAATAGGAACTCGGCGTCTTCACGGGTATAGATATCGTTTGTCACGACCGCCATTTCATAGTGGTCTTTCATCTCTTTACATAACTGCGTCAACAGTGCTGTTTTACCTGATCCAACTGGACCACCAACACCGACACGAAGGAACTTACTGTCTGCCATAATCTTCTCTCTTAAGAACGGAATAATCGCGAATATTGGGTTTCATGCTGCGCACTTAAAATAGCTAGCATGGGTAGGCATGAGCCTATTTCATCGTCGGGTAGTTGCTGTGCCATTACTAATAGCGCAGGAATATCCTCTAATAATTGCCCAATTAATCGCTGCCCATCGGTTTGCCCGAGGGGTACTAATTTGATTGCTGCGGCGACTTGGTTTTCTAACCATGACCAGAGTAAACCGGTTGCCGCTTGATTGATCTCGATATCCCACTTCACTGCTGCTAATGCAAACATCGTTGTGAAACTCAGTTGCTCCGAGCGCTGCCACAATGCAGCTTCAGTCATACCTAAGTCAATTAACAAGCGCGATAACGCACCGCCCATGTGAGCATCTTCTGCTTGTAACTCACTAGTCTCACGTTGAGCGAATATTTGGGCGTTGAGTGACCTTAGCTCTGCCTCATCTAACGCCTGCCATGCGCGGTATAAGCGGTAAAAGATCGGCACATCTAAACGCGCCAAACCTTGCGACATGATGTTTTTAATCCACAACCGAGAAGAGGCCAAGTCAGTTAACAACCCTATTTCAACTGCTGACTCTAAACCTTGCGAGTAAGCAAACGCGCCAACAGGCAAACTAGGACTAGTTAACTGCATTAGACGCATCAAAGACACTGACACCTCTGGCGCTGCCGGTACTGAGCTAACCTCGGTCAATGTGAGTGCTCTCCATCACCGTGACTGTGCGCGCCATGAGAGTGACTACCATGGGCATGTGAGCCACTCTTATAAGCACCACCTTCAGGTTCGAAAGGCGCTTGCTCAACTGTTACCGTTAAACCAAAGCCTTTCACCATCTCATCCAACACATGGTCATGCTGGTAGCGTAAAACACCCGTATCGATTTGCAATGGAATGTGACGATTACCTAAGTGATAAGCCGCCTTAGCCAGCGCCAACGCATCATCCACATAAACGCTAGACACATTTTCATTTGCCGCAATGATCTCAACGACCAAGCCATCTTCTGACTGTAGCTTCTCACCACCACGCAAGATTGCGCCCTTCTCTAGAAAAATCCCTGCATCCTCACCTGACTCTAAAGTCACGCGCTGACGAGTTTTAATGCGTAGATCCAAAGGCAAAACAACACTCGCTTGAGCAACGGTTTCACTCGCCATCTCTGGCGTTAGTTTTGTAGTAAGTCTAATCATCAGAACAAGAAGTAGCGTTGTGCAAGCGGCAAAATCTCGGCAGGCTCACAAGTTAACAGCACACCATCCGCTTTCACTTCATAGGTCTGTGAATCAACTTCAATCGTCGGCTGATAATCATTCAAAATCATGTCAGCTTTTTTGATGTTTCGGCAGCCTTTGACCGCACCGATCATACTTTTCAAATCCAACATCTCAGGTACTTTTTTATCAATAGACGCCTGCGACATAAAGGTCATACGCGTCGCATGCATCGCAGCACCTAACGCACCAAACATTGGACGGTAGTGAACTGGCTGAGGCGTTGGAATAGATGCATTCGGATCACCCATCGGTGCCGACGCAATCATTCCACCTTTAATAATTAGGCTTGGTTTGGTTGCAAAGAATGCAGGTTTCCACATCACCAAATCAGCTAATTTACCGACTTCCACCGAACCTACTTCATGTGAGATACCGTGAGTAATCGCAGGGTTAATAGTGTACTTCGCGATATAGCGCTTCGCACGCGCATTATCATGTGTGGATGGATCACCTTCCAAACTGCCACGCTGCACTTTCATTTTGTGCGCGGTTTGCCATGTGCGAGTAATCACTTCACCGACACGGCCCATTGCTTGCGAGTCAGAGGCAATCATTGAGAATGCACCTAAGTCATGCAGGATGTCTTCCGCGGCAATGGTTTCACGACGAATACGAGACTCAGCAAACGCCACATCTTCGGCAATACTTGGGTCAAGGTGATGGCAAACCATCAACATATCCAAATGCTCATCAACCGTGTTTACCGTATATGGACGTGTTGGATTGGTTGAGGACGGCAACACATTATCTTCACCACAGGCACGAATAATGTCTGGCGCATGTCCACCACCTGCACCTTCCGTGTGGTAAGTGTGGATAGTACGGCCTTTAAACGCCGCCATCGTGTCTTCAACAAAACCCGACTCATTCAGCGTATCAGTATGAATCGCTACCTGAATATCGTAGTTGTCGGCAACCGTTAGGCAGTTATCAATCGAAGCTGGCGTTGTTCCCCAGTCTTCATGAAGCTTCAAACCCATTGCGCCCGCTTCAACCTGCTCGTTCAAACCTTGCGGCAAACTCGCGTTACCCTTACCCAAGAAACCGATGTTCATTGGTAACGAGTCAGCGGCTTGCAACATGCGGTGCATATTCCAAATACCGGGTGTGCAGGTGGTTGCGTTGGTTCCTGTCGCAGGGCCTGTTCCACCACCTAACATAGTGGTGACACCTGAACTCAGCGCTTCGTCTACCTGTTGCGGGCAAATAAAGTGAATATGAGAATCCACACCACCCGCGGTAATGATCGAACCTTCACCTGCAATCGCCTCAGTTCCTGGTCCAACGATGATATTCACATCGTCTTGTATATCAGGGTTTCCCGCTTTACCAATCGCAACAATACGACCGTGCTTGATGCCGATATCCGCTTTCACCACACCCCAATGATCTAGGATCAAGGCATTGGTAATGACCAAATCCGCAACCTCAGCATCCGGGCGTTGACTCTGCCCCATGCCGTCACGAATAACTTTACCGCCACCGAACTTCACTTCGTCGCCGTAAGTTGTGTAGTCTTTTTCAACTTCGATGAACAGCTCTGTGTCGCCTAAGCGCACGCGGTCACCGGTAGTTGGGCCGTACATTTCTGCATAAGCGCGTCGATCTATCTTGTTCATAGAATCACTCATGATTGTGTCCTTTATCCAACGACCCCATCACATCACCTCTGAAGCCATAAACCTCACGAGAGCCTACGTAATTCACCAAGGTCACTTCACGTGTTTGACCCGGCTCAAAACGCACTGCTGTACCTGCAGCAATATCCAAACGGAAGCCTTTTGTGGCTTCACGGTCAAACTGCAATGCAGTATTGGTTTCATAAAAATGATAATGAGAGCCGACTTGAATCGGTCGATCACCCATATTCGCCACGGAAACAGTCACCTTGTCGCGGCCTTCGTTAATGACGATATCACCGCCATCACCTATAATAATTTCACCCGGTTTCATGCGTCACCTACCTTATACAATGGGATCGTGAACAGTCACCAACTTGGTACCGTCTGGGAATGTCGCCTCAACTTGCACATCGTGAATCATCTCTGGAATGCCATCCATCACATCATCCACCGTTAACAAGGTGCGGCCGAAATCCATTAGCTCAGCAACGCTTTTACCGTCACGCGCGCCTTCCAAAATAGCAGCACTAATGAACGCAATCGACTCAGGGTAGTTCAGCTTTACGCCTCTAGCCAAACGACGCTCAGCTAATAGCCCTGCCGTAAACAACATTAATTTATCTTTTTCGCGAGGTGTTAATTCCATGGCTCCTCCTAGGTGGACCAAATTCGAGGTGAAACAGCGTCAAGGCCATTCACAAACGGCCGAATACTCAGCCAAATATTTCTAAATAGTCGATGTGCTAGCTCGGTACTGTTACCTAAGTAACGGACCACTAACACATCATTTAATAAGGTAGCGCCTGCAAAGCCGTCGGCTTTATGTTGCTCAGTAAAGTTTTGGCAGTGTTGTCGAACTAGCTGTAAAACTTCGTCGGTTGCAGGCAGTGCGATTAGGGTTGCAGTAACGGGATAGCCGTTTAAGCCTGCTAACGCGTCTAAGTCACCAAGGCCATTGATAAATAAGCGCTCTTTGTATAGCGGCTTGTCATCTCGTGTGATGTCCGTTGAGAACAACACTTGGCCAGACTCGAATCGTTCGTTATTGGTTGGACGACCTAAACAATGTACTTCCCAGCCGATGTAGCGAGACAGAGCGTGTAGCTGAATCTGCGTGCTAAGCCCTGCATTTGCACCGGGGAAGAAAATTGTTTCTTGTGGTAGCCACTCCAAACAGGCGTTTTCAGCAATTGTAAAACGCTGAACTTGATGGGCTTTGTCGCCTAATGAACGATAGAATTTTGTTGCGCCTGGAGTAGTTAGCAGTGCTTGAGCATCTTTATCGACAGATACATTGATAAGTAATTCGTCGCCACCAACAACACCACCGGGCGGGTGCAAGATATAGGAATGACAAACCGCACCTTCAGGGTAGAAAGCACGTTGGACAGCTAATGGCCCACGACGACTGCGGTGCGCTAAGACAGTGCGTGTTTCACGTGCAACATAGCCCAACTCAAGCTTGGCTTTCCAACCTGAGGATGGCTCTATTGTTTCTAAAGGTACTGCTGACACTAATCGCTATCCTTGTTTGGTTTAGACTTCTTGTTATTTTATGCAAGAAATAAGCCAAAGAAAAGATACCGTTGATTAGCAAGCAAAGCTGTTAAGTATGTAGTTTTTTCGCACCATAAAAAACCAAAAGTAAATTTACGCACCAAAATAGATTAATAAATCACTTTACTTGCCCGCTACTACATCACCGTTCCGATCATCCAAGGATTGAACTCATTATCTCCAAAGCCAAGCGCCTCACTCTTAGAAGGCTGACCTGACGCGACCTTAAGAATCAATTGAAAAATCCGCTCACCCATTTCATCAATCGACACACCTGCACTCAACACCTCACCACAATTAATATCCATATCCTCAGACATGTGCTCGTAAAGCTGAGAGTTGGTCGCTAATTTAATACTCGGCGAAGGCTTGTATCCAAACACTGAACCTCGTCCCGTTGTAAAACAAACCACTGTTGCGCCTGAAGCCACCTCACCCGTCACTGACACGGGGTCATAACCTGGGCTATCCATAAAAACAAACCCCTTCTCTGTCACTGGCTCTGCATATTTCAACACTTGCATCAGGTCAGTTGTTCCGCCTTTTGCAACAGCACCAAGAGACTTTTCCAGAATAGTTGTTAGCCCACCCGCCTTATTACCGGGTGATGGATTATTATCAATCGAGCCATTATTAATTCGCGTGTAGTGCTCCCACCAACGAATCCGCTCCATTAATTTATCAGCGACTTCCTGTGTATTCGCTCGCTCCGTGAGTAAGTGCTCCGCCCCATAAATTTCAGGTGTTTCAGCCAATATCGCTGTTCCACCATGCCTCACCAATAAATCAGCTGCAGCACCTAACGCTGGATTCGCTGTGATGCCTGAGTAGCCATCTGAGCCACCACATTGAAGCGCCAACGTTAAATGCTCAGCCGAAACCTTTTCCCGTATGCAAGCATTGGCTGCGGGCAGCATCTGCTCTAATCGCTTAATCCCCTCGGCAACCGCTTTACGCGTGCCGCCGACACCCTGAATAGTCATAGATTGAAACCCTGCATCATCCGCAAGACTATAATTCTTCTTCAAGTCACTAATCTGAGCCGTCTCGCAGCCCAAACCAATCATCAAAACACCCGCAAAATTAGGATGGGTCGCATAACCATGTAGAATACGCTGGAAGTTATCGTAGCCATCCCCCTCCATCCCCATGCCACACCCTGTTGAATGAGCAAAAGCGACCACACCATCAATATTGGGGTAGTCATCAAGGGCATCATCTTCAAAGTGCTTAGCCACCATTTTCGCAACAGTCGCTGAACAATTCACCGTCGTCATTACCGCCAAATAGTTGCGTGTCCCGACCTTACCGTTAGCACGTTTAAACCCCATAAACGTAGCGCGTTGATCTGCTGCAAAAAATTGTGTAGGCGTAGACTTAGAACCTGACGCGGAGTCGCGCTCAAAGTCTCCTCGAAACTGACAATTATGTGTATGAACGTGATCACCTTTGGCAATATGCTCAGAAGCAAATCCAATAATTTGGTTGTACTTAATGATAGGCTCATCAGTCTTAATTTCAGCACTAGCAAACTTATGTCCCAAGGGGATTGTAGAGACTGGCGTCTCAACAGAACTAGAAATACCTTTAATTAAGGTAGCAATAGCCACTCTAACATTGTCATTTTCATGCAATTGGACGGATGTTTGCTCTGTGCTCATAGTGACAGTTCCAAGTTAATCATTTTCATTTTTAGTACAGCAGTCATCTGCCAATTGCGCGATCAAGGTGTGTGTAGCCACCATCTGGAAACAGCCATTGCCCAGTCGTATGGCTAGCCCGAGCAGACAGCAGAAATAAAATGGTATCGGCCATCTCTGCAGGCGTCGTCATTCGCTGACCAAGAGGTATACGCTTTTCAATTTCAGCTAATTGCACTTCAGGTTGATCAAAAGTCTCTAACCAACGCTCATATAAAGGTGTCATCACTTCAGCAGGCGCTACCGCATTTACCCGAACCCCTTGAGGAGCCAATGCCACCGCCCACTCTCTGGTTAACGCAAGCTGCGCACCCTTTGCCGCACAATAACCTGAGGTATTACCCTGCCCAGTTAGTGCTGTTTTGGAAGACACATTAACAATACTGCCTTGAGTAGCAGCAAGGTGTGACGAGCAAAATGATGCCAGTGTGTAATAATGTATTAAGTTACTTTCAAGTGACTTCCGAAAGGCCTTTGGCCCAGCATCCAGACCCACACTATCATTCACTCCCGCATTGTTAACCAGCCCATCAATATGGCCGTATTTAATAACCACCTCCGCTATCGCTCTAGCGCAAGCGTCGTCATCTGACAGCTCTAAAACAATGGCATGCGCATCGGGGCTTAATGACAACACCTCTGCCCAAAACTCTGGCTCTGGAAAGTCGCGAGACAATACAACGGGTATCCCACCTTCCTGCGCCACACCTGTAGTGACCGCTGCGCCGATACCTGATCCGCCACCAGTAACCACAATCACTTTATTTTTAAGTTCAAGATCCATTCAGTTCATCCGCACGCTTAACATGCTGACGTTGCTCGCCAAGACCAGTAATACCCAACGTCATCACTTCACCCCCTTTTAGATAAATGGGCGGTGTTTGCCCCATACCAACACCCGGTGGTGTACCCGTAGAAATAATGTCACCTGCTTGCAAGGACATAAATTGTGAACAATATGAAACAAGGTAGGCCACTTTGTAGACCATCGTTGCGGTCGAACCATTTTGATAACGACGTCCATCAATCTCACACCACATCGCTAGATCATCCACATCTGCAATTTCGTCTTGTGTTACCAACCAAGGCCCTGTTGGTCCGAAAGTATCGCAACCTTTACCTTTATCCCACGTCCCTGAACGCTCGATTTGATACTCACGCTCACTCACATCATTAACTAGGCAATAACCTGCAACATGCTTTAACGCATCAGCTTCTGAGATATAACTTCCGCCAGTCCCTATGACGATAGCCAACTCTACTTCCCAGTCCGTTTTTTCTGAACCACGAGGAATCACTACATCATCATTTGGACCAACAACTGCTGATGTCCATTTATTAAAAATGACCGGCTCGGGTGGAATATCCATGCCTGCCTCAGCAGCATGATCGGCATAATTCAAACCGATACAAATAAACTTCCCTATCCCACCAACACATGGGCCTAAGCGCAAAGTATCTTGCGGCACACCTTCAACAACAGGTAATTGCGATATATCAAGTGCTGCTATTTTCTTCAGGCTATCGGCCTCAAGTACATTACCAGCAAGGTCAGGAATTACTCCTGACAGGTCACGGACATGACCGTTATCATCCAATAAACCTGGTTTCTCCGAACCTGCAGAGCCATAACGTAATAATTTCATAGTATTTTTAGTTTCGTGTTCAGTGTGATATTTGTAATAAAAATAAGCCCCCGCCCCTTATCGCTAAAGGGCAAGGCACTTCAACCTTTAATCGTATAATACTGCTGCGATTTTAGGATCGTTTATTGTCTTCGCGTCGTAGTAATAAAAACCTGTATCGATCAACAACTCAACCTTTTCACCTCGAGCCGACATCACCGCAGCTTTCACTGTTTCATAACCGATACCCACTGGATTTTGAGTAATCGCACCAGCCATCAAACCATCCATAATAGCTTTTTTCTGTGCTGCGCCACTGTCATAACCAATGATAATTAATCCTTTTCTAGCACTTTCACGTGCGCCATTTACAACACCAATAGCCGAACCTTCATTAGTACCAAACATACCTTTCAGGTCGGGATACGCTGTCAAAATTGACTTCGAAATTTCTGTAGACTGAAGTTGATCACCTGCGCCGTATTGAACTGAAACTACCTCTATACCAGGATGTTTTTCTTTCATACGGTTCATAAAGCCATCACGACGATCAATACCTGTGCGACTAGTTTGATCATGCGCAACAATCGCAACCTTGCCTTTACCACCAATCAATTCAGACATTTTGTCTGCAGCCAGTGCCGCAGCCGCAACATTGTTAGTCGTTGCAGTACTCACAGGAATGTCACTCTCAACACCACTGTCAAATGCAACAATAGGAATACCGGCTTTCTTCGCTTGTTTGAGCAGTGGAATAGCTGCTTGACTGTCTAATGCAGCAAAACCAATCGCCGCTGGTTTTTTCGCAAGTCCTGCTGACAACATATCGATTTGTCGATCAACCATCGTTTCGTTATCTGGACCTTCAAAGGTAATGTCTACACCAAACTCTTCAGCGGCCTGATCTGCACCAGATTTAACAGCCTGCCAAAACTGATGTTGGAAACCCTTTGATATCAAAGGTATGTACATCTTTTTATCGTCTGCTAACGCAAACGGTGCACTAGCCACTAATGCAAGACCTACGATCGTTGAAACAAATGTTCTTCTGTTTAACATGTTCATTCTCCGTCCTCTAAATAGAATTGATAAAGCTACTTTCTAAACCTGAAACCTCGCCACTTTAAAACTTAACAAACTTAGCCCGACTTTCTGCGTCGCATCATGTCGGCATACACTGCTAAAATAATAATCACTCCCGTCACCACGGTTTGCCATTCCTGCGCCACTGACAAGATGCGTAAACCATTGATCAAGACCGCCATAATCAGCGCACCAATCAAAGTACCTAAAATCGTTCCGCGACCACCTGATAGGGATGTGCCACCAATCACGACCGCCGCTATTGCCTCTAATTCATAACCTAAACCCAAGGCCGGCTGTGCAGAGTTGAGTCGCGAAGCAATCAACAAACCACCGATACCCACAATAGCGCCAGATAAGGCATAAATTGCCATTTTCCAGCGGTCGGTATTTACGCCTGACAAGCGCACTGACTCCTCATTACTCCCTAATGCAAAGCAATACCGCCCTAGTACCGTACGACTCAAAATATAAGACACACTAATGGCCACAAGAAACAGAATCAGCACACCATTCGGAATAGGTAATGATGGGAAAAAATAACCAATAATCGAACCACGGGAGATCAGATCAAACCCTGCCGTCTCGTTGAAATAAATCGGTCTTGTACCTGAAATAACTAACGAAAGTCCTTTAAGGATTAGCATCATGCCTAAGGTGGCAATAAACGGAGGGATTTTGAGTTTGGCGACCAGTGTGCCTGAACAAAGACCGCAAAATGCCCCTGCCAAAATCGCTGCTAAAATACCGAAAGGAAGTGGTAAGCCAGCATAGGTTAGAACTACACCTGCAATCACCGCACAAAAAGTCATCATGGTGCCAACCGAGAGGTCAATACCTCCGGTAATAATCACCAATGTTGCCGCAATCGCTAATACGCCATTGACGCTGGATGCTTGCAAAATCGCGATAATATTCGAGACCTGCATAAAGTTGGGCGATGCTATGCTGAAACCAATCAACAACAAAACCAAACTGGCAAAGGCAAGTAACTTTTGCTGTGCGTCACCGCTAATCAAGCGTCTCAATAAAGACGGCTGGTTACTAATATCGGTCGAGGTCATGCAGTTGCTCCCAAAGATTCACTAACGGTTTCGCGCTTAGTTGCCAGATGCATAATTGCTTCCTGAGTCGTGTTAGCACCGCCGGGTAGTATTCCCGTGAGTCTGCCTTCAGACATCACCGCTATCCGGTGCGAAACCCGTAATATTTCTGGCAACTCAGAGGAAATAACAATGATTGCCCGTCCCTGTGCTGCCAAACGGTTTAAAAGTTTGTATATTTCAGCCTTAGCTCCGATATCTATACCCCGAGTAGGCTCGTCAAAAATCAAGATTTCGCAATCACGTAATAACCACTTAGCGATAACTACTTTCTGTTGATTACCACCAGACAACAGCCGTACTTCTTGCTGATCAGATGGTGTGCGTATATCCAATTTATCGATATATTCTCGCGTCACTAAGCCGATAGCAGCCTCATCCAACTTGCCCATTTTAGAGGTATAGTTTTCTAATGAAGCCATAGCAACATTGGCTCGGATATCCATACCGATGGCCAGACCGAAGTGCTTTCGATCCTCAGATAAGTAACCGATACCCGATGCCACCGCATCTGCTGGACTTTGGATATCAACGCTTTTACCGTGTACCAAAACCTCACCCGCATCTCGCGGATCAGCACCAAAAATCGCCCTAGCAACCTCAGTTCGGCCAGCGCCCATTAGCCCAGCGAATCCTAAAATCTCGCCTTTTTGTACCGTAAAACCAACATCGACAATCTCTCTTCCACGAGTCAAACCACGAACTTCAAGTGCAGGCGTCCCTTCAGAGGTATCTGGTATTTCTACATCACTATCGATCAAGGCTCGCCCAACCATCATTGCAATGATGTCACTCACAGGTGTTGCCTTCGCATCCACCGTGTCAACATTTTCACCATCACGCATAATCGTGACACGATCAGATATGCGTTTCAGCTCATCCATTTTATGACTGATGTAGATGATCCCTACGTTCTCTTTTTGCAAGCGTCGAATGATTACAAACAACTCATCAATCTCAGTATCGTTCAAGGCAGCCGTAGGCTCGTCCATGATTAATACACGAGAGCGATAGGATAATGCCTTGGCGATTTCAACCATCTGTTGGCGCGCAATACTTAACTCACCCACACATACCCGTGGATCAAGATCCAGATTCATCGATGCGAAAATCTCACTCGCTTGACGGTTTAGAGCTTTTTCATCTAAACGCCCAAAGCCGAAGCGAGGCTCACGGCCAATAAAAATATTCTGTGCCGCCGTTAAGTCATTCATCAGACTCAGCTCTTGATGAATAATGCCAACACCTGCATCTTGTGCTTTTTTCGGCTCTGCAAAAGTAACTTCCTTACCATCCAAACGCACGACACCAGAGTCACGCAGGTATACCCCTGAAAGGATTTTCATCAGCGTCGACTTTCCTGCACCGTTCTCCCCCATCAGAGCATGAACTTCGCCAGCCCGCAGATTGAAAGAGACGTTTTTAAGCGCGTGTACGCCCGGAAAACGCTTTTCAATACCAGACATATCGACCAATGACGGCGACGAATTCATATCGTCACTCCCCCATCGACCAACATGCCCTGACCTGTCACAAAGCTACTTTCGTCAGACAACAAGTACACAACCATTGGGGTCATATCTTCTACCGTTGCGACTCGACCCATCGGCTGTCGGCTAATGAAATCTTTCTCAGCCTGCACGGGGTCTGCAGCACTATTAATTCGGCCACGTAACGAAGGCGTATCAACAGTCCCAGGACATAAAGCATTACAACGAATACCTTCAACCACAAAGTCAACCGCAATCGCTTTAGTTAAACCAAGCACTGCCGCCTTCGTCGCACCGTAAAGTGTGCGCTTCGGAAAGCCTTTAATTGAAGAAGCCATAGAAGACATATTCAGTATTGATGCCGTTCCATTTTTGGCTGCTTGCTTTTGTAATGCGGGCATGAATGCCTGAACCATCATATACATCGACTTCACATTCAGATTGAAACTGAAGTCCCAGTCGTCACTAGAAGCATCCATGATGGTTCCTTCATGCACAAAGCCAGCGACATTAAAGAGGCCATCTAATTCTGGATACTGTTCAGCCAAGCTAGCGATCGCAGCCTTATCTGTCACATCTAATGTATGGGTAACTATCTGTGGATAGTCCTGACTTAAAGTATTGATCAACTCACTAGAAAGGTCTGTCGCGATAACTTTCGCACCTTCGGTAGCTAATGCAATAGCACTTGCTCGACCAATGCCTTGGCCAGCAGCCGTAACCAATATGGTTTTTCCCTGTAAACGTAAAATGACAAGCCTCCTATGTAACAACAATTATTTGTATGTGAACAGTATATCCATATATGATAAATTCATGCAAACAATAATTCGTATATGAATAAAAAATCTGTATATGATTAAATACGGCTACGACAAGACAATAAGAGATATGCTAAATTATGGTCGCCGAAAAACTATTGAAGAAAAGACAATGAGCACCACCGACAGTAAATCTGCTTACCGAGCACCCGCGCTAGATAAGGGCTTAGACATTCTTGAACTGTTAGCACAGCAACCTGCTGGACTAACAAGAGGTGAGATAGTCAAAGAAATGGGACGCAGTCCTAGTGAAATTTACCGCATGCTAGAACGCTTGGTGATACGAGAGTATGTAGTGCGCTCCGTCGAAGGCGACCGTTACTCACTATCAATGAAGCTATTCATTTTAAGTAATTGCCATCCTCCATTAAGACGTCTGGTATCTCACGCACAACCGTGTTGTGGTCAACTAAAACTGGCCACCTCTTTAGAGGTTAATCCAAATTTTTCTTCTGCCATTATTGGCGATAGCCCGCCATTGTTAGCATGTGGGCGGTAACGATTATAATACTGATTAATGTATTGAGTAATCGCCTGAGCACCTTCGTTAAATGAAACGTAACCTGATTTTGGCATCCACTCGGTTTTAAAGCTTCTAAAGAACCGTTCTACGGGTGAATTATCCCAACAGTTTCCTCGTCGGCTAAGGCTTTGCCTCATGCCAAAATGCCACAGGCATTGACGGTACGCCTTACTGGTGTAGTGGCAGCCTTGGTCACTATGAAATAGAATACGTTTAGGTTTCCTTCTGCTTTCATAGGCCATTCTTAATGCCTTTTTTGTCAGTTCGCTATCTGGGCTTTTACTGGTAGCAAAGCCAACGATACGCCTTGCATATAAATCAATGACCACTGCAAGATACAACCAAGTTGAACCCGACCAAATATAAGTGACATCACCCGCCCAAACTTGATTTGGCTTGCTCGGCTGAAACTGCCGATTAAGCACATTTGGTATGCTTAGGTGTACTTTTTCTGCCTTTGCGTAGCGGTGAGTAGGTTGCTGGCGAC
>NZ_QGKL01000038.1 GCF_003172895.1 Leucothrix arctica | reverse complement strand
CTGCTTGTTTCATGAGTTTGCTCACGAACCATCGGCTGACGTTAAAACCAGTACTAACAAGCAGTGTAACTAAGCTTCGCTGACCTGCTGACCCTCCACTTAGGCCAAACCAGCGCTTGAGCTCCGCGATCAGTTTAAGGCGTTGTGGTGAAACAGTTTTAGATGGTTTGCACCAGTAACGGTAACTACTTCGGTTGACCGCCAATACTCGACATAAACGGCTGACACTGTGGCTCTCTTGCTGCTGACGGATCAGCGCAAACCTTTGATTGAGTCCTGCATCAAGAGAGCTGAAGCCTTTTTTAGGATGTCGTTATCGCCTTCCAACCGTTTGATTTTACGTTCAAGCTCACGAATTTTAAGTTGATCAGAGGTCAGTGGTGCAGCGCTAGAAAGCTGACCGTTACGCGCTTGTTTAAGCTGTCTTGCCCATTTATCGACCGTCGATTTTCCTAATCCTAAACTCTCTGAGACGTCCTTAACATTGCGCCCTTTATCGACGACCTCTTGAGCAACTTCAAGGCGGAACTCGGGTGAGTAGGTTGGTCTGGTTCGTTTTGTCATATTTACACCTGCTTAGTTAAAGTGAGTTTATCACCTCTAATCAGGTGGCCAAATTTAGTGTGCCACTACACCGTTGATGGATCAGTTTGCCGTCAACAGTAAGCAATCCCTTCACCTTGTTGCACCAGACAGAGGTTCGGCACTGGTACTGGCTCAAGCAAGCCCTCCTGGACACTGGGAGTTTCGATTGAGAGTCGGCGCTAAGCTAAATTTATTCCAAACCAGCTCAGGCATAAGCTTGATGGCTTTTCTAGAAGATGAACATAGAGAAGAACTCTTTGCCGAAGCGGTACTTGCTGGCTATAAAGCACCTGCGAAAAAGACTTTCTATAAACAGTGCAAGGATGTAAAAGCGCAAGGGCATCAGGTTGTCGACAGCAAACAGTTAGTCGGCATGAAAGATATCTCAGTCCCTATTCGCTCACCTTATGGCGAAGGGTTTGCAGTACTAACCTGTCCTTATATGCAGCGCCTAGAAGACAGTAGTGAAGTCGACCCTCAAGCAACACTAGACTTGCTACTCACATTAGCCAATGAGTTATCCATTAATTAACATTAGGAATACGCCATGCCACGTGTAGATGCCCACCACCATTTTTGGGACCCACTCACCCGAACATACCCGTGGATGGTCGGTGATGCGCTATCACCTATTCGTCGGCCATTCTCGCCAGAAGACCTGAAGTCATTACTTGCTAAGGCTAACATTGATAAAACAGTGCTAGTACAAACGGTGTCAGACATTGACGAGACGCGTGAATTCTTAAAAATAGCAGTAGATACTGACTATGTCGCAGGTGTTGTTGGCTGGGTGGATTTAACCGCTACCGATATTACTCAACAACTTAATACACTAAAGTCTGGGGTCGGCGGTGAATACCTTGTTGGCATTCGTCATCAAGTACATGATGAGAATAACCCAGACTGGATTTCTCTACCTGAAGTGATGCGAGGCATCACAGCAATTGGCGAGGCAGGCTTGGTTTACGACTTATTGATTAAGGAACGGGAGCTACCTGCGAGTATCCTCTGTATAAAAGCCAACCCAAACGTTAAATTTGTTATTGATCACATTGCAAAGCCCACTATTGCAAGCGGTGAGCTACAACCTTGGTCTGATTTAATGACTGAAATAGCCGCTCAAAAAAACGTGTGGTGCAAGCTTTCAGGGATGGTTACTGAAGCTAACTGGGATGATTGGACACCACAAACACTAGCGCCTTATGTGAATAAGCTACTCGCCCTATTTGGTGATGACAAACTCATGTTCGGCTCAGACTGGCCAGTATGCCTACTTGCGAGCGATTATGCGGGAGTAACTAACGCGCTAGAAAACCTAACCCAACACCTCGACCAAAGTGCCAAGGAAAAGCTCTGGGGCCAAAATGCAATGCAGCTTTATTCATTAAAAATTTAAGACCCATCCACTGTAATTAATCGTGATAAAACACTGACTCCATCATTGCCCAGTGCTCCCCTTCACCTCTAATTTCCAGTGGCTCCTGACAAGGCGTACACAAATCCCACCAACGGTGAGTCACTTCTTGATCAGAAATGGATTTCATATCTGCTTCAAAATCACTGCCATGATATTCCCAATACCCAAACAATAAGTTTTCAGGCTCACGCAAGAAAATGGAGTAATTCTTAATATTCGCATCGGACAAGCTCTGTAAAATCTCAGGCCAGCATTCGGCATGTAACTGTTTATAGTCCGCAATTTTCTCAGGCTTAATCCCGATTACCATTCCCATACGCTCCATTACTTCCTCCTTTTATTTAAAAAATACTTAGTATTATTAATTACTTAAAGCTTTCAATATTGAGGAAGAAGTATAGTAATACGCATTATCGTAACCTGTATTACTATAATCCGCTCTTCCACTTTCCCAACGATCATAGAGCTATGATTATGAAAACAACCAAGCCGCTGGAAGTGCAGTAATACTTCCCTCATCCCAAGTCTGCACCCGTGGATCGTTCGAGACCACCAAGGAGTGCAATAACGGTTTATCCAGAATATCCCCTAACTTCCGTAGATGCCTAGCATCCGATAGCGATACATTCTTAGTCTTCTTAACTTCAATAGCAATATACCCAGCCTCAAGCTCTAGCAGCAAATCAACCTCTTTACCGTCTGCTGTGCGTAAGTGATAACACTCAACTTCTAAACGATTATTTTTAATTTGCTTATAGAACTCTGAAATAATAGCACTTTCGAACTCTCCTCCTGTTAGCTCACCTGTGCGTGACAACAAGATACGCTGAATACCAGAATCAAGAAAATGCACTTTTGGTGATTTCGACAAACGCTTATTTTGATTACGAAACCAAGGCGGCAGCAAAATAATCTGGTAGCTCACTTCAAGATAGTGAATAAAACGCTTTGCCGTCACATTAGTAATACCCGCCTGCTTTGCCAACGTACTGGTGTTTAATAACTGTGACGTTAACGATGCGAGTGTTTTTTGTGCCCTAACAAAAGGCTCCAGCTCCCTTAAATTGGCAAGGTCGCGAATATCACGCTGCAAGTAGGTGCTCACATAATCACGCAGCCAGTCACGCTTCTCAGTACTCTCCAAAGAATCATCAACAATCGCAGGCATTGCCCCGTATTGAAGATACTCATCAAACTCAACGCAGGCTTTAGCGAACTGTTCGCTAGTTTGCGGGATACCTTGCAAGTAAGTAGTGTTATTGGTGTCTTTTAAAAAACTCACCAACCGAGACTCTTTAATCTCATCATCCCATGAATGAGTCAGTCTCTCTGGCAGTGTCAGCGGATAGAGTTCAATCAAAGCAGTACGCCCAGCAAGACTCTCCTTCACTTGCTCTAGCAGAAGTATTTGACTAGAGCCAAGCAACACAAAACGAGCATCTGCAAATTGGTCGTATACTGCCTTTACAGACTCAACAAGCTGCGGCAGCTTTTGCACTTCATCCAACACAACTAACGGATGTTGCTCATGCCATTGCACAGCAGACAACGCCGCATAATCTGGCCGGGTAATGGGGTCTTCCAAAGAAATGTAGTCAAAGTCAGGAAAAGCCTCTTGGACAAGCGTGGTCTTTCCCGTTTGCCTCGCTCCAGTGAGCGTCGTGATGCGACCAAACTTCGAGGCTGATTTCTTCTGGATGAACTTATAAACCGTTCTATTTATCATAAGCAATACAATTTAGGCGTAATATTTAACACCAATAATACAATATTACGCCCAAATTGCATACCTGAAAAATAAATCACTTGGTTTCATATGAAACTACTCAGCATTTACAAGCTGTCACTGACATCATAAACCTCACTCAAGCGCTGTAAATAACCACCCGTGTTGATACCCAGAACTGACTCAATCTCGCCACGCCCTGTTTTACCGCTAGCAATAAGTTCCAATATCGAGAAATACGTCCCATAGTCCTTACCAAACTCCTCGATGAGTAAATGACGTCCTTCCGATAGAAAAGGAGAGTTTTTACTTAACACGAAGTCAATCATCTCTGCTTGAGAAAAACGGCCGTTATCAATCAACATCCACAGAAAAACTCAGCACCTCACAAACTTTGCTGATTATCATGGTTTCTATTGCTCTACTTACAATAGTGTTACACTTGTTAAACATTGAAAACAAGCATACGGAGTTATCTATGTTAGGTATCCGCTTAGATGAAACATTAGAACACCGCCTCGATGCATTAGCTGAGCGCACTCAACGCTCCAAAAGCTTTTTAGCTAAAGCTGCACTATTAAGATACATCGAAGAAGAAGAGCGCAAGCAATATGAAAATGACCTCACCGTTGCTCGCTGGGAGGAATATCAAGAAACAGGTGAAACCATCAGCAATGATGCAATGACCGATTGGCTTGAGTCATGGGGTACTGATCAGGAAAAATCATGCCCTACGAAGTAACTTGGTTACCACAGGCAGCTAAAGATGTTGAGCGCCTAAGAGGCTTTCTAAAATCTAAGAATCCAGTTGCTGCACAACGGGCCGCGAAACGCATTTTAGAAGGTGCGAAAATACTTCAAGACAACCCAAGTGCGGGCGTGCCTGTGGAAGAACTTATTGATTATCGCGAGTTGATCCTTACGTTTGGGAGTGGTGAATATATTATTCGTTACAGATTAGACAAAGACATAGTCATTATTGTGCGAGTCCGACATAGCCGTGAAAACAACTTCAGCGTAGAGAATATATGATACGGTCAGCACGACCAAACAAAGGCTCTTTATTATTCTGGAAAACCTTGATCATCAAAGAATAAATAGAGCCGATGAACAAATCACTACTCGTAACACAAGGCAATGCTAAAATAAAACCACTAACCACATAGAAACCAATACGATGAGCCGAAAAAAGCTACCCATAGGAATACAAACGTTTAGCGAAATACGCCAAGGCGGCTACTACTATGTAGATAAAACATCGTTGGCGCTTGATATGGTAGAAAATGGCAAACACTACTTTTTGTCTCGCCCACGTCGGTTTGGAAAGAGCTTATTTTTAGATACCCTGAAAGAGATTTTCGAAGGGAATGAAGCTCTATTTGAAGGCTTAGCAATCCATGACAAATGGGATTGGTCGGTTAAGTACCCTGTACTGCGCTTTAGTTTTGGACGTAAGAATTACAACCAACAACAAAGCTTAGCAGAATCCCTAAATCAACAACTCTCACGTCTTGAGCAAACATTCGATGTGAAACGCCAGTTTGATGATGCAGGCAGTCGCTTTGCAGACTTGATGGATAACGTTAGCTCAAAAGCTAAACTACCCGTTGTGGTTTTGATCGATGAATACGACAAGCCTATTTTAGATGCGATCAGCTCACCTGAGCTAGCAAAAGAGAATCGTGACTTTTTACGTGGCTTTTACAGCACAATTAAAGACTATGACTCACACATCAAATTCACTCTCCTCACAGGCGTTAGTAAGTTCTCGAAAGTAAGCCTATTTTCAGGGCTAAATAACCTAACGGACATTACGCTAGACCCTCGCTACTCCACTATCTGTGGCTACACCGACCATGATATTGATACCATATTTGCTCCAGAGCTTACGGGCTTAGACCGCGAACAAGTTAAAGAGTGGTACAACGGCTATAACTGGCTAGGTGGAAGTGTTTATAACCCATTTGATGTGTTACAGCTTTTTGACAGACGAGAGTTTAAAAACTACTGGTTTGAAACGGGCACACCTACCTTTTTGATTGACCTGATTAGCACTCAAAAAGTCCCCACACCCAACTTATCTAGTCGCAACAGTGACGACGCTTTGCTATCCAGCTTTGACCTTGAAAACATGCCTATCGAAGCAGTTATGTTTCAAACTGGCTACCTCACCATCAAAGACTCAACAGACTTAGGTGGAAACCGTTTTTATCGACTAGGCTACCCAAACAAAGAAGTCTACCAAAGCTTAAATAATAGCCTGCTCCAGTACTTAGTTCAGAATACAGAAACACAAGTCACGCAACGTATGAGCTTGTATACATTGCTGCTGGAAAATGACTTTGACGGACTGAAGCAACTGTTTCATAGCTTTTTTGCTAGCATTCCGCACCACTGGTATTCGAATAATAAGATTCAAAACTACGAAGGCTTTTACGCTAGTGTTTTTTACTCATACTTTGCTGCGCTGGGGCTAGATGTCACGGTTGAAGACTGTACGAATGTAGGCCGTATTGACATGACACTGAAGTTTAACAGCCAAGTGTACATATTTGAATTTAAGGTGGTTGAACTAGCACCTGATGGGAATGCATTGCAGCAGATTAAAGATAAGGGTTATGCGGATAAGTACCGCGCTTTAAAGCAGCCAATTTATATGGTTGGAGTGGAGTTTAGTAAAGACTCTCGGAATGTGATTGGGTTTGAGGTGGAGCAAACATAGAAACACTACCAACTATTCCAATACCCTGCGTGCTATGAGTGTAGTTTCACGACCGTAGAATTTCATCATAGTAACCTGTATTACTATAAAAACCCGATAGCCATAAAACGCTGATCACCACAAATTGACAAAGTTTGCCAAAATGGTAGTCTAGTCTCATTAAACTAGGAGTTAAGTCATGGCAACTATGAATGTTTCACTACCAGACAACTTAAAAGATTTCGTTCAACAGCGCGCTAAAAGCTCAGACTACAGCAATCCTAGTGATTATATTCGAGCGTTGATCCGTGCAGATAAACAACGAGCCGCTGAGGAAAAGCTTGAGCAAGCACTTTTAATAGGACTGAGTTCTGAACCATCTACACCCGTAGACAATACTTTTTGGGAGCGCCTTAATAAACGCGCAAGTAAGTTAAGCTAAATGTTAAACCTATACATCCGACCAGTAGCCTCTGATGACATTGATGAGATCGTCGACTACCTTGCTGAGTCCAGCATCCCCGCAGCTCAAGGCTTTGTGAAAGACCTTCAGCAATGCTTTGTCCTACTCACTGAGAACCCCAAGATCGGTATAAAACGAGAATATCACTCTGCTGCGTTATCTGGTATGAAGATGTTTCCACTGAAAAAACTCTCAACGTATCTGGTCTTTTATCTATCGGATGATCAAACCATTGATATTATTCGTGTGTTACATGGACAACGAGATATTGAGCGCTTATTCAATAACTCTTTTCAAGAACCACGGTCATAGGAGGTTTTCAGGATATCAATATTTTCTGAAAAACTACTGGCAAGTATGTGAGTATGATCGAAATACGCGTAACTAAGTACAACTAAAATTACACTCTCTAAGCTAGAAGCAAACATAGTTGCTCAAGCAAAATAGGCTTTAGATACTCTTCGCCATACTTATCACTACAAAAAAAGCCACACCTGTTGTTTATAGTTGCCTTGTGTAAACCCTTATCAGACCTAAACGTGAATTCTACTTTCGTAATTTTCCCGCCATCGGACCTACTCTCAAGTATAGAAATAAGATCCCCTCCACCTCTAAGCGTAACGGTCGCTGAGGCACTTTCGCCAAATCCTACCTGAACAGCATCAACTCTTCTCAAACTAAAATCACTTAACTTTGATTTAAGCTGAGAAACCCATGACTTCAAATCAACTTTAGCATCATAGAAAGTTACTCGCTGACTTGTAACATCTGCAAGTGCAGAGCCGAGCTCGGAGACCCCCCTAGGTGAATCATAAACCAGTAGAGATAACTTATTACTTGTATTTATTTCAAAGTGATAGGTTGCATATATGAAGCGTTCATAATCACTTAAAAAGCCTTGAGGTGATAGTGACTGCTCAGTCACTATTTTTTTAGTCGCGTAGCGCCCAGTGATACAACCCTGTGGAAAGGCAGTATCAATGAAAAAGCCCTGCCCTTCAGACTCAGAATAGGCGTTACTTAACAGCCCCTCTCTTAATTCATCAAAAGGAAGGTTCCATACAACTTTATACCACTGATTCCTCATCTGATTTTTTCAACCTCGCGAAAAGCTCGTAGGCTTTTTCGCCTAACATCGTTTTATATTTTGCTTTATGATCACTACTAATGCTCATAAAGCCTTTACGATACTCAAAGGAACTAACTTTCTCAGGCTTATACCTGAGCACATCATAGCTGAAGTTTTTACGTGTACTACTTGGAGAAGCTTTAATTTCCACCAAAAGTATAGCATTTACAGATGTTATCTTTTCTTTAGGTCTAGCGTTTTCTATTGCTACTGGCTTTGTCTCCCAGCGAAGACTAACAATATAATACTCTCCACTGTTTATAAACTCTTGAACTTGAGGTGATGAAAGTACAGTATCACCAGACAAAGAAGCACTTTTAATATTCCCTAATAGTTCAGCCCCTACCTTTTTAGCCTCCTCTTCTTCCTCTTCTTCATCTCCTAAACTTAGCTCTGCCTTTTTTAATTTAATATCAACAGCTTTCTTAAACTGGAGACCTGTAGTGCTCTTTGTAAACTCTAGAAAGAACTTATTTACTTCACGAGTATTATATGAAGAAAGGTCTATACGTTCAGGCTCAGGGTTTTTACTGGTTTCAGTTTTTATTTGGTTAACCATAAGATTAACCATCATCCTAGTATGCTCAGTGTCTGGGCCATTGATTACTAGCTTATTATCCTTCCCACGAATAATATTTACTACTGCCTCTCTCTCCACTCTCTGCTTTAATCGAGTATGCTTATGATCAAACTCGGTATATTCCGCTCTGATTTGAATCCTAGAACCTTGATGCCTTGTTATTTTAATGCTGTGATTAGGCAAACTTTTCAGTACTTCTGCTCCCAACTCAACATCTTCTTCTGTGATTGATGAGTTTAATTTTGTAGTTTCTGTTTTCGCCGTTCTTTTACTTGATAACAATGAATCAGATAACGCACAAAACTCCTTATAAGAAAAAGGAAGGAGTGATATCCGCTCGCAAAGTTCTTTTCGAGACAACTCAGGCGAAAGCATCAAGCCTTTAACGACCGCAATACGATGTAATTTAGCCAAAGAGTATTGTCCTGCACTGGAAAGCAAAGCATCTTTAATATCAACAGGCATCGGGTAAAAATAACTAGCCTTTTTCCTCATTTTGGCATTCCCACTTCAACCTCATAGAACTTAGGCACCTTTTTATCAAAAGACGTAAATGTAATCATATCAAGTCTTTCCATCATCAATTCTACAATAAAGTCATCATGAGAAGAGTAAGCTGCAAATAACTCTTTAGCTCTTTTAAATAAAGGGAAAGCATCATCAACAGGATCATATGCCCTGATTTGAATAGTATTTGCTTGGCTGACAATTTGATAACTAATCAACTGATCAAAAAGATACATAAACTCTTCATGACTTTCCCCTTTGTCTCGGTAATACACCAAAAAGTCAAACTTCTCACTTTCAGAGTAGTAACACCGAAAAATTATATTTGAGTCTATTTGGTCTGGAAGTAACGGAGTTTCATAGTAGTCAAGAGGCGCTAATAACCTTTCATTATCATTGAGGATTTTATTAGGATGAAAAAAACCTCTTTTACTCATATCAGGGATTTGCTTTTCGCTCTCTAACTCAGCTAAATCTGAGTACATGCTATTCAAAAAAGTAATCGTTTCAGGGTCTATAATAATAATTTCTTGGCGCTTAGTGACCTGAGGCCACTGTTCTGGAAAACTATCAAACAGCTTGCCTTCAACATGCCTTGCTAAATCACGCTTATAAGCATCATCTCTGTTATAAACCAATAATCCACCAATATTGTCATGACTTGCATCACCCGCGTAGCGCCTATTCCATGTTTCACTCACTTTTGAGCAGTCTAAGGTCAACGCCATGCTCTTTAAAGAGCTAACAATATTCGTAGGCTGAATACTATCTGACGCCATACTTTTAAAATCAAAAATGATGTAGTTTTCTCGACCTGTATACGGATGAATAAAACGATAAACTGCATCAGTTGGGTGATCTTTCTTTTTATGCTCAGGCTTCTCACAAGGCCAACTAGTATCAGCAGGGCCTTGAACTTCCTCCCAATATAGCTTTGGCAATATTTTTCTGGCTAATATAGCTGCCATTTCACCGATATTTTTAGTTTCAGCCACTCTTAAACCTCATAGACATTACTCTTCTGATACAGACTTTATACTGATAAAAACAAGCCTATTCATGGCTTTTGAAGTAACAGTCATCAAAAACTATACGGTACTTACAATATCATTACAATAATTCGCCAACCCAGACTATTTGATGATACTGAGTAGAATTAAAATTTAAACCGTCAAATACTTCTCAATCAACCCATCATTCAGCCCAGCAATCTCACCCTGCGCCACAGACCTACCACGATCAATAATACAAAACGTATCCGCAACCCGTCTCGCAAATGGCAGCTTCTGCTCAACCAGCAAAACAGTCAAACCAAGCTCCTCATTCAACTGAGTAATAATGTCTCCAATCTGACGTACGATATTCGGCTGAATACCCTCAGTCGGCTCGTCCAATATCAACATCTTCGGATCAATCATCAAAGCACGTGCAATCGCTAACTGCTGCTGCTGACCACCTGACAAATCACCACCACGACGCTTGAGCATATCCTTCAATACAGGAAACAAGTCGTACACGAATTCTGGCACTTGTTTCACACCATCAGTACGCGCCAGCAACCCTATTTCAAGGTTCTCTTGCACGGTCATCAGTGAGAATATTTGACGACCTTGCGGCACATAACCTATTCCCAATGAGGCACGCTCTTCAGCACGCACACCTTCGATACGAGCGTCATCAAATACCATTTGCCCAGACTCAGTCGGCAGCAAGCCCATAATAGATTGAAGCAGCGTGGTTTTACCCACGCCGTTACGTCCCATTAAGCAGGTACATTTACCTTTAGGAACTTCTAAAGCAAGATCCCAAAGTGTATGGCTTTCACCGTAATACTGATTTAAACCACTGATTTTTAGTAGACTATCACTCACCGAGATACACCTCTATAACGCGTTGATCTTGCTGAACATCATCCATCGAGCCTTCAGCCAATACATGACCTTGGTGCAATACCGTGACTCGCTGTGCGATCGAGCGAACAAAGTCCATATCGTGCTCAACGACAACCACCGTATGATCACCCGCGAGCGATGTTAGTAGCTCGGTGGTTTTATCCATTTCTTGGTGAGTCATACCAGCCGCTGGCTCATCGACCAGCAAGACATGCGGACGCTGCATCAGCAACATACCAATTTCTAACCACTGCTTTTGTCCATGAGACAAAGAGCCAGAACGACCCTTTGCACCATCTTGCAAACCAATCGTTTCAAGCACCTCACCCAAGTAGTCTTGCTGGCTGCCACTGAGCTTAGCGCGGAAGGTCGACCAGACTGACTTATCTCCCTGCATCGCTAACTCAAGGTTTTCCGCAACCGTCAGTGCTTCAAATACCGTTGGTTTTTGAAACTTACGACCAATACCTGCTTGGGCAATTTCAGGTTCGCTCATGCCTAGCAAGTTCATGGTTTGACCAAAACGAACACGACCTGTATCAGGCACAGTTTTACCCGTGATGATATCCATCATGGTGGTTTTACCCGCACCATTCGGCCCGATGATGCAGCGCAACTCGCCTGCATCAATCGCCATGTTCAAATCATTGATCGCTTTAAAACCGTCAAATGACTTATTCACGCCTTCCAGACTGAGAATCACGCCTCGGTCGGTAATCGGCTGAATATTTGCATCGGGCTTTACGAAGGAAAAGACTTCGTCACGGCGCATTGTTTCGCGCAAAGTATCTAGTTGCTTCATGCCCCTATCTCCTTTTGGCGACGACGCATCAAGCCAACAATACCTTTAGGCATGTACAGCGTTACGAAAACAAATAAACCACCCAGCGCGAACAACCAAACTTCTGGCAGCGCACCTGTTAGGTAAGTCTTTGCATAGTTAACAAGGATCGCACCTAGTGCAGCACCGTATAAGGTTCCACGACCACCCACAGCAACCCAAACCACTAATTCGATTGAGTTTAGCGGAGAGAACTCACCCGGATTGATGATACCGACTTGTGGCACATACAACGCACCCGCAATACCGGCAAGCACTGCTGAGAAAGTGAAAATAGCCAACTTAACTTTATCAACACGATAACCGATAAAACGTACACGGTCTTCCGAGTCTCTAATCGCAACGGCAACACGACCTAAACGTGATGCAACAATGGCACGACAGCTCAAGTAACCCAGTATCAATGCGATACCCGATGCGACAAACAAACCTATTCGCGTTTCATCTGACTGTAGGTTAAACCCTAATATGTCTTTGAAGTCGGTCAGTCCGTTGTTACCACCAAAGCCCATTTCATTTCTGAAGAAAGCCAGTAGCAATGCGTAGGTTAATGCTTGCGTGATGATCGACAAGTAAACACCCGTTACACGCGAACGGAATGCTAACCAACCAAACACATAAGCCAATACACCCGGCACAAACATCACCATGATCATGGCAAACCAGAACATATCGAAGCCTTGCCAAAACCACGGTATCTGATCCCAGTTCAAAAACACCATGAAGTCAGGTAGATCAGGGTTTCCATAAACACCACGATCACCAATTTGATGCATCAGGTACATACCCATCGCATAGCCACCGAGTGCAAAAAACGCACCATGACCCAGACTCAAGATACCCAAATAACCCCAAACCAAGTCAACCGACAACGCTAACAGCGCATACGTTAGGTACTTACCCAACAGCGTCACCGTAAACGTAGACAAGTGGAACGGACTGCTCGGTGGCACATATAAATTCAAATAAGGAACAATGGCACAAGCCAATACAACTAGGGCAATCAGGATTTGACCACCGTAATCGCCTCTTAACATTCTAAACATTTCATCACCCCTTTATGAGTCAGCTGCTCGCCCTTTCTGCGGGAATAACCCACGAGGACGTTTCTGAATGAATAGAATAATGAAGACCAGTACGAGTATTTTTGCTAATACTGCACCCGCATACGGCTCCATAAACTTATTGGCAATACCTAATGAGAAGCCACTAATCAGCGTGCCCCACAAGTTACCTACCCCACCAAATACAACCACCATAAAGGAGTCGATAATGTAGCTTTGACCAAGGTTTGGTCCAACATTAGTTAGCTGCGATAGCGCAACACCTGCGATACCTGCAATACCTGCACCTAAACCGAATGTCATCGCATCAACTTTGGATGCTTTCACACCCATCGCGCGCGCCATGCCACGGTTTTGCGAAACGGCACGTACTTGTAAACCTAATGAGGTTTTCTTTAGCACAATAAATAGTGCCGCAAAAACTACTAAGCAGAAGGCAATCACATACAAACGATTTAACGTCAGCGACAACACTTCATTAATTTGAATAGAACCTGACATCCACTCTGGCGTTTCAACCGAGCGATTCAGTGGAGAGAAGATGCTTCGCACCGCTTGCTGCAAGATTAGACTGATACCAAAGGTCGCCAGTAGCGTTTCCAAAGGACGTCCATACAAATGACGAATCACCGTTTTCTCGATAATTATTCCAACTAAACCTGCAACCACAAAAGCGGCTGGAATAGACAAAATAAGCGAGACACCCGGATAGTTCGGCATAATGTAATGCTGAATCGTATAAGTGGTGTAAGCGCCAATCATGATCAATTCACCATGCGCCATGTTGATCACGCCCATCACACCAAAGGTAATCGCTAGACCAATCGCCGCAAGTACCAGCACAGAACCCAAACTCAAACCAAAGAATAAGGTTTCAAGGTGACCGTACCACGTGACTTTTTTATTAATTGCCTCTAGCGTGGTTTTAGCACTCGCCGCAATTTCTGCACTTTCAGACGTCAGTAAGTCTTCAAGCTTAGGACGAACCTGCTGGTTCATATTTCCCTTTAGACCAATGATTGCTGCTTTGACAACGTCTTCATCACTAGACTGAAGCTCTGACAACTGAACCAATGTTTCCATTTCACGCTTAACTTCTGCGTTAGGCTCGCTCTCAGACAATGTTTTGACCGCATCAATTTGATCAGACGTCACCTTCCCCATGATTTCTTTGACCGCCGCTAAGCGCTTAACAGGGTCAGGGTTAGATAACTGAATGTTGGCAATCAATCGCTTGATGACGCCACGCATTTTGTTATTCGTTCTAATACGTTGAAGCGACTTAACATCAGTCACTGGCAGAATTTCACCGCTAACGACTTGCTTGGCTTGAGTTGCATCCGTGTCTTTGTCGAAGAACACCAATGTCTTATCAGATTTGGTAGAAAAGAGCTGTCTGTCGAGTAGCGCTTTTAGAATTTGTTCTGCTCGGTCATCACCGCTTTCGGCAATTTGTTGAGCGCCTTGGGTTTTGTCGTTGAAGCTTTTAGCTAAGAGGTTTTCGATACCACCTTGGAAGATAGCCTCATCAGCATGGACTGCCGTTGAAAAACCGGCTATCAAACTTAGTATGAACGCAAAAACCCAGTGCCTTATGGCAATACTGGTTGGTCGCACTTAACCATCCTCCTTGTATTTCTTTTAACTAAAAAATTCGTACATGTGCGCTGTGGAGGCTACGCGCGCATGTACGAATCTATTTTTGCAAAGTATTCAGAGTGAATTACTTAGCTGCAACTGCACCTACACACTTCTTCTCAACAGTGTTGTAGTTACCGCAGTTCATTGGGTCAGTCCAGTCAGATACTAGATCTTTAGAACCCGGTAGGAAGTCAGACCATGCATCACCAGCTACTGTACCGTCAGTTTCAGAAACAACTTCAAACTGACCGTCTTCTTGGATTTCACCAATTAGAACAGGCTTAGTGATGTGGTGGTTAGGTAGCATCTTAGCGATACCGCCAGTAAGGTTTGGCGTCTCTAGACCGATGATTGCTTTAGCAACTGCATCAGTATCTGTAGTACCAGCCTTCTCAACCGCTTGAACCCAAAGGTTGAAACCGATTACGTGAGCTTCCATAGGGTCGTTAGTGACACGCTTGTCGTCTTTAGTGAATGCCTTCCACTTCTTGATAAACTCAGCATTAGCATCGTTCTCAACGCTCATGAAGTAGTTCCATGCAGCTAGGTGACCTACTAGAGGCTTAGTGTCAAAACCTGAAAGCTCTTCTTCACCAACAGAGAATGCAACAACAGGGATAGACTCAGCGTCTACGCCTTGATTACCCAATTCTTTATAGAAAGGAACGTTAGCGTCACCATTGATAGTAGATACAACTGCTGTCTTCTTACCTGCGCTACCGAACTTCTTAACGTCAGCAACAATTGACTGCCAGTCAGAATGACCGAAAGGCGTGTAGTTGATCATGATATCTTCTTCAGCAACACCTTTACTCTTTAGGTATGCTTCTAAGATTTTGTTAGTTGTACGTGGGTAAACGTAATCCGTACCTGCTAGAACCCAACGCTTTACGCCTTGCTCCATTAGGTATTCAACCGCTGGAATAGCCTGCTGGTTTGGCGCTGCACCTGTGTAGAATACGTTTTTAGAAGACTCTTCACCTTCATACTGTACAGGGTAGAAAAGTAGACCGTTTAGCTCTTCAATGACTGGAAGAACTGATTTACGAGATACTGAAGTCCAGCAACCGAAAATAGAATCTACTTTATCTTTAGTAAGAAGCTCACGAGTCTTCTCAGCGAATAGTGGCCAGTCAGATGCAGGATCAACAACAACTGCTTCAAGCTGTTTACCTAGTAGACCACCTTTTTTGTTTTGCTCTTCAATCAGCATCAACATTGTGTCTTTCAATGTTGTCTCACTGATTGCCATTGTTCCTGATAACGAGTGTAATACGCCGACCTTAATAGTCTCAGCTGAATGACTTCCAGCAGATGCCACAGTTGCCCCAAATACTAATCCAGCAGTCACAACAGACGCTAGAACTCCTTTGAATTGCTTCTTCATTACTTATAATCTCATATTATTGGACTTCAGTAATGAAGAAAGCAAAGAGCGTGCCACTTTGAAAAACGTTTAAATTAAAGCTTAACGCTGACCAAACAAGTTAATTGAACAACGGCTTAACGCACTAAAAATAGACCATTCTTTAATATATGCGCCAAAATAGTGCGAAAGAGATTGCAGCTATATTCGAGGCAATAACCCTAAACTTGAAGCGCGTGTAACGCATTTAAGGCGCTCCTTAACCTCAAGCGCGGCAAATAATGCACTAGTATGACTTTTTATAGTGTTCTCACTTACAAACTGCATTTTAGCAATTTCTACTGTGTTGTAACCCTTATGCATCAGGTTCAGCACTTCAAATTGTTTAGCGCTAATACCAAATTGTGCAAGCAAGCGATCGACTTCGTCAGAAGGCGTAACTTGAGGTAAGCACGAGATAGCCACTTTAATATCATCGGGTAAATAAGGCTCTTTATCACCCTCGATAACAGCCTTCAAGACCTCAAGAAGCTGCTTAGGTTTATTCGTTTTTGGTACAAAACCAGCAGCACCGGACTCCATAACTGCTCGAATTTCCCACAGGTCTTCACTGCCGGAAATAACAATAACGGGAATATCCAGCCCTCTTTGATTAATAGCTTCCAGCATAGAAAACCCATTAATATCAGGCATATCTAGATCCATTAATATCAAATCGATATTTTTTTCTGTATCTAATAATGCCAAAGCCTCTCGACCGCTGGCCAAGCTTAAGACGTCCATAGTGGAGTCATGCAAACTGAGCAGACTGCTCATGCCCTCTGAGAAAAGGGGATGATCATCTACGTGGATTATTTTCATATGCCGCTACCAGTAAAACTAACTATTGATGCTTATAGAACGCGCTCACTCGAGCCCCCCTCTAACTATACCTGAAGGAACAACTCAATATAAATAAACACTACTGGACGGCAGCCGTTACTTATTTGTAAAAAAATCCACACCTTTATCTTACACCCTCTTCGCCCAGCTAATTTCTTTAAAGAGAACTTCAAATGAACTTTTTAAAGTAGGTCTAGACCGTCTTTTAAATTTCCGGTCGCTATTCAACGGATTTGCGCCATTAAAGAAAAAATAGGATCTAGCATTCACCCTACAGGGTGATTAACAAATTGTTAAGAACCCTTAACATAAGCTGTACGGAATATAGGACGATGATATATCGCCCAATTAACTAGACCTGGGGAGGCAAGTAACCGTGAATGAAGCAAACAACGCTAGAGTGTGTAAATTATTTTTACAATTTGATGAGTCAAATATCGAACACACGAATGCAAAAAAACTCTCTGACTCCTACATAAGCTCAGAAAGTTATGACCAAGCGCTAGGTGTGTTTTTAAAGCTCGCGAATACAGGCGATCGATTTTTTCAGCACAATGCAGGCGTATTGATGCAATGCATTGAGTCTGTACGTGACTATGACTCTGCTTTTCGCTGGTTTCGTGCGTCAGTGGAGCAAGACTACGCACCTGCAAAAGAGAGACTAGGCTGCATGTATGAGTTTGGTGACGGCAGCGTACCCGTCGATATGACAACAGCGATGACACTATATAGTGAGTCTGCTGCGCAAGGAAACATTCACGGTATATACAACCTAGGCATGCTGATTTCAGAAGGCGGAACTAACGTACCGCATAACCCTGACGCTGGCGAACAACTCCTTATCCAAGCGGCCGAACAAGGCCACGCATTGATGAAACTAAATTTAGGACTGTTTTACCTTGGCTTCCCCGAGCATCAAGATAAAGCATCAAAATGGTTTAACCTTGCAGTGCAGCAGGATTCAATCGTTGCGATTGATCTGGGCCTTTGGTACCTAGAAATAGCAGAAGACCACCCGCACAACCTGCAACTTAGTCACTTCTGGCTTGGTGTCGCTGCAGCATTAGGACATGAAAAAGGTGTACTAGCAGCCTTAAGCAACGACGATGATGAAGAGATAACACAAAGCTTGGCTTACACCGACACGCTACATTAATACCCCCACCTGCTACAGCCATTCCATAAACCCTTTTAGGAATGGCTGATTTTTTAAGTACGAAGTCGCTTAGTGAGGTGGCTCAGCCTGTACAGGCTTAATGCCCTGCTCTGCTCGTATACGTCGCTCCTCTTCAATGACCTCCGCAGGTAACTGACTCATAAAGCAATGACATAAATGATCATCAACCATGGTGCGCGGCCCGTGTGGGTGCGCTATGTGCTTGTAAACACCATGTGAGTGGCCGTGAGCTTTAACATGCTCTTCTGCACTAACCGCACTTTTGTTTGACGCTGGTTTTTTCTCATGGGTATGAGTATGTGTGTGACCATCATGAGAGTGCGTATGACCACCTTCTGGTTGGTACTCAGCATGGTGATGATGAATATCAATCTCACCTTTCGCTAAACGTTCATGAAAAGACTTCATCAAGTCATTACTTTCAACAATTTCACCTGCAGCACACTCGTCAATGCGCGCCATAAACGTGTCTAGTACATGCGCTTGGTCACTAAGATAGTGCGCAGTCATAATGTTTACATCTGGGTTTTCATTGACTACTTTATCCACATAGTTATGAATACGTGTAATCAAACGTCCAGAGAATAGGAAGTAAGGCGCTACAACGATTTTCTTATAGCCCAACTTCAACGCCATCTCTAAACCACGACCAACTGAAGGAAAGGTAACACCAGAGTAAACTGTCTCAGCCCAACCAAAACCAAGGTCCTCGGCAACAATACGTGTCAATTTTGCTGCTTCTGCATTGGCAGCTGTATCAGACGTACCACGTCCAACGACCACTAACATTGTGTCGTAAAGAGCGCCCGGCGCTGGGACTTCGGTCATGTCCATCGCTTCGAGAATACGCGCTTCAAATGCTTGAATCATTAAAGAATGCAAACCAAGCTCGCGGCCATAATGAATTTTCAAGCCATCATGTTTTTGCTGGTATGTTGTCAGTACTGATGGAATGTCATTTTTCACGTGAGTAGCAGCAAACAACATACCTGGCACAGCGTAAATCTCTTCTACGCCCTGCTCGATCATACTGTCAAGGCCCATATGGATGTTTGGAGAAGAGTATTCTAAGAAGCCATATTCAACAGGAATATGCGGGTAACGGGCCTTTAAACCCTTCGCCAATAAACCAAATTCTTCGCCGGCAATCTTTGAACGGCTACCATGGCCGCAAATCATAATTCCTGTCTTTTTCATAGCAATACTGCGCACTGAGATTTAAAGGTGCCATTATCAACGCTGAACACCCCATATTACAAGAAGACAGACCACACGTAGGAAAATGATTAAAATTGAACCCTTTTATCTGCTTTGTCACTAAAAGGGTAAGTAATTAAGTCTCTTAGCGGCTATTATCAGTACGCTAATTAATAATTTTAAAGAGGAGTACACCAAATGAGTTTAATGGGAACATTAGGAAAAGTCGCGATGGGCGTTATCGTGGCAAAGGGCGTTGGTAAAGTTATGGGCGGCAACAGTGGTAGTTCTACTGGCGGTCTTGGCGGCATGTTAGGTGGTCTTATGGGTGGCCAGCAAGGCGGTTCAACGGGCGGTCTTGGTGGACTTCTTGGTAGTTTGACGGGTGGCAGCACGTCACAAACAGGTGGCAGCGCTGGTGGTCTAGGTGGTTTACTAGGTGGCCTTATGGGCGGCCAACAAGGCGGTTCAAGCGCTGGCGGTCTAGGTGGTTTACTATCTGGTCTTGCAGGTCAAGGTCAGCAAGGTGGCGCAACAGGCGGACTTGGTGGACTTCTTGGTCAACTAGGTGGCGCAACAGCTGCAACTAGCGGCAGTACTCCAGACTTCGGCAGCATGTTTAATGACGCACTTCAAGGTAATGCACCTGAGCAAGTGTCTGATGCTGACGAAAGAAATGCTGCGGTTCTACTTCGCGCAATGATCAGTGCAGCTAAGTCTGACGGTCAGCTAGACGCAGACGAAAAAGCGAAAATCACTGAACACCTAAGTGAAGATGGCGTGACTGAAGAAGAAGCTGAGTTTGTTCGTAACGAACTAGCAGCACCTTTAGACCTTCAAGGTTTAATCGCTGACGTACCAAGCGGCCTAGAGCAGCAGGTATATCTTATGTCTCTAATGTCTATCACTCTAGACACTAAAGAAGAAGCTGTTTACCTAGACGCACTACGTCAAGGTTTGAACATCTCTGAGCAAGCTAGCAACGAGATTCACACACAGCTAGGTGCACCAACACTTTACTCTTAAGTTAAGTCGTTAAAGCATCATAAAAGCGGCTCAGTAGAAATACTGGGCCGTTTTTTTATGCTAAAAAATAGTGATAACCGTTACCGCTACTGATACCCTCTGCACCATTATCGCTACTCGCCAAATCAATGCTTCAGCTTTTAACTATTCCACTATCATTAGCCTTCGACCGAGTACTTGGTGAGCCTTCACGCTTCCATCCGCTAGTGGGCTATGGCGCGATAGTTGATCGTATCGAAAAAACACTCAATCATGGCAACGCCAAAATCAGCAAAGGCGTTATTGCTTGGACACTTGCTGTCATTCCTATTGTTTTTATCACATGGATAATCGACCAACTGCTAGGCGGATGGTGGATGAGCATTCTATGTGGATACCTAGCGATAGGCTGGCAAAGCCTCAGGCAACATGGCCAATGGGTTGAACAAGCCCTACTCTCTGGCGACATAGCTACCGCACGCACCAAACTAAGCTGGATAGTCAGTCGAGATACTTCATCATTAAACGAAGAAGAGATCAGCCGCGGCTGTATTGAGTCTTTATTAGAAAATGGTAGCGACGCTATTTTTGCTCCTCTGTTCTGGTTAGCCATTGGCGGTGCGCCTGCTGTCGTGCTTTATCGCTTATGTAACACGCTTGATGCCATGTGGGGATATCGTAACGATCGATATGAGCAATTTGGAAAATTCTCTGCTCGCGCTGATGACGTACTTAACCTAATACCTGCACGCCTTACCGCTTTTAGTTACGCCCTCACCGGTAATTTTATGGGCGCAATGAAAGCATGGCGTGCCCAAATAGGTCAGTGGTATAGCCCAAATGCGGGCGTAGTAATGGCTACTGGCGCAGGCGCTCTTTCTATAAGTCTTGGCGGCAATGCGACTTATCACGGTAAACAAAAATCTCGTCCGACACTCGGCTCTGGCTCTGCACCTAAGGCCAAAGACCTTAGTCGAGCACTCATTTTGATTGATCGCTGCGTATACCTCTGGAGCAGCATCGCTTTAATTTTAGCAGGCACCTATGCCCTGCTTTCGTAAGGAATAACCAATGCAACCAAGCCACCAACACGGCGGGCAGCTCAAAAAAGCCAGTGAACAGTACAATATTCCACTGGACAACTGGATCGACCTCTCAACAGGTATTAATCCTAACAGCTACCCATTACCTGCCGTGCCTGCCGCTGTTTGGCAGCGACTACCAGAAGTGAATGATGGGTTAGAGGCAGCGGCAGCTGTCTATTATGGAAGTGCTCAACTATTACCTGTAGCAGGCTCTCAAGAAGCGATTCAACGACTACCACTCCTTCGAAACACTAGCCGTGTCGGCATTATTACTCCGGCTTACCACAGCCATCAAAAAGCGTGGGTAGACGCTGGGCATACGGTTACTAGTATTGCAGCGGAAGATATTGAAAGTGCTATCCCTAATCTAGACGTGCTGCTACTCGTTAACCCGACCAATCCAACCGCCGAACGTTATTCGATAGAACAACTACAGTATTGGCACGCCATTATTAGTAGAAACGGTGGCTGGTTAGTGGTCGATGAAGCCTTTATGGACCTAACGCCAGAAGGAAGTCTTATTCAATCACAAGCAGTAGAAGGCCTTATTGTTTTGCGCTCTATCGGTAAGTTTTTTGGTTTGGCGGGTGTTCGTTTAGGCTTTGTGTGGACTGACCCTAAGGTATTAAAGGGTTTAGTGGGTCTGCAAGATGATTGGTCTGTGAGTCACCCTGCTCGCTGGGCTGGACGATTAGCCTTAAGTGATTTTGAATGGCAACGTAAAGAACGCATTCGAATTCCTAAGGCAATGGCGGGATTAAAAGCGCGTCTACAGGCTATTTATCAGTGCGAAGTGTCAGAAGCAGGATTATTTGCCTACGTTTCTATGGGTGAAGAAATGGCGGCAGAAGAACACGAAAGACTTTGTACAAATGGTGTACTAACACGAATATTTAAAGAAACTGGCGCACTAAGGTTTGGACTAAGCCCCACTGATTAGACTAATATATTAGATAGACAAAAATAGATATCTGTAAATTGGCCTGTGGTCCCCCTCAAGCCCAGACAAAGGACCACTCGCCATGGTTACACTAAAACAAATAGCTGAAAAAGTTGGCGTATCGACGTCGGCAGTCTCACGCGTATTAAATTACGATGACACGCTATCGATTTCAGAAAAAAAACGAGTCAGCATTTTCGACACGGCAGAGTCACTCAATTATTCAACGCCTCGTCGCCGTAATCGCTCAGAACCATTACGCTCGATAAAGCAGCAATCTCAACTACGAACCGTTGCTATTGCTCACTACCTAACACGCGTAGAAGAACTGGCTGACCCATACTTTGTAGGCATTCGCTTAGGCATAGAGAGCCGCTGTGAAACACTCGGTATAGAGCCGATTATGCAATACATGACTGACGGTAAACATAGTTTGTCTACCATGGCCGACTCCTCTGCAGTGATTGCCATCGGCCCTCATAATGCCGCTCAAGTTAAGCAGCTTAAGTCTTTAAATATCCCAATTACGTTTATAGACGCAGAAAAAGAAGACGATGAGACATTTACGGTTTCATGCGACCTAGCCTTGGCAATGAAGAAAGTAGTTCGCTCATTACAACAGTATGGTTATAAAAGGATTGGCTTTGTAGGCTCACCGCTTCCAGAAAATGACCTTTATAATAATTTCTCAGAAGAACGCTATAAAGCATTCCTTCGGCACATGCATGACAGCCAAGAACTCAACCCTAACTGGGTACGTTTTAGCCCTGACACGTCAAGTGGTTACGAGTTAAGCAAAGAGATTTTATCTAACCCTAAAGAGCTGCCTGATTCAATTATCGCGGCGAATGACACAATAGCGGTTGGTGCTTACCGTGCTATTAAAGAAGCTGGGCTAGAAGTTGGAAAGGATATTGGGGTCATTGGCTTTAATGATATTCCAGCAGCTCAATTTTTGGAGCCACCCTTATCTTCAATACACTTACCGGCTCAACAACTGGGTGAGGCTGCTGTTGACTTGGCAGTTGAGTCTAGTATTGAGGGGAAAGTTGCCCGCAAAGTAACACTAGCAACAAGTTTGATCTGCCGCCAAAGTATTATCGAAAGATAAACCTATCACTTAGAACATAAAAAAAAGGCCGTACCCAATTAAGAGTACGACCTTGGTGTGACTACTTAGCAGTTATTTAGCTCGCTAAAATGCCATCTGCTTGAGCACGTGCTTCAGCAGCGATACGAGTGATTTCACTCCACTCGCCATTGTTCATCATTTCAGACGTTACCAACCATGTACCACCAACCGTTACAACGTTTGGTAGAGACAGGTAGTCAGCCATATTACCCGGCTTCACTCCACCTGTTGGGCAAAAACGAACGCCAGCAAATACCGTTGAGAAACCTTTCAGTGCCGCTGCACCACCCGATGTTCCAGCAGGGAAAAACTTAAGATCAGTAATCCCAAGCTCCATTGCTCTAATGACTTCAGATGCTGTCACAGCACCTGGTAGGTATGGCATTTCGTTATCAAGTGCTGCTTGAGCTAGCGTCGGTGTCAAACCTGGGCTTACAACAAACTGTGCGCCGGCTTTTTTCACCTCATCAAACTGCTCAGGGCGAGTAACAGTACCAACACCAATGATTGCTTCTGGTACTTCATTTGCAATACGCTCGATTACTGAAAGCGCACAATCAGTACGCAAAGTAACTTCTAAAGCCGTTAAGCCTCCAGCAACTAGCGCTTTTGCCATTGGTACCGCATGCGCAACATCTTCAACCACTAGTACTGGTATTACAGGGTTACCGCCTAATGCTGCAAACACATCAATCTTTGACATCAGTTCTTCCTCTATTATCACATATATAAGTTAAGTAGTTATTCTACATCAAATACACAAGCTCCGGCCTCTGCATCGCCTGCATTTTTTCTGAAGGCCGAAAATAGTTCTCGACCGAAGCCAAAGTCTTCTTTTTCTGAAGGTGTCGTTTGTAGCTCACGTGCATTCCACTCAGCATCATCAACTAACGCACCTACCGTACCATTTTCACAATCAACACGAATAACATCACCGTCACGTAGTCGTGAAATACCACCACCCACCAAACACTCTGGCGTCATGTGAATAGCCGTTGGCACTTTACCCGACGCGCCTGACAAACGACCATCAGTGACCAATGCAACGCGCTGGCCACGATCTTGAAGCACACCCAACACTGGCATCAACTTATGTAGTTCAGGCATTCCGTTAGCTTGTGGGCCTTGAAAACGAACTACAACCACGACATCATGATCTAATTCATTCGCTTTAAATGCTTCTTGTACGGCTTCTTGTGAGTCAAAAATGCGACATGGTGCTTCAATTAACCAATTCTCAGGATCAACCGCTGAAATTTTTGTAACAGAGCGACCCAAGTTACCCGCTAACAATTTCAATCCACCCTTCTCACGGAATGGCTTAGCCACCGTTGAAAGAATTTCTGCGTTATCGCCAGCTGCTGGAGATGGACGCCAAGTTAGCTTTCCTTCTTCGAGGAATGGCTCAGTCGCATAATCCGCTAGACTAGAACCCGACACTGTTTCAACATTTTCATGCAACAAGCCTGCTTCCAATAGCTCACGAATAACCGTACCGACACCACCAACGGCGTGGAACTGATTAATGTCAGCTTGTCCATTTGGATAAACCTTCGCAATCAACGGCACAACTTCTGACAACTCAGTAAAGTCATCCCAGTCAATTTTGATACCTGCAGCACTCGCAATCGCAACCAAATGGATCGTGTGATTAGTCGAACCACCCGTTGCCATCAAACCAATCATGCCATTTACAATCGCACGCTCGTCAATGATGTCAGTCAATGGCTTGTAAGTCCCACCCGCTTTTGTCATTGCTAAAAGCTGGTCAACAGCTCGGTTAGTCAAGGTATCTCGTAAGCCTCCATGCGGTGGTACAAATGCAGCACCTGGCACATGTAAGCCCATAATTTCCATCAGCATTTGGTTACTATTCGCCGTACCATAGAAAGTACAAGTACCTTCGCTGTGGTAAGCCGCTAACTCAGAGGCAAGTAACTCTGCACGCCCTGCTTTACCTTCTGCATAACGCTGTCTAACTTTAGCCTTGTCGCTATTACTAATACCTGTACCCATCGGTCCTGAAGGTATGAAGATAGCTGGAAGGTGACCAAAACGTAGCGCACCGATCAATAAACCCGGTACGATTTTATCGCAAATACCAAGGTACATTCCCGCATCAAATACATTGTGAGACAGTGCAATACCGGTACTCATTGCGATCAAGTCACGGCTGAATAATGACAACTCCATGCCCGGCTCACCCTGTGTCACACCGTCACACATAGCAGGTGTAGCGCCTGCAACCTGCGCAACTGCTCCGCCTCGACGTGCTGCTTCTTTAATTAAGTCAGGGTAGCGCGCATAAGGAGAATGAGCTGACAACATGTCGTTGTAAGATGTGATAATACCAAGGTTAGCTGGACGCTCTTGAACAAGCATGATCTTGTCACTGGCAGGAGCAGCAGCAACACCGTGCGCAAGGTTGGTACAACCAAGGCCGTGACGGCCTGTATGTTTTGTGGCCTCTTGCATACGTTTTAAATATAAGCTGCGAGACTCAGTACTACGTTTACGAATTCGATCCGTGACACGATCAACCACTGCGTTTAAAATAGTCATTTGTTTGACTCTACTGGTAAATTTATATTTATGTAGTTTAACTACATTTTACTCCTAAAATCAAGGAGAAAACTAATTCACCGTCACCACAAGCAGACTAATTGTAGCTAAACTATTGGAATTTTTGATTAATGAGTAATACAAGCATGCTATCCCACATTGAGACGTCACTAAGCACTCTAAGCAAGTCTGAGCGTAAGGTTGCAGAGTATGTGCTCGACAATGCTAAAAGCATTATTGATCAAAATATAGCTCAAATTTCTAGCGCCATTAGTGTGAGCGAGCCGACTATCATTCGCTTTTGTAGGCGACTAGGCTTTACTGGCTACAAAGACTTTAAACTCAAACTAGCTCAAACCATGTCGCAACCTAACCATCACTTGTTAAGCGACATTAGTGAAGACGACACGCCGCTTAACATTGGTCAAAAGATCATTGATCGTGCCATTTCTAGTTTGAGCCAGACGCGTTCGACACTGAATGGCGACAACCTAAATGAGGCGGTTATCGCACTACGCAAGGCAAGCCGCATTGAGTTTTATGGCCAAGGAGGCTCGGGAATTGTTGCGAGCGATGCTCAACAAAAGTTCTTTCGTTTAGGTACACCAACGGTTGCCTATAGTGATCCCTACATCCATAGCGTCTCAGCGACATTGTTAGATAGTGAGTGTGTTGTGGTTGCGGTCAGTCGATCCGGTACATCTAAAGACTTACTCAAAAGTATCTTGTTAGCCAAGCAAGCGGGCGCAACGACTATTGCGATAACCGCCAGCGGCTCAGCATTAGCAAAGGCCTCTGATATCACTTTGCATATTGATGTTAAAGAAGACAGCGACTACTACGCGCCCATCAAGTCACGCATGTCGCAGCTCGTTATTCTAGACACTTTAGCCATTGCAGTTGCGTTAGAAGATGAAGAAACACTGACTAAAAAGCTACTGACCGCTAATTTAGCGTTGAGCGACAAACACGTCACCTCTGATTAATTTATTATTCTATAAACACTAAAAACAAAAACGGCACTATCAAAGTGCCGTTTTCTATATCTACTTAAACCCGTCAGATGTTAAACATCGTAACTTGTACTCGACACATCACCACCGGTACCTGTCCAGTTTGAATGGAATCGTTCACCTTCTGGCTTGTCTACACGTTCATAAGTATGAGCACCAAAGTAATCACGCTGAGCTTGTAGCAGGTTAGCAGGTAACGTTTCTGTACGGTAGCCATCATAGAATGCTAATGCTGAGGTCATCGTAGGCATTGGAACACCTGTCTCAATTGTCTTAGCTAAAACTTTGCGCCAGCCCGCTTGAGATACTCCAATCTTATCTAAGAAGTAGTCATCTAGTAACAAATTAGCCAGTGCTGGGTTTTTATCATAAGCCGCTTTGATGTCATCAAGAAAGACAGAACGGATAATGCAACCACCGCGCCATAAATGCGCAATTGAACCGTACTGTAAATCCCAGCCAAAGTTTTCAGAAGCGGCGCGCATCAACATAAAGCCTTGTGCGTATGAAACAATTTTCGAGGCTAGCAGTGCCTGACCTAAAGCTTCGACCAACACTTCTTTCTGACTAGACAAGTCTTGTGCCGCTGGAGCGTTTAATACTTTGGAAGCTGCAACACGCTCACTCTTTAGTGCCGACAAGCATCTTGCGAATACTGCTTCACCGATCAATGTCACTGGCATACCAAGCTCTAGCGAGTTAATCGCCGTCCACTTACCTGTGCCTTTCTGACCTGCTTTATCTAAAATCTTATCGACGACAAACTCACCGTCTTCTTTGAAGCCAAGAATATCAGCCGTAATTTCGATCAAGTAGCTACCAAGGTCACCTTGATCCCACTCTTTAAAAACTGCCTGCATTTCTTCGTTGCTCATGTGCAACTGGTCTTTCATGAATTGGTAAGCTTCGCAGATTAGCTGCATATCACCATATTCGATGCCATTGTGAACCATTTTCACAAAGTGGCCTGCACCATTTTCACCTACCCACTCACAACAAGGCGCACCGGACTCAGTTTTAGCACTAATCGCTTGGAAGATATCTTTTACTAATGGCCATGCTTCTGGGTTACCACCTGGCATGATTGACGGACCAAAACGAGCGCCCTCTTCACCACCTGACACACCTGCACCGACAAAACGGAAACCTTTTTCTTTAAGGTCAATGGCACGTCGTTGAGAGTCAGGGTAATTTGCGTTACCACCGTCAATAATTACATCACCCTTTTCTAACATAGGAAGCAAAGACTCAATCACAAGGTCAACAGGATCGCCTGCTTTAACCATGATCATGATTTTGCGGGGTACTGACAACTTTAAAACCATCTCTTCCAATGACTCAGCACCAACAATATCTGTTCCCTTTGCAGGTCCCGCTAGAAACTCTTGGGTAACAGAAGCTGTACGATTATAAGCGACCACCTTGTAGCCATTATCATTCATGTTAAGGACTAGGTTTTGACCCATTACAGCCAGACCAATTAACGCGATATCACAACTCATAGCAACCTCTTGCAGGGGAATTTTAAAGCAAAATGTTATTGAAAACGGTAGGTAAAGTAATCACTTGGAACATTACATAAGATACCATTCAACAGCAGTCGTCAGTATCAGCAACGTTGGGGGTGATTTGAAACCATTTTCAAAAAAGAACGTGTATTCTAACACTTACTCCCCAGCAACTGAAACCTCTACACCCGACCACTTAAAATTTTCCGGCTGATCACCCACACTCCACTTTGCAGTAAAGTTTTTGAAGTCATCACTAAAGGCAAAGGCCACTTTTCCTGAGCCATACTTATCCTGCCAATAACAATCCAATACTTGGGCAAGTTTACGCTTACAGTTGAACAAACTGCCCCGTATAACTTGCTTTGCTTCGTTCATTAAGTAGCTACCAGCGGAGGTAGCAACGAGGTCATTACTTTCAAAAAATGTCGTGATAATGGGTAATAATTCATTAGAGCTTTGTATGTGCCCTAAGTAACTCCCTGAGTGTGATCGAACAAGTGCTTCTCGTACTTTATCGTTAGAATTTTCAGGCAATAGATTGGCTAAGCTGACCGATAGCGTCACTATGTTTTCAGGCAACTTATTCATATTGTCATCAAGCACCTTGCGCACTTGATCGACTAAGCCTGCCTTAGCGGCAGCACTCTCATTAAATTTAACCGTTATTTCAGCTTCGTTATCTTGGTATTTCGCTGAAATCAACAATACATCCGTTAGGTTACTCATCAGCATCTCAATCGGGTTAGCGATGCTTTCTTCAACCTTATCTGCGGTCATGTGGTTAGTCACCACCTCAATCACTACAGAGTGCTCAAGCTCTTGTGCATGCGCCATAGACATATAAAAACAAACCCCTGCCAAACAAATCGCGTTAATTAACTCCCTAATCCCCATCATTAATCTCTCGTATGCCGCCCATAAGATGTACGCACTAAGATTCGCATAAGCATAAGCAACAAACAAGTACTTCAATAATGAGGCTGCTCATTTTCATACATTATCGTCTTTAAACATACAATCAATTCGCTTAAAAATTAAACTTATTTAATTAGTATAAGTAATAACAAAGAACAACGCAGACTATTACTAGCTCTCCTCTGAAACTGAACACCAGCTTAACTATTGGTAAGTTTACAGACTACTGCTCCACAATTTAATGTTTAAGTGCGCCCAACAACAAGAAAACACCAAAAAGGCGTCATAATATAAAACTTGAGGCAGGAATATGACCATTAGCACCTACTTAACCATAGTTGCAAGCACAGTACTCGCTACTGCTTGCGCGACAAATAACGCACAAAAAAACCAATATATCACCAAAAATGGCCTTATTTATATTGAGCAAGTCGATAGTCTATTGACTGAAACGCTTGACGTTATTATTGACGTCGACTCGACTGAGTTATGGCGTTCGCGTCCACACAGCCCCAAAAAAAGTCGTAAAAAGGTCATGCTCCACGAGAAAAACCACGAAACAACGAAGTTGACCTATGAGATCGCTGAGTTTCGTAAAGGCAACGCTAACACTAAGCGCTACTTTCTCGCGCTTGAAGCGCTTATCAACGACCCTGCTCGACAAAGTATCGCAAACACTATTGGAGATGCTAGTACTGCGATAGCACGAGAGCAACACCGACGAGCCAACAATAGTCGCTTTTATACGGATAGCTACGATAGAGAGGGCTCTATCAGCAAACTGTCTCACATTGCTGTTAACGCTCATTACTCAAAGCGGATACAAGATATTTTACGAAAGGATGCCGCCATCATCGGCCCTCACCTAGACTCGCAAGAGGCTCAGTTAAAGAACATTGTGTCCATATTAAAAGACCGCATGAAAACTGCAGAACTGCTCTACCTTATAATTAATATCGAAAAGCCGTACCTAGGAAACCAACCTTTACCACTGGGTACTTGGAAAGCTAATCGACGTGAATGGTTTGAGATGCAACAAGCAGCACCCGCGCTTGATGATCTAATACAAGCACAGCTGGATGTTAGAAAGGCATGGGACCGTGTTTTATTTGGGGATAACAAAGTCACTTCAGTCAGTCATATGCTTAATGACACAAGCAAAATCACCCAGTCGATAGGAAGCTTTACCAACGCACCACAATCACTAAGTTACTAGTGATTGACCAATAAAAACGCCATTAATAATAAAAGAGGTAACAACATGAGCACACACTTAGCAGATTCAAAGTTGTCTTTAACAGAGTCTTATCACACACTTTTGTTAGTCGATACAGATGGTTATACAAGCGAATGCTTAGAAAAATATTTCGATAATTTACACCGCGTCAGTGTAGAAATCACCAAGCTTGATACAAGTGAACTTCAATCAGTGAACGAGCTAATCAGTAAGGAAGCACAGAACCTGCACCTGATTATCGAAAAATTAACACTCACAGCCGTTAATGATGATAGTTATTTGATGGTACTCAATGCAGTTAACCACAGCCTTCAGATTATGGAAAGCTTTCTTCCAATAGCCCTATAACTCGGACATAACTTGTTTAAAGATAATATCGTTGCAGCACAAGACTCGTTTTTTCTTGGCTGCAATTCTGTTACTGGTTGATACTATTTGGTACTGTAAAAGTATTCACTCTCGTTTTCTGCGTACTTTAGTAGTCTATCAAGTGACTCATTAAATGAACTTTGCTCTTCCAATGTAGCTAACATCCGCTCATCTCTTTCAAGAAAGATGGGATGAATCCGATTGAATAACTCCTGTCCAGCAGGTGCTATACTTAGAATAAGTAAGCGACCATCAGCAGGATCAGGCTCACTAAAGATAGCGTTTGTACTTGTTAACCGCTTCACTACTCGGCTAACCATTGCTTTATCCATCTTAGATATCGCTGAAAGTTCACGAACGGACATTTGCCTCCCACCCGCTAAAATCGCGATCACTCTCCAGTCTGGAATAGCGATATTATAATGTGTTTTTAAATAACGCTCTGCGTGCCGATTTATTACACTGGTTAATACATTTAACCGAAATGAAACAGAGTCCTTCATTGGCTTATTATCTATTTTTTCTTTGTTTTGCAGTGTCATTTATTTTATCTTATCGAAACATTTGTACGCAAATTGTAGCAGACTGTTGCACAATATTTCACAAAACAGGCTAAAAAACATCGTTAATCAGTCAACAACGATATATTTAAGCCTATTAATTAACAATATAAGACATAAACTACAATTCGGCTACAAAAATAAATAAAACCACAAAGTGCAGAGCCACATTAGCTGACTTAATGAATTAATTACTTTAGTTAATTAATTCATCAAACAGCGTGTTTTAGTAAACTTTTACTCATTCTTTTAATGCCAATAAGATTCATCGCCACCGCATTTCCGAGCAAGATCAACGTTAAACCTAAGCCATTCATTATTTCCCAAGTATACCCCTCATAAACCGATGATAAGGCTAGGGCAATAACAGGAAAAACGACTGTCGCATAAGCAGCCTGGTTAGCACCTATCCTATTCACTAATGATAAATAAGCCGTAAAACCAATGACCGATGCAAAGACGGCAAGGTAGACCAAACTATAGAGGTATTCAGTTCTCACATCCCAAGTAATAGGTGTCTGTGTAACGGTAATAATTAATAACAGAGTTAATGCGCCATAAGACATACCGTAGGCCGTGCTGGTCAGCGGATTAATATTATTTTTCTTATGCCTTACTGTGATCATATTTCCTAGAGAAAAACCAAACGTGCCTAAGGCGGAAAGCCCGATACCCAGTAATAACTCACTGGATGCTGAGGTACTCTGTAACTCTGGCCAAAACAATAGAAGTAGCCCGATAACACCCAACACCCCTGCGCCATAAACGGATGAACTTGGCTTAACACCCCAAAACACTCTGTTATTGATCGCGTTATAAAAAATGGCCATCGAAAATACAATCGACAGTAAGCCACTCGGCATATAGGCAGATGCCTTATAAAAACAAATGAAGTTAAAACAAAATAAACAACACCCTTGTAGAAAGTACCAAACATGATCAATGCGCCGTGACTTTTGTAAGCGCCCGGTCAAATACAAAAATGGAAGCAATAGCAGACTCGCTAAACCAAAACGATAGAATATAGAGACTAAGCTATCGACTGAGCCATTCTGGAAGGAAATCGCAATCCATGATGTTCCCCACACAAGTACCGTTACAATGTATAAAAAGATAGTCATGGTCGTACTCGTTAAGTAGAAAAACAGTAGTGTAAGAGCAAAACCAAGACCACTTAGAACCAATTCTTGTGCTTTTTAAACGAGCTAGTCTTAACGGCATTGTCGTTATAACTCAGTTGACTTACTGTTAGCCTATGAGTTTAAAGACCGAATCAAATACCAAGCGACTGTTATCACAAGCGATGCTTCAATCTAAAGCAACGTGCTTAGACTATGCGGACATCCAAAGTGATGTTTCGCTTGCTGTCTGGAGTAATCAGCAAGACCGAGTCATGACTCATAACAAGCATATTCATACATTGAGCATGTATATTGAAGGTGGCCAAAACACTTACCGTACCGATCAGAAAAATCGCCTAGGTAGCCCTGAAAAACTGTGTTTTTTCCCCGCTGACCACACATCTGACTGGGTTGTAGGGCAACCACTAAAGCTTGTTCACTTGTATTTTACAGAAGCCCATTTGAATTATCTTGGCATAACAGCTTTTGATAAAGACTCCCGCACGCTTGAGATACCCGACTTAACATTCGAGTCTGACTTCGTCATGACAACTGGGCTGCAGGCATTACTTAAACTTCTTGAACCATCGGACACGAGTAATCGCTTACAACTACAAGAGTTGCAGCAACAACTGATTTTGCACTTACTAGAACATTATAGTGAACACTCGAAAGAAGTAATCAGAGGTGGGTTGTCGCCCAAAGTGAAGTCACGTGTCCTGACCAATATGCACACACATATTGGTCAGGACATTACGCTTGAGCAATTAGCGGAAGAAGCCTGCATGAGCACTTATCACTTCGCGCACATGTTTAAACAGAGCATTGGTTTATCGCCGTATCAGTTTTTATTAAAGCGACGCATGAGTCTTGCGGCTTCGGAGTTACGTAGCACAACCCCCATTGGTAAGGTCGGAGAGTTGTGCGGCTATAGTAGCCCAAGCCGTTTCGCGAGAGCCTTTAAAGCAAACTATGGTGTCACCCCCAAAGTTTACCAAGGCGCTGCGCAATAACGACAAGACTTTAGCTGGGCAAGCTTTGCCCTAGCTTCAATAACTGTGCGGCATTGCGTGCTGTTTTAAACAGGTTTTCATCCGCATTAGATAGTGCTTCGTCTAATGTAACAACACCTGGCACAACACTAAACAGGGCATCTATCCCATGCTCAAATACAACATCTGCGTCTGACGCCACTGAGCCTGCTAAAGCAATCACTGGAATATCGGCAAAGGCCTTCGCACGCTTACTAACACCAACTGGTGTTTTTCCTCGTACGGTTTGACTATCTATGCGTCCTTCACCTGTGATGACCAGAGACGCACCCGCTAAGTTTTTCTCAAATTCCACCGTATCTAAAACGATATCAATACCGCTTTTTAACTGAGCATTTAAGAACCCAAGAAAAGCACCGCCCAAGCCCCCTGCTGCACCTGCACCTGCAATATTTAGTATATTTTTATCTGTAGCCGCTAAAGTTATCGCAGCAAAGTGACTCAAATTTTTATCTAACAAAGCAACTTGCTCAGGTGTTGCGCCTTTCTGTGGCCCAAAAATAGCCGACGCTCCTGACTCGCCCACTAAAGGATTATCTACATCACAAGCCACATTAAAGGTGACATCTTTAAGTCGGGCATCCAAATTCGTCAAGTCGATACGGTCTAACAGTGCTAGCCCTGCGCCACCTACTGGTATTTCGGATCCATCAGCATCTAAGAATGAAGCCCCTAGCGCCTGTAGCATTCCAGCGCCTGCATCATTTGTGGCACTACCGCCTAGGCCTACAATAATGTGTCGCGCACCTTTATCAATCGCGGCCAATATCAACTCACCCGTACCACGAGTCGTTGCATTTAACGGATCACGTTGAGCGACTGAAATAAGGTCCAACCCAGAGGCAGCAGCGGTTTCAACAACGGCAGTTTTACCGTCACCGAGTAATCCCCAGAAAGCGTCAACGGGTGTACCTAATGGCCCAGTAGCTGACTGCTTAAATAGCTCACCGCTTGTTGCAGCAATCAACGCATCAGTTGTACCCTCTCCGCCATCCGCGACTGGCAACAAGACCTGCTCTGCCGATGGAAAGATGCTCGCAAAGCCTTTAGCAATGGCTTGGGCTACTGCTTCAGACGACAGACTCTCTTTAAATGAATCAGGTGCTATGACAATTTTCATATAATTAATTAAACCCCAGCTCGTAATGGCTAATAACTGACATTTAGAATACCTCTTCAGGCACATTACCGAAAGGGCTTTCGGTTTACTTGATTTGCGTATTGAGTTGAGACTTCAAGAACTCAATCAGTTGCTTTACTTTTAACGGCAAGTAATGACGGCTAGGGTAGACCGCATAAATATGTAACGTTCCAATACTGTAGTCTGTCAGTAACGGCACCAACTGACTCGTATCCAGCGATTTACGAGCAATGAATTCAGGCAAGCACACAATTCCTTGATGTTCGCAGGCCGATTGACAAAGAAAATCACCACTGTTGGACAGTAACGATCCATTCGCTGTCACTGATGTTGATTGACCATCTTTACTAAATTTCCACGTCGAAAAAGTATCATCCTGCTGGTACACCAGACAATTATGACTGTTTAAAGCTTCTGGAGTTTTAGGCTCACCATGCTGCTCTAAGTAACGCGACGATGCACAACAGACAAGATTCATACTCGCTATTCGTCGAGTAACTAGTGACGAATCAGCAAGCTCACCAATACGTATCACTACGTCATAGTCACTGCTAAAAATATCAATAGTGCGGTCATCGAAGTGCAGCACGACCTCAAGCTCTGGGTACTCTCCCATAAACTTATTAATAGGCTTAACCAAGTCAGCAAGACCATAACTTAAGGGAGCATTGATTCGAATCCGCCCAGATAGCTGCTCGTTTGCAGAGGTAACACTACTCTCAAGATAATTGAACTCCTCAAGCAATTGCTTACCTCGACGATAATACATCTCGCCAACTTCAGTCATACGCAGGTGCCGCGTTGTTCTAACGAGCAAGGTTACATTGAGCCTAGCCTCCATTAGACGAATACGCTTACTAATGGCCGCACTAGAGATGCCATGCTTGTTCGCGGCAGCAGTAAACGTGCCCGCATCAACCACTTCCACTAGCCAAAAAAGATCGTCAAAACCACTCACATTATAAACTTCAGGTTAATACAGTTACGTCAATATAGTACTTATAGTGACTTTAGGTAAAGGATAGACTAATCGAACACATACACTATAGGATCAACCATGACTAACAAAACAGTACTACGCATTGACTCAAGCATGCGTACAGAGGGTTCAATTTCTCGAGAGCTAAGCGACAAAGTTGTTTCCGCACTTGGCGCAGATCAAGTGGTAACGAATGACCTACTACTGACACCTGTCCCTCAAATAGATGAGCAATGGATTGGTGCAAACTTTACCCCTTTAGAGCAACGCAGCGCTGAGCAAAATGAAAAGCTAAGTCTATCTAATGAACTGGTTGCTCAATTAGACGCTGCTGACGTGATCGTTATTGGCGTACCGGTTTATAATTTCGGTATACCTGCAGCACTAAAAGCATGGGTAGATAATATTTGTCGTGCTGGTGTGACATTCCAATACACTGAAAATGGACCGCAAGGATTACTAGTCGGTAAACGTGCAATTCTAGTCGTTGCTTCAGCGGGTGTACCCATCGATAGCCCAGTAGATTTTGCAACGCCTTATATGCGCCAACTACTTTCATTTATTGGCATAACTAATGTACAAATTATCGAAGCAGATAACTTAATGTCAGACCCTAAACAAATCGATCAGGCCAATCTACAAATAGCACAATTACAAGCGGCTTAGCACTTGTATCTAGTATAAAATAACTCTACATTGATCAGCTTTGCAACACAAAACAGGGCTGATCATTGTGAATCGTATACTTATTCTTTTTGCACATCCTGCACTTGAGAAATCACGCGTGCAGCGTCGCTTACTTAAAGCCGCGGAAGCAATTGAAGACATTACCATTCATGACCTTTATGAGACCTACCCAGATTTCATGATAGATGTTCCCGCAGAGCAATCGCTACTGCTAGAGCATGACCTCATTCTGTTTCAACATCCTCTATATTGGTACAGCTGCCCTTCTCTTCTTAAAGAATGGCAAGATCTCGTCTTAGAATATGGCTTTGCGTATGGCAGAGAAGGCGACGCGCTAAAAGGAAAAACACTCGGAAGCATTATCAGCTCCGGTGGTAGTCGCATGTCATACTCGAACGAAGGCAGAAATCACTACAGCATGAAGCAACTACTGCAACCCTTTGATCAGACAGCAAGACTGTGTGGCATGGACTACCTGCCGCCCTTTGCCGTGCACCGTACGCATGACATGCATGAGTCAGTGATAGACGAACATTCAGAACATTACCGTCAAATACTGTGGCGCTTACAACGTGGGCTGCCCAGTAAAGAAGAAACAAACTCATTAGAATACCTTAACGACTGGGCTGCGGAATAACTATGGAATCGTCACTACTACAAGCATTCATATTTCTTGCCGCAGGTGTGATTGCCGTCCCCATCGCTAGTCGACTGGGCTTAGGCTCGGTGCTGGGATACTTGATCGCTGGCGCACTCATAGGCCCATCAGTACTAGGCTTTTTGAATGATGCAGAAAGCCTGATGCACTTCTCCGAATTTGGTGTCGTCATGATGCTATTTTTGATCGGACTAGAACTGAAGCCGTCACTCCTGTGGCGCATGCGTATGCCAATTCTTGGACTTGGCGGGCTGCAAATGGCATTAACGACCGGCGTAATTACCGGTATTGCCTACTTCTTTGGACAGCCTTGGCAAACCGCGCTAGCGATCGGATTAATTCTTGCACTGTCCTCTACTGCGCTTGCCCTACAAATATTGGGCGAGAAAAAGCTAATGAATGCGGCCAGCGGAAAGTCCAGCTTTGCCGTACTACTCTTTCAAGATATCGCCGTCATCCCTATTATTGCAATATTGCCACTACTCGCGGTAATAAACCCAAATGACCATACTGGGCCTCATGCAGAAAGCCATGAGAGCGCAAGCCTGATTGCTCACTTACCCGGCTTTCAGCAAGCGCTCATCATTATCTTTGCCGTCAGCATACTAGTGCTCGTTGGTCGATTTCTATCTCGCCCATTGTTTCGCTACATCACTGAAAGCAAGCTGCGTGAACTCTTCACCGCAACTGCTTTGATGATGGTCATGGGTATTGCACTACTCATGGACATGGTCGGTTTATCACCTGCACTAGGTGCTTTTATCGCTGGTGTTGTACTTGCCGATAGCGAATATAGGCATGAGCTGGAAGCAAACATCGACCCATTTAAAGCACTGCTGCTGGGACTCTTTTTTATCTCAGTCGGCGCGAGTATCGACTTCGACTTAATCAGCACCGAGCCGCTATTACTTGGCCAAATAGTTTTTGGTTTAATCACTATTAAGTTCTTCATTCTTTTGGGGCTCGCGAAGCTCTTCAAAATCCCTGGGGGCGGCAAGTACTGGTTTTCATTCGCCTTAGCTCAAGGTGGTGAGTTTGGTTTTGTACTTCTGTCTTCAAGCTTAGAAGGCCGTATATTACCTAAAGAGACCATCGATATATTGACCGCAACCATCGCTATTTCCATGGTAATGACGCCGCTGCTAATCTTACTTAATGAAAAACTCATTATCCCAAGGTTTAAAGAAGCAAAGGTCACTGGCCCTGAAGCTGATGAAATAATGGAAGAACAAGACAGCCCAGTCATTATTGCGGGCTTCGGACGCTATGGGCAAATCGTAGGTCGCTTGTTATTTGCCAACGATATACCTGTGACGATTTTGGACCATAACGCAGCCCACATTGAAAGACTCAGAAGCTTTGGATATACCGTGTTTTATGGTGACACCGCTCGCTCTGACTTGCTTCACACTGCAGGTGCGGACAAAGCTAAAATATTAATTGTTACGGTGGATGATCGAGAAAAAGCCATAGAAATAGTTAAGATGGCAAAGCACAGCTTTCCTCATTTAGAAATTCATGCGCGCGCTTATGATGCGCTTCACTACCACGCACTTAAAGCGGCTGGTGCTGACTACATAGAGCGTGAACTTTTCTTATCTTCACTTAAAATGGGTGAGAAATCGCTTAAAGCACTTGGTATGCGCGCTTTTCATGCAAGGCGTCAAGCGTTACAGTTTGCAGAGCATGACCAACGAACAACGGATAGATTGGGTAAGCACCTGAATGATAACAAGCGCTATATTTCAGAAGCACGTCAGGCTCAGGAAGAAGTATTGAAGATATTACGTCGCGATAAATGGACGAATCGCACGACAGAAGACCATGCTTGGGATTCAACAGGGCACAAGTAAGACACTTAAATCTTAGCCGACAGGCCTGTCATTATTTTAGAAGTTAAAGGCATAAGAATTTTGCGGATTGGGAATGGCAATTTAGCTGCTCCCGCCGCCTCTGCGATATCAGCGTGATGCTGCTCATCTTGCTTCATTTGAAGCAGGACAGAGTGACTCACTTTATCTTGAGGTGGCAATTTTTGAAGGTGGTTGTTGATATGCTTCAAGACTTGATCTTCAGTCTCTTTAACAAATCCTAAACTCCAACGGTCACCCGCTGCACCCGCTAGCGCACCCAGACTAAATGAACCCCAATACCAGACTGGATTCAAAAAGCTCTTATGGCTACCTAACGCTGTTAGACGCTCTCCACACCAGTTTAGGTGGTCATTTTCTTCAGCAGCAGATTGCTCCATCTGCAGCTTAACTTCAGGGTCACGCGCTTTCATTGCCTGACCGCGGTACAAACCTTGAGCAGCAACCTCACCCGCATGATTAATGCGCATGAGGCTGGCAGCTAACTTTCTTTCTTTGTCTGTTAGATCAGCTCGCGAAGTTAAGTTTTCCGGTGTCACAGATCGACCAGATACAGGCGGCTTAGCATGTACTGTTCTCATGGACTGGTCTAACTCAACCAACAAGCTGTCTAACAAACTTAAACGTCGCATAAATTACTTCTTGTCTAGCTCACGCTTTGTAAGCATTTCAATAATCTGTAGCAGTTTCTTTTCATTACCTGCTGCATATGGGCTAGTACGGTACTTACCGTTAATAATAACGCTTGGAACCGAGTTAGCTTGAGAATCAGCACTTACTTGACGTGCGCGATTTAGCTTAGCCGTCAACACCATAGAGTTTGCCGCATTGTCATACTCTTCTTCAGTGATACCTTGCTGCATGATGAATTGCTTAACAACCGTTGGCGAAGCCATGCGCTTACGCTTCTGAACATGAATTGCGTTGAAAAGCTTATCAATCAGCTTCTTCTCACCTTTAGGGTCTAACAACTCAGCAATGTAGAACGTCTTAGCATCAGTAGCCCAACGAGGGTTTAGCATCGCAGGAACCTGCTTGAAATCGATATAGTCAGGTAGGCTCTTTTTGTACTCTTTCATTGTTGGCTCAAGCGCGAAACAATGAGGACATGCTAGCCACAACAACTCTACAACTTCGATTTTTCCGCCAACAGAATCTGTTTGCATTGTTGGGAAGATTTCAAAATAATGAGTACCTTCTTTAAACTGTGACTCGTCAACCTTCGCAACAACTGCCTGAACAGCAGTCTCAGGTGCAGCAGCAACAACCGCTTCAGTAGCAGGTGCGCTTGTCACTTCAGCAACAACCTCATCTTTCACTTCAACTGCTTTAGCTACAACATCAGCTTTAACTTCTTCAGCTTTAGCAACAACTGCTTCTTTAACATCAGCAGCGGCAGGAACAGCCTCAACAATTTTCTTAACTTCTTCTTGAACTGCAACAGGTGCTGCTTCAGCAACTTTTTGCACTTCTTCAACAACTGTCTTTTTAACATCTACAGTAGCTTTTTCATTAGTCGCTGTAGCAGAGTCACACGCTGTCAAACCAACAGATGTAAATAGCACTACAGACCCTAGCAACGTCAGGTGAGATTTCATTAGCTTTTCCTATAATTAAGTCTTGTTTTAATGACTACAATGATACTTGAAAGTTCGATAGATGGATGCAATAAACGCACAAAAGGTGGCACATTGGCCACCTTTTGATATATTCCATCTAGCAATATAGTTACCGCTTGGCAACTAACGCTTTGGCAGAAGTTTAGTCTTTCAAGCCAGAAACATATTCTACGATAGCATCCATGTCTGTGTCAGACATCTTACTCGCAATATTTCGCATCATCTTACCTGCGTCATTCGCACGCTCACCTGAACGGAAAGCCTTTAATTGCGCCAACAAGTAAGTCGTATGCTGACCAGCAAGTCTTGGGAACTTAGCTGCGTCATTACCGACACCGGTTGGACCATGACACGCTGCACAAGCAGTAATCTTAGCTGAAACCTTACCGCCTTTATAAATCAGGCGACCTTCTTCAACTTTATCTTTATCACCAGCACCGGCTGTTGTTTTTTGAGAGGCAAAATATGCTGCAAGGTGCTCAACATCTTCATCAGAAGCAATAAGTCCTGCTTGAGCACTCATCACTGCATTTACACGAGCACCGCTTCGGTAGTCATTAAGTTGCTTAGCTAGGTAACCTTCACCTTGGCCTGCTAGTTTTGGCCACTCAGGGTTACTACTATTACCGTCAGCACCATGACAAGCGCTACATGTTGCAGATAAAGACTTACCCTTAGCCGGGTCACCTTTTGCAAAACTGCTAACAGAGGCCATCATTGCCAAACCTGCAAATACAACTACTAATGCTTTTTTCATTACTTGCTCCAAAATTCTAAATAAATGCTTTTAGACCTGCATTACTGTGTTGAGCGACACAACACTTGCAAAACGACGCAACCCCGCCTAGTCTGTAGCGCACTCAATTTTATAGTGCACTGAGTATACGATGCACTACGTGCACACACCACCAAATAGCAGCAGTTTATATCATAGATCCCAATATTTCTGCAAAAACACCAGACTAAAAAAAGAGATTATTTGAAAATGGCTTCAATCTACAGAGACGCGCGCTTTTTAACTAGCGCGAATACCAGCAACACCCTTCCTCCAGAGCAAGGGTTTGAAGTCGCATTTGCCGGTCGCTCAAATTCAGGTAAATCAAGCACTCTAAATTGTCTTTGCGAGCAAAAAGCACTGGCCCGCGTCAGTAAAACTCCTGGTCGTACCCAGCTCATTAACTTCTTTGCCCTGAAAGATGGTAACTCTTTAGTCGACCTTCCGGGTTACGGCTACGCGAAAGTACCAGAAGCGATCAAAATCGAATGGCAGAAATTCATTGAAAGCTACATGAATGGTCGCGGAAATTTAGCAGGCCTAGTGATCATTATGGATATTCGTCACCCAATGCGTGACTACGATCATGTCATGCTGGAATGGGCTGAGTCTCGCCAACTGCCTGTACACATCATATTAAACAAATCGGACAAACTGAAACGTGGCTTGATGATGAAGTCATTGCTTGAAACTAAAAAAGCACTGAAAGACTACGACCTACCTGTCACCGTCCAAGCCTTTTCATCATTAAAGAAAGTCGGACTTGAAGAGTTCACTGAACAACTTGATAGCTGGTTCTACCCTACACAAGATGATGCTCAGGACGAAGAGACTGTAGTAGAAGAGTAAATCTTTTCTGTTAACACCAGACATAAAAAAGCCCTAACAACGGGGGGTCCATTGAAAGGGCTAAAGAACAAACTTGGATTGGGGACACCAAGCTTGCTTCCGCTAAGAGATATAAAGACACCGGGCTTAAGCATCTATAACTTATACCTCCCGTACAGCGGAAAACTGTTTGGTTGAATAACTTGAGCAGAAAACTTAACGTAAGCTGAACGCCTTAATTTTGGCGCAACAAGTGCCTTCAAAACCAATAAACAAATGGTATACCTTATTTAGCCACTTGTCACTACTGAAAATCATTCCTATTTTCTATGCTTAATGTAGTATTTTTTAATACTACGGCCTAAAACCACTCCTGCTATCCACTTTTTCTATCTCAGCGACTGTAATCAGTGCTCTTCCCTCTCGAACAAACTCGATGGATGCACGTGTACCAATACGCAAATTACCGATAATATTTTTTAAATTAACGCTATTTTTTACACGGTTTCCATTTGCTTGGATGATTACATCGCCGCTTTTTAACCCTGCATCATCGGCAGGTGAGCCAATAACCACTCGGGAAATCAACGCACCTTCTGTATCTTTAAGCTTATATTTTGCGATCATATCGGACGATAAATTTTGAATTTCAACGCCTAACTGACCGCGAACGACCTCGCCAGATTGAATCAACTGACTTTTGATATTACTCACCATATTAGATGGAATCGCAAAACCAATACCAACACTACCGCCACTACGTCCACCCAAAATAGCGGTATTAATACCCACTAATTCACCGCGTAGGTTAACCAAGGCACCACCAGAGTTACCCGGATTGATCGGTGCATCGGTTTGGATAAAATCTTCATAGGACTCTATGCCCAAGCCAGAACGACCTAGCGCACTAATAATGCCTGAGGTAGCTGTCTGCCCCAGACCAAATGGGTTTCCAATCGCCACGACAAAATCGCCAACACGCAACGTATTGCTATTGGCCAGCTTCATTGCGATTAAACGTTCGGGTTGGATCTGGATGACACCAACATCGGCCTCAGTATCTTGACCAATGACTTCTGCTAAAAACTCACGACCGTCATTCAGCGTTACTTTGATCTTAGCTGCACCTTGGATGACATGTGCATTGGTAACAATGTAGCCCAGCTTTGCATCAACAATAATACCAGAGCCTGTACCTTTTGAATCTTTAGGTGCCACACGGCCAAATAAACGCTGATAAGCATTGTTATCAACCGTATTACTGTTTCGGCCTTCTGTTGAAATATCAACAACCGCAGGCATTGCGCGCTCCAGCATATCAGCTAAAGACGGCAATGGCTGACCATTTACCGAGCTAGGCAGTGCGGCAGAGACCACTCCCGAATAACTTAATGTAACGGCAAGCAGCAAGCCACACAGGCTCTGAGTACTTTTTGAAAACCAATCTGTTGTCCACTTCGTCATGCACACTTCTCGTTTAAGCATTTAATTTGCCAACAGATCGGTCCATGACCTGCTTAACTAGATTGGCGTGGATCCCAAGCAAACATCTCCTGCATTTGCTCATATAACGCTCGTTGCTCATCAGTGGTAGGCACTGGCACAACGATTTTAAGGACAACATACTGGTCACCTGCAACTTTAGCGGGCAATCCACGTCCTTTTAATCTCATTTTATTCCCTGACTTTGAACCTGCGGGAATAGTAAGCTTTATACTACCATTTAAAGTGGGCACGGTCACACTTGCACCTAAAGCAGCTTCCCATGGCGCAATAGGCAAATCGATATAAATATCTTTACCTTCTAAACGGTACTTTGGATGCGCATTGAATTTGATTTCTAGGTGTAAATCACCGCCATTATTCGCCTTACCTGCTAAGCGAATCTTCTTCCCTTCTTCAATCCCTTTAGGGATTTTAACTTCAACACTGCCACCGCCCTGAATACGAATACGCTTATTCGCACCTTCGAAAGCGTCTTCAAGGTCTAAGTAAATCGTCGCATTTTGAGGTTCAGGTTTCTGCTGTCTATACTGCTGCCCACCACCTGGACCAGCACCACCGGCTCTTCCACCAAAGAACGTATCGAAGAAGTCACCAAAGCCAGAGTTATCATCAAAACCACCACCGGGATGACCACCATAACCGCCTTGTCCTCCAGCACCGAATGGGCTTCTCCCATTACCGAAACCTGCGCTATCCATTTGGTCGTATTCTGCGCGCTTTTTAGCGTCGCTCAGGACCTCATAAGCTTCACTAACTTCTTTAAATCTCGCTTCAGCATCAGACTCTTTACTTACGTCAGGGTGGTACTTACGCGCTAACTGGCGATAGCTCTTACGAATCTCATCTTTATCTGCCGTTTTACTGACACCAAGAATCTTATAATAGTCTTTATATTCCATAAACTTACAACAAATAGCCTGGTTGATCGACTGGAAACAGTCATGATGCCTATTAAATGGCTGCTGAATGTTAGAATTCAAGTGCTTATTTCACATTTAGTCCATTTAAAGCAAACATATAAGTGAAATACACTATCGTGAACATTCTTCCAAAGATAAAAAACACAAGGTATGCTGCTAATCGGCATTAATTCTACGAGGGAGTCACATGTCATCTACGCAAAATACCAAACCATTAAATACAGTGTTAATAGGTCTCGGCATGGTTGCCGACACTCACGTTGAAGCCATCACCGGACTTAACGGCAAAGTTAACCTAAAAGGCGTTTTCGCTCGCGGGCAAGAAGCAGCACGCGAATACGCAGCGAAAGTAGCATCAATAACTGGCCAGCCTTGCGAGGCCTACCCGACTATCGAGTCAGTTGCTAACGATGACACACTAGACTTCGTCATTATCGCAACACCGCCCAATGCACGGATTGAGATCATAAGGCTCTTTGCCTCCAAAGGCCTTCCGATATTACTTGAGAAGCCAATTGAACGAACCACTGCCGCAGCGACAGAAATCGTTGAGATCTGCGAACAATATAACGTTCCGCTAGGAATGGTTTTTCAACATCGTGCGCGACTGGCCTCAATACAACTACAAACAATGATTGCTTCTGGTGAACTCGGAAAACTCGGCATGGCCAATATCGAAGCGCCACTTTGGCGCTCTCAGGCTTACTACAACGAGCCAGGCCGTGGCACGTATGAGCGAGATGGCGGTGGCGTACTACTGTCACAAGCTATTCACACTATGGACTTAGCGTTAAGCATGACCGGTGATGTTTCGGAAGTTCAGGCGATGTCACGCACGACTGCTTTTCACCAAATGGAGTCTGAGGACTTTGTGACTGCAGGTTTAACATTTGAAAATGGCGCTATTGGCAACCTATTCGCTACTACTGCTAACTACCCCGGTGGAACCGAGTGCATCACCCTGCACTTTGACCATGCAGTTGCAAAACTTGAACGCGCTAAGCTAGATGTATTTTGGCGCGATGGGCGCAAAGACAGCTATGGTGAAGATGAGCTGCCGATAGGAGGCGCGGGCAATCCAATGTCGTTTAAATCAACGTGGCATGGTGGGATTATTTCTGACTTTGCGGATGCTGTTACTGAGGGTAAAGCCCCAATGGTTACTGGTCGTGAAGGGTTGAAAGTACACCAGTTGATTGATGCGTTAATCGCTTCTTCGGAGCAGAAGAAAGCGTTAAAACTTTAAACAATGATACGTCGATGCAATCGACATAAGCCTACTTAAACATCAAGTCATGTCGATAAAACAGGGAAAAATCGACACGTTATCTTGTCATGTCGATGCCATCGACATAAACTGACTTTACGATGTTATGTGTCGATATTTTTAAGGAATTTCAACATGACTTGGCAAACCAACCAACCTTACAACCAATTACCCTTACTTCCACCCTCTATTGACCTGCTTGAAACACGTACTGTTTTGAAAGCTTGTATTTCAGCACGCACCGCATTAGCAGAGCTGAAACAGTCAGGCGAATTAATTCCTAACCAAAGTATGCTGATCAACTTGCTACCTATACTGGAAGTAAAAGATAGCTCTGAAATAGAAACTATTGTCACGACCACTGACCGTTTGTTTCAGTACGCTCAAGAGGACAACGGAGCAGATAACGCCACTAAAGAAGCGTTGCGCTATAGAACTGCGCTTTATCAAGGTTTTGAGCAGTTAAATAGAAAACCGCTGTGCAGTGCTACAGCGATTGAAGTATGCAGTACGCTCAAGCATATCGATATGGATGTTCGAAAAGTGCCTGGCACTCTCATTGGGAACCAGACGACAGGTGAAGTCGTGTATACACTACCTGTGAGAGAAAGGGTTATCCGAGACTTACTATCTAACTGGGAGAACTTCTTGCATGAAGAAGATGATATAGGCCCACTAGTTAAGATGGCGGTGAGCCACTACCAATTTGAAGCTATTCACGTTAACGAACCATCGGCATATATATTAATGCTTTAATTGTCATGCAGACAATAATACAGATTACAGTGAGGGTTATCTAACTTTCCAATATCTCTTTTTTTAACTGATAGCTCAAAGTCTCTCTTTAGAAGATCGTTATTCTTATAGTACGGATACTTTTCAGAAAAACTTTCGACAAACAAACTCAAGCGCCATAAATCAAAACCATCAATTCTACCTCCATAGCCAAAATCAAAATCAACTTTATGGTCGGAAAAAATTAATAAACAACCAATTCCATGAAATTCATATTCTATATTTTCAGATAATTTACCATTCTGAGGTAAACCACCATTCCGCCATGCTGATAAGGGATGGGTATCACCAATTTTTTCTTTAAATAATACCATTCCTTTACGAACATCGGCCAAATAACATTCAATAACCGTCTTTAAATTAGAGCTACACATTACCCATACCTATCATCGTCGTGGCCTAATATTATTAGGACCAACAGAATTTGATGACCTAATAACATCTCCAACGTTATCAAAGTTACTCTTGTGGCCAGCAATATCTGTAACAACATTTACATGTACTTTAGTGCCTGTCATTTTTGCTGCTGCCGCCCTATGATGCCCATCTATGATGCCCATCTATGATGTATTGCTTACCGTTATGTTCAACAACATCAATCGGATCTCCAATATAACCATCATTTCGCATACTATTCGCAATTCCCTCAACTCTTTTTCTTGAGCCCTTACCAGAAATACTATGTGTTCGCCCTAAAGTCCCTGCATCTACTGGTAATAAACAATTATGAACCCAAACCGAATCTCCATCACCTTCACCTCTAACAAAAAAGGTCTGCGTTTGGTCTACTGTCAGGTTATAAGCCTCAAGTTCCTCAACTCTAACTTCAACACTAACAACTTCAGCAAATGTCTTATCATCATTAAGCAGTAAGTGGCCTGCTTTTAGATTACTAGCATCAACCCAATAACCATTGTCAATCACGCCATCATAATGATGACCTTCAGATGAGGCGGGTACTTCTTTTTTGCCTTCAGATAGTTTTACAAAGAACTGATGTATTTTATTCGATGTGACGACTTGGGTCAGGCCTGATTCAACGTCCTTAATGGTAATATAAACAGTATCATCATAGTCATTGCTGTATTGAGCTAATACAGATTCAAAACTATGCTCACCAGTCACTACATTTAGACTAAGAACGATATCTTCTTCAGTAATATCTTTAATTTTCTTATAGCCATCGATGGTCAGTACTTCCGTTTCCCCATCGAAACTACATGATTGCTTTGCTGCTAACTTGAACCCTCCTCCCCTAGGGATACTCGCAAGGTCACCAGCTATTGCACCAGCACCATAAGAACCAGAGCACTTATCAACTGAAGAATTAACATCAAGCTTATCTCGAACCCAGTCCGTGACACCAAATGAAACTGCAGCAGCAAAGTCAACTAGACCTTGCGGAAGACTAGGCAACAAACCATCCTGATCCACAAAGTTAATCGGATCATTCAGTACATAGCCATAAAGATTACTATCACCACCCGCAAAACCAATCGGATCTCTTGCAGTCCAACGACCAGTCTCAGGGTCATAGTCTCGATAGCCAAATCGAACTAACCCCGTATCTGTATCTTGCAACCCACCTGCAAAACCAAATGGAACATTCAGTGTTGGGTTAGTATCAGATAACACATTACCAAAACTATCGTATGTCATACGCTTAACCACCACACCTGTACTATCAGTGATAGCGCGTGGCGTACCTAAATGGTCGGTAACGATATAGTAAGTCTGGTTGTTCTGAACAAAACTGCTAGGTACATGACCGTCCGCATATTAAAATGCTGTTTCAGATTATTACTACCATCTTAAGTGGCTAGCAGCAGGGTTTTATTCAACCATAGATACTTTTCAGTAATAATCCCATCCACTCGCTTAGCAACACGATTACCCAATGCATTATGCAGATAGCTAATCGTTTGGCTGGGGGTTTCTACCTGTAGTAAGCGACCCTGTGAGCTGTATTGATAGTTTGTCGTGCCGTTAGTCCTTACTTTTTTACTTAGCTGACCATCTGCATCGTATTCATAGCTCGTATCACCGCTACTTTGTAGCTGATCCCCTACGTTATAAACAGACCCTTGGTTTGAAATACCGCGTTGCGTGCTACTGTGTGTGGTGCGGTTTCCATTCGCATCGTAACTATACTGCTCAACCGTCGTACCGTTCAAAGCAACATTAACGAGCTGACGCTTATCGTCATAAGTGTAGTCATACTCATTGAAATTGCCATCATCCAATACTGCAGAGAGACATTATGGCCAATTTCACTTGACCACTATAGGTT
>NZ_QGKL01000037.1 GCF_003172895.1 Leucothrix arctica | reverse complement strand
CTCATTGACAATAGAGCACCGTTTAATTCCAGCAAAACACCCACAAACTAATGGCATGGTGGAACGCTTTAATGGTCGAATATCACAGGTGATTAAGTCCACCTACTTTGCTTCTGCCGAAGAAATGGAAACAACGCTAAAACGTTACTTAATCACGTATAATCACCACGTTATTCAAAGAAACCTTGGACATTTGACCCCTATTCAAAGTATGAAGCAGTGGCAATTAGACAAACCTGATTTATTCAAAAAGAAAGTTTACAACCACGCGGTTCTCGACACGCGGCGAAACTCTTCAGTATAAGCTTGATACTTTTTACGTGCCATTTCAGCACCTCCGTAGTTGTTAAATCTAACTATACAGATTGTCTACAGTTTGTGGGTAACACGGCTTTGGTAAATCTCGCTATCATCACATCAAGCACTTCGTTGAAGAGCTTTTAGATTTAGATGAGACAAGTAGTAGAGAATTGATCAAGCAGCAAATACTTGAGCTATTCTCATCGCGATGCCAACAGCTCTACCTACAAGCAGACATTACACCTAGTTTCCTTGAGTTTATTCAAAATCCTCAAAGAAAGAAATATATAGCTAGCGGCTCAGCACAAGAAGAGTTAAGAGAGGTATTTAAAATCAGAAAACTAGACCAATACTTTGATGGCATTTATGCCTCCCCTTCAACTAAATCAGAGAATATTAAGCATATTTTAAACCTAGAAAACTCAAAAAACGCAATTATGTTTGGCTATGCAATATCAGATTTAGAAGCATCCTTAGACAATCAAATTAACTTTATCGCTTACCGTCCTTACTCTAATGTACCTGACAAGTTAGCAACTGAAAGCCAGATGAAAGGTTTCTCTGTAATAGATCAATGGACTGAACTAGTATGATTACTGTTTTTTTGCCCTATCGAAAAGGCAGTCAACGTATACCCGATAAAAACACTAAGCCTTTCGCTGGTGTTGAAGAAGGCTTATTAAAAATAACGCTAAACCAACTACTTAAATGCGAAAAAACAAACCAAGTAGTTCTTTCATCAAACGATGAGCGTATTTTAGAGTAAACTAAAGACCTTAATGAAACTAGAATTGTCATCGACCAAATCATATTGGCAGTAACTCGACAACAACTGACTCATTAATTAACTATGTACCTAACCTGATTTATGAAGGTCATATTCTTTGGACTCATGTCACCTCTCCATTCATGAATAGCCTAGATTATGATACCTTGATTGATACATACATTAACGGCTTAAATGAAGGCTACGACTATCTTATGACGGCACTGAAACTACAAGGGTTTATTTGGAACAAGCAAGGCCCTCTCAGTTGTAATCGTGATGGACTTAAATGGCCAATGACCCAGAACATTGAGGCTTTGTATGAAGTAGATAGCGGCGCATTCATACCATCTGTGGAAAATTACAAGTTCTTTCGGGATCGCATTGGTATTAACCCAATATTATTTGAACAAGAAAAATTTAAACCTGTTGATATTGATTGGCCTGAAGACTTCACATTTGCGGAAGAGCTTTAGAGGAGTAAATGAAAATACAATTCAGCACTGAAGCAGGAAATTCAAGAAGCACTTTAAGAATTAAAAACAAAATTAACCTTACGTTTTTGGCAAAGTATTACGTTCTAGGGAGTTTTTGTAATATAATACACAAGTTTATTTATGCTGTAATAGAGCCTCTCTTTCTAAATTCAAAGTATCATACTTATGCAATATACCTTCAGCACAATACCAGATGTCAAACTTCTAGAACCAGCTGTATTCGGTGACCACCGCGGCTTCTTCATGGAAACATGGCAACAACGCGACTTCAATGAGCAAGTTGGTAAGTACAGTTTTGTCCAAGATAACCACAGCAAATCTGCTCACGGTATTCTACGTGGTCTTCACTACCAAATTAAACAACCTCAAGGAAAGCTTGTCCGTGTTGTACAAGGCTCCGTCTTTGACGTTGCAGTAGATATGCGAAAAAGCTCACCCACTTTCGGCAAATGGGTAGGATATGAGTTATCTGAAGAAAACAAACATATGCTTTGGGTTCCACCTGGTTTTGCACACGGTTTTTACGTAATGAGTGAAACAGCCGAGTTCGTCTACAAATGCACCGACTATTACGCGCCAGAATACGAACGCAGCTTATTATGGAACGACCCTAGTATCGGTATAGAGTGGCCTTTGATTAACAGGGAGCAACCTACCCTGTCTGATAAAGACGCAAAGGGTGACTCCTTTGATCTAGCTGACAAATTTGACTAGCCGATGACAATCCATTTTGTTTCTTGCAAACCTAGTCCAGAGCGATATGTGGAAGATGCCTCTTTCCGCTATCGTTGCGAGAACCTTAGTGCAGGCCTAAATCAACTCAACATTGACACCAAACTTCAACATATCAGCGAGTTCAAACTGGAGGCGTCTACAACACATGTTGTGTTTCAACGCCCCAGAAATACTCCTCGGCTAAAGCGCTTAATACGCCAATTAAAGCTCGCCAAAGTTCGCACCATCGCTGACTTTGACGACCTAGTATTTGACCCTGAATACGCAACCGTCAGCCCAGCCATATTAAACAACAGACGCCCACTAAGACAAGTCACCAAAGACTATAAAAGTCATTACGATGCCCTAGTTCAATTTAAGCGTATTATCGTCTCTACCAACACCCTTAAGCGCCACGTACAGCGCCTTATAAAAGGTAGTCTGACGCATATTATTCATAACTATGCCCACTACAAGTGGCCTTATAAACAACCTCAGCATCCTGAACAACGAAAGAAAGTACTCACCTACTTCCCTGGTACACGAAGCCATGACCGTGATTTCTGGCAAATTGAAGACGTTCTTTCAACCTTTATCAAGCAACACGCTGATGTTTCACTGCTTATTATCGGGCCGTTAGAAACTAAACTACTCAATACACCTCACCCACAAATCAAACACATCGCCAAACTACCATTTGAGCAGTTCGCACAGGCTGCAGCAAAAAGCTGGGTTAACCTACTACCTCTAGAGCCCACACCGTTTAATCAAAACAAATCTGCACTTAAAGTGATTGAGGCTGCAACAAACCTTGCCCCTACTATTTGCTCCCCCTTGCCCGATGCACAACGCTTTGTAGGTCATGGAGTACTCATTGCTCATGATGATACAGAGTGGCTAAAACATTTAACACACTGCTTAGACCCCGAAAACTATTTAAAACTTGTGCATGACATACATCACTCGGCCAAGGGATTACAGCATGCCCAGATGGCTCGAGCTTTTTGCCTAGCTTTCAACATCTCACTCGATCATTGAATTACCTTCAATGCAAGTTTCGCAAAAACCTACCTACTACCATTTTCAAAATTTAAACCTCTGGATTGATACACTTTTAATGATCGACTATGCTGGACCGCTATGTCACGCATATGAACCATTACCAACACTGAGCCTTACTTATGTTTCCTTTAACCTATGCTTACTATTGGCTTGCCCTGCAGCGTCGTAAAAAAGGCATTTATGATGAAAAAACACTGTCGCTGCTCGCCAAAGCATGCTCAATATCAGACAACTCACGCATTCATTTCGCTTATGCAAAATTGCAACGAGATATCCATGGAGCAGTAAGTACTAAAATGGTTAGTCGCTTAGAAGGTGCGCTTAAAAAACACTCGGCAGAAAAAAACCAAAATCAGCGTATAAGGCGCCTACTACTAGGTGAGATAGATAACACTGAAAGTATAAACCAACAGGTAAAATCGGATGATTTCGATAAAGTGCTTTATCAACAAGACGCCTGGCGACAGGAGTTACTTGAACTATTAGAAGACAAATCTCTCGCCGTTATTGGTAATGGCACTTCTTTAATTAATTCTGGGTTAGGACCAGAGATTGATGGGCACGATATCATTTGCCGGTTTAATCGATTCCCAGCCAATAGCTATGATCTACAACGAGATGTTGGAACTAAGACTAATATTTGGATAACCTCACCTGAAGTATTTACTGAGAATTACCCAATTCCTGACAGTGTGGAATGGGTGGTCCTCTCTGGAGGAGATGTACGCTACACCTTGCAGGACTGGAGTTGTGCTAGTCAGCACTTAGAACAAAACCGTAAAATTATTACACTCCCAATCACCTCGTGGTCGGACTTAGTAAAAATATTACGAGCACCACCGAGCGCTGGCTTGCTTTGGTTATACTACCTATGCCAGCACAAGCATTTGAGTACTACCCTACATACTTATGGTTTTGACCGCACAATCACTAAAGGTAGCCGATACCATATAACTTCCCACACCTTCAAACCTTCACGAAGACACTCATGGTCTAAAGAGAAGGAGCTATTCCGTTTGCTCGTGTCAAGTAATGAGATCCAGGAGCACCCAGAAAAGACTCTTGGCGCTTTCAGCAAAGGTCTTGCAAAGAACTCACGCCTATTGCGCCATCTAGGTAGCCATACGCTTCTCTTTAAACCTTCTGACAAACACTCTAAATCAGTTGATCAAATCATCGCATGGGGCAAAAAACCAAACACAAAAGTTGCTCGCGCCTACTCCCTAAAGCACGGTTTACCTTATCTATCATTAGAGGATGGTTTCATTCACTCAATGAGTCAAGGGAGACTAGGCGCAGCGTCATGGTCATTAGTCATCGACCAAAGCGGTATATTTTATGATGCTAATACCACATCAGACTTAGAACAACTAATTAACACAGCTACACTAAACACTGAGCAATCGAACAGAGCAATGTCTTGCATTGCAAAAATCACTACTCACCATATTACGAAGTATAACAATGCGTCTTTAGTGCTACCTAAGAAAGTAAAAACTTATAAGACTCCTGTATTAGTCCTAGACCAAGTAGATGGAGACATGTCAATTCCCTATGCAATGGCTACGAAGGAAACTTTTCAGGTCATGCTAGATGCAGCAATCAGTGAGAATCCAGAGTCTGATGTTTTAATCAAAGTTCACCCAGATGTAATTAACGGTAAACGTAGTGGTTGTATTTCTATACCTAATCCACTCCCCAACAACTTACATTTATTAACAGACAATACAAACCCATTAGTATTGATGAAAGAAGTAAACAAAGTATATGTTGTTTCTTCACAAGCAGGTTTCGAGGCTTTGATGCTAAATAAATTGGTAATTTGTTTTGGCGCACCGTTTTATGCTGGCTGGGGGCTTACCTCAGACCGCTTTGATCCTTCACTTTCCATCGTTAACAGACGGAGCAGCAGACCATCTTTGGACGCTATTTTCCATGCAGCTTATATACGATACTCTCGCTATTTAGACCCAGTTAATAAACAGCCTTGTGAGATAGAAGTGGTTTTGAAGCATATAGTAATACAATATAAATATGCGATAAAAAATACAGGCCTTTTTCTTTGCATTGGTTTTACCCCATGGAAAAAAAGATTCATTAAAACTTTGCTTCACAACCCTGATAACACACTTCACTTTATAAAAAGCGAAACGGACGCCAGAAAATACCCATGCGATAACAAAACAAAACTCTTTATATGGTCTAATACTCACCTCAATATTGCGAAAAGCTTGGCAAAAAAACATCAAGCAAGCATTGTGAAGCTTGAAGATGGGTTTCTTCGTTCGGTTAATTTAGGTTCCAATTATTCGTTGCCATCGTCATTGGTATTCGATGATCAAGGGATCTATTTTGACCCTGGACAGCCGTCTACATTAGAGTCAATTTTGAGTAGTCATGTGTTTGATGCGGTGCTTATGAAGCGAGCACGTACGCTGAAAACACAAATCGTATCGTTAGGTGTCAGTAAATATAACCTCGGCTTACAGCATAGCATCGTCATTTCAAAGCATAGTGCAGAGCAAGTTGTTATTTTAGTACCAGGCCAGGTAGCTGATGATGTATCCATCGAATTAGGGTGTATTGATATCACAACGAATCTGGAACTCTTAACTTCGGTTAGAAAGGCAAACCCAGCAGCATATATTATTTACAAACCGCACCCTGATGTTGTCAGTGGTAACCGTGCGGGTTCAATGCCATCGGAAATCGCCTTGCAACACTGTGATCAAATAATTGAAAACTTAAGTCTTCCTATATGCTTGAATATGGCTGACGAAGTACATACCTTAACGTCACTAGTCGGCTTTGAAGCACTTCTTAGGGGGATAGATGTTCACTGTTATGGCCTTCCTTTTTATTCTAATTGGGGATTGACCCATGATCGTCATATTCTAGATCGGAGACAGAGGCAGCTAAATATTGATGAACTAGTAGCAGGCACGTTGCTCTTATACCCTCGCTATTACGATTGGTCAACACAGAGTTATATCAACGCTGAAACAGTAGTAAGTCAACTCCACAAACAATCAAAATCCCTTGCTGATAAAAAACAACAAAGCATCTACTCGCAAAAACTCTCAGGATATCTGAACCTATTTCGTGCTTTGTTTACCACATATACAAAGTAGTCTGAAATTCTATGTACCAAAATAGCAAAACTGAGCGTCTTTTTTGAGTTATATTGTCCAGCCGTCATTTAACCTATAAAATAAACAATCAATAAAAGAGTCATTAAGGCAAAATTATATAAACATGTATCAATAAGATATAATAGCTCAGGCAAGATACATCCCCCTCTTTAAGCCCCAAAGCAACATGAATACGTAGAGAAGGTAAAACCTTGATTAAAAACGATAAGCAGATCGCTATCATTGGTATGGCGTGCCGTCTACCAGGTAGCATAAAAACACCAGAGAACTACTGGTCAGTACTAAGTCAAGGACAGGACGTTGTTACCGAAATAAGTGATGATCGTTGGGGAACAGAGTTTTATTCTCACGGTAACAAAAAAGAACCCGGGAAAAGTTATACGTTTGCAGCGGGTGTATTGGATGCCGTTGACCAATTTGATGCTGCTTTCTTTGGTATATCTCCAAGAGAAGCTGAACAAATGGATCCTCAGCAGCGGCTACTACTCGAACTAGCATGGGAAGCAATTGAAGAGTCACGTATTAGTATTGATACTCTAAAAGGTACTGATTGCGCGGTTTATATGGGAATTGCAAGTAACGATTACGCTCACCGACGCACTGATGACTTAGCATCTCTAGATGCATATACCATGACGGGTAATACCGCTAGCGTTGCATCTAACCGAATCTCCTATAACTTTAACCTTCAGGGTCCTTCTGTATCAGTTGACACTGCTTGCTCATCTTCATTAGTTGCAGTTCATCAAGCCTGTCAGTCCATTTGGACAGGTGAAGCATCTACCGCACTTTGTGGCGGTATCAACATGCTGTTGCATCCATTTCCTTTTATTGGGTTCTCAAAAGCGTCAATGCTCTCTCCGGACGGACGTTGCAAAGCCTTTGATAATGATGGTAATGGCTATGTTCGTGCTGAAGGTGCAGGTATATTCTTACTAAAACCACTAGCGCAAGCTGAAGCTGATGGTGATCACATTCACGCGGTAATTATTAACTCAGGCGTGAACTGTGACGGTAGTACGTCAGGTATTACTGTACCTAGCATGGAAACCCAAAGCGCGCTACTAGATAAAATTTATTCTGATGCTGGCGTTGCTGCATCTGATTTAAGCTACCTTGAAGCGCATGGCACGGGAACTGCGGTAGGTGACCCATTAGAAGCGAATTCTCTAGGCCAAAGTATTGGCGTACATAGAAAGCCAGAAAACCCATTATTAATTGGTTCGGCTAAAACTAACTTAGGCCACCTTGAAACAGCATCGGGCATGGCTGGCTTATTGAAAGCTGTTTTAACACTTAAGAACCGTGCTATTCCAGCATCACTTCATTTTAACAAGCCAAACGAAAACATCGACTTTACAGCGCTAAACTTACGAGTAGTAACTGAGCTGACCCCACTCCCAGAACAGGAAAAACCTCATCTTGTTGGCATCAACTCGTTCGGGTTTGGTGGTGCGAATGCTCACGTACTCATAGAAGAGTACAAACCTCAAACTATCGACCAGGCGAGTCCTGACACTATCAGTAACTTAACGCCACCACTCATACTTTCAGCGCGCGCCCCTGAAGCACTAAGCAACGTAGCAGAGCAATACTTAGCACACCTAAAACTCAACACAAACAACTACTACGCTACTGCCTACTCTGCGTTTAAATACCGAAGCATGCATACTCATACTATGGCAGTGTATGGTGAAAACCCTGATCAGCTTATTGAGCAGTTAGAGCAATACACCACGAATGGAACTGCAAAAAAAGTCATTACAAACAACTACAGTAGTGACACAAAGCTAGCTTTTGTATTCACCGGTAACGGCTGCCAATGGCAAGGGATGGGACAAGCACTTTACCAATCAAACACAAGTTTTAAAGCTATATTTGATAAGGTATCCGTGCTTCTGAACGAACTTTCAGCGGACTACTCTTTAGAAGAAGAACTGCTTCGAGCAAAAGATACTAGTCAACTAGACCTGACTGAAATTGCACAACCGCTACTTTTCGCCATACAAGTCGGCATCGTTGAGTTCTTTAGCGATAACGGAATTTCAGCAGATGCTGTGATTGGTCACAGTGTGGGTGAGGTTGCGGCTGCGTGGACAGCAGGAGCTTTGAGCCTTGAACAAGCGGTACGTGTCATCCACTTCCGAAGCCAAGCACAAGGATTAACCAAAGGCACGGGCAGAATGGCTGCAGTTGGCTTAGGTAATATTGCGCTCGCTGGGTTGCTACAAACACTTGATCTAAATGAGTCGATTGAAATTGCAGGTGATAACAGCCCGAATAACTCAACGATTTCTGGAAAGCTAGAAGACTTGCTGACGCTTCAAACTGCTGTTGAAGCTCAAGGTAGCTTTTACCGAGTATTAGATCTAGATTATGCTTTCCATAGCACCGCGATGGATGAAATTGAAAGTAATATTCTGACATCACTTTCAGAGCTAACGCCTGAACCAACTAAGCTTCCATACATATCTACTGTCACTGGTAAGGAGTTGTCCGGCGAAAAACTTACTGCAAACTACTGGTGGGATAACATCAGACAGCCCGTGCAGTTTAATCAAGGTATTACACAGCTAGCAGAACAAGGTTTTGATACGTTCATTGAAATAGGTGCGCACCCAATTTTGCGGGCTTATGTTAGTGACTGCCTCACAAATGCTGGTAAAAAAGGCACTGTGATAGGCAGCTTGAAACGTAAACATGATAGTGAAGAGCACCTGTATCAAAATACGCTTAAATTGATATTATCGGGTGTCACTCTTGATAGTACGAAGCTATTTCCCGTTACTGTTCCATCAGTTGCATTACCCCCCTACCCTTGGCAGCGTCAACGGTATTGGTACCCACTGACTTCAGAAGGGTACGACTTGGTAAATCGAAAACGGGAACACCCTCTGCTAGGTTACCGTCTAAAAGATAGCGATATTATTTGGGAAAATAACCTAGACACTACTGAGCTTCCTTACTTGGCAGATCATGTAGTTGATGATGCTATCGTTTTACCAGCAGCTGCTTTTATTGAAATGGCAATTGCCGCTTCTGCGCTCTGGTGCAAATCAGAAACACATCACATCGAAATGGTTGAAATACCTGTGCCTATTCTTCTTGAAGAAGGTACAGCTAAGAAAGTACGCTTCCACCTTGACCCAAGCGATGGAAGCTTCAGAGTCACTAGCCGAGATCGACTAAGTAAAGATGAGTGGACTCAAAATGCGACTGGTCGCCTACTAAAGCACTCTTTTAAGAAACCAAAAGTGGTATCTCTTAACAATGATCTTCTCAGCGACAGCAATCGAATACTCGGTGAAGAACATTACACGCTAGCAGAAACAGTAGGGCTAAAATACGGTCCAAACTTTCAGGCAGTGACATCGGTTAACGCTAATACGCTATCGGCACTTGCAGAACTAACGCTTCCAGAAGCATTAGAAAGTGACCTTGAGTCATACCATCTTCATCCATCGCTATTGGACTCTGGGTTCCAGGTTTTAGTCGACATCTGCCGCTCCGCTATCTTATCCGGCATCAATGAAGCATTGATTCCTATTCAAGTTGGCAGTCTGCATTTACTAAAGTCTCATGCTGGCAGTATTAAGCAGGTACTTATCGAGGTGGTCCGCAGAAGCCCGCGCTCATTGGTTGCAAACTTTTATCTACTAGACGGTAATAGCGAAACTGTTGTTATATTAGAAAAGTGCCGATTTAGGCAAATCCAGTTCAAATCTGCACTACCGAAGAAGATCAATCAGTATCAATACAAAACAAAGCTACTACCTCACCAAAAGCACCCGGTAGCAACACCTTCAGTTGATGTTGACTCACTCGTAAAATCAACACAGCTAGCGTTAGATAAAAGCGATCTAGCAACACTAAGAAACAAGCACTTTAATGAGTATTCGCTACTTATCGACATGATGGCTTCGTCTTATGCCTTCGATGCAATTAACAATGTAACAAACAAAGGTTCCATCAGCCTGTCTGAGGCCAAAGAAACCTTAGATGATGCACTACACCCTTTATTTAATCGTCTTCTCGCTATTTTGGAAGAAAATGACCTTGTTGCGATTAATGGTGACTATGCGAACCTGCAAGCTGAAGAGTTAGCAGAAGCTAATGATATCTGGCAATACATCTACCAGGCAGCACCGACCTACCTGCCTGAGTTACTTGTACTTTCACAGTGCGGTGAGCAGCTGACTGAAGTTCTAACTGGCGAATTGACTGGCCAAGCAGTATTGTCCCCTGAAAAAAGCAGTTTATTAGAGCAGTTGTTTGAAGGCGCTCCAAGTTATGCACCATTCAATCAAGCACTACTAACATCTGTTGAATCATTGCTAGAGCAGTTCGACTCACAGCAACTCTGTCGTGTGCTTGTTATCTCAGATTATCCTGACCAACTCACTCACAACCTGCTTTCATTATTAAACAATCAAGCATTTGAACTAACGGTTGCCTATGCAGATGAGTCAAAGCTGGGGAGCCTCACGCGCCTATTTGAAACAAGTGACTCAGCACAAACGATGGTATTAAATATCAACGACATTGATATTGAAACAGCTCCACAAGATATTGATTTGATCATTAGCTCACACGTGCTACATAAGTTGGATAATCGTAGTGCTGGTTTAAAGAAAGTTAGCACGCTACTCAATACCAATGGACAATTGTTTGCTCTTGAACGAGCACCTGATCGTTTTACTGACTTAACCTTTGGTACCTCTCCGGAATGGTGGGGAACGGACCACTCGCGACTGATGACAGCTTCTGACTGGTCACAACAATTAAGTGATAGCAACTTCATTGAAGCAACAAGCCTTGAAGATAGCTTTAGTGACAACCAACAAGGTGTTTTCTTATTATTCGCAACTAAAGGCGAGCAACAAGAACCTGAGTTTGTCGAAGAGGTCAGTGCTACTCAAGAGCACTGGCTAGTCATCAATCCTGTTGAGATGTTTGACGCTAAAAATTCTATAGCACTACCATCATCAGTAAATATTAAAGCAAGCCATGCAAAACATGGTTCTGGATTTGAGGAGATTTCAAGTACTGACTTCATATGCAATATGGAGTCAGTAGCAGATTACTCACAGCTTTTGTCTTGTAATAACTATGATCGAGTCATTTATCTGGCGACTGCGTGTAAGGATGACTTGTTAACACCGATGCACCGTATCCACCCGCTACTTGGTGTATTAGAAAGTTTAGAGGATATCCCTCAACTTGTTATTGTCACTAGCGGCGCAGCAACGGCCATTAGTGTAAAAGCTGAACCAATGTTTGAACCGAAATCATCAACGATGTGGGGCTTCGGACGCGTTATTATGAATGAGTACCCAGATTTACGTTGTCGACTCATTGATACTGGCCGTCATGTCTTAAGCGAGCCTGAGCTTAACTTTGCTCAGGAAGTATTAAATGATGATGGTAATGATGAGGTCATGCTATCCGCTAAAGGCCGTCATGTTCTTCGTATGCAGCAAACTGACTTCAGCGAAGCACATACCAAAGAAAGCACTCTGCCCGCATCACTTGATTTTAAAGTACCTGGTTCCTTCAAAAACCTATACTGGCGAGCACAAAGCGAGTCTCGATTAGGTGAAGATCAAATCGAAATACGTCCAATTGCCTCTGGCCTAAACTTCAGAGATATTATGTATGCAATGGGGCTACTATCAGATGAAGCAGTAGAGAACGGTTTTGCTGGTCCAACACTTGGTATGGAAACAGCGGGGATTGTTACCAAAATTGGTGCTTCTGTTACTGAGTTTGCTATTGGCGATGAAGTACTAGGCTTTGCACCTGCTTGCTTCTCGAACAGAGTCATCACAGGAACAACAGCAACGGCCCATAAACCAAAAGACTGGAGTTTTGAGGAAGCCGCTACCGTTCCAACAACATTCTTCACCGTTTATTATGCGTTTGTTCATCTAGCTCAACTGCAGGAAGGTGAAAAAGTCTTGATTCATGGTGCTAGCGGCGGTGTTGGTATTGCAGCAGTACAACTTGCGCTACACCTTGGCGCTGAAGTTTTTGCGGCAGCAGGAACACCAGAAAAGCGTGCATTTGTTAAGAATATTGGCGCTCATCATGTACTGGACTCTAGAAGCCTATCGTTCGAAAATGATATTTTCGAAATCACCGAAGGCGAAGGCATCGATGTTGTCTTGAACTCGGTTTATGGTGAAGCGGTTAATCGTAACCTTTCTATACTAAAGCCCTTCGGACGTTTCTTAGAGCTTGGTAAGCGAGACTTTTATGAAAACTCTCGTATCGGCCTACGACCGTTCCGTAACAATATCACCTACTTTGGTATTGATGCTGACCAACTACTAACTGAAAAAGCTAGCCTAGCTAAGCGACTGTTCAAAGACCTGATGGTGTTGTTTGAAGAAAAAGAGATCCATCCACTGCCGCACCGTGTCTTTGATGCTAACCGCATACAAGATGCCTTTAGCTATATGCAACAGTCTAGACAGATCGGTAAAGTTATTTTACGACTGCCGGAGTCATTACCTGTTGAAACGCGGCTTACAACACAAACATTGGCGCTTGATGAATCTGCCACTTATATCGTTACTGGTGGGTTGAGCGGATTTGGTCTTACAACCGCACAATGGCTAGCCAGCAAAGGTGCTAAGCACTTAACACTACTGGGTAGAAAAGGCCCCGTAACAGAAGAGTCTTTGGAAGCTATCACTAAATTTGAAGCTGCAGGTATTACTGTTTACTCGCCTGCTTGCGATGTAACCAACGAATCACAGCTCAAGGCTGTATTTACCAACCTCACTACTAATGAAATAAGAGTCGGTGGCGTGGTTCATGCAGCAACTGTGTTTGATGATGCGCTGATTAGAAACATGACGACTGAGCAACTAGATAATGTGATCGGTGCAAAAGCAGCTGGCGCATGGAACTTACACGAACAGACAAAAGATCTTCAACTAGACTTTTTCGTGCTTTATTCCTCAGCAACAACGCTGTTTGGTAATCCTGGACAAGCTAACTATGTAGCTGCTAACTACATGTTAGAAAACCTTGCCTTGTATCGACGTCAACTCGGCCTTACTGCATGCTACGCTGCTTGGGGTGCAATCTCTGACGTTGGCTTCCTTGCCCGTAATAAGGACACACAAGACTCATTGGTGTCACGGTTTGGGGGTGAAGCACTAATATCTAAAGAAGCGTTAGCTGAACTTGAAAAGTTAATCCTTGACCCAGAACAGCCGGGCAATGCTTATATCAATTTCGACTGGAAAGCTATAAAACGCACTATGCCAAGTGCCAAGTCACCAAAGTTCACTCAACAAAACAATTGGCTAGATCGTCATACTAGTAACGATGATGGCGATGACTTTTTCACCCACATTGAAGGCATGAGCGAAGAAGAGGTGCAAGCATTGATAGCAACAATGCTGACTCGTGAGATTTCACAAATTCTACGTCTACCAATGGATAAAATAAATCCCGCTAGCCCAATCTATGACTTAGGTATGGATTCGTTGATGGGTATGGAGTTATTGCTGGCTATTGAAGAACGCTTTAAAACCAAGTTACCATTAATGAGCTTGACGGAAGGTGGTAGCATCAACAAAATTTCGGAGAAAATTTACTCTAAGATCAATGATGCTGCTAAACCAGAAGTAGATGAAACAATGGTAAATCTAGCATCGAAACATGGAACAGCTATTTCACAAGATGATCTAGCCAATATAACTCGGACACCGGACTCTGATGAGTAAATTCAAAAAAAATGGCCTCAGCGATGCGACGAAGGAATTACTCTTAAATAAAGCGCTCAATGCGAAACAAAAAAAGCAAAAGCAGCAACAAGAGAAACCTGCAGATCCAACGAAAGGGATTTTTAGCAAATCGATTAATAAAAAGTGGACTAGCTTTGAACAATTCGATGGCTATAAAGAAATTGAGTTTATGGAGAAAGGAGGGAAAACACTCGGCATCAATAGCCCCTTCTTTAAAACTCATGATGGAATCGCATCCGCAACGTCGCGTATTAATGGCAAAGATTATATTAACTTCTCTAGCTATAACTACCTTGGCTTTGGTGGGCACCCTGAGGTTATCAAGGCCTCACAAGATGCACTTGAGAGATATGGTACAACCGTCTCTGCTAGCAGAATGGTATCTGGTGAGCGCACAGTACAACAGTCACTTGAGAAAGAGATAGCCAACCTTTACCAAGTCGACGATGCATTAACATTTGTCAGTGGCCATGCAACTAACGTCTCCGTTATTGGTTATCTATTTGGCCCTAAAGATCTAATACTGCATGACTCTCTCGCCCATAACAGTATTCTACAAGGCGCACAGCTTTCTGGGGCAAAGCGTATCCCGTTTCGTCACAATGACTGGCAGCACCTTGAGGATTTGTTAAGTGGTAATCGTTCTAATTTTGAGCGTGTATTGGTTGTTATCGAAGGTCTATACAGCATGGATGGCGATATTCCTGATCTCGAAAAGTTCGTAGAAATCAAAAAACGTCACCACGCTTTTCTAATGGTTGATGAAGCACACTCAATGGGCGTTCTTGGCAATACAGGACGCGGAATTGCAGAACATCTCGACATAGACTTTAAAAGCATCGACATCTGGATGGGAACTCTCAGTAAAAGCTTTGCTAGCTGTGGTGGTTACATCGCTGGTGAACACGCATTGATTAAACACTTACGACACTACGCACCTGGTTTTTTATACAGTGTAGGTATCGCTCCACCTCTTGCAGCAGCATCACTCAAGTCTATCAAGTTGATGAATAATCAGCCTGAACGAGTGAAACGCTTACAATCACGCGGTGAGCTTTTTCTTAGATTAGCGAAAGAGGCAGGTATCGATACAGGGAAAAGTGAAGGTTACTCTGTTATTCCAGCAATGGCTGGTAGCTCTAAAAAGGCGGTGGAGTTGTCAAATATCATGTTTGATGCTGGTATTAACGTTCAACCAATACTGCGTCCTGCAGTAGAAGACAAGGCTGCACGATTACGTTTTTTCATCAGTTCAGAACATACCGATGTGCAAATTACTACGACGATTCAAACCTTAAGCACAGCACTTAACGATCTAAAGTGAATAAACAAAAGCGCGTTGTATTTTGTACCTACCCTTCTCTGTATTCGAGCATCGTACTAACAGAAATACTCAGCGCGCCAAATATTGAAGTAGCTGCAATTATCGTATCAACACGAAATCTTAAAGCAAAAGAAAACAAACTGATATCCGATATAAAGCGTATTAGTATCAGTGGTGTTCAATATGCTTTATATCTCCTAATGGTTACTCAAGGCTATCGACTTTTCCCGGCGTTATCCAAACATGGCAGCATCTCTTCAATCAGCAAAAAAAATCATATACCTCTAATTTTAACCGCCGATATTAATTCCAAAACCGTACAGGATAAAATCAAAAAAATTGATCCTGACATCATTTTTTGTGCACACTTTAATCAGTTAGTGCACCCAAGTACTTATACTTTAGCGCAAGAGGCTGCAATTAACTTACACCCATCACTCCTTCCAGACTTAAAAGGGGTCGACCCTGCATTCTATGCTTTAACAGAGAGTTATAATGAAACAGGCGTGACGCTTCACCACCTAGCAGAAGGCTTTGATACAGGCGCGGTCATTACTCAAAAATATCAAGAAATAACATTAACAGACACATTGCTATCACTGAATACCAAGCTTTTTAGTGTTGGTGCTAAGCTATTTGTTAGCGTGTTATCTAATAGAGTAGAGCACCCTAGCACCACGGTTAAAAAAGAATTAAGTCGATACGATTCTTGGCCATCAAGAGCACAGGTAAAGCAATTTAAACAGTATAGAAAGTTTGGCTTTTTGCGATTCCTATTTCGCTAGTACATTAGCTAGACTCAAAACTTTTTTTCCAAGCGATTCAACACTTACCTCTGAAGACTTCTTGCCACCAGTATGAGTATTTGACCAAATGAAATAGTTCGACCTCGGGTCGTCGTAATCGAAAGCTTCAAAAACAGGCGAAATCGCCGGCACATGATCGCCATAAAAACCAAATACGGTATCCCGCTCCCGCTCCTTATGAAATGCGAGTTGGTGCTTAATCATTGCATCCGCATTTTTCAGGTGGCGCAAATAAACCGTCAAATCAGTTAAACCAGACTTAGGTTCTTGCCTAAAATAAGTTTTCCACTCGTCATATGCCACACTTTCTAGATGTAGCGGCCCATGATTTTCCATGGTAATTGCAAAAACGAAACATGGTTGAGCGGTTTCATTTAACAGAAGTTTGATTTTTTCAGACACTTCCAAGTCAGACACATACGGCCCCTCACGCTTAGCATCAACAAATTCATCGGCATCAACAAACTCATCAAATCCCAACTGCTTAAAGAACTCATCACGCATAAAGAAACTGGCAGCATTTGGATGAATACAGACACACCAATACCCTTTTGCCTTCAACTCACTGACCACAGAAGGGATCATCATATTAAGAAGTTGTTGATAAGGATAAAACTGAGCTAATCCCAAAGTCTGAGGTTCAAGTCCGGTTAAAAAAGCGAATTCGGTTCTCATAGTATTCGCTCCCCATGCCGGAACCTTTAAACGCCCGTGGCAGACACTTTCAAGTAAACATTTATCATATTCAGTTAGGACATCAGTCTTGATTGTATCCGTTAGTATCCGCGCATCAAAAAATGACTCACTTTGTACTATTACTATATCGGACAAACCTAATGGACTTATCAGCGCAGTCGACTTTGATGTTATCGAATAAGGAGACTTGGCTTTTATCGTACTTTCTAATTTTGACCGTTGTTCAGCAGCTTGGGCACCATAGCTACATAATGCTGCCAAGATACCTAAACAGCGGCTATCCTCTATCACATCATTGGTGATCACAACTTTCTCAGAAAGCCTCTTCAAACTTATAACACTAGTAATAAAGGCCAGTAGCACACCTACAGTTATCCCAGAAAATACTGAGTAGTCCGCGGCTTCAAAGTAAAAACCCGCACTTGCGATGAGCCCTACCAAGAGAATCAATATTATTAGTGGTATAACACCTAGAAATGGGAGGTATAACCGTGGGTGCTTAATTGCTTGCTGGTATAAGAAAAAATCTGAGAAAACAAGAGGCTCACGCAACGTTTTGAACTTCGCATTATTCACCATTAATACGACAAAAAAACCTAAAACAGCCAGACTAGCTGAGAAGTAGGGCCGCTGAGTTAACACTAGAGCAAAAGAAAATAGGCAGGTAACCAATAACAGCAATATTAATAGCGGTTGTTTTCTACGTTTAAAAAATAGGAAAGGACGAGGCTTGAAGAAGCACTCCAAAACCAACGTAAGAAATAAGCAAGAGCCAAAAGCAAACAAGTAAGCCATGAGAGTTTTACTGCTTAATAGCGAAGAAGTACCATAATTCTATCAGCTATTGAGGCTGGCAAGCAGGATAATACTCGTATTCCTAGTGACAAAACCCACGGGAATGAAATTACTTTGGCATGCCGATCTAAACCTTTCTTAATTTTTATCGCAGCTTGCTCAGGCGAGATCATAAATGGTTTACTGCCGGTAAACTGATCGCTCATTTTTGTCTCTACAAAACCGGGAGTCACGAGTGTTACAGAAACCAAACTAGGCTTTAACAAAACTCGCATGGCTTCAGCATAAGCCTTAAGCCCTGCTTTACTGGCAGAATACGCCGGGGTCAAAGACATACCATAATAAGCTGCAAGAGAGCTCACATAAGCCACCTGCCCGCTTTTTCTAGCTTGCATATCTAAGACTATGGGGTGAACAACTGCCAAAGCTGCGGTTAAATTAATATCGATTAACTGCTCGATATTCCCCCAAGGCTCAACTACATTATCAACAGTACTGCTCGTTAAACCTGCATTCGAAATACACAGATCTATTTCAAACTGCTCAACTATGGAAGTTGACAGCATCAAAACATCATTGGTGTTTTTAAAGTCTAGACTAAAGAAAACAACGTCTGCCCCCTTTGTCCTACAAGCTTCACTTAACTGATGAAGTTGCTGTTCTTGACGAGCTAACAGAATTAAACGAACACCTGCATTGGCATACACTAGGGATAGTGCTTGACCGATACCACCAGTCGCCCCTGTTATCAAAATGGTTTTCATTACTACTAGAGCCTAAGTCGCCTCAATAGGTTGCTCACTAAAGCTGGGAGGCTCTTGCTCAGTTTCAGGCTCAGGCGGAATACCAAATCGCTTCAAACTACCAGCAATCGCCATTTCAATCCCACGTTTAGAATAAAAACTTCCATTGATCTGAGTATGATCAATAACAACATCTCTGAAGTCTTTGAAAAGCTTTTTGTTCGGTATTTTATTACTACGCCAGAAACAGTCTAAACGCCCTTGAAATGTTAGACCTGGGATATCGTAAATTGCTGTACCGAGGGCAATGGTTGGGCTTTTATGAAACAGCGACGACATACCAACAGTACTGTTAATTAAAACTGTACCTGCCGTATTGTGCAGCATAGTTGGTAAATGGCCACCGTCAAAAAACAAGACCCTATTGCTAACGTCGTAATCTTTACTCACTTTTTTCACGTATTGCTTATGTTTATTGATCCCAGTATCTAAAGGGTGGTTTTTAATTATCAACACTGACTTTTTCGGCGCATGATTAGCAAAAGACTTAATAATATCGTCAGTCGCTTTACTTAAACCTTTAGAGTACGGCGAATGCACCCTGATTTGAGAATCACTATCAAGTTGTAACGGATACACATAGAAAGGAATATTTCGTTTCAATAGTCGCTTCGTCACAAACTTTGCATACTGAGATAACAAAGGCTTTATGGGTGCTCGCCTTACCCACCCAAGATACTCCTGAATTGGACTATGAAGCCTATGTCTAGAATAATGAGGATAATTTCGTTCATCAAAAACACGCCCACTATTGTAATAAACGTCTTGTAGTAAACGTACAGACTGACTGTAACCGGTCTTTTTGCTCTGGACTCCTCTTGGAACTTCCTGAGCGGAATTTCTATAATAGATAGGCGATGTTGGAAGAAGCGCAGAGTTTGCATTAGCGCCACCAGAATCTAACGTGATCCAGTCTGGTCTTAGGTAACCTTCTTCATAGACATGCGTTTCTACATTTTCTAAATTAGCTGCCAACTCAATCGCAGGAATATGGACAGGTCGAGTATCTCCAAACAACACCAAATCTGTCACACCAAGACGCTTGAATAAGTCCTCATAAAAGCTTGGTAAGTCTTCAATAGAACCACGGTAACAAATACTTTCGCCACTACTATGATATTGAGCATCACCACCACAAAACACCACACGACAAGTATCTAGACCAGAAGCTCGGATAGATGAAGCTAAGCGATCAAAAAACGGTGTGGCTACACCTTGAAGAAAGAGAAAGCAGCGTTTATTCACTTAATATACCTTGGGCAATGAAGAGACTAATAACTATATCTTTAAGTAGCATATAAGTAATAAGTTACATAAGTGCGACAAATAGTTCATATAATAAGAAACAGACTGAGACACCCTATTAATATAGCTTATAAAAAGAAATCTGCATGGATAACTTCGCAAATGGACCGGAGGTAACGAAATTAAGACCAATTTAGTGATTTTTTTTTTGTCCTCGTATATCATACCAATCCTGAATCAATTTTGCACGATTCAAATACCCCCTAAGGAGTGTTGCGACCGACTTTCAATGTCGGCTAGGCTTAGGTAGGTATCAAAAATACAACGGCACTCAGTCATATACTTTTAGGAGATTTTTTATGGCTGGGAACCACTTGTTCACATCCGAGTCCGTGTCTGCAGGACATCCAGATAAAATGGCAGATCAGATTTCTGATGCCATCCTTGATGCTATTCTTGCACAAGACAAAACAGCACGTGTTGCATGTGAAACACTTGTTAAAACAGGAATGGTTGTTCTAGCAGGTGAAGTAACAACCTCTGCTGTTATCGACTACGAAGGAATCGTTCGTGAAGTCGTTAATGATATCGGCTACACAAGCTCTGAGATCGGTTTTGATGGCGACACTTGTGCTGTTATTAATGCACTAGGTCAACAGTCTCCAGATATCGCAATGGGCGTAGACCGTGGTGATTTAGAGTCACAGGGCGCTGGTGATCAAGGTCTTATGTTCGGTTACGCAAGTAACGAAACTGACGTATTGATGCCTGCTCCACTGACTTATGCTCACCGTTTAGTTAAACGTCAAGCTGACCTAATGAAATCTGGTGCGCTGCCTTGGCTTCGTCCAGATGCTAAAAGTCAGGTTACATTCCGCTACGAAGGCGACAAGCCTGTTGCAATTGATGCAGTCGTACTCTCTACACAGCACAACCCTGAAATCAGCCAAGCTGATCTTAAAGAAGCTGTGATGGAAATGATTGTTAAGGAAGTTCTTCCTGCTGAATGGCTTACCGCTGACACTCAATACCACATCAACCCTACTGGCCAGTTCATTATTGGTGGACCTGTTGGTGACTGTGGATTGACTGGTCGTAAGATCATCGTTGACACATACGGTGGTATGGCACGTCACGGTGGTGGAGCATTCTCTGGAAAAGACCCATCAAAGGTTGACCGTTCAGCTGCTTATGCTGGTCGTTATGTTGCTAAGAATATCGTTGCAGCAGGTCTTGCAGACCGTTGTGAGATTCAAGTTTCTTATGCAATCGGTGTTGCAGAGCCAACATCTATCTCTGTTGAAACATTCGGCACAGGTAAACTATCTGACGAGAAAATCGAAGCATTAGTACGTTCTAACTTCGACCTACGCCCGTTCGGTATCGTAACAATGATGGACTTGATCCAACCTATCTATCGCCAGACAGCGAGCTATGGCCACTTTGGTCGTGCGGATATCGATCTGCCTTGGGAAAAGACTGATAGAGTAGATGTGCTAAAAGCGGCACTTTAATTTTTTACAACCTTGGCTGAGTAGCGTTGCACCCCTCTTGATTAGGGCTAGGCTCAGCTGAAGTTGACTATGAATCCAACCACGCTACTACAATTTGATTGGAAAATATTATGAACGCACAAGTAGATTCAACATTTACTGATTACCAAGTTGCAGACATGTCTCAAGCAGCATTTGGCCGTAAAGAGCTAAACATTGCCGAAACAGAAATGCCGGGGCTTGTTTCTCTACGTACTAAGTACGCAGACCAGCCACTTAAAGGCGCTCGCATCGCGGGTTCTTTGCACATGACTATCCAGACAGCTGTGTTGATTGAGACACTAGCAGCTCTAGGTGCAGAAGTTCGTTGGGCATCTTGCAACATTTACTCTACACAGGATCACGCAGCAGCAGCTATCGCAGCAGCAGGTATCCCTGTTTTCGCTCATAAAGGCGAAACTCTAGAAGAGTACTGGGAATTCTGTCACAAGATCTTCGATTGGCATGACGGTGGCACACCAAACATGATCCTTGATGATGGTGGTGATGCGACAGGTTTGATCGAGCTAGGTACTAAAGCAGAAAGTGATCTTTCTGTACTAGATAACCCTGGTTCTGAAGAAGAAATCGTTATGTTTGCTTCTATCAAGAAGAAGCTAGCTGAAGATTCAACTTGGTACTCACGTATTCGTGTAGAGATCAAAGGTGTTACTGAAGAGACAACTACGGGTGTTCACCGTCTTTACAAGATGGCTGAAGCAGGCGAACTAACGTTCCCAGCAATCAACGTAAATGACTCTGTTACTAAGTCTAAGTTTGATAATCTATACGGTTGCCGTGAGTCACTAGTTGATTCTATCAAGCGTGCTACAGACGTAATGATCGCTGGTAAGATTGCAGTTGTTGCAGGTTACGGTGATGTTGGTAAAGGTTCTGCACAATCTCTACGTGGTCTTGGTGCTACTGTATGGGTTACTGAAATTGATCCTATCAATGCACTTCAAGCGGCAATGGAAGGCTACCGTGTTGTAACGTTGGATGAAGCTGCTTCTCAAGCTGATATCTTCGTTTCTGCAACAGGTAACTATCACGTTATCACTCATGAGCACATGGCTCAGATGAAGAATCAGGCAATCGTTTGTAACATCGGTCACTTCGATAACGAAATCGACGTTGCTAGCCTAGAGCAGTATGAGTGGGAAGAAATCAAGCCACAGGTAGATCACATCATCTTCCCTGACGGTAAGCGTATCATCCTACTAGCTCAAGGCCGTTTGGTTAACTTGGGTTGTGGTACTGGTCACCCTAGCTTCGTTATGTCTAACTCTTTCACTAACCAAACATTGGCTCAGATCGAGTTGTTTGCGCACCCTGAAAGATATGAGAACGCAGTTTACATGCTTCCAAAGCACCTAGACGAAGAAGTTGCTCGTTTGCACCTTGAGCGTGTTGGTGTAAAACTAACGACGCTAACTCAAGAGCAAGCTGACTACATTAGTGTGCCTGTTGCAGGTCCATACAAAGTAGATCACTACCGCTACTAAGAACGAAAAGCATTTGATGCTTTAATGTTCTAAGCCCCTGAACCTTGGTGATTACTCACCTCGGTTCAGGGGCTTTTTTGTGCCTATGATTTTCACCTAAAAGACTACTACTACGCTTGAGTGATGGGCTTCTTACCAAAAGAGCTCTGAATACGCTCCCACAAAGCTTTAAGCACATTATTCATCCATCGCCCAAGCGGTTGTTCAATTAGCTTATGAATTAGCCATGCTGCTAACATCATCACTAACACCAAAGCTACCAGTAATACATAACGGTTAACTTGCTCGCCAAGCTCATGGTAAATCATGAAACCAATATTCTGATGAATCAGGTAAAGCGGATAAGTTAATACACCCAACTTAACTAACTTTTCAGAATTAAAAAACTGTGTTTTACCCAAAGAAATAAGTAGAAACATAACAAAAAAAGCAGTAATTAATGCACTCGCGATATACGATGAAAAGTCACTACTATAAAGCTGTTCAGCATGCTGCAACTGAGGAATATCCTTAATCAAAGCGACACCTAGACTCACACCGAGCATGACACTTCTATAAACATTCAAGCCATTCTGTTTGATCAAATAGAACAACGCACCGGCAATAAAATAAGATGACCACTCAGTTAAGAATAAAAAGGTTACTATTTTAGGTAATGGCAAAACGACTGTCGCAACAGTTAGCGCTAACCAGCCCGCTAAATACCACTCAATACGGTGAATTTGACCTAACACCAGTAATACGAAAATTAACGCATAAAACTTCAATTCAACCAATAGCGTCCAGTACACACCATCAATCATTTCCACACCAACAAAACCGCTCAACATTGTTAAGTTAAGCAGGTATTGTAGCCATCCGACTTGAAACAGCTCACCGCCCTTCCAGACAATGAACAACGCACTTATCGTTACACAGACCCAAAAGGCGGGGTACAGCCGGGTAATTCGGGAAATAACGAAATGCGCTGCCCCACGCTTAGTGGCCGTCATCAAAATGACAAAACCACTAATAATGAAAAACAACTGCACTCCATACAAGCCATATTTAAAAAAGTCACCAATCACTGGGTACTCAACTGGGCTGTAGCCACCCTCAGCAAACCCGCGAAAGGTATAGTGGTATAGCACCACAGCAAGAGCTGCCAAAAATCGCAGCAAGTCTATTTCATAAAAACGGTCTTTAAGAGCCATCGGAACACCATCTGATATCGTTATTTTGATTATTAAAATCGTTAGTTGGCAATTATCACATTTCGCAACTTATCATGCTCAAGCAACCGCTTCTCGGTACTAGCAAGCTGATTAGCTGACCTAAAATAGTGACAATGATGGTTTAAGCTATGTAGTAGAAGTGACTGAACTTGAAGTTATTGCAGTTGCTTTGGTTAAGTCTGCTGATAAAATTAGCTCAGCAGATTCTGGTGCCGTATTACGGATGTGAATATCTCTCTGGGGAAAGGGAACATCAAAATTGTGCTCACGCAGCACATCATCAATCACCCAATTATAGGCACCCTTTACCCGACCTGGTCGTTTTGACCAACCAGGCTTGACCCAAACGACTAAATCAAACTCTAAAGCGTTATCGCCAAAACCAGACAACCGGACTTGAGGATAATGCCTATCTATCAGATTTAGTGTTGATGGCTGCTTTAAAACAGCCTCTAAAATCACCTCTCGAAGGTGTTCTTTGTTGGATCCGTAGGCAACCGTAAAAGGTAATTTAATACGCAGGTTACCATCCGTCATCGTCCAGTTAGTCACACTACTATTCACGAACTCTGAGTTTGGAACGATGATGTCGATATTGTTGTTAGTTGTGATAACGGTACTACGGATATTGATCTCCCTAACCTCACCCACAACACCGTCAGCTAACTCAATATAATCGCCAACTTTCATACTTCGTTCAAACAACAAAATAATACCTGAGACAAAGTTATTGATAATGTTTTGTAGGCCAAAACCGATACCAATACTCAGCGCACTAGCAACTAAGGCAAGCTTCGTTACATCAATACCTAAACTCGAAAACCCAAATAGCAGCGCAATCCCCATAAAGAACAAACTGAATATACGACTCAAGGTAATGACAGAAGAGTCTTTCACCCCTTTATTGGAACGCTCCGATGCTCGCTTAACCGCATGTCGGAACAATCGAGTTAATACCCAACCGGCTAATAAAATCAGGGAAAAACGGAGTAAACCAAACGAACTGACTGAAGAGTTATTAATGGTGAATAATGGCACCGCCATCCAATCTTGAAACTTCTGCCAACTTTGTCGAATAGTGTCATCAGCCTTCTCGACAAGTACTTCTGCCCCTCGTGCGCTCATCGATAACTTTGTATCAATGACCTCAACAAGCAACGACAAGTCATAACCAAAGTGAGATAACTCGTTAAGAGAATCATCTACCTGATCAACCAATACAGCGCGCTGCCCTGCACTTTGTGCCGCTTGAGCATCATCCGACTTTTCGACGACATCCTTTATGGACTCAACCAAGTCTGATTCCTGCTTAATTCTCTTATAAGCGGACTCTAACCATTCTGTATTTTCATCTAAACGTGCCTCAGCTTGTTTTTGTCGCGCTCTAACTTCATCACGATCAGCATCAGCAATTGCACCGTCAAAAGATGCTATATCCACCGTCAATAGCTGGGCAAGCTGTTGAGTCTCAGTAAGCCGTAACTGAGCCTCACGCAATAAAATCTTCTGGCTTAGTATGACTTTCTGCTGTTGTGACACAACAGTATCCGAACTCAGCGCAAGCTCTTTACTTCGAATACCCTCTAGCTCAACACGGTGCGTCTCGGCAACTTGCTGCAACCTCTTGAACTCACGCTTCGCCTCCTCAAGCGACTCAGGCAACACTACCAACCGCTCTATTTGCTCTTGCTCTAATTTGACAAGACGAGACAAATAACTCTGCTGGTTTTTCAATCGCTGACTTAGCACACTACTATTTAAACTGACTAAAGCCTGATTAGACTGCTGCTGAATCCAACTCAGCCCTTCCATTAAGTTACTTTCCGAGGCTTGCTGACGTGCTTTATAAACCGTAACGGCTTCAGCAACTGCTTTCTTTTTATCCTTCAACAGCGTTTCGAACTGCTCTTGATCTGACTTTAGAAGCTCTAACTCAGATTCACCTTTACGTCGCTCGCTAACAAAACGCTGTACCTCAGCCAAACTGTATTGGGCTTTATATTCTTCAGAGGGGAGTGGCTTTACCGGAAGTGGCGTCGTTCGCTTTTTATAATATTGATCGAGTGAATCAATAATTTGCTCCGAAATAAGGAGTGCTTCGGGCGGCTCTTGAACAAAGGCAAGGTCACTTTTTGCCTCTTCAATGCGTTTTTCTAAGACTTTAGTGTCGACTTTACTGAAAGAGTCCCACCAATTTATGTCGAGACGCATTGGCCAAGGGAGCAATGGCGATTCTTCTGCGTCATCAGCAGCAAAGGCTGAAAAACTAAATAATAGACTAACTAAGCATAGGAGAATTAGATGACGGCTACCCGTTGTAACTTTCTTCAAAAATCCCCCTATGCTTAACGTTTATTTTTTCAAAATGCGATTAATAACCAAGGTAACCTCATCACCATGAGAGACCTGCTCAACTTCCACAATTAAGTCACCATTTTGACTAATCGCATCACCACTTTTAGAGACTCTCGCTCCCACAATCAATGTTGAAAAAGATGACAACTTAAATTGTGGCATCATCGCCATCGTATCATCCAGTATCATCGTTATCGGAAGATTCTTCACCTGCAGTCGCTTAGCGGCTAACGGCAATGGAGGTCCTGTCTGAGCTTTTGCATATAAAAATACGCTATCCTCAGGAGAGACTCGCTCTAAAAATTCGTCACTCAAACTGACTTTCAGCGTAATCTGAACAACCTTATCACTGTCAGCCTTTGATACTTCAGTAGCCTGATCTGTTGATACAAGCTCCTTTGCGGCCGAAGGCTCTGCACTTTCAGTAGTAGACGGCTTAACTTCAGAAGCAACTGCACCTGAAGATGCTGCGTTGGCTTGTTGAGTCACTAGCGCCGCTTTAGCACGAGTAATCAACACATCTAATTGCACCTGTTCTTGAGGGTTATCATTTAGCAGTGGGCGTAAGACTGCCCAACGCTCTAAAGCCTTCTGATGATTACCTTCCTGCTCAAAACCCATACCAGACAACCATAAGCCCGTCGTGTGGTTAGGCACTTTGAGTAACGCTTTCTCAATTAATTCTTTTGGCTCACCAGCCATAGTACCCTGCTGTTTCATTGACATAGCATCTGCTAACATCAACATAACTTCCGGCTCATCGGGCTGAAGCTTATAAAGATTTCCGTAAGCCTCTATTGCACCATCAAAACGCTGCATCATCATGTAAGAGCGACCCAACATGTACCAACCTTCGGCATTAGCAGGGTTTTTACGTAACTTGTCGTGCAGGCTAGATACCAATTTCTCAATATCAGGCTTACCGTCTGCCGTCAAAGGTACCTCTTGAGGTTTTGACTGTTCTGCTAATACTTGGGCATTAGGCGTACCCAACTCCAAATATAGTGCGATGGCCGCCATCGGTATGAATAACACCAAAAACGCAGCGCTCATCCATGATGAGGTACTCGTTTTATTCGCAACCGCAGAGTCAGATTGACCACTAACATCTTGCAATAACGACTGCTCTAACTCATCACGTCGCTCACGATATTGGTCGCTATCCACTTCGCCTCGCTCAAAGCTCGACTCCAACTCAGCAACTTGCTCACGTACAATTAATATATTTTGCTGTTTACGGTCATCAACCACTTCATCCGTTGTACGAAACAAAGGAAGTAACACATACGCAACCGCTATGATCAGCAGCCCTGCAATAAAAAACCAAAGCATGATTTATCCTTTATTCTGATCTAACATTTCACGCACTTGCTGTCGCTGCGCATCACTTAACGAAGGCTCTGCTTTCTTGGTTATTGCTTGTGAGCGAACCCAACGAACAACTAACCAAAGCGCGAGAAATAAAAATATGATTGGCCCTAGCCATAACAATATTGTCTTAAGTTGAAAACTCGGTCGATACAAAACAAAGTCACCATAACGAGCGACCATATAGTCGACGACATCATCTCGACTCTTACCTGACTCTACCATTTCGTACACTTTTGCCCGCAGGTCTTTAGCTAGGCCAGCATCTGACCCCCCAATTGTCTGGTTTTGGCACACTAAGCACCGCAATTCATTAACCAAGGTATTGTAGTTTTCTTCACTCTCAACCGATGAGAAAGTCAGCCTTTCAGCACCATCTTCAGCGAAGACTGTCGCCGTACCAGCAAACGCGATACAGCAGAGTAAACTCAACATAAAACGACGCATTAGATCTTCTCCTCACGCAGTTTTAATACCAACGGGAGTAGTGTATCAACGACCGTCTCATCAAAAACAGGACCAATTTGCTTATGCCTAATGATGCCTTTTTTATCAATAACAAATGTCTCTGGTACACCATAAACACCGTAATCGATACCGACATCACCCTTATAATCGAAAGCAATATGTTGGTAAGGATTTCCTAAAGCGGCCAGCCAATTCTTAGCATCTTCCGCCTCATCTTTATAATTCAAACCAACCACAGGAATTTTCTCAGCGTTAATAAAAGCACTAAGTACTTCATGCTCAGCACGACAAGCAAAACACCAAGATGCAAATACATTTAGCATCCAAACCTGTCCTTTAAGGTCAGCGGGCGAAATCGTTTTACCGTCCTTCATAAGCTCAGGTAACACAAACTGAGGGACAGGCTTACCAATAAACGGTGATGGAACTTCGCGTGGTTTTAAACCCAAACCGACCCCTAGAAACACTACCAACACTGCAAAAACAGCTAAAGGAATTAGTGCGCTCTTTTTCATGCCACTGCCTCTTTTACATCTGATTTAGTAGGCTGCTGAACGACTGGCTTTTCTTCCCGTCGTCTTACGCGTCTATAGCGCTTATCAAAGGCAGCAAATAGACCACCCAAGGACATCAACGCTGCACCCAACCAAACCCAGTTAACGACAGGTTTATGATAAATACGTACGCTCCATGCATCATTACCCAGAGGCTCACCCAATGCGACGAATAAATCGCGGAAGAAACCACCGTCAATCCCCGCTTCTGTCATAGGCATAGTGTCTTGGCCATAGTTACGCTTTTCAGGGTGCAATGTCACAATCGACTCACTCCCACGCGTTACCACAATCTCACCACGCTGTGCGATATAGTTAGGCCCTTGAATTTCTTTCACACCATTAAACAAGAAACTATAGCCGCTCATTTCATAGTTTTGACCTTGAACTAATCGAACATCTTTTTCAGTACTGTAAACCGAGGTCAACGTAATACCTGCGACCATCACCGCAAAACCAATGTGTGCGATTGATGCGCCCCATACTGCCAACGGTAGTTTAAATGGTGAACGCCCCTGCTCTTGAACCCAAAGCAATGCAGTCAAGCTCACCCATGACGCAAGGAACACGCCCAACACCGCTTTAATATCAAAGAAATCCATCAGCAAAATTGGCACTAAAAATGCTGTCACTAGCGCGACTAATAACACCCAACGAACCTTACTAAATACTCGCTCTGGTTTATCTTTTTTCCAGCGCAAAAACAGTCCAAACCCCATTGCTGACGCTAGCACTGCGCCTAATGGAATGGATAAAGTATTAAAGTATGGAGGCCCTACTGAAATCTTACCGCCACCCAGTGAATCAACAAACAACGGATATAAAGTACCTAGCAACACGGTTACTGTCATCGCAATCAGTGCGATATTATTAACTAAAAGGCCCATTTCACGTGAAACCAGATCAAACGTACCTGTTGATTTTAGTTTCGGCGCTCTAAAGGCATAAAGTAGTAGTGAAGAACCAACCACTAATATTAAGAATATAAGGATAAACAAACCACGCTCAGGGTCACTTGCAAAGGCATGAACCGATGTCAGCACGCCTGAACGAACTAGGAATGTACCCAACAAACTTAACGAGAATGCAAAGATCGCAAGCAACACAGTCCACGACTTAAATGCCGCACGTTTTTCTGTTACTGCTAAAGAATGAATAAGTGCTGTTCCCACCAACCAAGGCATCAAAGAAGCATTTTCCACAGGGTCCCAGAACCACCAACCGCCCCAACCCAATTCGTAATATGCCCACCAACTACCAAGAGCAATACCAATCGTTAGGAATACCCAAGCGATATTCGTCCAAGGTCTTGCCCAGCGCGCCCAAGCTGCATCTAACTTGCCGCCCAACATTGCTGCAATAGCAAAAGCAAAGGCTACAGAGAAACCTACATATCCCATGTACAACATCGGCGGGTGAATCGCTAAGCCCGGATCTTGTAGCAAAGGATTCAGTGTTTTACCTTCAAGCGGTATTGGAAATAACCGTTCAAATGGGTTTGATGTCATCAAGGTGAATAGTAAAAAGCCCACACCAATCATACCCATGACACTAAGAACACGTGCCAGCATGACTGCCGAGATACCTTTACTAAAGACAGATACCAAGTATGCCCATACTGCGAGAATCAACACCCACAACAACAACGACCCTTCGTGTGCGCCCCATACTGCTGAGACCTTATAAATAGTCGGCATCAACGTGTTGGAGTTGCTAGCCACATACAATACAGAGAAGTCGCTAATTAGAAATGAAGCCGTTAAACACGCAAACGATACGATCAGACACAATAACTGTGCACGTGCCGTTGGCTTTGCTAGCGCAATCCATTGTGCGTTATTTGTCGCAGCGCCTAGTATAGGAAAGACCGACTGAACGATGGCAACCACCAACGCGAGTACTAAGGCGAAATGCCCAATCTCAGGTAGCATTAATAGGTAACCTCTGTCGTTTTATCAGGTGCTGGAGCATGTTCTTTTTTCAAAACATCCTTCAGCTCTTCTGGCATGTATTCAGCATCATGTTTTGCTAGTACTTCTTCAGCAATCATGACTTTGTCCGAGTTTAACTTCCCTCGTACAACGGCGCTCTGCTCTTCTTTAAATAAGTCAGGCAAGATTCGGTCATACGTCACCGTCACTTCATTCCCTCGATTATCTGTTAAGACAAAACTCAAATCCAAACTCGTATCACTACGCTTTAGACTGCCCTTCTTAACCAAACCACCTACTCGAATGAGTTTATTTTCTGGCACTTCACCAGCCAATACCGTTTCAGGGGCATATAAATACGCTAAGTTACTTTGCATCGCCTTAGTAATCATGACGGAGGAACCTGCCACCGCGCACAAGCCTAAGATAATAAATACGATTCGTTTCTGTCTGGCAGTCATTAGCTTTTCTCAGTTTGGCTTGCCGTATTTTCTCGGCTCGCTTGGCGTCGATTTTGACGTTTAATATTTTTAATCAGTTGGCGATGCTTGATCGATAACAGTACCGGCTCAAGTATCATTAATACTGCGACTGCTCCCATTGAGCACCACACGTAGAAGCCATAGCCTCCCATCGCAAAAAACTCACTCATTTCAACGCCTCCAATCGTGCAACCCAACTCGACTTACGTTCACGCTGCAAAATAATGTTTCGGGTACGCATCAAAATCACCGCAAAACAATACATCCAAAAACCAGCAACCGTCGTCATAATGGCAATGAATATATTAGTTTCTATACGTTCCATCGATGATTCCTGATGCAACGAAGCACACGCATTTGGGTCAGGGCAATTAATCGAATAATAGATCACAGGCACAATCGCTAAACCTACCATCGCTAATACCGCAGAGGCTCTATCGGCACGTCGGTTGTCGTCAATCGCTGAGTGTAGTGCTATGTAGCCCATATACAAAAATAACAGAATCAACTGTGTGGTCATTCGCGGGTCCCAGTCCCACCATGTGCCCCAGCTAGTTTGCCCCCAAAATGCTCCCGTCCATAACGACAATGCAGTCATAATTGCGCCGGTCACGGCAGTTGCACAGGCAAACATATATGACAGTCTGGTATTGAATATAAGTCCTAATACGGCCCAAAACACCATAACCACGTATAACCACATCGCCATCCAAGCGCTTGCGATATGGACAAAAATAATGCGGTAATATTGTTTTTGATCAGACAGCACATCTGGTGTTTGAAAAAAGCCCCAGTACAAACCACCCAATGTCAGCACGATAGCCAATACCATAAACACCGGAATTAGCTTCCCAGCGAGAGGATAAAAGCTTGCCGGTGATGAATACTTAAACCAATTAATAGTCATTGCGTTAGGTCCTTATTCAACCGAAATACGTAGTGATGCTGCCGTGGCCCACGGTGCAAACACTAATGCCAACAGTAAAAACGCTGACAATAATAAATAATAAGGCTGCAAGGAAATACCACCCTGCATACTTGCTGCTACTGCGCCTGCCCCATACACCAACACGGGTATATATAAAGGCAACACCAGTAACGAAATCAAAACACCACCACCGCGTAAGCCAAGGGTCAATGCTGCACCAATCGCACCTACCATGCTTAACACGGGAGTCCCAATCAGTAACACCGACATCATCGTCAGCGTCGTGGAAAAATCTAAATGGTATTGTAAGGCTGCCAGTGGCGCAATTAACACCAACGGTAATCCTGTCAATAACCAGTGTGCCAATATTTTGGCAAACACTAATACCCCTAATGGCTGCGGTGTCAGTAACATTTGCTCTAATGTTCCGTCCGCAAAGTCATTGGCAAAGATACGCTCTAACGCCAATGTAGATGCAAGTAAAGCAGCAACCCAAATAATGCCAGGCGCAATTTGCTGGAGCATCGCCTTTTCAAAACCAACACCTAACGGGAAAATACTCACGACGATAATAAAGAAAAACAAGACGGTGAATATGTCACTGCGACGACGCATCGCCAACAGTAAGTCACGCTTGAGTACCGCTAAAAACGACTTAAGCATATTGATCCAAGGAAATGCGCTGCATTTTTTCAGCAGGTAATGGAACCGCCTGATGCGTGGTTAACATCACCATGCCCTCGTTTTCAACATGTGTGACTAAGATTGACTGCAATAATTCAACGGCTGCAACATCTAATGCTACAAAAGGCTCATCTAATACCCAGAGTGCAGCATCCGTCAACAACAAACGACTTAAAGCAACTCGACGTTGTTGGCCTTGAGACATTTGTCGCACAGGCACGTCTTCATAACCTGCTAATCCCATTTTTAACAAAGCATCTTCTATCTGCACTTCTGTCAAAGGTTGCCCAGCAAGGCGACATAACAACTGTAAATTTTCCAACGGTGTTAGGTCTAGTTTCAACGCATTTTGATGACCTATATAGAGTAGTTGACGATAATACTCATCGGGGGTTCGCTTTGTAAGCTCACCCTTCCATTCTATATTCCCTTCATCTGCTAAAAACAGACCGCAAACAGTCCGTAGTAACGTCGTTTTACCACTGCCGTTTCTGCCTTCTACCCACAATAATTGCCCAGCATTTAGCGTGAAGCTAAGCCCCTGAAAAACCGTCAGATCACCTCGGCTACATTGCAGTTTTTGAACAGATAATGTCACGATAGATACTTTGCGCTTAATAAAATGGTGCAGTATATAAGATGCACACGGTGAATGAAATGAAAGCGGTACCCTAGTATATGACCGCTTAGTAACCCGATTATACTCTCAGTACTTGAACTGGATAGGGGTACAGCCATATAGTACGGACAAATTTACTATTATCATGGGACACGACAATGAAACATATTAAAAAAGCAGCGTCTTATTCAATGGTTGGCGGCCTAGGCTTAGTTGTTCTAGCTAATTTGCAGGGTTGTGGTTCAGAAGAAGCGCAACAACCGCCTATCGCACCGGCTGAACAAAAAGAAAATATTGGCCAGCTTGAAAGCGATCTTAAGCAGCAAAACTACTTCCTAGTTATTCAGCAGATCTCTACTAACCCAGATAAATATGAGCTAGCAGAACGTTACCCTACAGAAGGTGATACTCGTGCTGTACTTAAGACTTTAGACGGTAAGGAAAAAGTACTTAGCAATGCTGAGCTAAAGACACTTGCTCAAGCAGAAGCTGACAAGGTTGAAGCAGGCACATCTGAACTTACAAAGCCTGCTAGTGAAGCACAAGCGAGTGGCGGTGGTGGACTTGGTTTGGGTGAAATGATCCTTGCAAGTGCGGCAGGTGCGCTAATCGGTGGAATGCTTGCAAACAGACTATCAAACAATGCCAATGCTCGTGCACGTACCAATGCAAGCACGCGTCCTGGCGCAACTGTTTCAAGTGCTAACAACAGAGCACGTACTGCACCTAAAGCATCTGCTAAGCCAAAAAGTGGTTTTGGTGGAAGCAAAGGCGCTGCCTCTTCTTCACGCGCTAGCTCTTTTGGAGGCTAACCCTTGATTCATACTTTATCGGTAGAACCTGTTAGTCAGGATTTAATGGAAGAAATCGGCTTCACTTGGCATACCGACCCAGATGGATCTTCCTACGTTGCTCCAGAGTTAGTTAAAGTCACTGAAGCAGAAGCTGAAGGTTATTACGAAGCAGCCAACGCGCTTTACGATATGTTTGCCGAAGCAGGTCAGCATGTTATTGATAATGACCTTTTCGCAGAGCTAGGCATCCCAGAAAACCTTATCCAACTTGTTAAATTAAGTTGGGATGATGATGACTGGCACTTGTATGGTCGCTTTGATTTTGCTGGTGGTTTAAATGGTGAGCCGATTAAACTACTTGAGTTTAACGCGGATACACCAACAAGCTTATTTGAAACTTGCATCATCCAGTGGGCACTACTGAAAAGTAATGGCATGGATGAAGAAGCACAGTTCAATAACGCTTATGAAATGATTGCTGATAACTTTAAGCGCCTAATTACGAACGATGATGGCCTTGAAAAGTTTGACGAGTACTACAACGGCGAGCGTATTTTGTTCTCGAGCGCACGTGATCTACCGGAAGATGAGCAAACAACACGTTTGTTACAACGTATTGCGGTAGATGCTGGCTTTAGTACTGACTTCTGCTACATCGATGAAGCGGGTTTCTTGCCAGATGAAGGTGTATTCAACAAGGACCAAGACCTGACTAACTTCTGGTTTAAGTTGTGGCCTTGGGAAGATATGGCGGCAGATGAGCCAGAGCTAATTGAACTACTAACAGAAACTGCGCGTAAGCGTAAAGCAGTATTCATCAACCCTGCTTATACCATTCTGTTCCAGAGCAAGGGTATCTTGAAGGTTCTACATGACTTATTCCCTGATTCACCTTACTTGCTTGCCGCTGGTTACGAGCCACTAGAAGGCGTTAAGCATGTGTCTAAGCCATTATTTGGTCGTGAAGGTGCCAATGTCTCTATCGTTACTGAAAGTGGTGATGTAGAAAGTTCTACGGACGGGCCATATGGCATTCATCCGATGCTTTATCAAGAGTATGTTGAACTAGAGCAGGATGCGAAAGGTCTGACCTATCAAGCCGGTGTTTTCTTCGCTTATGAAGCGTGTGGTTTGGGCTTCCGACGCGGACCAAAGATTTTAAACGATACTGCTACATTCGTACCGCATATCATCAGCGAGTAAACTCGCGACACCTAAGAGTTAGTTGTCACACAACTAAAATCAAAATATCCCCAACAGGTGATAGGGCCTGTTAGGGATAACTCCCTTGCAACTTATTATTTTGGTTTATGGTGGCTAATCAACTGCCGTATCGTTAATGTAATACCGTAAAGGCGTTTAGGTATTACTAACACGCCAACTGCCAAGCCCTATCAGGATTGCAACTCCCAAACTTACAGGGGTATAGCTACTTCATCTACATTGTTAGTGTAACATCTAGCCACAAACCAAAAATAACAGTTCAGGACAATAAAGCAAACAATAAAATATAAAAAGAACATTAAATAATCATTATTACTTCGTTTTATAGTAATAACGATACGCTGATCTATCATGTAACATCGCAAAGCTATTACGCTTACTTGTATTAGGCATCCCAGTCACTTTTAGTAGAGGGATTGACTTGTATCCATGCTTATAACCGCTTCCATCGAAAGCAAACTGATAGAACTGATTAGCATGACCTTTACGACCGATATAAAGTCGGTAGTCCTTTCCATCATGCAACATCGCCCAACGGCCATTGTTAGTAATCGTGGCTGGAGCACCTGTGATATTCATCACCTTAATTGAGTTATACCCATAAACGTAACTATTGCTTCCTGCTTTATAAGCAGCTTGGTATAACTTCTTTCCATCTTTACTGCGCTGGTATAAACGGTAATCTTTCCCATCATGTAGCATTGCAAAGCCTTTATTACTCGCATCAGCCGGCATACCCACAATCTTCAAAACCTTTATGGAGTTATAGCCATATTCATAGCGATTCGTTGAGCGATTAAAGCCAAACTGATAAATCGTGTCACGACTCCCTCTCTTAAAAAGGTATAGTCGATACATTGAGCCATCATGAAGCATTGCAACACGGCCATAACCTGTATCCGCAGGTGCACCGTATACTTTCATATTTAAGATAGAGTTGTGACCATATCTATACTCTGTTGAACCAGTAACATAAGCTGCTTGGTTTAAACTGCTCTGCTTACTAACTGCTGCAGTTACACATAATGAGTGCCCCAACTGTCTCGTGTCTTTTTGGCGAATTTTACACTGGTAACCCGGGCCATCAGCACTACCGCCACCCTCTATTCGTGCGATATCCCATTGCTGTAGCTTGCCGCAATAAGATTGACGATTACCGGCCACTTCTTGATAAGTAGCATGACGATAACCAGAAGGGCATTGCTCACCGGCGACGCGTTTAACATCCGCATAAGCAGATGTGGCCAACAGCAATGTGAGTGCTGGTACCAAAAATCCGAGCCTCGGTATTTTAAATTTCATATCCATGAATAAATTCCTCTCGCAACTGTGTTTATAAATATTTAAGGCCTGTCACATAACTTTTTGTTATTTCCGTGAATAGGCATTTTTTTGTTCGTACAACTAAAGTCTAGCGCAGCACTTCTAATGTCACCGTACCTAACCTTAGGTATAAAGAAGCGTTAGCGTTGGTAAAGCGAAAATAACTGGACTAGGATTGATCATACGACAGGTGAACTTCACCCTATTGCGGAGAGCCAAAATATATGAGTGCTAAGGCAGCTAAGACTATTTCAGTTATGGTGGTGGAGGATGACCCGACCATCCTAAACAGATTAATGACTATTATTGAAAACACCGCAGACTTTCAGCTTATTAATGGCTGCTCTACCGTTGCGGATGCAAAATCAGTCTTAGTAAAAAAAACACCTGATGTACTTTTGGTAGACTTAGACTTACCGGATGGTAACGGCATTGAATTAATCGAACTGGTACAGCATGAAGGCTTTGATACTGCCACCATGGTGATCAGTGTCTTTGGCGATGAAGGGCACATTCTGAATGCAATAGCAGCGGGTGCCAGCGGTTACTTACTCAAAGATGATCAATCTATACAAATTGAGACGGCTATTTCTGACTTAGCGCAAGGCGGTGCACCGATAAGCCCTAGCATCGCTCGACACCTTATGAAGCACTTCAGACCTGAAGAACAGCTGCTTGAAAAACTGACCAAACGCGAACAACAAGTATTACAAAAAGTAGCTAAAGGTTACACCTCCCAAGAAATAGCAGAGATGGAAGGACTGTCTTATCACACGGTCGCCACGCATGTTAAAAACATCTACCGCAAACTATCTGTTAACTCACGTGCAGAAGCCGTATTTGAAGCACTTAAAATGAATCTAATTTAAATGGCAGAAGCACCTAAAGACCGACCAATAATTAACAAAAAGGGCATGATATCGTTTGGCCTATTTGCCCTGTACGTTATTCTCGCTTTTTACGTAAGTTACTTAATGCAGCCCTCCCCACCTTCCCAGTACAAACTGGAAAGTGGTCAACTCATTTCTTCGCAAGTAAGTAACCCTGATGCACTATCAAGCGCTAAAAGAATCAATATCAGCTTACCCGGCTGGGTCTCTGCCCAGGACACTAGTAGTACCAGCCTTTGGTATATTTTACCTCTTAATCTAGATAACAAAACCCAACGAAAACTAGCTGTTTACTTAGAAAATGTGTCCCAAAATGCGGAAGTTTTTTTGAATAAAAAATGGCTTGGTAATGGTGGTTCAATGAGCGGTAACCTGACCAGAAACCGCAACCACACGCTGTTATTCGACTTTGATAAGACCTCACATCAAGGCAAACAAAATATACTATCAATCCATGTTGTAGGTGATCTAAGTAAAAATACTTACCTAGGCAATGTATATGTAGGGCCAAGCCAAATAATCAAACAATATGCCAGCATGCAAGACCATCTTCGAGTAGATTTGGTAACGGCAGTAACTTTTGCCATGTTACTAACCAGTATTTTCTTTAGTATTCTGTGGTTATTTAGACAAAACGACTCTCATTATTTATTTTACGCCATCTTCACTATTCTCTGGACTTACCACGACAGCAACCACTTTTTACGGGATATTCCAATAAACGTAATAACTTGGGAAATATTAGCCCCCTTAAGTTTTGGCTATACAATGCTCTGTGTGGTGTATTTTGTTCATCGCTATACTGGTGTTGTTGCTCGAAAAATTGAAAAGCTGGCTCTACTCTATGTTTTGATTTTATCGCTTCCGTTTCTCTATCATGACCTTGAATGGGTGATTTTTTACGCTTATTCGATTTGGAGTCCCGCAATAGCTTTCTTAGGCATATATACAATACATTTTATCTTCAAACAGTTTTTGAAAACCAAGGATGAGCAGTTAGTCACATTATTCATCGGTGGTATTTCTATCATGATCTTTGGTATGCATGATCTATTTTTAGCGACTCACGTTATCCCAAAACACTCTCCCTACATGATCCACTTCGCTGTCCTTTTGGTCATTATTGTTATCTCTATCAACCTTATCAACCGCTTTGTACGAAGCATGAACGTGGTTGAGCACTACAACCAAGAACTGCAACTAGAGATAAAACAAAAAACTGAAGAAATGGAATATAGCTATGGCATGCTGCAACAACTTACCAAAAAGTACAGTGTTGCAGAAGAAAGACAGCGTATTATGCGGGACATACACGACGGTATTGGCGGCCAACTAGTTGCTACTCTTGCAAGTATTGAAGCAGGCCAAGTAAACCCTAAGTTATTAAGCACAAGCCTCAAGGCTGCCTTACAAGACCTACGCCTTGTTATTGACTCCTTAGACTATGAAGCGGAAGACCTGCCAACATTGCTGGGTATGTTGCGCATGCGATTATCTGAGCAACTGTCTAATGCCTCTCTCAAGCTGCATTGGAAAGTTGAAAATCTGCCTCGCATTGATCACTTTGGTCCAACCAATGTGTTACATACAATGCGGATTGTGCAAGAAGCAATTACTAACGCCATTAAACATAGTAACGCTAAGAATTTAACGGTGAATACGGATGAATTCGTTCAAGATAATTTGCAATATGCATGCATTACAATAATAGATGATGGTATCGGTGCAGACTTAAACTCTTCATCAGGTCGAGGCTTATTAAACATGAAGAAACGGTCCGATTTAATCGGCGCTAATATTAGCTTTGATACACACTTGGGAAAAGGCATGTCTATTCGCTTAGAAATACCTGTTATACAAAAGCTAGGTCATCACTAAGATAAGCCTAGCTTTATATAGTCTTACTTTATTTAGGCTTATACCCTTTCTGGAATTCAGTCACAAACGTTGTCAACGCAGCTAACTCTTTTGAGTCCCAAGCAAGTGCTTTAGCCTGCATTGGAGACATCATGCAGAACTGGACAATTTGTTCAGCGTCTACTGCTAAATCAACACCTACCTGTGCTTTCACCATTGAGATAGAGTGAGGATAAGGCAGTGCAAAACTATTACTAAGCGTGTTGTAACCTGCATGACAAGTTGCACAAGATAAACCACCACTTGAACTTAGTGACGTGTCCTGCCAAAGCTTAGCGCCATAAGCTAATAATTCGTTTTTTTCACCTTGATAAGCCTTCACACCTTCTGGACGAGTAAGATCTTTCACTGTGATTCCAGCTGCAACACATGGGTTAGCTGCACATGGATTCTTAGCAGCGCATGGATTCTTAGCAGCGCATGGATTCCTAGCAGCGCATGGATTCTTAGCAGCGCATGGATTCTTAGCAGCGCATGGATTCTTAGCAGCGCATGGATTCTTAGCAGCGCATGGATTCTTAGCAGCGCATGGATTCTTAGCAGCGCATGGATTCTTAGCAGCGCATGGATTCTTAGCAGCGCATGGATTCTTAGCAGCGCATGGATTCTTAGCAGCGCATGGATTCTTAGCAGCGCATGGATTCTTAGCAGCGCATGGATTCTTAGCAGCGCATGGATTCTTAGCAGCGCATGGATTTGCTGCCTCTATTGATGTTTGACCAGATAATTTTTCAGAAATCGTAGGTGCTGCAATCACCGCTACACCAACGATCGCGGCAGCAACCGCCATTGACACTGGCGTCATTTTAAATTTTTTCATATTCTCTCTCCTGATTCATGCATCTAAAGCACGTTGAATGGCTATTATTTTTTGATCTACATCGATCGTTTTAAAACTGGCTATCTCAAGGTCTCTATCTTCAAATACATCTCTTTCAAGATATTTGGACTGCCACTCCCCAATCACCTCATCTCGACTCACAATCAGCTCCGCAATTTCTGACTTATAAAACCTAAACATTGCAGAGATCCAAAGATTAACAGCAAGATTAGGAAACGCATGGTCAACCTCAAACTGATCAATCATCGGCACAACGTCTTCAGCTCGATACCAAGCCTCACCCGTTACCCAACGATTAGTTGTAAACAAACCAATAGGCACACCCTCTTGATTCATCGAAATACAAACCAAATGCGACAGCGCATCATTACCTGAAGGCCATGGCTCTGTACTGGTATTTTTAATTGGCTTAGCAGAAGCGTGCATACCAGGCGCTCGCATGAAGGTATGAAAATGGCCATATTCGCCATTGATACCTCGGTGCGCGTGGAAATAGTATTGTGATTTTGACTCAGCATCGTAAACATCATCTTGCGGATAGTGAGAGAGCTCATAAAAGTCCCCTTGCCCTTTAAGGCACTCTCCAACAATGTTTAGACCACCTTTTTTTAGTGACAAGGCAGCAATTTTAAGTTGTTGCCCGATAACGAGCAACTCACTAAGTGACTCTTTTGAAAGGTGTTTTAAATCATCCATCTGAATACCGTATTTGAAAATATCTTCATATGAATACGATACGTCACTCAAAGTAGATGCATTATGAATATGTCTGGTTTTTATTCATTTATTTCAGGTGAAAAACGACAGTGGGTTGTTATCGTTTCGCCCTCTCGTAATAACGTTAAACCCTTGAGTGATTGATCAGGCCAGTTATGAGCGTTAACAGGATGTGTCACCGGCTCAAAACAGAAAAAGCTCCCCTGCCTATTTTTTGAGTAAATATGACATTCTGTGAAGTTTTTGCCCGCGTCTACAACAACACTCATATTACGTGACGGCCAAGTCAAAACCGCACGTTGATCCCAGCCAGTAAAACAGTTATCAAGCCCTGTTACAGGTAACTTATTAGATGTTCGAAAGTCCAGTTCTGGCTTATCAGAAACAACCACTTTAGATTCAGGTAAGTTATGCTCGTTACTGGTTATTACATGCTGTATAGACGCCTGAATTTCAGTATCTTCATCCTGCTTAAACCAAGGGTGTAAGCCCAGACCGTAAGGTAACTCGAGAGTGCTCAAGTTTGTTACTGACAAATCAATAGTCAAATCTTTACCCTGCAAGGTGTAAATCACCTCCGCTCGATACTCAAAAGGTCCAAGATTCTTAGATACCAATTCAAGTGTTAAAGATGTGTCTGAGGTCGCAATGCAAGTCCATGCTTTTAGAAAAGCATCACCATGTAACGGACTCTCATCACCTTCAATATTTGGCGCTAAAGGGTAAAATGTATCATTACAAAAAAAGCCGCCATCAGAGATACGATTACACCAAGGAACCAATAAATTACAAGCCATTTCAAAAGGCAGCTTAGAGTCGCCAGGCGCTGGACGAAAGATTGCATGACCATCAACAAAGTCATAACGTGAAATGGCAGCCCCCAAGTCATCTCTTATCTGTAAAACAACATCCTTATTGCTAATCTCAAGCATTTTGACTCTGTCCTCCTAGTAAACACATCCATTAAATAGCCCCGCTCGCAAGTTTCTGAGCGTTGTTATATTCATCCAATCAATAAACTGTAGCGTACAACCATTAAGTGCAGGCAAATACTCCTGAAATTATTAATTTTGCCTCGACTTTTTTCAACCTTTAAACGAGCTATTAATCATGCCTTCAATCAAACAACTTCTTCACTGGCCACTTGCCCTACTTCTTAGTCTCTTCGTTGCAGGAAATGCATTCGCTGTAGAACCGATTCATACCAATCTGTTTGGTAGTGCTATTGACGGGTATGACCCTGTTGCCTACTTTAAAGACAGCAAGCCAGTAAAAGGTGAGAATAAGTATTCCTACGAATGGAATGGCGCTAAGTGGTACTTCAAAAATGAAGCTAACAAAACAGACTTCGTTGCTGCACCAGAAAAGTATGCACCTCAGTACGGTGGATATTGCGCTTGGGCTGTCATTCAAGGCGCAGCCGTTAAAACAGATCCTAATGCGTGGCATATAGAAGATGGAAAACTGTACCTAAACTATAGCCAAGATGTTCAAACTCAGTGGAGTGCGGACATTCCAGGTAACATCAAAAAAGCAGATGTGCAGTGGCCTTCAGTATTAGCAAAATAAGGGAAGCCACTCGCTATAATCTTATTTAGGAAAGAGAACCAACATGTAAAAGGCTGCCACAGTGGGCAGCCTTTTACTCACTGAAATTAGTGAAGCTTAACTCATCAACTCAGCTGGAATATCGCAAACAGGGATAGAATTCATTTTATGCTGGTTAGCACGATTTAAGCGTGTGTAAATTGCTAAGACTTCTTTCTCGCGCTCAGTCAACGTTGTTTCTGGCTGACTGCTTTCGTCATACTTCATAGCCCATTCTAACTCAGGGTAACTTGCACCGATTTGATCTTCATCGGAACGGTCATCACCCCACAAACCATCTGTTGGTTTAGCGACTTGAATAGCATCAATGACACCTAACGTTTTGGCTAAACTAAACACTTCAGTTTTCATAAGGTCTGCAATCGGGCTTATATCAACGCCACCATCACCGTACTTTGTGTAAAAGCCAACACCAAAATCTTCAACCTTATTTCCCGTGCCCGCAACAATATAGTTATGCAAGCCAGCAAAGTAATACAAAGTAGTCATGCGTAAACGTGCACGTGCATTAGCGAGTGATAAGAAGCGCAAGTCTTCACTTTCAACGGCAGGTAAGCCGTCAACAAACTGATCAAAAACAGGCGTTAAGTCTGTCTCAATAGAGCTGACGTTAGGATACTTAGCTTCAAGCTGCTGAATATGTTCACGTGCGCGGGTCACTTGAGAGTCAGCTTGGTGAATTGGCATTTCAAGGCAAAGCACAGGAAGACCAGTTTTAGCGGCCAACGTTGAAGTTAGTGCGGAATCAATCCCACCCGAAACGCCAACAACAAATCCTTTAGTCGATGATTTAATGACGTAGCCCTTCATCCAGTCAACAATATAATCAATAACTGCTGTGTTGTTCATATTTGCATCCACTATTAATGAGTCTAAAGACTTAATGGTATGCAAAAAAACGTCAGAAAGCACTGTTACTGATCAAAGTAGTACAAACAAGATAAAACACTACATTTCACACCTAAAACATATTACTTGACCTAATAAGACCGTTAAAAGGTAGACAATTATTCAACTGAGAATATCAAAATAGTTATTTACGTAGAAAATTAAAGGCGTAGGATATCCATAAGGTCATTATTGAAAAATCTTAAGAGTAGTATCATGAATTACAATAGTACAGATAGTGTTGCTGAGGTACTAGCTGAAAAAGCTAACTCTGCACACCTTAAGTTAGATGAGAACATTGAGTGGCTTAAACAACAAATGAGCCCTTACTTCCTTAGACTTAATCAAGATGAGAGCGATGCGCTGTCATTACTAGCAACTAGTTTGCATAGACTAGAGAACTATAAGCGCTTAACACTTGTTGATCGCCCCGAGTGCTTGATGCTTGCTCAGATTGATGAGAAAGGTTCGCTGTATCGAACACTGCATAATATACCGCTGCAGAAAATTACTTACTTAGAAATAACGACATCATTTGGTCAGCTGCCAAACAGTGAAATGAATCTAGAGGTAGTTCGCTGTAACTTCAACTCCACTGGCCATCGTTCAGATGATGACCAACAGCAAACAGAAGTCCCTGCAGAAACAATAGCTAACACGACTGAAGCGATGAAAGTGTTAGACGATGGTTTTGACGTCAGCACTATTCCAGATTTACTAGGGACAATTTGGAATACAGATAGAGAGTATGTGCGTCTATCACCCGTTAAGCGTATTGCTAGGTTATTACGCCTTTACAGTGATACCGAAAATAATGGTGGTATTTATCTTCGCCGTGAAACAACAAGCCATGGTGAATATCGTATCTCCTTTGGTGTGACCAACCCGCCTCATGCTGGTTTTGTAGTGCAGCTACTGGAAGTATTCCAACGATTAAATATCAGTGTAAAGCGCTCATATGCCCAGACGATTGATCATGATTTATCACCTTGTTTCCTTGCAACGTTCTATGTAAAACCTCGCGATGAGCAGCCTCTTAATGCAGGTAGTCCACTCTACGCAACGCTAAAACGTGAGCTATACAACACTCAAATTTTGTCTACAGGTGCAAGCAGTTATAGAGCACTCGTTGAAACCGGTTTGATGACGGGTAACGATGCAACATTAATTACTGCAATGATTGGTTTCTGTCACACTAACTTAGCGCACAGCGATCCGGATCTTTTCGATCTAGAAAACATCATGCCTGCGTTCCACAATAATCCAAGTATCAGTGGTCAATTATTAAATCTATTTTACACTCGCTTCAACCCTGAGATTGATACAAAAGACCGTAAATCTGATTACGAAGCGGAACTAACAAAGACGCTTGAAATGGTTGAATCATTCAACTCTGGGCGTCGTAAGTTAGATAGTTTCCGTCGCACAATCTTTAGCTGTGCAACATCATTCATTCGGTTCTGTCTTAAGACAAACTTCTTTGTTCCAGAGAAGCATGCACTAGCCTTCCGTTTAGACCCTAAGTACTTAGAAACTCTGGATGCATCGTTTACTAATGACCTTCCGACTGATCGCCCATTCCGTATTACCTACTTCTCAGGTCGTCGAGGCTCGGGTTATCACATTGGTTTCTCTGATATTGCACGTGGTGGCTGGAGAACCTTGATCACTCAGAGTCGTGACGATTATATTACGAGCGCAAGTACGATCTTTAAAGAGAACTATGTACTGGCACACACACAACACCTTAAGAACAAGGATATTTATGAAGGTGGCTCTAAGATGGTTGCCATCCTTAATATTGACCCTCGTTCGACCGCTGAGCAGCGTCAACAGTACCTGTATAAGCTTCAATTCGGCTTTATTAATGCCTTCTTGGATTTGTATATTACTGAAAATGGCTTAGCTAAAGACTTACGTGTTGTCGATTATTATGGTCAAGATGAGCCTATCGAACTTGGCCCAGATGAAAACATGCACAACGTCATGATCGAGCTAATTGCAAAGACCGCAAAAGAGCGTGGCTATGTACTTGGTACCGGCATCATGTCGAGTAAGCAGGTTGGTATTAACCATAAAGACTACGGTGTAACGTCAATCGGTGTAATTCGTTTTGCAGAAGTAACCATGAAGTCTTTGGGTATAGATATGCACCAAGATCGCTTCAGTGTGAAGTTTACTGGTGGCCCGAATGGTGATGTTGCCGGTAATGGTATGCGCCTGCTTTATGAGCGCTGCCCTAATGTTGCGATCAAACTCATTATCGATGGAACGGGCGCACTCTTTGACCCAGAAGGTCTCGATAAAGAAGCAATGAGCAAGGTCATTTTAAAAACTGATCTTGATGGTTTTGATACCTCTGCTTTGCATGTTGGTGGCTTCATGATTTATCGCATGCAGACACGTAAAGAAGACATGAGTGTGATGTATCGTAAGTTGATCATGACAGAATCTGGAATTGAAGAAGAATGGATTTCAACAGATGCGTTCTATAAGCTGTTTAACAACTTAGTTTTCACTGTCGAAACCGACTTATTCATCCCTGCAGGCGGGCGTCCTGAAACGATTGACGCTAGTAATGCTGAGCGATTTTTCCTTAAAGATGGCACGCCAAGCTCTTCGGTTATCGTAGAGGGTGCAAACTCGTTCATCACACCAAAAGCACGTACGATGCTGCAACAAAATGGTGTTGTGATCATGCGTGATGCGTCTGCCAATAAGTGTGGTGTTATCTCTTCTTCTTACGAAATCATTGCTAACTTAATGCTTAGTGAAGAAGAGTTTTTGGCTAACAAAGATGAGTATGTAGATGATGTCATCGTAATACTTAACCGTATGGCAGAGCAGGAAGCTGAAGCAATCTTATTACGCTACAAGCAACAAGAAGGTGCGATTACGTATACTGACCTTTCTAATAAGATCAGTCGTGAGATTAATTCACATTACGCACGCATGTTCGAGTTCTTCCAAGCGAACCCTGAACGCTGTAACCAGCCTAATCATATCTCCGCTATCCTCAATCACATGCCTTCTATCATCCGTGATAACAAGAAATGGCATGAGCGTATTGATCGCTTACCGAAGAAAGTTACCTACGCTATTTTAGCGAGTAAGCTAGCCTCAGCGATGGTGTATGCAGGAAATGATAATAGTTTGTACGAAGACTTAATTGATGCACAGCTAAAACGTATCAAATAAGATAAGAAACAACTATTGTTGATATAGGGGAAGCCTGCCAAGGCTTTCCCTATTATCGGATAACGAAGAAGCATGGCATAAGTAACTGATAGACTAAAAATCATCACTAACAAAAATAATATTGCTGCCATGAATATTGGACTAATCATTTTCACTTCACTTATTGTTGCCCCCTTTGCTTGGGGTATCGCAATCTATAACCAACTCGTCACGTTAAAAAATAACGCCAAGAAGTCATGGAGTAATATAGATATTCTCCTAAAACAGCGTAACAGTGAGCTGCCAAAACTTATTGATACTTGCAAACAACACATGGACTACGAACAAGAAACACTTGTTCGCGTCATTGCTGCAAGAAAAAATGCTGAAGCAGCGCTTCAATCTGGTGATATCCAACAACTAAGTAGTGCCGAGCACTCTCTAGAAAATAGCTTAATTAACTTATTTTCAGTGGTAGAGGACTACCCAGAACTTAAAGCAAGTGATGCTTTCCTGCGCTTACAGACCCGTATTACCTCGCTTGAAGATAGTATTTCTGACCGTCGTGAGTTTTATAATGAATCTGCAGCGACCATGAATACTCGTCGAGAACAATTCCCAGACAATATCGTTGCTAACATCTTTAACTTTGAAGCTTTCCAGTTAATGGAGTTTCAGTTGAGCGAGCTAAATGATGTATCCGTTGCCGATGCTTTCAAAAGCTAATTTTCAATAAGTAGGGATACCCGATGTATCTATTTTCCTTAAGAGGCTTATTGGTCGCTATTTTCAGCAACTGGTTGTATCCCTGCTTTTTAGCGTTGATTGTATTTATTATTCCATCTAGTGAAAGGCCTGTTTATTTAGCCATTTTTGCTGTCAGTAGTTTAATTGCATCACTAATTCTTTTTAAAAGGTTTAGAACTCTAAGTGACACTTGCAGGACATCATTGCGAACAGTTGCGCAAGGGTATGTGGAGCTAGAAGGGACGGCAATGACTTTCCTTGGCGAAACAGGGCCAGGACCTTTTTATCTTCCACCTACGGTTTGGTTTTGCACACCTAAACAACGCAGTGTTGATGGATTTCTTGTGACAGATGAGTATGGTAGTTGTACTGTCGACCCACAAAAGGCCGAAATCATTGCCCCACTATTCAACCGACAACAACACTGGTACAGAGCCATACACCCCGGCGAAACAGTTTATATTTTAGGACAGCTAACAACACTTAGTCGCCATTACACGGATACGGACAAACGTCAGGCAACACTACACCTCTTAGCAGATTGGAAAAAAGATCATGTTGAAATGCTTCATCGCTTTGACAAAAATGGTAATGGAAAAATAGATCAGCATGAACTAATGGTTGCACGACAGGCAGCAGAAGTAGTCGTAGACAATAACCATGATCACGAATACAGACAGTCTGCTTCACACATAGTAGAACAGACTACAGATGGTAGACCCTTTATTATTTCTAGTATCCCTCCAGATAAATTACTGAAACGTTATTCATTCTGGATGGTCGCGCACATAGTTACATGGCTGGCACTGTCAGTACTTGCATTGTTACTTGGCTAATAGAAAACGTAGTATCAATTCACGACGAGCATTATTACTCCCTAGATCTTTTAAAGGAGCTATCTTTCCATGTTTGATTGCTATGCGCTTCATGATGAAACTACGTATTGCTGTCTGTCTAATTTCACTAATATAGATATCACCCAGCCCACCGCTACGTAAGATTTCAAGCGCAGGAGCTAAATCATTTCGGCCAATATGCTGTTGTTCACTACTAGGCTGCCCCAACTGATGACCTTCTGGACGCCCCTTAGAATACTCTTCAGACCTTAGTCTCAACCAAGCTTGTAACTGATTAGCACCAACTGGATCACTTTCAACATACTCCGAATACTGAGTCATACTAAATTCTTCAAGGTAGGCATTGTAATTAAAATCAGTTAATCCTAAAGACATATGCTCGATATTTGTTGGAATTTCATGCCTTAAATCAGTAATCTCTAATGGGCTGGAACTACCATCCTCAAGAGTTAATACATTACCTTCAGAGCCAGTATCTACTTCAGCATATTCAACTAAATCACAGCCCTTTTCTTTTGCAAAGGACAGTATTGTTACGACACCATCTTCAGCCATATTGCCACCGATTCTAGCTGGATATAGCCTTATTTGAGGCGTTTCACCACCCTCGACTTTATGTAACTTGTTCCCTGAAATAACACCTCCAGTTAAAAGTCCTGCTATAGAAATCGTATGAGAGCCGAGCGTTTTAATGTCATTATTTATAATTCGAAGATTACGGTGCATCCCATCACTAGCAAAAACACCCTGAAGTGGACCATTAGGTGCTTCAATTTTGCAATCTCGAATACATACATCATTCAATATAGTCCCTGCTAACTGATCACCTAAACGACGCGAAACACCATTAATTTCTTTATGTAATACGGGGGGAATTAGCTGTATTGCGTCACGATGTGAATCGTTGTAATGGCGTAGATCAGTTATACACAAGTTACTAACTTGAACATTGTGGTGCCACACTCTTACAGCATCGGTTTGTTCTTCATGAAGTAGCTGTATATTACTTTTACCCGAGAACTTTACTGTTGTTCTTGGAGAAGCTTCCTCACTTACACAGCTTGCATGACAGGTTTCTTGATCTAAAATATATAAGCATTCATGTTGTCGCTCGGGTGGAGCTAAAAAAACATCATTACTTCCCGTGAGTTCGGCTAATTTTTTAGGATGATTATCTAAAATATTTTGGGCCTGAGACGCCCTTAATTTGTATGCGCCTAAATTAGCTTTGGCTCTCGTTATTTTTTCTAACTGATCTTGTCCTAATAGCTGGAGACTTTCTAATTTCTCTATATAACTTACTAAATAGTTAGGGCTATCTGGCTTCAAATACTTATCAGTCTGAGCAATAGCTTCTTTTGCATTCTCTAGCTCTCTAATATAGTGATGAAAAAGTGTATGAGTTGTTATTACTTCACTTTTCATATGACTCTCCAGTCTTTCTTTTCAGTAAGCGTATATTAACGCTATTTTGATTATCTAGATGTACAACTACTCACCTTATTTCAGGCATAAAAAAAGCCCTGTCACAGTATTATCTGTAAACAGGGCTTCCTATTAAATCTTGGCAATGACCTACTTTCACATGGGGAAACCCCACACTATCATCGGCGATGACACTTTTCACTGCTGAGTTCGAGATGGGATCAGGTGGTTCAATGTCTCTATGGTTACCAAGAAAACCGGTGTGTGATACCTGTTGTCAATACGTTAACCTCAGTCAACGGCCCACAACAGGCTCACGAATAAGTAATAATCTAGTAGCGGTTACCCGCTATTGTCTGTTTGTCACACTTTCTCTCAACAAACCATTCAAGGTTATAGAATCAAGCCTCACGGGCAATTAGTACACCTTAGCTACATCCATTACTGGACTTCCACATGGTGCCTATCAACGTCGTAGTCTTCAACGGCCCTTTAGGGGAATCTAGTTCCCAGAGAATACTCATCTTGGATGAGGCTTCCCGCTTAGATGCTTTCAGCGGTTATCCTTTCCGAACTTAGCTACCCGGCTATGCCACTGGCGTGACAACCGGTACACCAGAGGTTCGTCCACTCCGGTCCTCTCGTACTAGGAGCAGCTTTCCTCAATATTCTAACGCCCACACCAGATAGGGACCGAACTGTCTCACGACGTTCTGAAC
>NZ_QGKL01000036.1 GCF_003172895.1 Leucothrix arctica | reverse complement strand
TCTAAGTCCACCGTTGCAGGATCAATCGTGCCGTCAGGATCTGAGTCGTTACTACTTACTAATGGCAGTGTCGTTGGATTTGTTGGCGAAGGAACACCTAGGTTCGTCGCCGTATCATCCATTGCAACTGGCTCATTACCGTAAGCAATCATTAGTGATGCTTCATTCGAAGTATTACCATCATTGTCGTTCACTGTGTAAGTGATCGATGCTGGGCTACCTGTCAATGTTGCGCTTGGTGTAAACGTCACATTACCTGTGGCGTCAACCGCGTAAGTACCGTCACCGTTGGTGAATGTAGAATCAATACTCGGCGTTGTAGGATCTAAATCAACCGTCGCTGGATCAATTGTGCCATCAGGGTCTGAATCATTACCGCCTACTAATAAAAGAGTGGTTGGATTCGTCGGTGACGGTGCACCTGGGTTCGTTGCTAAATCATCAACAGCAAGAGGTGCTACGCCATAAGTTACTGTCAAAGTAGCTTCGTTTGAGGTATTGCCATCGTTGTCGTTCACTGTGTAAGTGATCGGTGTTGGGTTGCCAGATAGTATTGCATTTGGTGTGAACGTCACATCGCCTGCTGAGTCAACTACATAGGTTCCTTCACCATTAGTGAAACTAGCGTCAAAACTTGGTGTTGTAGGATCTAAGTCCACGGTCGCTGAATCAATTGTGCCGTCAGGATCTGAGTCGTTACTCCCTACTAATGACAGTGTCGTTGGATTTGTCGGTGAAGGAACACCAAGGTTCGCTTCTGAGTCATCAACCGCAATCGGTGCTGTGCCGTAAGTCACTGTTAGAGTGGCTTCGTTTGAAGTATTCCCATCGTTGTCGTTCACTGTGTAAGTGATCGATGCTGGGTTACTTGTCAATGCTGCGCTCGGTGTGAAGGTCACATTGCCTGCGGCATCGACTACGTAATTACCGTCAGCATTAGTGAAACTCGTTTCTATAGCTGATGTTGTAGGGTCTAAATCAATTGTCGCTGGATCAATTGTGCCGTCAAGGTCGGAGTCATTACCGCCCACCAGTTGAAGTAAAGTTGGATTCGTCGGTGAAGGAATACCTAAGTTCGTCGCGGTATCATTCATCGCGACTGGTTCATTACCGTAAGCAATCGTTAGTGTTGCTTCATTTGAGGTATTACCATCGTTATCGTTCACGGTGTAAGCGATCGGCGTTGGATTACTGATCAGTGTTGCGTTCGGTGTGAACGTTACATTTCCTGCAGCATCAACCGCGTAAATACCGTCACCGTTGGTGAATGTAGAATCGATACTCGGCGTTGTTGGATCTAAATCAACCGTCGCTGGATCAATTGTTCCATCCGAGTCTGAGTCATTACCGCCTACCAGTACAAGAATGGTTGGATTCGTCGATGAAGGTGTACCTGGGTTCGTTGCTAAATCATCAACCGCAACCGGTGCTGTGCCATAAGTCACTGTTAAAGAGGCTTCATTCGACGTATTACCGTCGTTATCATTCACCGTATAAGCAATCGGCGTTGGATTACCTGTCAATGTTGCACTTGGTGTAAACATAACATTACCAGCGACATCGACTGTGTAAGTACCATCAGCATTAGTGAAACTCGCATCGATAGTTAATGTTGTCGGATCTAAATCAACTGTTGCAGGATCAATCGTGCCATCAGGATCTGAATCATTACTCCCTACTAATGTTAGTATCGTTGGGTTTGTTGGTGAAGGAACACCTAAGTTCGTCGCTGTATCATCCATTGCGACTGGCTCATTACCGTAGGCAATGGTTAGTGCTGCTTCATTCGACGTATTACCATCATTGTCATTCACGGTATAAGCGATAACCGTTGGGCTAGCACTCAATGTTGCGTTCGGTGTGAACGTAACATTACCCATCGCATCAACCGCGTAAGTACCGTCACCGTTGGTGAATGCAGAATCAATACTCGGCGTTGTAGGATCTAAATCAACAGTCGATGGATCAATTGTGCCATCAGGGTCTGAATCATTATCGCCTACTAATACAAGAGTGGTTGGATTCGTCGTTGAAGGTGCACCTGAATTCGTTTCTGAGTCATCAACCGCAACAGGCGCTGTGCCGTAAGCAATGGTTAGTGTTGCTTCATTCGAGGTATTACCATCGTTGTCGTTCACAGTGTAAGTGATGGTTGCTGGGTTACCTGTAAGTACTGCATTTGGTGTGAAGATAACGTTACCTAATTCATCAACGTTATACGTACCATCGGCATTGATCAGCGTCGTATCAACCCACGGGGTTGTAGGATCTAAATCCACTGTCGATGTGTCAATCGAACCGTCAGGATCTGAATCGTTACTCCCTACTAATGGCAGCGTCGTTGGATTTATTGGTGAAGGAACACCAGGATTCGCTACCGAATCATCAACTGCAACAGGCGCTGTACCGTAAGTCACTGTCAAAGTAGCTTCGTTTGAGGTATTGCCATCGTTATCGTTCACTGTGTAAGTGATCGGCGTTGGATTACCCGTCAATGTTGCACTTGGTGTGAAGGTTACATTGCCTGCTGCATCAACCACATACGTACCGTCGCTGTTAGTAAAACTAGCATCAATACCTACCGTTTTAGGATCTAAATCCACTGTTGCTGGATCAATTGTGCCATCAGGGTCTGAATCGTTGCTCCCTATTAGAGGCAGCTTCGTTGGATTCGTTGGTGAAGGAGTGCCAAGGTTAGCCGCTGTATCATCCATAGCGACTGGCTCATTACCGTAAGCAATCGAGAGCGTTGCTTCATTCGATGTATTACCGTCGTTATCGTTCACGGTGTAAGCGATAGGTGTTGGACTGTCCGTTAATGTTGCACTTGGTGTGAATATGACATTACCTGCGGCATCAACCGCGTAAGTACCGTCACCATTATTGAATGTAGAATCGATAACCGGAGTTGTAGGGTCTAAATCAACCGTCGCTGGATCAATTGTGCCATCCGAGTCTGAGTCATTACCGCCGACTGATATAAGAGTCGTTGGATTTGTCGGTGAAGGTGTACCTGGGTTCGTTGCTAAATCATCAACGGCAATGGGTGCTACGCCATAAGTCACCGTCAACAACGCTTCATTCGAGATATTACCGTCGTTGTCGTTCACGGTATAACTGATCGGTGTTGGGTTGCCTGCAAGTGTCGCATTAGGCGTAAACGTCACATTACCTGTGGCATCAACAACATAGGTACCATCACCATTAGTGAACGTAGCATCGACACCCGACGTTGTAGGATCTAAGTCAACCGTTGCAGGATCAATCGTGCCGTCAGGATCTGAGTCGTTACTACTTACTAATGGCAGTGTCGTTGGATTTGCTGGCGAAGGAACACCTAGGTTCGCTGCCATATCATCCATTGCGACTGGCTCATTACCGTAAGCAATCATTAGTGATGCTTCATTCGAAGTATTACCATCATTGTCGTCCACAGTGTAAGTGATCGATGCTGGACTACCTGTCAATGTTGCGCTCGGAGTGAACGTCACATTACCTGCGGTATCAACCGCGTAAGTACCGTCAACATTGGTGAATGTAGAATCGATACCCGGCGTTGTAGGGTCTAAATCAACCGTCGCTGGATCAATCGTACCGTCAAAATCAGAGTCATTACTGCCGACTAATGGCAGTGTCGTTGAATTATCGGGTGAAGGCGTGCCTAGATTTGCTGCCGAATCATCAACCGCTGCAGGTGCTACCCCATAAGTCACGGTTAGAGTCGCTTCATTCGACATGTTACCGTCATTGTCATTCACAGTATAAGCGATCGGTGTTGGATTACCGATCAAAGTAGCATTCGGTGTAAACGTAACATTACCTACGGCATCAACCGCATAGGTACCATCACTATTTGTAAACGAAGCATCAATACCCGCTGTTATAGGATCTAAATCCACTGTCGCAGGATGAATCGTGCCATCAGGATCTGAGTCGTTACTCCCCACTAGTGGCAATATCGTTGGGTTTGTTGATGAAGGAACACCAAGGTTCATTGCCGAATCATCAACTGCAACTGGAGCTGTGCCATAAATCACTGTCAAAGTAGCTTCATTCGACGTATTACCGTCGTTGTCGTTCACGGTGTAAGTGATTGGCGCTGGGTTACCCGTCAACGTTGCGCTTGGTGTGAATGTTACATTGCCTACTGCATCAACCTCATACGTACCATCGCTGTTTGTAAAACTAGCATCAATACCTGCTGTTGTAGGATCTAAATCCACTGTTTCTTGATCAATCGTGCCGTCAGGATCTGAATCATTACGCCCTACTAATGGCAGTATCGTTGGGTTTGTTGGTGAAGGAACACCTAAGTTTGTCGCTGTATCATCCATTGCGACTGGCTCATTACCGTAGGCAATCGTTAATGTTGCTTCATTCGACGTATTACCATCATTGTCATTTACGGTATAAGCGATAGGCGTTGGGCTAGCACTCAATATTGTATTCGGCGTAAACGTTACATTACCGGCAGTATCTACTACATAAGTACCATCACCATTCGTAAACGAAGCATCAATGCCCACTGTTGTAGGATCTAAATCAACCGTTGCTGGATCAATCGTGCCATCCGAGTCTGAGTCATTACCACCCACTAATACAAGAGTCGTCGGATTTGTCGGTGAAGGTATGTCTGGATTAGTTTCTAAATCATCAACCGCAACTGGCGCTGTGCCATAAGTTACCGTTAGAGTCGCTTCATTCGACGCATTACCGTCATTATCATTCACGGTATAAGTGATCGGGGTTGGATTACCGATCAAAGCAGCATTAGGCGTAAATATCACATTACCTACAGCATCAACAACATACGTACCATCACCATTAGTGAAGCTAGAATCAACACCTTCAGTAGTAGGATCTAAATCAACGGTCGCGGCATTAATTGTGCCATCGGGATCAGAATCATTCGTACCAATCGTTGCTAATGTCGTTGGATTCGTCGGCGAAGGAACACCAAGATTCGCTGCCGAGTCATCAACCGCAACCGGTGCTGTGCCATAAGTTATAGTTAGAGTCGCTTCATTCGACGTATTACCGTCGTTATCATTTACGGTATAAGCGATCGGCGTTGGATTACCTGTCAGTGTCGCATTAGGCGTGAACGTGACATTCCCTGCGGCATCAACAACGTAAGTACCATCACTATTCGTAAACGAAGTATCAATACCCGCTGCTGTAGGATTTAAATCAACCGTTGCTGGGTCAATCGTGCCATCAGCATCAGAGTCATTACCACCCACTAAAGGCAGTGTCGTTGGATTAGTTGGTGAAGGAACACCAACATTCGCTGCAGAGTCATCAACCGCAACCGGTGCTGTGCCATAAGTCACTGTCAAGTGCTTCTTGACGTATTACCTCGTTGTCATTCACGGTATAACTGATCGGCGCTGGGTTTCCTGCCAAAGTCGCATTCGGCGTAAACGTCACATTACCCGCCCCATCAACTGCATAAGTACCATCACCATTCGTAAACGAAGCATCAGTACCCGCTGTTGTAGGATCTAAATCAACGGTCGCTGGATCAATCGTGCCATCAGCATCAGAGTCATTACCACCCACTAAAGGCAGTGTCGTTGGATTTGTTGGTGAAGGAACACCAAGATTCGCTGCTGAGTCATCAACAGCAACCGGTGCTGTGCCATAAGTCACTGTCAGAGTCGCTTCATTCGACGTATTACCGCCGTTATCATTCACGGTATAAGCGATCGATACTGGGTTTCCTGCCAAAGTAGCAGTAGGCGTGAACGTGACATTACCTGCCCCATCCACAACATAAGTACCATCAGCATTCGTAAACGAAGCATCAATGCCCGCTGTTGTAGGATCTAAATCCACTGTCGCAGAATCAATTGTACCATCAGGATCTGAATCATTACCGCCCACTAAAGGCAGTGTCGTTGGATTTGTTGGTGAAGGAACACCAGGGTTCGCTACCGAATCATCAACCGCAACCGGCGCTGAGCCATAAGTCACTGTCAAGATAGCTTCATTCGAGGTATTTCCATCGTTGTCGTTCACCGTATAAGCGATCGGCGTTGGATTACCTACCAGTGTCGCATTAGGTGTAAACGTCACATTACCTGCCCCATCTACAACATACGTACCATCACTATTCGTAAACGAAGCATCAATAACCGCTGTTGTAGGATCTAAATCAACGGTCGCTGGATCAATCGTGCCATCAGCATCAGAGTCATTACCACCCACTAAAGGCAGTGTCGTTGGATTTGTTGGTGAAGGAACACCAAGATTCGCTGCAGAGTCATCAACCGCAACCGGTGCTGTGCCATAAGTCACTGTCAAAGTGGCCTCATTCGACGTATTACCGTCGTTATCATTCACCGTATAAGCGATCGGCGTTGGATTACCTGCCAGTGTCGCATTAGGTGTAAACGTCACATTACCTGCAGCATCTACAACATACGTACCATCACTATTCGTAAACGAAACATCAACACCCGCAGTAGTAGGATCTAAATCAACCGTCGCAGAATCAATCGTGCCATCAGCATCAGAGTCATTACCACCCACTAAAGGCAGTGTCGTTGGATTAGTTGGCGAAGGAACACCAAGATTCGCTGCCGAGTCATCAACCGCAACCGGCGCTGTGCCATAAGTCACTGTCAAAGTAGCTTCATTCGACGTATTACCGTCATTATCATTCACGGTATACACGATCGGCATTGGATTGCCGATCAAAGTAGCATTAGGCGTAAACGTCACATTACCTGCTGCATCAACCACATAAGTACCATCACCAGTCGTAAGTGAAGCATCAATACCCGCAGTTTTAGGATCTAAATCAACCGTCGCTAAATCAATCGTGCCATCAGGATCAGAATCATTATCACCAACCAATAAAAGTGTCGTTGGGTTAGTCGGCGAAGGAAGACCTACATTAGCCTGAGCATCATCAACTGCAGTTGGAGATTGCAGCGCAATAGTAGAAGTAGAGTTATCATCAGCAGTATCATCTTCAGTAACAGGCGTTGTTCCATCAAGTCGCATCGCGCTTGATGTCGCTGTATTAACAATATCTACACCAGAATCAATCTGAGCTTGGGTGATCGCACGCGTCGCAGTACAAGTCGTTGTCGCGCCTGCAGCAAGTGTAGCAATCGGACAATCTACCAACGTTCCTGCGTCAATATTCGCATCCGTCACCGTTAAATCAGCCAAACCGACATTACCCGTGTTTACAAAGGTAAACGTGTAAGTAATCGTTCCTGACGCTGCCATAGTAGCTGTATCTGAGCTTTTCGCCATTGTGTAACTTGCCGTTTGGGTAATAACCGTCTCAACAGTATTATCCGTCACATCATCTTCTGTAACAGGGTCTCCAATAGGATCTTCTACACTTGGCGTTGCCGTGTTTGATAAAGCAATACCCGCATCCATCTGTGCTTGGCTAATGGTTCGAGTTGCAGTACACGTTTCCGTCACACCTACCGCTAGTGTAGCAATAGGACATCCCGTCAACGTACCAGAGTCAATATCTGGATCTGTAATCGTTAGATTATCAAGAACCACATTTCCCGTATTCGTAAACGCAAAGCTATACGTTAACGGACCAGCCGCTGTAATCGGGCCATTTGATGTCTTAACCATATTATAAGCTGGCGCAGCTGGGTTAATAGTGATTCGATAATCTTCAACTTCACCCGCAATAACAGCGCCGCTAAAACCCACACCAGAAGAATTACTAAACCTGAATCTTAAGTAGGTATCACCACCTGTAGCGGTATAGGGAATAGGTAATATTAAACTGGTATTTTCAACCGTCGTACTATTGATAAATACATCGGTTAACAACTGCTCCCCTGCATCAGCAAAGTCGTCATCAATATTTAAATCCATCCAAGCACTTAAATACCCATCACCAAACGTTGTTACATCTATCGCAACATTCTCTGACTGAGCAACACTCTGACCATCCAATAAAACACCGTTTCTTCTAACAGCGTCTTCATCATCATAGAAAGGGTCGCCTGTTGTGCCATCATTATCATCGCCTAAAGCAGTCGCTGATGGTTGGTTAGTAGCATCATGATCCGCTCCAAGCCCATATCCTAAGATAGTGCTCAATGAAATAGAGTTGTGACTGGCAGAGCCATAAATTGCAGGTGCGTCACCAAAGTCTGAGTTAGGTGCTAATATTTCTTCAGCGTGCGCATCAACAAAAGATAACTGCAGTAAACGATGAGTAAGGTCATTGGTAGAACTACCGTAAGCATTGTCATTTTGAAAACGCGCATTAATTGAAGAAATACTATTAGTGCTCGGTCCACCAGTCCAACTTGCTGCAGCGCGACAAGTAATAACAGGTGTTGAGGGGCTATCAGCACAATCGCCAAGTGATGTCGGAGACCCCTCAAACTTAACATCGTGTCCGCCCGCAAAAGAACCTGTGCTATAAACTACATTCGTATTACTGGAAAGGTAACCTGCACCGAGGCCTGATAAATAAATGTCATCCGAACCAGTAGAACCTGCTGTGCCATTACTATCTAAGTCAAACCCTGTACCGGTGATTCTATCAACAAATACTGGAGTCGTTGTCCCCTGAGCAACAACAGTGATTGTTGTATCGATAAATGCAACATCATCACTAGCATCTCTATCTCGAAGATTGACACTTAAAACACCGTCATTGACGTAAACACAGTCTGGGCCATTCACTGTAGCAGTACCCTGAATATAATCATTATCCTCATCATTAACCGTGACGATAATATCCAGTGGAGTACCCTGCCATGAAGCCGTAGTACCAAAACGATACGTTGTAGGAACTGCACCACAATCCGTACCCGTTAGGACTGTTCTGGTGCCGTCTAAAGTAATACTCAATGCATGCACTGAGCTAGAACCAAACACACAAGCTGTGAGTAATAAGGTATAAGTAAGCAACTTAGAAACTACTTTCTGAGCGATAGTTGGAGTATCTGCTTCCGTTATCGAAGGCTTTAACGACGGAGTTTTAATACGATTGAGAAAAGTACCATTAAATAAGCATCTGTCCGAAAGTAGCTTTCGGATTAATAAACTAAACATTTTGTGTTATTCCCCAATCTTCTGGTACTGACTTTTTCACAGAGCTGTAAAAACAATCAATTCAGATATTATTTTTATATATTTATTACTGTACATGGACAAATATTAATGAGTTATTAACAACAATAAAACACTCAAAAAACTAGGGTAGAACGCACTTATAAATTACGTGACATTAGTTAACGCTAAACAATCCTTTCCAAACGCCCTATCGCAGTTGCAGCCAATAATTCCGCCTCTCTCAGCCGATTACTTACTTGCTGAGCAACCGCATCTTGCGTCTCTACAATCGACACTTCCGAACCCGCAATCTGCCTAATTTTGGGTACCAAAAACGCATAGTGCGTACACCCCATAACAAAGGTATCCATTCTTCCTTCTAATAGTGGCTCAATACACCCTCTTACCAGCACTTCAGTCTCGGCAGTATTTATTAAATCCACTTCAATCTGCTCAACAAATCCTGGACACCCCTGCAACACAAACTCACAACCATTCGCATGACGCGCCACCAACTTGCTTAAGGTAGCCACTATCAGCTGTGTACTGAGTCGCTAAAACCGCTATCCGACCTGTTTTAGTCAGTTGAGTAGCAGGCTTAACACCCGGCTCTACCCCAATAATGGGTACGGCAAATTCTTTACGAAGTGTTTCAATAGCATCCCCAAAGTCTTCGTAACGATCAGCCAGTGCGCCGGTGTCATCCCCTAGCAGTCGTGTACTGCCCAAACCATCATAGTGATGTAACTAATCTCGGTATAACGTTGTTGTAGAGATAACTAATTGGGTAAGCTGGTTTAGTGCGTTGTATTGGTAGTCAGTGACCTTGTTGTCGATGGTCATTTGCAAGGTTTTACAGTTCGCATCGTATTGATAACTTTCAACCGTGCCATAGCTATAAGTTGCTGTGATTTGACTCCCATCGACTTGCTCAGTCACAAACTGTGTTTTATTACCCGATTCGTCGTGCTGATAACGCAGGGTAATACCGTTGGGTTTGGTTTCGGTGAGTAGTCGTCGACTGGGTCGTAGGTGTAGCTTATCGTATCAGCGTTTTGTTCAGCAGTTAGCGCTTGGCCAACTGTGTCATAGGTCATGCGCTTAGTGATTAACCCGCCAATGTATTGTAGGTGTAACGAGTAACATGACCGACTGCATCGGTTTCGCTCAGCTGGTTACGTCTCGCGTCATAAGTCCACGCTTGCGTATTCCCCAACGCATCGGTACGTGACAGTTCGTTGAGTTGTTGTCGTAGGTACGTGTGGTGGTTTCGCCTGCACCATTGGTTTCAGCAAGGACATTACCTGCACCGTCGTAACTAAAGACTTGGGTGAAGCCGCGACGGTTTTTGACTACTTCTAGGTTACTGCCAATGTCGTGAGTGAACTCAATGCGGTTACCATCAGCATCGATTTGTGCAATCAGTCGACCTGCTTCATCGTATTCATTTTGAGTAACACGCACACCTCTTGGATCGAATATATCAACCAAGCCATGTTGGTTGTTATAGGCAAAAGTGGCCGCGTTATCTAACTGATCTTTATGGGCGATTAAGTTGCCATTCGTATCATGCTCGTAAGTGATCTGTGTTTCATCAGGCAATGTGATCGCGCTGATATTACCATTGACGTCACGCTCAAAACTGACACTTGCACCTGTACTGTGGAATACACCTTCGCTGCTAAAGGTGAGTGTTTGACCATTAGGCTCGGTGACTTTACGAATATTAAAGCCTTGCTCTAGATCGTAGATGTAACCGTCAGCGGTGGTTAGCTGGTAGTTCTGTGGGTCAACATCAAGACCAGGGTCGCCAAGTAGGTCTACTAAGTTTCCATTGACGATTCGAACTGTGCTGTAGTCTGACTGAGTTAATGTTGCGGTGGTGTTGCCCACGGGCTCAAAGACTATCGCTACGTCTATTGCGGGGGTTATTTGCTGACATTGCGGACTAGCTTTGGCAACAAACTTTTCAACTCGGCCATTAGGTAAAGTTACTGATACGGTAGGGTCGCCGTTTGGCTCTACACACCAGTTGTCAAAGAACCCTGCGGAGTAACGGTTAAGTGCCCATGAGCGACCTACCGGACGTGACTCATGCACTCGAACGTTTTGGTAATCAACACTCCAGCCATAACCGAAGTCAAGGTTTTGGTCTTTCTGGCGTGAGTCATAGGTGCGACTCACGACAATGGGAATACCTGCGAGTGGGATGTTTACATCTTCGAAGGTGAGGGAGAAGTTACCAACTTTCATGTCACCGTCGATTAACAGGGTAATGCTGTCTTGTCCTTCTAAACAATTATGATCAAATGCTTGAAGCGTGAGTTATTTAAGAAGAGGTTTATAATTAGACGGGGTTTGACAGCATATAATACCCAAAGGGACTATCCATTCTTAATGGTTACTAGCTTTCAAAGCAACTTTATTTATATATTCATCTAAATAATTAAAGAACCGCTCTATGCCTGCTTCATCAGAATCTACGTTGTTCATAATCATGTCAACCCAACTATTGGCTGGTGCATTACGACCATTTTCCTTTTCAGCTATCCAGTCGTGGAAAGATGGCTGATAATGTTGAAAAAAGTTATAGTATGTTGATACATCCTCTCTATTGACTCCCTGAAAGTAGCCTCCTAAAAAGCTCCCTAAGTGTGCCAACGTAGTTGGGTATACATACATTCCTAAGCGTCTTCTCAATAAATGTGAAAACGCTATAAACTCTTTTAATTCATTTTCTGGGGATACAACCATTATATTTTCCTGTCATGCCTTCAGACTTTAGGTTTACACCTATGCCATCATTTATACCAATATCATCAACCCACTCCGCAAAGGGCATCCCTTCTGGATTAACACTATCGAACACCATATCGCCGACCTGGACAGTAAAGTGTTGTGGGTTTTTTGAAATAGTACCATGCTTAAGTGATCCGAGAAATGCAGTTCTAGTAGAGGTAACGCAAAGTCGTTTTCCCACAACATTTTTTCCCAATAAAAGCTGTTCAAATTTCACAGCAAAATCATCACAGACATACTTGCCCACGCAAGCCTTTGGGACAGTTTTAGCCAAAGTTTGCGCTGCTTTTTCGCAAGGCGAGATGTTATGTACAAGCACTTTGTCAGCTGACACTAAAAAGTTATGATTCTTTCGAACCGTTAAGTCATAAACAGTTTCAACTCTAAAAGACCTCTCAACATTGACAACCTTAGACTCTCTACCAGATAGGCTTTGAAGAAGCATATCACTAGTAATATTCCTAGCTTGTCTCCACTTATTATCTGCATATATGAGATGCTCTGGTGTTGCTTCAATTTTTGTACCTGAAGCCAATTCGATACTAATAATCAGTGTGTTTTTTCTGCTCTTAATAACGGCAAGAACAGGCTGATACTCATATTTCTCTGTCTTTTCATCATAACTTAAAACCAACTCACCAACTTCAATTTCATCAATACGTGTCAGAGTATTCTCGACTGCTATCAAAGTATTAGGAACAAAGCTATTACTTAAACATCCAGATTTTTTTAGCAGCTTTTGAAATGACCTAGTAAGCACACCAACCTTCGAACCAGCATAAGCCCAAATTATTGCAATACCGGCCTCTCTACTAGAAAAATCAGCTCCTCCGGTCGAAACATCAAAGAGACTCAACCCCACATCAATTTGGATATTCGCCAAGGTCGAACGAATATTACTCGCAGCACTGACACTCCCTAGACTGAAATTACCCGTCGGATCAATATTGTTAACGGGATTTGCATTCGCATACAGGTACTTATGCAATGTGATCGGGTCAGAGCTATTACCCATCCATGTATCTTGCTGGGTAAATCGCCCTTGGTGCGGGTTGTAATAACGCGCACGTAGGTAATAGAACGCTAAGTTGATATCGTACTGTTCTCCTGTGAAGCGGTAACGATTGACGGTGTTGCCTAATTCCTCAATGGCTTCGCCAAAGGCGTCGTATCGGTAACGATCGGTGAGTGTTTCGGTCTCATCAGTGAGCAGTCGGGTACTACCTAGGCCGTCATAGTGATAATAGCTAATTTCAGTATCACGTTGCTGCTGTAGTAGGTCATCACCGTAGAGATAACTGACTTGGGTTTGACCTGTCGCATCTTGCTCTTGCACGACTTGTGCATAGGCCTGATTGTTATCAACGATGAAGCGCGTTTCACTGCCATTTTTCTGCAAGGTAACGCGGTTACCCTCAACATCGTAAGCGTAGGTCAGCGTATCGGTTACAACACTTGCTTCTGACTTTTGCACTTGGGTAAGCTGGTTCAGTGCATTGTATTGGTAGTCCGTGACCTTATTGTCGATGATCATTTGCAACGTGCTGCCGTTTGCATCGTAGGTGTAGTTTTCACCCCCTTGCTGAGTCAGTCGATCATTGTCGTCATAACTATAAGCAGTGGTGATGCCATTCACAACACCTTGCGTGCGGTTGCCTGTATGGTCGTATTGATAACTAGCGGTGTGGCTAACGGTGTTAGTGTTATCAGTGACCGTTTCAGTTTCTAGGCGATGGATCGCATCGTACTGATAATTGCTTATTGTGCCATCTGCATCCGTGATCCTTGTGCGCTGCCCTGTGTTGTTTAATTGGTAGCTGAAGGAGTCGAGTACTGTGCCTAAGGCTGTTTGATGCTGTAGCTGTGTCAAACGGTTTAGGCTGTCGTATTGATAACTGGCGACTGTGCCATTGGCGTGGGTAGTCGTTTGGCGGTTACCCACTGCATCATAGGTATAATGAGTGAGACTACCTTGGGTATCAGTGACGGTCGCTAAACGATTAAGTTCGTCATAGCTGTAAGTCGCGGTGATTTGACTCCCATCGACTTGCTCAGTCACAAACTGTGTTTTATTACCCGCTTCGTCGTACTGATAACGCAGGGTAATACCGTTGGGCTTGGTTTCGGTGAGTAGTCGTCCGACGGGGTCGTAAGTGTAGCTAGTCGTATTAGCATTTTGTTCAGCAGCTAGCACTTGGCCAACCACATCATAGGTCATGCGTTTAGTGATTAACCCGCCAATGGTTTGTTGTGTCGGACGGTTATTAATGTCGTACTCGGTCGTTGTCACTTGACCTTTAAAGTCGATGTGCACGGTTCGATTACCTGACACATCATATTCAAAGGCTTCTACCCACACATCTACAATCGCAACTTGCCATTTAAGTTAACAAACTTACCCTAAATTTCGGTGGTAACCAAATATCCTCACACTCAACCGACCGCTCCCCATATTTCTCAAACTGGTGAGCATCAAAATCTTTCTTTTTAATATTATAATGTTGTGCATTGGTATAACGACACTGCCTTAAAGATTTAAGCTTATAGAGCACCGCTAAATCACCATCAACGACTTTTGTACCCGAACCAAATGACAAATAATCGAGCTTCTTCATCCCATCTAAAATCGACAATGATTCAATGTCACTAGTTTTCGCGATAATCAGAGACAACAACTCTGTATTAAACTTTAAGCAATCATAGGCAGTAATTCGCTTACAGTTTGCTAGCTTAAGGTATTTTAACTGTCCCAATTTCCCTATAGCACCAATATCGGTTAAGTTATTAGCGACCGCAATATCTAGCCCTTCAAGAGCCCCCAAACCCTCAAATCCTTTTAATGACTTCAGTAGCTTTGAATCAATCAAATTAATATACTTCAACTTCCTTAATTTCGAAAACGCAGTGACATCATCACCTTTCCAACCATTAATTTTCAAATATTCCAATCCTGACAATTGGAATATACTACTTCCATAGTCTCGCCTAAAGTACATTTGAAGGCTTTTCAGGTTCTGTAATACGGAAAAATCAAATTTAATCTTAAAATCACCTTCTATTTTAAGATCTTGTAGCTCACTGAGCCTTCCTATAGATCGCCAGTCCATCACTTCCGAACCAATTCTTATGCTCTTTAAACACCCTCTAAAGTCAGTTAACCAATCCAAATCAGACCAATCACCAGCCTCTAATCCCAAAGAGTATATCTCTCCAGTACTAAGAATTTTATAAGCTTCATCCGAATACCCCCACCTCATTGTAAGGTGATGCGGTGACCATAACTGATGTCTTGGAGGCATGCTTTCCATTTTTTGAATCCTATATTTGAAGCTTAATTACTTCGGGCAAAAGTCCAGTTTATTAAATATTTCACGCAATGCCTTACTATTAGCCGAGCGTGGATTTTCTGCAATTTCCTTGCGACTATTGGTATTCTCTCCCCCTTGTGACTCAAAAACCCTCTCAACAAAGTCCATCAAGTATTGCTCCAAAAGCCTCATTTCATTTCGGTTACCAGCGTACTCGAACTTAGCTAATGTACCCTTTAAGATTTTTTCGGCATCCTTTTGATGCTGCTTATAACGTTTATCAATATCACCAGAACGCCCTATGTACTGCCCAGCACCATCAAGTAACACATAAGCCCCGTAAGTTACTGCATGCTCTACTGTTTGCTCAATAGCAATACACATAACTTCATTACTTAACTTTTTGAAGGCTACTCGGTAGGTCTGTCCCTGAGCCAAACTGGCAAGGTTATTTTGAAGTGATGAAGCCGACATCTGACCTAGAATAGACATAAAACCACTGGGGTCAATATTTAAGACTGGGCTACTATCGGCATACACATACTTGTTCAAGGTAACCGGCTCAAAAGAGCGCCCCAACCAAACATCCTGTTGCATAAACCTCCCCTGATTCTGGTTGTAATACCTAGCCCTCAGATAATATTGATCTAGCTCACCATCAAACTGCTCTCCTGCAAACTGGTACTTATTTTCGGTTGTTCCAACCTGACTGACCAGCTCACCAAACGCCTTATACGCATAACTATCCGTAACTGTACCTGACTCATCACTTAATCCACGCGTTGAGCCTAAGCCATCGTAAAGGTAATAATGACTTTGGCTGTTTCGGGTTTGGCTCACCAAGTCATCCCCATAGGTATAGAACGTCTCTGGTGTCCCTGTATTATCTAGCTCAGACAGCACTTGCGCATACGGACGGTTTTGATCCACTAAGTAATCGGTGGTTAAACCGTTTGTGGTTTTACTCTGACGAATACCCCCTGCGTTGTAGCTGTACTCCAGTAAGTCCGTTGAGGTAGTTGCGCGAACCATTCGGTTATCTTGGGTGTACTCGTATGCAGTGACGTCCAGTCCTTGGTTTTTCTGAGTGGTGTTACCGTTCGCATCGTATTGATAGCTGGTTATTGCAGAGCCATTATTGCTTTCTAGTAGTCGGTCATTGGCATCATAGGTATAACTGGTGGAGAGACCATTGTCTAGCTGAGTTAGGCGGTTGCCCACTTTGTCATAACTAAAGTCGGTGGTGTGATTACCTTGCGAAGTGTCAGTAACAGTCTCTTGTAGCAAGCGATGCGTTTCATCGTATTGATAATCACTGCTTCGCCCATTCAGCTCTGTAATCTTTAAACGGTGACCTGTGTCTGCCAGCAAATAATCGAACTGCTGTGTAACAGCATTACTCGGTGACAGATGCTGTACCTGCGTTAATCGATTCAGCGTATTGTACTGATAGGAAATCGCCGTGCCATTAGCGTAATTAACACGTGAGCGGTTACCTACGGCGTTGTAATCATAGCTTGTTGTGCCATTGGAATCAGTAACGCTAGCCATTCGATTTAAGGCATCAAAACTGTAATCTACCGTTCTGTTTTGAGTGGTTAGCTGAGTTCGATTACCTGCTATATCGTAGACATACTCGATGGTTTGACCATTCGGATGGCTAACCTTGGTTAATCTGTCTCGGGAATCGTAGGTGTAGCTAGTGATACCACGATGATCCGTGAGCATTGCCACTTGACCTGTTACGGTATACACCGTGTCGACCATGCGCCCTGTACTGACGTATTCACGACGAGTTTCACGATTCAGTACATCGTATTGGTAGTTGGTCTCTTGGCTTTTAAAATCAATGTGCTTTGTACGGTTGCCCAACACGTCATATTCAAAGATTTCAACCTGCCCCATCGGTAAGGTGCGGCTCACCACACGACCGACATTATCATATGCCCAGTGAGTGGTTCGCCCTTCTGCATCCGTTTGAGTGAGCTTGTTGTTTTGCTCATCGTAGGTGTAGGTGGTTTCGTGACCTAACGCGTTGGTGACTTTGGTGAGGTTACCCACGCCATCGTATTGGTAGAAGGTGGTATTACCTGCTTGGTCGGTTGCGCTGACTTTGCGGCCTCTGACGTCATAGGCGGTGCTTGTGCTGGTTCCATCTGCGAACTGCGTTTCTATTAGGCGGTCGCTTAGGTCAAACACGTAAACGACGCTGTTGTCGTTGGCATCGGTCATTCCGACACGGTTGCCGCGTTGGTCGTAGCTATACTGGGTGGTATTACCCCGCGCATCGGTAACGGCTATTTGGCGACCTGCTGCATCTAGGGTGTACTCGGTACGGTTACCACGCGCATCGATAGACGCGACCATTCGGCCTGCTGCGTCATAGTCGCTTTGGTTAGTACTGCCATTTGGGTAGGTGGTTTTGATCAGACAGTTGGCTGCATCGTACTCCATCAGCGTGATACGACCTGCACGGTCGGTTTCGCTGACTTTATTGCCTTCAGGGTCGTAATCCATTTGGCTAGTGGTGCCATCAGGATAGGTCATTTGTGACATCAAGCCACGTGCGTTGTAACGGTACTCAGTACGACGGCCTGCGGCATCTATCATCGAGGCTTCTTTACCAAACACGGTGTATTCGGTTTGCGTGACGCGGCCAAGTGGGTCGGTGGTTTTGATGACGCGACCTTTTGCATCGTACTCATAACGCGTGGTGAGCAGATGGGTAACACCTGAGGCATCGGTACGGCTAGTGGTTTCGCTGATCTTACGACCCATTGCCGTGTAGACGTCGTAGCTGTAGGTGGTTTTTACACCGTTGGCGTCAGTCTCAGACAGTACATGACCGAAAGAGTTATGCTCACTGGTCAGTTGGGTACCGACCGCATCGCTCATTTCAGCGGGGCTGGATGAGTTGCCGGTATAGCTAAGCGTAGTCGTTTCACCTAAGGCGTTAGTTAACGACGTTAGCTTGTCTTGCGCGTCATACTCACTACTAATACCTACCGATCCATCAGGGTTGGTGATGGTCAGCGGTTTGCTGTGGTTGTTGTAGGTGTAGCTAGTAACATTACCGACTGCATCGGTTTCACTCAGCTGGTTACGTCTCGCGTCATAGGTCCACGCTTGCGTATTCCCCAACGCATCGGTACGTGACAGTTCGTTAAAGTTGTTGTCGTAGGTGCGTGTGGTGGTTTCGCCTGCACCATTGGTTTCAGCAAGGACATTACCTGCACCGTCATAACTAAAGATTTGGGTGAAACCGCGACGGTTTTTGTATCACCAGGTCAGACGCAGGCATTATTTGCTCACACTGTTGACTGGCTTTATCAACAAACTTTTCAACTCGACTACTAGGCAACAGACCTTACTAACAAAACCTCTCTACATATTTGATAATCCGATATTAGACAGACCAACGCGAACGGATAACCCCGCAGGATCATTTGTAGTAAAGTATGATCCAGAGATGTCAAAGCCTCTATCAACGATGCCATACACCATATCAGTCAGCTTACTCTCCATCTGATCAAGGTCCCCATCAACTTCAACTACTATTTGAAAACTACTTCCTTCACCAGCCTCTGGGCCGAAGAAAATTTCAAAATCTTTAAACTTAACAATACCCCTATTAAAAATTTCATAATGGAAATAATGTCCATTTTTGGCGTTCCTTTCACAATTCACCACTCTCGCCACTCTGAAGCAATACCATCTCCACCCCCATAGTTTTCGGGACGAAGACCTGCCGCTAAAGCAATTTTATCAAACAAATCACAGAACTCTTCTCTCTCCATTGTTTCTATAAGCTCTGGATAATTTTTTCTGACAATATTTAAACGTTGTACCGTACTCTGAAAAAGCTCAACTTTACTAAGCTCCGGTGCCGCTTCACCTAAGCTTATAAGAGACTTCAGCAACCCATCAAAAATACTTTGGACATTAAAGCAATGGGTATCAGAATATTTCCCTATACCATCTTGATAGTCCTCTGACCAATATTTGAAAGGGTAATAGCTACGGCAATGTTGTATTTTTTTTGAGTAATTCATAATTAATTCGTCTTATTTGCAAAGAGTTTTTTTCAACAGTCTAAACTCCTTTCGAAGCTTTTCTCTATCTTTACTATCACCAATAACTCTCCTATCATTATGTAAGTTATGTCCAGCATCCTCAAAATAATTGATCACTAACTGTTCAATCTTATCAAGAGCATCCTTTCCTCCTCCTACAAAAAATCGAGCTACTATTTTGCTATTTGCTTTCCACGCAGATATTGCTTTTCGCTCAGCCTCTTTCAGATGTTGTTTATACCTCGTATTAATATTACCTGCCTGACCAACGTAGTAACGGCCAGATGCTGCGTCAAAAAGAACATAGATTCCATAAGTAATTGATTTTTCGGCTAATCCTATAGCTAAATCACAACCAGCACTTTTAAAAACATGTTTAATTACTGTTCTATGTGCAGTACTTACTATAGTGCCCTGAATACTTGACGCTGCACTTACTCCCGCCAGATTTGCTGAATAACCGGACGGGTCGAGATACAAAACTGAGTTGGAGTTGGCATAGAGGTATTTATTTAATGTAATAGGATCATGTGAGCGCCCCATCCAAGTATCTTGCTGCGTAAACCGCCCTGCACCTTGATCATAATACCTAGCCCTCAGATAATACTGATCTAGCTCACCATCAAACTGCTCTCCTGCAAACTGATAGCTGTTTTCAGTTGCGCCTAATTGGCTAACTAATTCACCAAACGCCTTGTACACATAACTATCCGTCACTGCACCTGACTGGTCACTTAAGCCACGTGTTGAGCCTAAGCCATCGTATAAATAGTAATGACTTTGGCTACCACGTATTTGACTCACCAGATCATCACCGTAGGTGTAGAACGTTTCTGGTGTACCTGTGTTATCAAGCTCGGTAATGACCTGAGCGTAAGGGCGATTTTGATCGACTAAGTAGTTAGTGGTGATGCCGTTTTGGGTTTTACTTTGGCGGATACCGCTTGCGTTGTAGCTGTAGTCCAAGGTATCCGTGGATGATGTTGCGCGTATCATGCGGTTGTCTTGGCTGTACTCGTACGCGGTCACCGCTAACCCTTGGTTTTGCTGGGTGGTGTTGCCATTCGCATCATACTGATAACTAGTGATGACGATGCCATCATTGCTTTCTAACAGATGATCATTGGCATTATAGGTATAGCTGGTCGTTATGCCGTTTTCGGTTTGGCTGATACGGTTACCCACCGTGTCGTAACTAAAGTCAGTCGTGCGATTACCTAACGAGGCATCGGTGACTACTTCCTGTAATAGGCGATGTGTTGCATCGTATTGATAATCACTTACTCGACCATTGAATTCACTGATTTTTAGACGATGTCCTGTATCAGCAAGTTGGTAGTCAAACTACTCAGTGACCGCATTGGTAGGCGACAGGTGTTGCACCTGTGTTAAGCGGTTGAGTGTGTTGTATTGATACGCGATGGCTGTGCCATTGGCATAGTCAACTTGCGCACGATTTCCAACAGCGTCGTAACGATAACTCGTGGTGCCGTTAGCATCAGTGACAGTTGCGAGTCGATTTAAGCTGTCAAAGCTATAATCCACGGTGTCGTTTTGCGTCGTTAGCTGGGTGCGATTACCAGCCATGTCATAGCGGTACTCGATGGACTGACCGTTCGGGTGACTCACCTTGGTTAATCGATCACGTGCATCGTAGGTATAGCTGGTGATGCCTCGATGATCGGTGACCATAGCTGAAAACTTATATAAAGCCACAGCGGCTTAGAACTCTTTTTTCTGAGTGCTAGTTACTTAATTTTATAAATTATTGCAGCCCTATAATCATCCCAAAATTCAGAATACTTTTCCTTAGAACTATCGAGCAACGCGTCTAAGTTGCCATAATCAATTGCATATAACGCTAACGCACACTCAACAGCTACCTCTTTCGAGCACTCTAAGTTTGTTAATGTATCAACCAGTCGTGCAATGAATCTTCTATATGTTTCTTCGGAGAGCTCTTTACGCTCCAAAAGCTCACGCATTGAAAAGTATGCAGAAAAAGCAAGATGTTGATCTTTTGAATCTAAATACTTCTCAAGTAATAACTCATGCTGTTGTACACCTAACTCTCCCAGAAGCTCAATGGCACCATTCTTTTTGAGACAAAAAGAATCTACCTCATCATTCAAATAACCGATTACATGATTACAAACACTTACATCTCCTATTTCTATCAACATATCAAATGCATACCCTAAGACCAGGCTTTTTCTAAGCTCCTCTGGCCCGTCCGAAAACATACCTGATAGTTTTAGGTAATCCCCATCAATGACCTTCAAATAAAAGCTACTGTCTTGTATCGTCGGCATACTTATATCCTAATTTTTCACATTAAACATTCTTACACATACTCCACAGTAACTCTTGATAAAACCTCTAGAACCATACTTACCACTCTTATCAACATGGTAGGCAAAAGTCCATCTGATAGCTTTCCTTTTTGCCCCACCTCGTAACAACTTATTAGCTGCCATAAATTCGGCACAGTTACCAACTGTAATCCCAGTCCCTGAGTCTAAACAACCTAAAGAAGGAGTTCCCCCAAGTGACGCATGCGTAGTAGGATTATTTCCTTTCCCCCTATTAAACTCAGCAACCGATAAGCCATTTGTTAAATCAAATGCTCCTACAATAGTATTCTTTCTCTTTTTATTAAGCCAATTTGAAGACTTTGACCCAGCTAATATATCAATTTTCAACTCCGCTCCAACATACCCTATTACAAAGTTGCAGTACCTTTTAGCCTTTTTGTTTTTTTGACATAGCTTAGAAAGAGGCTTGAATACCTGTTTGCCAACAAGACCGAATAAGACAGCTCCACCAATATCACCAGCACTTGGAAGACTCTCCCCATTCCCCGACTCAGCAAACATACCCGCAACATCATACGAAGTAGTAGCAATACTTGCTAAAGTCCCCATAGTGTTAATACTTGACATGGCAGAGCCCATTGAAAAATTGCCCGTCGGATCAACCATATTTACCGGATTAGCATTCGCATACAGGTATTTGTGTAAGGTAATCGGATCGGAGTTATTCCCCATCCATGTATCTTGCTGGGTGAATCGCCCTTGGTGCGGGTTGTAGTAACGGGCACGCAGATAGTAGAACGCGAGGTTAGCGTCGTATTGTTCACCCGTGAATCGGTAGCGGTTTACAGTGTTACCAAGTGTTTCTAAATCTTCACCAAAGGCATCATAACGGTAGCGGTCGGTGAGTAGGCCTGTGCTATCCGTGAGCAAACGGGTGCTACCTAAACCATCGTAGTGATAGTAGCTAATATCAGTATCACGTTGCTGTTGCAGTAGGTCGTCGCCGTAGAGGTAATTGACTTGGATTTGACCCGTTGCATCCTGCTCTTGCACCACTTGTGCGTAGGCTTGGTTGTTATCAATAACGAAGCGGGTATCTGTGCCATTTTCCTGTGAGCGGGTACGGATGCCGTTAATGTCATAGGTGTAACGTAGTGTGTCCGTAACAACGCCTGCTTCGCGTGTTTGTACCTCGATGAGTTGATTCAGTGCGTTGTATTGATAAGCAGTGACTGTGTCGTCAATGGTCATTTCCAGCGTACTGCCATTGTCATCGTAGCGGTAGTGTTCGCCACCTTGCTGCGTCAGTCGGTCATTATCATCGTAGGTGTAGGCGGTGGTAATGCCGTTGACCACACCTTGCGTACGATTACCGATGTTGTCGTATTCATAGC